>NZ_JBNPUW010000003.1:0-708697 GCF_051168375.1 Bradyrhizobium sp. HKCCYLRH1034 | reverse complement strand
CCTCTTCAACGAAGCGCCTCATCGATTCCCCCAAAAGAATCACTGGAGAATCATAACAGCCGCGCAGCGTTTTCACACAGCCAGGGTCATTCGCGTCGGCATTGCCATGTCCGCCTCCTGGTCCGCTATCGACAATACCCAACCTTACCGACCGAGTAGGTGTGGATCTCGACCGATTAGGACTGCCGTCCGTTATCGGCCTGACCGTCCGTCAGCTGACGCGACAGCGGCGGCCATGCAGAATGAGCGCTCTCGACCACACAGGAGGCGCGCAATGGAGTTCTTCTGCGGGCTGGATGTCGGCATGGATCGAACCACGATTTGCGTGGTCGACGACAAGGGCGAAGTGCTGCTGGAGGTCGCGGTGATGACCGACCCGAATGCGGTCAGGGGAGCACTGGCGCCATATCTCGGCCGCTTAAGGCGGGTCGGCCACGAGGCCGGGGCGCTGTTGCCGTGGCTGCATCCCGAGTTGCTCAAGCTTCGCCTGCCGGCGATCTGCCTGGAGACCCAGCATGTGCGGGCGGCGCTGAAGGCGCAGCGCAACAAGAGCCCGCGCTGGCGCAGAGCAGGCTGAGGGTGCGCTGGATCGGGCTGGGCCGAGCATCACACCCCAGGCAATCAAAACCTCGCCAGCCAGGCCCGCAAACGCATGAGGACTGACTCGAAGAGCTACCGGCGCGACTACCTCCGCGCGCTCGCCCAACGCGTCGAAGTGGACGCGAAAGAGCTTCGCATCATGGGATCGAAAGCGCGCTCCTGCGCACGCTGGTCGGTGCCTCGGGCGCAAAGACGGCCCAGTTTGGTACCGAAGTGGCGCACGCGACACGATTCGAACGTCTGGCCTTCGCCTTCGGAGCGCACCCGGCATCGGTGTTCAATCCGCCACACGCACGCGCAGCGACAAATCTGCGCGGCGGTCGGGATCGTTCGGCCGTGGCCGCGAAAAATGTTGGCCTTTTCGTTGGCTTTCGTTGAAATCGCACAAAAATACATAAGCTAAGTCAGTAGGATGCGCCTATAGCGAGGCGCCCTCTTGCGGCACCAGCCTCTCCTTCCGTCCCCGTCTCTCCTTTCCTGACGCGCCCGCTCGCCGCGCTCCATTTGCCGGTTAAGAATTGCTTAACCCAAATCGCGCCATCGTTCGGCGCGAGCGGCGGGATGAATGCCCGCACTGGCGGCTGGCGGCGATCCGGACGAGCGCGTCCGTCGCGTTCGAATCCCGCAGGTGCCGGTTGCGCTCGGGCGTACGCCAGCGGCCAAGCCGGTGGCGATCAGTATCCAGAGGTCATGGTGGGACGTCTCTCGCAAGGGCATGGCGCCTGTGCACGTGACGATTCGACCGGCACTGGCGATGCACCGGCTGCCGGCAGCGGCGCCGGACCAACGGCCGAAGACGCAACGCGAGACAAAGGCGAACCCGCGACATGAGCACGACTGCCCTCGACAGCCACACCCAGTTTCAATCCATCGTCGGCCAGATCCGGACGCTCGCCTACAAATACATCGAGGACAAGGACTTCGTCAGCGCCCAGCTCGCGTTCCAGAAGCTGCTCGAGCTCGACCCCAAGGACATCAACGCGCGCTTCATCTATGCGCAGCTGATCGACGACGGCTCACACAAGAAGCGCGCCGAAGCGCGCGACATGATGCTGGCGATCCTCGACGAGAACCCTGAGATCTTTGAGCAGGCCACCGAAGGCAATCTGCACCTGATCCGCAGCGCCGCCGTGCGCTGCAGCCATGTCGGCCCGTTCACGCGCTCGATGGAGCTGTTCCGCAAGCTCGCGGCAGCCTCCAACCAGGCCGCCGACTATTTCTCGCTCAGCGAGATCCTGACCCAGGGCAACGAATTCGAGGAAGCGGTCGCGGCGCTGGAAAAGGCGATCAAGCTCAACCCGGCCTATGACAACCCGATCAACCGCGAGACGCTGGAGCTCGCGCGGTCGAACGCCAAGAAGGGCAAGGCCAAGGAAGCCAAGGGCCGCGCCAAGGTCGGACGCTATCCGGAGACCAAGGACTTCCTCGGCGACCTGCAGACGCTGATCACCAGCCACATCGCGGTGAACCTCGCCGCCGCGCCGAAATTCCTCGACAAGAGCACCCGCTTCTTCACCATGGGCTCGTGCTTCGCGCGCAACCTCTCCAAGAGCCTCACCGACAGCGGCTATGCCAGCCACCACATGGAGATCTCGGAGTACATCAACACGACCTTCGCCAACCGCGTGTTCGTCGACTGGCTGCGCGACGCCCAGATCGATCCCGAGATCCGCGAGCGCATCGTCGAGTTGCTGCCGCCGGGATCGAGCAAGGAGAATACGCTCGCCGTCATCAAGCAGGCCGACGTCTTCATCCTGACGCTCGGCGTCGCCGCGGCGTTCTTCGACCGCGAGACCGGCGCCTTCGTGCTGCCGCGGCCGACCGCGCTGAACTCGCGGGCGCTGGCCGAGAAGTACAAGTTCCGCACCGCCAGCGTGCAGGAGAACGTCGACAACGTGCTCTATCTGATCGAGTTCATCCGCAGCATCCGGCCTGGCATCAAGGTGATCGTCACCGTGTCGCCGGTGCCGCTGCTCACCTCGTTCGAATATGAATCGGTGGTGCAGGCCGACTGCCTGTCGAAGAGCACGATGCGGCTGGTCGCGCATGAGGTCGTCAACAATTCGAACCTCGAGGACATCTGGTACTGGCCGTCGTTCGAGGTGTTCCGCTGGGCCGGCTCCAACGCCTCCAGCTTCTTCGCCGCCGATGACGGCGCCGCCTGGCACGTCTCGGAGGACAAGGTGTCCGCGACGGTGCGCGCCTTCGTGCAGACCTTCTCGCCGGCCTGAGCGCGCGAACGGCTGCCTCAGGGCAGCCGCTTCTTCCAGAGGCGGATGACCAGGATGCCGGCCTGGGCGTAGCCCGGCGGCGAACTTTCAGTGCCGAACGGCGTCTTCGAATACAGCGAGCTCGAAACCAGGAAGCCGCCGACATACGGCTCAGGCAGGCCCGACAGCGCCAGGAAGCAGCGGTGCGTGAGCAGGCCGTCCTCCGGCAGATTGCCACGCACCAGCCGGCAATCGCCGATGCCGGTGAATGCGATGCCGTTGAGCTGGCCCTCGGTGTAGGTGCCGAGCAGGGTCGGATCCATCGCCTGGCCGACGCAGACCCGCATCTCGCCGATGCTCTTGTCGCCGGTCTCGGTCATGCGGCCGTCAGCCGGCCGGACCCCGACGGAGTGGATCGAGAGCTGATCCTCCAGCGCCGGCGCGAAGCCGGTCTTGGTCGGCGCGCAGAAATCCGACGGCACGACGCGGCCCTGGCGCACGCTCCGCGCAATGTAGATCTCTTCGACGTTGTCGTCGCCGGACTGCGCCCGGCCCGGCCCGCTGGCGGCCAGCAGCGTCACGGCCGCCAAGAACACTGCAACGATCACCCGGCGCATGCGCGCATCCTTCCCCCGAATCGATCGGTCTCCCTATCGGATTCGGCGAAGCTTCTGAACAGCACCAACGAACAGTACACGTACATACGATCATACCTCAACCCCGGATCTCACCGGCAGCATGAAACACCGCGCCTTGACGGTAATTTGGTAGCAACAGTCGGGTGTGCCGGATCGTGTCGCCCACCGCCCACGTGCTGCCGCCGGTGGATTTCCGGATGGGCTCGTCCAGAACTCCCCTCGTCCTGAACGGACGTCCCCGCGGCGCCGGAAAGGTTTCGAGAAAGATGGCGCACCGATCCGCAGTGCCGTGTGCCGGCATCCGGCTTCATTCGCGCTTGCCATGCGGAGCGTGACGGGGGTCACATCGGACGGTCGCGCCGGCGCCTAAACCTTCCCGCAGCCAACAAAGGGGAGCTTACTCGATGCGCAAGATGATCCTGATCGGAGCCATGGTGCTCGCATCCGCCACAGTCGCGCAGGCCGAGGGCACACGCAGCCTGTCGCTGTCGTCGAACGACGCCGCCGCGCGGGCGCCGCGTCCGACCTACGTCCAGCAAGCCGGCGAGGTCACCGTCACCCCGGCGCCGGTGCCGGCCGTCGCGGCCGAGGTCCAGCCCGCTGCGCAACCGGTTGCGCCAGCGGCCCCGGCCGCCGCACCGCCGCCGCCGCAGCCCACCGCCGCTGCGGCGCCGGCACCGCAGCCGGGCTCTGTGCAGCAATCATCGCGGCGGTCGAAATCGGCGCGCTCCGACCGGACGCGCCGCAAGAGCTGGACCGAAGCCCGCATCGTCCGCGAGCTGCATCGCCACGGCATCTATTGGTGAGCATCCGCCAATAGGCGACAAACGAAGAAGGCCGGGCGAATGCCCGGCCTTTCGCGCGAGGAGACCCTGCAGCGAGGCATCACTGCGAGATGGTCTGGATCACGCTCGAGATCGGCCGCGCATTGGTCATTGTCGTCGGCAGCTTCGGATCCTGGCCGATCATCGCGTCATATTCCGGCAGCGTGTCGAGCGTGCCCTTCGGCTTCATCGCGACCACCTTGTAGCCGCCGGCCTTGAGCCGCCGCAGCAGGGTCGGCAGCGCCAGCGCAGTGTTCTTCTGGAAGTCGTGCATCAGGATGATGCCCTTGCCCTTCTTGTCGAGCCCGGTCATCACGGTGTTGACGACCTGGTCGGCATCCTTGGAGCGGAAGTCGAAGCTGTCGACGTCGCAGGAGAACATCGCGACATTGCGGCTGCCGAGATAGGCCACGGCAGAGGGCCGGTGCTGCAGTTGCGGGAAGCGGAAGAACGGCGCCGGGTTGCTGCCGAGCGCGAACTTGACCGCGCTGAAACCCTTCTCGAGCTCCTCCTTGGCCGTCTCGTCGGTCATCTTCTTGCCGTTCAGATTGGCGTGCGACCAAGTATGAACGCCGACGACATGCCCGGCGGCCAGCACCTGGCGCAGGATCTCCGGATGATAGGTGGCATGCTTGCCGATCGTGAAGAAGATGCCGGTGGTGCATTCGTCGGCCAGCGCCTTCAGCACCGCCGGCGTGTTGACCGGCCACGGGCCGTCGTCGAAGGTCAGCACCACCTCGTGGTCGGCGAGGAAGTCGAACTGCTTGAAGTGATCGAGACCGAAACCGGGGCCGCCGGTGGTGTCGACCATGACGGTGCGGGAGATGCCGAGCGCGTCCGGATTGGCGCAGGTCGATCTGGGCTGCACCGGCGCCGGCACGCTCGCGGCCGTGCGCGTGGGAATGGTGCCGGTGGTCTCGACATCATCCTTCGCGCTGGCCTTGGCGGCGACGCGCGCCGGAGGCGGCGCCGGCTCGGAGGGCTTCGCCGCTGCGCTCTGCGCGGCGGCCTTGGCGGCGCTGGGCTTCGATACGTAGTACCAGACACCGGTGATCGCCAACGCCGCGACGACGGTGGCCAGCAGCAAGCCTAACGCATTACGCATGGTTACTCTTCCCGAAAACGCGAGACACTCGATGGCGGACGCAACGCTGTCCGCCTCCTTCAATTAGCTTCCATTAGTGCCAACGATTCCTTAACGCGGTGCCAACACGACCAGGATCGGACAAGATTTCCAGGATGATGCCCGCAGCGAAGCGGCCGTTCACCGGAGCGACATGGCGCCGCGGCCATCGGCCTGCCGAAACTGCCGACCAGGTTTGGATCTGGCGTGACCCGCATCACGGTTGCCAACAGGGCATCCCGCCATGATGGACGCATTGAAACACACGGCCCCGCCAACATGCGGCGCCAATGGGAGCCAGCCATGACGAAGTCCTTCAATCTCCTGCGCAAGGCCGCTCTGGCGGCCGCCAGCGTCGCAGCCGTCTCGACCTTCTCCTCGACGGCAAGCTTCGCCTTCAGCGCCGAGGCGCAGCAGATGTGCACCGGCGACGCCTTCCGGCTGTGCAGCAGCGAGATCCCCAACATCCCGGCGATCACCGCCTGCATGATCAAGAACCGGTCGTCGCTCAGCTCCGGCTGCCGCGTCGTGCTCGACCGCGAGATGTCCAAGCGCAGCGGCAAGGTCGCGGATGCCAACGAGGCCAATTGAGAGCGCTTCCGGCTCCCCTGCGCGCCCCGGCTGCGACCGAGGCGCTTGCGACGGCCGGTTGCGACCACTAAAAGCGCCGCCAAACGTTCAGTCCCGGGAGCGAGGCGCCAGTCATGAACAAACTCTCTCTGATTATCCCTCTGGTCCTGATGGCGTCGACGGCCTCAGCCCAGCAGCAGCCCGGCCAGGATGCGTGCGCGCGCGACGTCTCGCGGTATTGCCGCGCGGTGATGAACAACGGCGATCAGGCGGTGCTGGCCTGTCTCAAGGAGCATCGGGCCAAGCTGTCGAAGGCTTGCGAGAAGGTGCTGACCGAGCACGGGCAGTAAGCGCCTGCTCAGTGCAGATGGTCCGGAGCTACGGCCCGCTGCGAGCCGCCGAGGCGACAGCAGGCGCCTGCTCGGCGGTGCGGTCGATATCCTCCTTGGCGCGGACCGAGCCGAACGGCCGCTCCAGCATGCGGCGGATGCGCACCGGGTCGGTGCCGATGTGGAAGTCGATCGCGCGCTTGTGCAGCTCGCGCTCGGCGCGGGTCGAGCGGTTGCGCTGACGCAGATAGTCGATCCAGGTCGGGCAGTGATAGCGCTCGGTCCATAATTCGGGGTCGGCGATGTCGCGTGCGATCGACCAGCCATAGGCGCCGTTGCGCTGGCGGCTGAGCTGCACGTCCTGCATCAGGTCGTGAAACGCGCGGGCATTGTCTTCAGCGACGCGGTACTCGATCTCGACCACCAGCGGCCCCGAGCGTGGCGTCAGCTCGAGTTGCACCTCCGGATCGGCCAAGGTCTCGCCGTCCTCGTTGCGGGCCCCGATCGGCGGCATCCGCAGCCACAGGCCGAGCAGCGGCGACACCATCATCAGCGCTCCCGACGCCAGCAGCGCGACCTCGACGCCGGCGGCGTCGGTGAGACGTCCCCAGCCCCAACTGCCGATCGCGATGCCGCCGGAGATCGCGGCCTGAAATGCCGCCAGTGCGCGGCCCGCAACCCAACGGGGTGCCGAAAGCTGCACGCCGATGTTGAACAGCGCCACCGCCAGCATCCACACCGCACCGGCGATGACGAGCGCCGCCGCCGTCAGGACCGGCGCGGTGCTGAGCGCGACGGCCGCGGTGGCCGCGCCCAAGGTGAGCGCGCAGGTGCGGATCGCGGCCTCACCAGACAGCCGCTTCCTGATCTCGCCGATGTTGAGCGCGCCGACCACCGCGCCCATGCCGAAGGCGCCGAGCATGATGCCGTAGGTCTGCGCGCCGCCATGCAGCAGGTCGCGCGCGACCAGCGGCATCAGCGCCGAGATCGAGCCGCCGATGATGCCGGTGACCAGCGTGCGGATCAGCACGATCCGGATCGACGGCGAATGGACGATGTAGCGGACGCCGGAGACGATGGCGCGGTTGAGCGGCTCGCGCGGCAGCCGGCTCGGCTCGACCACGCGCCGCCACAGGAACAGCGCCGCGAGCAGCGGCAGATACAGCAGCGCATTGGCCGCGAACGCGGCGACCGCGCCGGCGGCCGCGACCACGACGCCGCCGATCGCCGGACCGAAGCTGCGCGCGATGTTGTAGCTGATGCCGTTCAGCGCGACCGCGGCCGGCAGCGTCTCCGGCGGCACCTGCTCGCTGACGGAGGATTGCCAGGCCGGCCCCATCAGCGCCATGCCGCTGCCGATGACGAAGCACAGCGCGAGCAGGCGCTCCGGCGTCACCAGGCCGTACCATGCCAGCACCGTCAGTGTGGTGGCGCCGCCGAGCGCCACGGCGAGCGCGACCAGCGCGACGATGCGCCGGTCATACATGTCGGCGATGGCGCCGGCCGGCATCGAGATGAACATCACCGGCAGCATCAAGGCGGTCTGCACCAGCGCAACCTTGTCGGCCGACGACGTCATCTGCGTCATCGCCCAGGCGGCGCCGACCGCCTGGATCAGCAGGCCCAGGTTCGACAGCAGGCTCGCCAGCCAGATGCGGCGGAACACCACGTGCCGCAGCGGCGCGGCGATGCCTTCGGCGGCGAACAGCTCACGTTTCTGCGGCGCCTTCATGCGGGTCCGTCCACGTCGCCAGTTCGCCTTGAAGCTCGCATCGAACTATCGCTTGATTCCAGCTGGACCTATGTGATGCCTGCGAATGTCCGCCGCTGTCCAGTGCTGCCTGCAAAGGCCGGCATCGGGGATCGCGGCCAACGAACACAAATGAATGAGACCAAAGGGAGACCGCCGATGAAGCTGACGCGCCGCAACATTCTGCAGGGAATGGGAACCCTTCCCTTGCTCACCAGCGGTCTGCCCTTACCGGCACGCGCCCAGAGCGCGGCGGCAACGACGGTGGGCGACATTCCTCCGGTCCTGTTCGTGCACGGCAATGGCGACCACGCGGCATTGTGGATGACCACGCTGTGGCGGATGGAATCCAACGGCGTGCCGCGCACGCGTCTCGCTGCGCTCAACTTCACCGACCCGCTGGCGCGCAACGACGATGCCGTGGCGCAGCCGAACCGCTCGTCGACCGACGATCAGCGCCGCGAACTCGCCGAGGCCATCAAGGCACTGAAGGAGCGCACGGGCGCTGCGCGCGTCGCGCTGGTCGGCAGCTCGCGTGGCGGCAATGCGATCCGCAACGTCGTGAAGAACGGCGGCGGCGCCGATGTCAGCCACGCCGTGCTGTGCGGAACGCCCAATCATGGCGTGTTCGACTGGGAGGACAGTCCCGGCAGCGAGTTCAACGGCCGCGGCCCGTTCCTGCGCGGACTGAATGCCGGCGACACCGAGGTGACCGAGGGCACCGCCTTCCTGACGCTGCGCAGCGACGGGCTCGACAAATACGCCCAGGCCGACGGCCGCCTGGTCGGCAAGCCCGGCGTGCCGACCGGGATCACGTCCGAAGGGCCGGCGCTGAAGGGCGCAACCAATCTCGTGATCGGCGCGCTCGACCATCGCGAGGTCGCGTTCCACCCGCGCGCGTTCCGCGAGATCTACAAATTCATCGCCGGCCGTGAGCCGACGCAGATCGCGATCCAGCCCGAGCAGCAGGTGCGGCTCAGCGGTCTGGTGACGGGAACGCCGGGCGGCGCGCCGACCAATCGCCCGGTCGCGGGCGCAAGCGTGGAGGTCTATCGCGTCTCGAGCGAGACCGGCGCACGCAATGGCGAGCCTGTCTATCGCGGCCAGACCGGCGCCGACGGGCGCTGGGGTCCCGCGGAGGTCGATCCGACGTCCTATCTCGAGATCGTCCTGACCTCGCCGGGCGCGCCGGTCACGCACTTCTACCGCTCGCCGTTCCCGCGCTCGTCCGACGTCGTGCATCTGCGCGCGGCGCGGCCGCTCGGCCAGGCCGATGCCGGCGCCGGAGCGATTCTCATCATGATCAGGCCGCGCGGCTATTTCGGCCTGCCCCGCGACATCGTGCTGCTCGACGGCAAGGAACCAACCGACGTACAGAAGGGAATACCGACCGATGCGGCAACGACATTGCGGCTGCCTGCGGGCGACGTCGGACGCAGCGTCATCGGACTGTTCAACGAGGAACGCATCACCGCCCGTCTTTGGCCAGCATCGGAGAGCAGGATTGCGGTGATCGAGCTGACTAATTAGTTGCTGGAGTATGATGATACATCATAGCCTCGGAGAGGGCGGAAGCGCGCCCCTCTCGCTTGTGAGCGGGACGACAGAGTTACCTCTGGCAGAAGGCCGTCGTTGCGCGACGGCCCGTTGCGGCCCCGCAACCGAGGCTCGGTTGCTCGCGATGCAGCCGATCGGTGGTTCCAGGCTCGTGACAGCGTCGAGAGGCCGTGAATGAGTACCGCCGACGTCCATTATCTGCCGCAGGCACGATTGCCGCTGATACCGCCGACACCGCCGCGGGCGCCTGACAGCATGGGCGCGCTGCGCCGCGTGCTGATGATGGGCGACAACGCGATCGCGACCTGGAGCCAGCGCGCCTATGAGGACGACATCATTCGCGGCCGCTTCTTCGGCAGCTCCAGCTACATTCTCAATACGCCCGACACGATCAAGCACGTGCTGGTCGACAATTGGGAGAACTACGCCCGCACCGTCGGCGCCATCCGCGTGCTGCGTCCGGTGCTCGGCGAGGGGCTGCTGATCGCGGAAGGCAAGGCGTGGAAGCACCAGCGCCGGACGCTCGCGCCGGCGTTCACGCCACGCGCCGTTTCCGGCCTCATCCCGCACATGGTCGCGGTGAGCGACGAGACCGTCGCCAGGCTGAAGCAGCAATGCGGGCAGGCGCTCGACCTGCGCGAGATCATGCAGCGCATGACGCTCGACATCGCCGGCCGCACGATGTTCTCGTTCGAGATGGGCCGCCATGGTGCCACCCTGCGCGATTTCGTCTACGAGTATGGCGCGCGGCTGGCCAGCCCGCATCTGCTGGACATCGTGCTGCCGCTGTCCTGGCCGACGCCGCGCGACTTCGCGCGCCGGCGGTTCCGCAAGCGCTGGACCCGTTTCGTCGCCATGCTGATGGCCGAGCGCCGCGCCGCCGGCAAGCTGGAGGACGCACCGCCGCGCGACCTGTTCGACCTGATGGGCGCGGCACGCGATCCCGAGACCGGCGCGGCGTTCACCGATGCACAACTCGCCGACGAGGTCGCGACCATGATCCTCGCCGGCCACGAGACCACGGCAACGGCGCTGTTCTGGGCGCTGTATCTGATCGCGCTCGACCCGGCCAATCAGGACAAGCTCGCGCAGGAGGCCCGCGCCGCAACCGATCTCAGCGATCCGGATCAACTGCCGTTCACGCGCGCCGTGCTGGACGAGACATTGCGGCTCTATCCGCCCGCGTTCCTGATCGCGCGCGCAGCCAGCGGCCCCGACCGGATCGCCGCGTTCCAGGTGAGGCGCGGCGACGTCGTGCTGATCTCGCCGTGGCTGCTGCACCGGCACGAGAAGCTGTGGGATGCGCCCAACGCCTTCAAGCCCGAGCGATTCATGCCGGGCGCGCCGCCGCCGGAGCGCTTCGCCTATCTGCCGTTCGGAGCGGGCGCGCGGGTCTGCATCGGGGCTCATTTCGCCCTGACCGAGGCGGTGCTGGCGCTGGCACGGCTGGTGGCGGCCTTCGACATCGAAATGCTCGACGCCGCACCCGTGATGCCGGTCGGCGTGGTCACGACCCAGCCGGATCGCTCGCCGCTGTTCAAGCTCACGCCCAGGGCGGGCGTCTGATCCCGGCGGCGGCCGGGCCATCGCTTCGTCTCTTGCTTGTGGGTTTGCTAGGCACCATCTTAGCACGCCATGAGCGACATCCAGGCCCAGCTTTCGGTTCTGAAGCAGACCGCCGATCCGGCCGTTGCGGACGCGATCACACGGTTGATTGAGGCGGGTGAAGATCACGAACTCAACCGTATCAATGCCCTGGAGTTCTCGGCGCGCGCCGGTCTCGATGAAGAACGGGTTATTTCCGGGTTCCTGCATGCTGCACGGATCGGCTTGTTCGATCTGACCTGGAACGTGCTCTGTCCTGGCTGCAGCGGCGTGCTGGATGCGCACGCCACGCTGAAATCTCTCCGCCATGACGATTACCATTGCGGACTATGCGCTTGCGGCTACGAGCCTTCCATCGACGAGCAGGTCGAAGTTGCTTTCACCGTGAGCTCCAAGGTCAGGAGCATCGCCGCTCACGATCCGAACACGCTGCCGCTCTGGGAGTATTACAAGCAGGTCTTCTGGAGTTCCGGGATCGACCTCGACCGGGAGACTTTTGCCTCGCTCAGCGAAGAAGTGACGCTTGATGCGCTCGAGCTGCCAGCCGGTGAAAAGGCCGTGCTCTCGCTGCAGCTCCCATCCGATTTCATCATCATCTTCGAACCGGTGACGCATTCTGCGCATTTCATCGACGTTCAGGGCGAGCCCACCAGGGAACGCCAGCAGCTCGGACTACTATTCAACAGGGCGCATCCTCCGACCGGATCGATCACGTTGCGTCCAGGCCCGCTGCGACTGGCGCTCGACAATCAGGCCGGCGTACGGACGCTGCCGACCGTCTTCGTTGCCGGCGATGCGCTCCACCATCTCCTTGGCAAGCGCCGGCCTTTCCTGACCGCCAAGCGCATATTATCCAACCAGACCTTCCGCGACGTGTTCAAGGCGGACAATCTCAACATCGACCAGCGGCTGAAGATCACCTCGCTGACCTTCCTGTTCACCGACCTCAAGAGCTCGACCGCGCTGTATGAGCGTGTCGGCGATCTCGCGGCCTTCGACCTGGTGCGCGCCCATTTCCGCGCGCTGCTGGAGATCATCAACGCCGAGAAGGGCGCGGTGGTGAAGACGATCGGCGACGCCGTGATGGCAACCTTCGTCAAGCCCGAGCATGCGCTCGCCGCCGGCCTGCGCATGCGCGCGGCGATGCAGCGGCTCAATGCCGAGCGCGGCACCGAGGACCTCGTGGTCAAGATCGGCATTCACGAGGGGCCGTGTCTCGCGGTGATGCTGAACGACCGCCAGGACTATTTCGGCCAGACCGTCAACATCGCCGCCCGCGTGCAGAGCCTGTCGACCGCGCAGGAGATCCATCTCACCGCGCCCGTGATCGAGAGCCCCGGCGTCGCCGACATCCTGCGGGGCGCGAAGATCGCGCCAATCCAGAAACAGGCTGCGCTGCGCGGCATCGCCGACCGCATGATGGTGTACGAAATCCCCTGAGCCTTACCGAAATGTCATGCAGTCCGAAGGTCGCAGCGGATTGCCGGCACAGCGTGGCATTCGCATATAGTGAGCAGTCGCCGGCCGGTTTGCGGTCCACTACGGATCTGACAACGAAAGGACGCCATGCTCGAAGGATTGCGCCAATTCATCGCCGACGTCGTTTCGCCGCACGAGACCCCGGCGTTCGACGACAATGGCTATCAGCTCGCGGCGACGGCGCTGCTGATCCACGTCATCTCGCTGGACGGCGAGCCGAGCGAGATCGAACGGCGCAAGCTGCATGGCCTGATCGAGCTGCGCTTCGGGCTCGACCCCGGCAGCGCCGACCGGCTGATCGCCCAGGCCATGCTGGCGGAGGGCGACGCCGTCGATCTCTATCGCTTCACCAGCGTGATCATGCGCGAGGTCGATGAAGCCGGCCGCCTGCGCATCGTCGAGATGATGTGGGAGCTGGTCTTTGCCGACGGCAAGGTGACGGAGTTCGAGGACAATGTGGTCTGGCGCGCCTCCGAGCTGCTCGGCATCTCCACGCATGACCGCGTCGACCTCAAGCACCGGGTGGCGTCGCGGAAGTCCGGCGCCCCTGCTTGAACCGCCTGGCTCCGGGCGGAACCGACTTCATGCGGAGATGAACAAACTTTAATTTTGTTTCCGAACCCCCCCGTTCATGTAAACCCATGTGAATCTGAGGCTATTGCCGCAATCCCGCGCAAGGCCATGGAGCACGGTGTCTTGCATGTTCCCGTCCCGCTATGCTCTCGTCCGCCGCGATTGGATGATGTGCGGATTGTGATCGAAGAGCAGGATCGTGGGTGAACGTGTCACGCTCGTAACAGGTGCCTCGGCCGGGATCGGCAGCGAGTTGGCGCGCGTATTTGCCGCGAACGGGCACCGGCTCGCATTGACGGCCCGGCGCGAAGACCGGCTCGCGGCGCTGGCCCAGGAGATCGCCGCCAAGGGCGGCCCGGCGCCGCTGGTGATCCCCTGTGACCTCACCTCCGCCGACGCCGGCGCGACCATCGAGGCTGCGCTGTCGGCTGCCGGCCTGGAGCTGGAATATCTCGTCAACAACGCCGGCTTCGGCCTGTTCGGCAAGGCGGTACAGCTCGACCGCACCGAGCAGCTCGACATGATTTCCGTGAACGTTCGCGCCCTGACCGAGCTGTCGCTGCGCTTTTCCGAGCAGCTGATCCGCAACAAGGGCGGCATCCTCAATCTGGGCTCTGTGGCCGGGTTCCTGCCGGGTCCCGGCATGGCCGTCTATTACGCCTCCAAGGCGTATGTGATCTCGTTCACCGAGGCGCTGCGCAAGGAGCTGGCGCCGCATGGCGTCCGGGTCACGGTGCTGTGTCCCGGTCCGGTGCCGTCGGAATTCCAGGACCGCGCCGGCTTCAAGCCGGGCGTGGATTCGGTGATCCTCAACGTCTCGCCCAAGGCGGTGGCGGAAGCGGGCTATCGCGGCTTGATGGCCGACAAGCGCGTGGTGCTGCCCGGGCTCGGCATCAAGATCGTGCCGTTCATGCTGCGCTGGTTCCCGCGCGGCTTCATCCTCGCCGCGGTCGGCCGGCTGCAGCTGAAGCGGACCTGATCGCGCTGGCCCGGCGCTTGCTTTGCAATGTGCGCTCGCTCACGCGCCGTTAACCTTTGCTTAGCTATGATCGCCAGGTGATGCTCAGGCAAGACCCTTCGCTCCATCCGAACGGGCCCCAGGCCGACGTTCGGCAGCTCCATCCGAAGCCGGCCATGGCGGCTGCGCCGCAGCGGCCCGTCCTCATCATCCTGCACCAGGAAACGTCGAGCCCCGGCCGGGTCGGCAATGCGCTGCGCGCCCGCGGCTATCCGCTCGACATCCGCCGGCCGCGGTTCGGCGATCCGCTGCCGGAGACGCTCGATGGGCATGCGGGTGCCGTAATTTTCGGCGGTCCGATGAGCGCGAACGATCCGGACGACTTCGTCCGCCGCGAGATCGACTGGATCGAGGTGCCGCTGCGGGAGCAGCGTCCGTTTCTCGGGATCTGCCTGGGCGCGCAGATGCTGGCGATCCAGCTCGGCGCCCCGGTTGCGCCGCATCCAGAGGGGCGCGCCGAGATCGGCTATTATCCGATCCGCCCGACCCGGGCCGGGCGCAAGCTGTGCCCGCATTGGCCCGATCACGTCTATCACTGGCACCGCGAGGGCTTCGATCTGCCCGATGGCGCCGAGCTGCTTGCCGAGGGCGGCGACTTTCCGGTGCAGGCCTATCAATACCAGAACGCGACCGGGCTACAGTTCCACCCCGACGTGACCTACGCGATGATGTGCCGCTGGACCACGCGCGGTCATGCCCGGCTGGACACGCCCGGCGCCCGTCTGCGCCACCATCATTTCGAGGGCCGCGCCGTGCACGATGCGGCCGAGCGGGCGTGGCTGGCGCAGTTTCTGGATGGCTGGCTGATGCGCGAGCCGGTGGCGGCGATGGCCGAGGCGGCGGAGTAGGACGGGCGTCCTGGTCAGTCGATTGTTGGGAATCTTTGTCATTCAGCCCGCCGTCGCCCTTCGGGCTCTGGCGCGGCAACCTTCGCACGCTTCGCTATTCATTTGCTGAAGCGGCTTGCCGAGCCGAAGCTCGCGAAGCGAGCGAAGGTTGGTGGAGCCAGGCGGGATCGAACCGCCGACCTCGTCATTGCGAACGACGCGCTCTCCCAGCTGAGCTATGGCCCCGTAACACGACCGCCTCGATGTTGGGAAAAGGCAGCCGGCAGATCGGGCGCCATTTACAGTGGGTGCCGAGGTCAAGTCAAGAACGGTCACATCGCCCGTTAGCCTTGACGGGCACCGTCCCTTGTTTGCGCGGGAGGGAACAGATATCTAACCGGGTGATATCTCGTTCCAGGAACCCCGGATGATACGCCTCTTAGACTTCGTTGACTGGCTTCTCGGCCTGTACGTGTTCATCCTGGTCGTTGCGGCAATCATGTCCTGGCTGGTCGCGTTCAGCGTCATCAACGTCCGGAACGACTTGGTCCGACAGGTGCTTTACACGCTTGATGCTCTGACAGAGCCCGCGCTCCGACAGATTCGGCGCTTCGTGCCTCCTGCCGGAGCGCTGGACCTTTCGTTTCTCGTTCTCTTCATCCTCATCCAGTTCATCCGGTTCGTGATCATCCCGGCGCTTCAGGGTCTGTTTGTCTAGCGCCTGCGCGCACTGACGTAGACGCGCGGGATTCAAGGGTGCTGCTTGCGTCAACTCAGGTCTGCTGCTGATTCGGATCGAGGGTCCCTATCGATGGTCCCTTGGCGATGTTCGAAGGGCGGCGTCACCCTCGCATTGCGGGTGACCCCACGCGGCGGCCGGGACGCCTTCGATGGCGTCGAGACGCTGTCCGACGGCCGCGATGTGCTGAAGGTCCGGGTGCGCGCGATCGCCGATGGCGGCGAGGCGAATCGCGCCGTGACAGAGCTGCTCGCCAAGGCGATCGGCGTCACCAAGGCCTCGGTGCGAATCACCTCTGGCACCACCTCACGGCTGAAACAGGTCGCCATCGACGGCGATCCGTCCGCGCTCGATCAGGCCTTGCGCGACCTCCTTGCAGCCCATAAGCCGACCCGGAAACAACGAGAATAGACGCAAGAAGCGCGAGCCGAGGCCTTTCGGCTTCGCAAGCGGCGATCTTCACCCTCCCCTGGAGGGGGAGGGTCGCCTCACGGTGAGCGAAGCGAGCGTGAGGCGGGGTGGGGTGATCTCTCCACCGGTACCGGCATCCGTGGCTTCACCCCACCCCGCTCGCCCGCTTCGCGTGCGATCGACCCTCCCCCTCCAGGGGAGGGTGGGAGCACGCGGCCAGCGTCTTGCTCGATGAACAGCCTTTGAACCGAGGATAGAGCAAAATGACCGCGCGCATCATCGACGGAAAGATCATTGCAGCCGACCTGCGCGCGCAGGTCGCCCGTGAGGTCGAGCGGGTCAAGCGCGACCATGGCCTGACACCAGGCCTCGCCGTGGTGCTGGTCGGCAACGATCCGGCGTCCGAGGTCTATGTCCGCAGCAAGCATACCCAGACCCAGGCGGCCGGCATGGCCTCGTTCGAGCACAAGCTGCCGGCCGACGTGTCGCAGGGCGAGCTGCTGGCCTTGATCGGCAAGCTCAACCGCGATCCCGCCGTACACGGCATCCTGGTGCAGCTGCCGCTGCCGAAGGGGCTGGAGACCGAAGTCGTGATCAATGCGATCGATCCGGCCAAGGACGTCGACGGGCTGCATCCGCACAATGCCGGCCGGCTCGCCGGCGGCCAGCCGGCGCTGGCGCCGTGCACGCCGCTCGGCTGCATCATCCTCAGCAAGACCGTGCATGGCTCGCTGGAGGGCATGAACGCGATCGTGATCGGCCGCTCGAACCTGGTCGGCCGTCCGCTGGTCCAGCTCCTGCTCAACGAGAACGCCACGGTGACGATCGCGCATTCGCGCTCGCGCGACCTGCCGGCGCTGACCGCGCGCGCCGATCTGGTCTACGCCGCCGTGGGTCGCCCGGAGATGGTGAAGCGCGACTGGATCAAGCCGGGCGCGACGGTGATCGACGTCGGCATCAACCGCATTCCGACGGCGGAGGGGAAGACGAAGCTGGTCGGCGACGTCGCCTATGCCGAGGTGGCGGAGGTCGCCGGCGCGATCACGCCGGTGCCCGGCGGCGTCGGCCAGATGACGGTGGCCTGCCTTCTGGTGAACACGCTGCGCGCCGCCTGCGCGATCGCCGGGCTGCCGAAGCCGGCCGTCTAGGCCTTAGCCCGCGGCGGCTTCCAGCAGCCGCCGATAGAAGCGGATCATGTCGGCATAGCCCTCGACCGACAGCCGCTCATTGGTGCCGTGGAAGCGCTTGAGATCCTCCGTCGTCGCGCGCAGCGGCGAGAAGCGGAAGATGCTGTCGGCAATGCCCGCATAATGGCTCGAATCGGTGCCGGCGACCATCAGGCCGGGCGCCACCACCGCGTCGCTGAAGATCTCGCGAATGGCCCGGTTCACGAGCTGATAGGACGGTCCGGCGGTCGAGGTGACCGGCGGGGGCTCGCGGTTGCCGCGCAAGGACGTGATCGAGATGCGGTCGTTGGCCACGGTCTGCCTGACGTGGTCGATGATGCCCGCCTCGGTGTCCCCCGGCAGCAGCCGGAAATTCACGGTGGCGGAGGCGTTGCCCGGCAGCACGTTGTCCTTGTCGCCCGCGTTGAAGATGGTCAGCGCGGTCGTCGTACGGACCATCGCTTCGGCCGGACCGCTCTTGGCGAACTCGCCGAACAGCAGCGGTTTGGTCAGCCAGAGATTGGACAGCACGGCGCGGTTGATGCCGGTCATTTCCGGCGCCAGCGTATCAAACATCTCGCCGACCGTGCCGTCGATGCGCATCGGCAGCCGGTTGGCCTCGAGCTTCGCCAGCGCCGCACTCATCATGCCGATCGCGGTGTCCCGCGGCGGCATCGAGGAATGCCCCGGGTTGGCCTTGGCCGTCAGCACCAGGCTCGCATAGCCCTTCTCGGCAACACCGACCAGTGCCGCCGGCCTGTCGAGGCCCCTGATGCCGCCCTCCGAGATCAGCAGGCCCTCATCGATGACGAAGTCCAGCCGGACGTTGCGGGCGGCGAGGACGGCCGAGATGGCCTTGGCGCCCCGGGTGCCGCCGACCTCCTCGTCGTGACCGAAGGCGAAATAGATCGTGCGCTTCGGCTTGAAGCCGGCCTTGATCAGCGCCTCGGCCGCCTCCAGCATCGCATACAGATTGCCCTTGTCGTCCCAGGCGCCGCGGCCCCAGACGAAGCCGTCTTTGACGACGCCGGCAAACGGCGGCACGGCCCAGTCGGGCTCGGTGCCCGGCGCGACCGGCACCACATCCTGATGGGCCAGCAGCGCAATCGGCCTGGCCGCCGCATCCGAGCCCTTCCACAGGTACAGCAGGCTGTGCCCGGCCACGACCTCCTGTGTCGCGGCCGCATGAAAGGCCGGGAAGCTCGCCTCGATATGGGCCTTGAGCGCCGCGAAGGCATCGGCATTCAGCTCGGGATCGTCGGAGCTCGAAATCGTGCGAAAACGAACCGCCGCCGCGAGCCGCTGCGCCGCGGCCTCGGCATCGATGCTGATCTTCGGCAGCGCCGCGACATC
Source organism: Bradyrhizobium sp. HKCCYLRH1034 (assembly GCF_051168375.1). NCBI lineage: Bacteria > Pseudomonadati > Pseudomonadota > Alphaproteobacteria > Hyphomicrobiales > Nitrobacteraceae > Bradyrhizobium > Bradyrhizobium sp. HKCCYLRH1034. The sequence continues at coordinate 689,925 of NZ_JBNPUW010000003.1, read as the reverse complement.
GAGCTGCCGGGAGCCATGGCGGAACATGTTGACCAGCACGACCGCGACGAGCGCCGCGCCTGCCGCCAGGATGAGAAGACCAAGGTATCGAAGGGACCTGAGCAGGCGGCGCATTGCAGAACGCTCCAAGACAAGACGGCGCCGCAGATCCTATCTGCGACGCCGTGAAACTGCTCGGAGCGGACTCGAAAGTCCATCGCCTGGAGCCGCGAAGCGCTGCGTTTGGAGCTTCCGCGCGCCCTACTTCTTCGCCGCCTTGGCGCGGGCGATGCCCTCGGCGATCAACTGGTGGGCGTCGTCGGCGTTGCCCCAGCGCAGCACCTTCACCCATTTGCCGGGCTCGAGATCCTTGTAGTGCTCGTAGAAGTGCCGGATCTGCTGCAGCGTGATGTCCGGCAGGTCCGAATAGGTGCGGACCTTGTCGTAGCGCTGGGTCAGCTTCGAGGACGGCACCGCGATGATCTTCTCGTCGCCGCCAGCCTCGTCTTCCATCAGCAGCACGCCGACCGGGCGCACGCTCATGACCGCGCCGGGCACGATCGCGCGCGTATTGGCGACCAGCACGTCGCAGGGGTCGCCGTCATTGGACAGCGTGTGCGGGATGAAGCCGTAATTGCCGGGGTAGCGCATCGCCGTATAGAGGAAGCGATCGACGAACAGCGTGCCGGCTTCCTTGTCGAGCTCGTACTTGATCGGCTCGCCGCCGACCGGCACTTCGATGACGACGTTGACCTCGCGCGGCGGATCTTTCCCGATCGGGATGGCGTCGATGCGCATGGATGCTCCGTAGAACTTGAACGTTTGAGAACTTGAACGTTGAGGGTCGGACGCTCGACAGGCGAGCGCTGGCATTCGCAGTCGCAAAAAAATCGCGGCTGCGCAACAGCTACCTCAAGCCAACACTTTCAGTTCAATTCCAGTTCAATTCGGCAGCGCGTTAACGTTTAACGCGCCCGGAGCACGGCCGGCCCAGGCTCAGTTGGTCCAGGCAAAGGCAACCTTGTCGAGCGACTTCGGCCCGAAGCGCTCCGACGACCGCGCGACCATCCGGCCGCCCAAGGCGCGGTAGAACTCGGTGGCAGGATCGTTGTCGGACAACGCCCATACCACCATGCTCTTCAGGCCGCTCTGCGCGAGGTCGCGCTTGGCGGACTGGAAGAGCCGGCGACCGAACCCCAGCCCCTGAAATTCCGGTCGCAGATAAAGCTCGTAGACTTCACCGTCGAAGTGCAGGCTGCGGGCGCGATTGCGGCCGTAATTCGCATAGCCTGCGACCTTGTCGTTGAACACCAGCACGCTGACGCGGCTGCCTTTGCGGATCGCGCTGTCCCACCATTGGGGGCCGCGCCGGTTGATCAGCTTCTCCAGCTCTGCGCCAGGGATGATTCCCTGGTAGGCGGAACGCCAGGCTTCATCATGGGCTGACGCCACCGCAGCCGCATCTGCAGCCTTGGCCGGACGGACTTCGATCAGGGTTGTGCTCATGAGCGGATCAAAGCAAGTCGGCGGTCCGCCTTCAAGGTGCCACGTTAAAGATCGGTTAACCTGTGGACTTTCGGCATCACCGTGGCGGAAAGCTGTGCCGAAAAGGGACAAATTCGCAACATTGTTGAGGGTCGACGGTGCCCCGTCACCGCAGGTTCATACCACGAACTAAAAACTGCAACTCACTCGCGGTGGGCTCGGCTAGTGTGGCCGGAGCTCAACAACTTCCCGCCCGGCTGAATGGTGCTGCTTCGCTGCCTCTCATGGTTGATGGCGCTCGTCCTCGCGGGATCGAACGCCTGGGCACAGACATTCGGCCCGGCCTCGCCGGAAGGCGAGCCGGCCCGGCTGCAGCAATGGCTGGTGCCCTCGACCGAGCCTGGACTCCCCGCGCATGCGCTGCTGTATCGGCCTGCCGGTGACGGACCGTTTCCGCTGGCGCTGATCGCGCATGCCTCGACACAGAATGCGTTGCGGCGCGCGCAGCTGCCGCAGCCGAGCTACACGGCGATGGCCAGCGAGCTGGTCGCGCGCGGCTATGCGGTGCTGGTGCCGGAGCGGCTCGGGCATGGCCGTACCGGCGGCCCCTATGTCGAGGATCAGGGCGCGTGCGAAAATCCGGACTACGAGAAGGCGGGACGTGCCACGGCCACGCAGATTTCGCGCGCGCTTGCCTACATGCGCGAGCAGCCGTTCGCGGCGAAGGGCGGCGCCGTCGTCGTCGGCCATTCGGCCGGCGGCTGGGGCGCGCTGGCACTCGCCGATCAACCGCCGCAGATCGTCTCGGCAATCATCGTGTTCGCGCCCGGCCGTGGCGGCCATGCCGACGAGGTGCCAGGGCGCGTCTGTGCAGAGGCGCGCCTGCTTGATACGGCCCGCGCGTTCGGACGCGGCGCGCGCGTGCCGGTCACGTGGCTGGTCGCGGCCAATGACAGCTACTTTCCACCACCGCTTTCGCGTCGGCTTGCGGAGGCCTTCGACGACTCGGCCGGAGGCCGGGCGGACTTCAAGCTGTTGCCAGCGTCCGGCGAGGAGGGGCATTGGATGATCGAGCGCGACGACGGCGTGGCACTGGCGGCGGATTTGCTGTCGCGGGCGCTGACAACGACACGTCGATCGACGCATCCGATGCCGCCGAACTAGCAGGACACGATGACGCTGTATTTCCTTGTCAAATATCTCCACGTGCTCGGCGCCATCGTCATTCTCGGCACCGGCACGGGGATCGCATTCTTCATGCTGATGGCGCATCTGAGCGGCGAGGCCGCGTTCATCGCGCGCACCGCAGGCGTCGTCGTCATTGCCGACATGCTGTTCACGCTCTCGGCGGTGCTGCTGCAACCAGTCACCGGCGGCACCTTGATGTGGCTGTCGTCGACAGCGATGACCGAGCGCTGGCTGCTCACCTCGCTCGCACTCTACGCCGTCGCCGGCCTGTTCTGGGTCCCCGTGATCTTCATGCAGATCGAACTGCGCGACCTCGCCCGTGCTGCTGATATCAACGCCCAGGCGCTGCCGCCGCGCTACTTCATCGTCTTCCGCCGCTGGTTCCTGTGCGGCATCCCCGGTTTCGGCGCGGTCATGGCCATTCTCTGGCTGATGATCGCAAAGCCGCTCTGACGAGACGCGCATGATCACGTCGACCACCCCCCGCATCCTCGTGCTTGGCGCCTCCGGCCTGATCGGGCGCTTCATCACCGACGATCTGCGCCAGCGCGGCTGTGCGACGGTCGGCGTCGCGCGCGCGTTCTCGCCATCGCAACGCACGTCGCCGTTCGACATCGAGCTGCCGATCATGGCGCTCGACGCGCCGGCTTTGGCGAGCCTGATCCGCGCCCACGAGATCGACGTCGTCGTCAACTGCCTCGGCGTGCTGCAGGATGGTCCGGGCAGCGATACCGCTGCCGTGCATCGTGAGTTCGTCGCGCGCCTACTCGCAGCGATCACGGCCTGCGGCCGTCGCGTGCGCTTCATCCACATCTCGATCCCCGGCGCGGCCGATCAGGATCGCACCGCCTTCGCCACCACCAAGCGCGAGGCGGAGCAGTTGATTGCATCCTCAGACATTCCCTACGCCATCCTGCGCCCGGGCTTCGTGATCGCGCCATCGGCCTATGGCGGCAGCGCGATGGTCCGCGCGCTCGCGGCGCTTCCGGTCGACCTGCCGGCGAGGGATGCGGCGACGCCGTTCCAGCCGGTGGCGGTGGCGGACATCGCCGCGACCATCGCCTGGCTCGCGATGCGGCCGATCGATGACGAGGCGACGCGCGCGGTGAGCTGGGACCTGATGCAGCCCGAGGCGGTGACGCTTGGCGACGTCGTCGATGCGTTTCGGCGCAGTTTCGGCACGACGGATTGGCCGCGCGTTGCCGCGCCCGCACCACTGATCAATCTCGGCGCTTTCGCCGGTGACCTCTGCAGCCGGCTCGGCTGGATGCCGCCGATGCGCACCACCGCGATCGCCGAGCTTCGCCGCGGGGTGCACGGCGATCCCGCACCATGGGTCGCGGCAACCGGCATCACCCCCACGACGCTGGACGCCGTCGGCGTGCGTGGCGCCACCATTCAGGACAAATGGTTCGCGCGGCTGTTCCTGATCAAGGCACTGATCATCGCGAGCCTCGTGCTGTTCTGGGTCACATCGGGGTCGATTGCACTGTTCGTCTCGTTCCCGGCGACCACGGCGGTCCTGACCACGCGCGGCTGGCCGGAAGGCTTTGCGATTCCGTTCGCGGCGATCACCAGCATGATGGACATTTCGGTCGGCCTATTGATCGCGTTCCGCAGAACCGCAACATTCGGGCTCGCCGCCGGCATCCTCGTCTCGCTCGGCTACATGCTCGGCTGCGCGATCCTCACGCCCGATCTCTGGCTCGAGCCGCTCGGCGCCCTGGTGAAGACGGGACCTGCGATCGTGCTGATGCTGGTCGCGCTGCTCATGATGGACAATCGCTGATGACCAACTGGCCCGACGATGACGTGATCCTCTACGACGGCGTCTGCGTGTTCTGCTCCCGCTGGGTGCAGTTCGTGATCGCGCGCGACACCGCCAGGCGCTTCCGCTTCACGCCGATCCAGTCGCCCTACGGCACCCGGCTGGCACAGGCCTTCGACATCGATCCCCAGGACCCCGACACCAACGCGGTCGTGCATGGCGGCAAGGCGCATCTGAAATCCGATGCTGCGCTGACCGTATTGTCGAACCTGCCGGGCTGGGGCTGGACGCGCGCGCTGCGCGCCATTCCGAAGCCGCTGCGCGATGCGGTCTATGGCGTGGTCGCACGCAACCGCTACCACATCTTCGGCAAATACGAATCCTGCTTCGTGCCGGATGCCGAGCTGCGCAAGCGGGTGCTGGAGTCGTGATCCGGTCGGCGGCGAGATGCGGCAGTGGGCGATTAATCGATTGAATCGAATGATACGTGCGATATAATCTGTTGGATCGATTGTTCGCAGCATGAAATTCTCTTCCTCGCACTTGGTTTGGGAGAGATTTCCATGGCTGCCCCCTCGCACGATCTGATCGCCGATGCGCCCGTTGCCATTCATCATCGACCTGCGCACGCGCCCGCGACGCCGGCGGCACCGACGCTGCTGCCCGGGCTCGCGCTGTCCGCGGCGCTCGCGGCCGGCGCCTTCGGGCTGCGCCTGCTGCCGGGCCTCGGCCTGTTCAGCCCGATGATCCTGGCGATCGTGGCAGGGATGGCGCTGCACAACGTGGTCGGCACACCGGCGCGGGCCAAGCCCGGCGTCGCCTTCTCCATGCGTCGCGTACTGCGGCTGGCGATCATCCTGCTGGGCCTGCAACTGACGGCGACGCAGATCGTCGAGGTCGGCGCGCGTGGTCTCGCCGTGATCGCGCTGAGCCTCACCGGCACCTTCCTGTTCACGGTGTGGATGGGACAGCTGCTCGGCGTCAATCGCAAGCTGGCGGAGCTGATCGCCGCGGGCACCTCGATCTGCGGTGCGTCCGCCGTGATCGCGACCAACACGGTCACGCGCGCCCATGACGAGGACGTCGCCTATGCGGTGGCCTGCGTCACGGTGTTCGGCTCGATCGCAATGTTCATCTATCCGCTGCTTCCGGCGCTGCTGCATCTCGACGCGCACGCCTTCGGCCTGTGGAGCGGCGCCTCCATTCACGAGATCGCCCAGGTGGTCGCGGCCGCGTTTCAGCAGGGCCAGCAGGCCGGCGAGTTCGGCACCATCGCCAAGCTCGCCCGCGTGATGCTGCTGGCGCCGGTCGTGCTCACGCTCGGCCTGCTGGCAACGCGGCGTGCGCGCCATGGCGGCGAGACCCGAGGCAATGCGCAGCCGCCACTGCCCTGGTTCGTGTTCGGCTTCATCGCGCTGGTCGGCCTCAACAGCGTGATCAGCATTCCCGCCGAGATGAAGACCGTGATCGTGACGGCGACCACGTTCCTGCTGTCGATGGCACTGGCCGCGATGGGACTGGAAACGGATTTCGCCAAGCTCAAGGCCAAGGGCCTGCGGCCGCTGGCGCTGGGCCTGCTCGCCTTCCTGTTCATCGCAGGCTTCAGCCTGGCCCTGGTGAAGCTCACCACATAGGACGCTTGTGACGCTCGAACAGCTCAGGATCTTCGTTGCGGTCGCGACCCGCGAGCACGTCACCCAGGCGGCGCGCGACCTCAATTTAACCCAGTCGGCGACATCGGCGGCCGTGGCCGCGCTCGAAGCGCGCTACGAGACCAGGCTGTTCGATCGCGTCGGACGCCGCATCGTGCTCACGGCGACCGGGAAGGCGTTTCTCGTCGAAGCAAAGGCGGTGCTGGCGCGCGCGGCCGCCGCCGAGACCGTGCTGAACGATCTCGCCGGCCTGAAGCGCGGGCAGCTGGCGCTGGCGGCCAGCCAGACCATCGCGGGCTATTGGCTGCCGGCCTTCATTCACCGCTTCAGTGCCGCGCATCCGGCGATCAGGCTGCAGCTGTCGATCGGCAATACCGAGCAGGTCGCGACCCAGGTCCGCGAGGGCTCTGCCGATCTAGGCTTCATCGAGGGCGATGTCGACGATCCCGTGCTCACGGTTCAGCCGGTCGCGCAGGACAACATGGTGCTGGTCGGTCCGATCGATCATCCGCTGTGCCGCGGAAGGTCAGTGACAACCGGCGACCTGAAGACGGCGCGCTGGGTGTTGCGCGAGCAGGGCTCCGGCACGCGCGCCGCGCTCGAAACAGCGCTTGGCCGCTTCGGAATCACCCCGGCCGAGCTCGATGTGGTGTTCGACCTGCCGTCCAACGAGGCCGTGCGCGGCGCCGTCGAAGCCGGCGCCGGCGTCACGGTGCTGTCGCGCCTCGTGGTCATGCGCGCCGTCAAGGCCGGGCTGCTCGCCGTCGCCAACATCGAGCTGCCCAAGCGGCACTTCTACAGCCTGCGCCACAAAGAGCATCACCAGACACAGGCCGCACGGGAGTTTCTGCGGATGGTGGAGGAGACGTATTGATCGGCACGTCATCGCGAGCGCAGCGAAAGCGATCCGGAAATCCCACCGCGGTGACAGTCTGGACCGCTTCGCTGCGCTCGCAATGACGATCGATGGACTAGCGCCTGGTTAATGACGCCAGAGCTTCCCGCGCCGCGCGCTCGCCGCTGTCGCGCGCGCCATGGGCGGTCGAGAAGAAATCCAAGGGCGTCGCCTCGCCGGCGAAGAACAGCCGATCATCAACCGGCGCGGCCAGCACGGCGCGCTTGTCGGCATGTCCAGGCAGTGCATGCGAATAGGCGCCGCGCGCGAACGGGTCGGCGCCCCAGCGGGACTCGGCGAGCGGACGGAGGCTGTTGCGGATGTCGTTGCCGAGCAGGGCCGCGATGTCGTCGATCGCCTGCGCCGCCAAGGCCCCCTCGCCCGCCGCCTCGATCTCGCGGGCGAAGCTGCCGCCATAAAAGCCTTCGATGCAGGGCTGGCCGAACGGGCGCAGCTGGAAGCTGCCGACCCGCGCGGTGTGGCTTCGGCCGCGCATGCCCGAATCCCTCGGCAGGTGCTCCCAGCCGTCGAGCGCCAGCGTCACCTTGTTGTCGAGACCGAGCGGCAGGCCAGCGGCGGCTTCGACCTTGCTCGGCAGGGCCGGCGAAAAGCGGAGCGTTTCGTCGGCCATGAGACTGGTCGGCACGGTGACGATGACCTTGTCGGCCGTCAGCGTGCCCTGTGAGGTCGTCAGGCGGATGCGCGTGTCGCCGTGATCGATCAGGGTCACGTTGCAGCTCATGGCGATCGGCAGGCCCCCGCCATAGGCGGCGACCAGCGCGCCATAGCCGTGGCGAACGCGCCAGTTCAGCTCGGTGTCCTCATAGGCATCGAAGTCGAGCAGCGACATCTGGTCGAGCTCGCAGCCGTTGAGATAGGTGCAGATCGCATCGATCATGCCGTTCCAGCGATTGCCAGGCTCCAGGCAGATGCTCGCCGGGGCATCTCGGCCACTCTTGGCGGCCTCTGCGGTGCGCGTAAAGAACGCCTCCAGCGCCCGCAAGAACTCCTCACGCTCGTCGCGCGGAAATGCCGCGTCATAGGCCTGGTCGCGCCAGGGCGGCCGACTGGTGTCGATAGTGAAAGCAAGCCGCTCGGCGATGGCGACGAACGAATTGCGATCGGCCGAATGAAGCCAGCCGCAGCCGAGATCGAACGTGACATCAGGCGAAGCCATGATGGTGCGGGCACGCCCGCCGATGCGGTCGCGGGCCTCCAGGACGATGAACGAGACGCCCTTGTCCTGCAGCGCATGTGCGGCGCCGAGGCCCGCGGCACCCGCGCCGATGATGGCGATGTCGATGGAGGATGGGAAAGACATTGGCTCATCCAACTCCGTCGTCATGCCCGGCCTTGTGCCGGGCATCCACGTCGTCCTCGCAAGCCCCAAAACGTGGATGGCCGGGACAAGCCCGGCCATGACGCATTTGAGAATGGAGGGCGGAAATTACGCCACCGCTTCCTTCTGCTTCTCGGCGCGCTTGCGCTCGTTCGGATCGAGATGCTTCTTGCGCAGCCGGATCGACTTCGGCGTGACCTCGACCAGCTCGTCGTCCTCGATATAGGCGAGCGCCTTTTCCAGCGTCATCTTGATCGGCGGCGTCAGGCGGACTGCCTCGTCCTTTGACGTGGTGCGGATGTTGGTGAGCTGCTTGCCCTTCAAGACGTTGATCTCGAGATCGTTGTCGCGGGTGTGCTCGCCGACGATCATGCCGCGATAGACCTTCCAGCCCGGCTCGATCATCATCGGGCCGCGGTCCTCCAGCTTGAACATCGCGTAGGCCACCGCCTCGCCCTGGTCATTGGAGATCAAGACGCCGTTGCGGCGGCCGGCGATCTCGCCCTTGAACGGAGCATAGCCGTGGAACAGGCGGTTCATGATCGCGGTGCCGCGGGTGTCCGTGAGCAGCTCGCCCTGATAGCCGATCAGGCCGCGGGTCGGCGCGTAGAACACCAGCCGCAGGCGGTTGCCGCCGGACGGGCGCATCTCGATCATCTCGGACTTGCGCTCGCTCATCTTCTGCACGACGACGCCGGAATGCTCCTCGTCGACGTCGATCACGACCTCCTCGATCGGCTCCAGCCACGCGCCGGTGGCCTCGTCCTTCTGCAGCACCACGCGCGGACGCGACACCGACAGCTCGAAGCCTTCGCGGCGCATGGTCTCGATCAGGATCGCGAGCTGCAATTCGCCGCGGCCCGACACTTCCATGGCGTCCTTGTCGGCGGATTCGACGACGCGCAACGCGACATTGCCCTCGGCCTCGCGCAGCAGGCGGTCGCGGATCATGCGGCTGGTGACCTTGTCGCCTTCGGTGCCCGCCAGCGGCGAGTTGTTGACGATGAAGGACATCGACACGGTTGGCGGGTCGATCGGCTGCGCCGGGAGCGGAGTCTCGACCGAGGGATCGCAGAACGTGTCGGCGACGGTGCCCTTGGTCAGGCCCGCGATGGCGACGATGTCACCGGCCTCGGCCTCGTCGAGCGGCACGCGCTCGATGCCGCGGAACGCGAGAATCTTGGAAATACGGCCCTGCTCGACGACCTTGCCCTCGGCGTTCAGCACCTTCACGGCCTGGTTGGGCTTGATGCTGCCCGAGGTGATGCGGCCGGTGATGATGCGACCCAGGAAGTTGTTGGCCTCCAGGATGGTGCCGATCATGCGGAACGGCCCCTCTTCGACCGACGGCGCCGGCACATGGCGCAGCACCAGGTCGAACAGCGGCTGCATCCCGGCGTCCTTCGGACCTTCCGGGCTCTCGGCCATCCAGCCCTGCTTGGCCGAGCCGTACAGGATCGGGAAGTCGAGCTGCTCCTCGGACGCGTCGAGCGCGGCGAACAGGTCGAACACCTCGTTGATGACCTCGGTCGGACGGGCGTCAGGACGGTCGACCTTGTTGATGACGACGATCGGCTTGAGGCCGACCTTGAGCGCCTTGGAGACCACAAACTTGGTCTGCGGCAGCGGGCCCTCGGCGGCGTCGACCAGCACCAGGGCGCCGTCCACCATGTTCAGGATGCGCTCGACCTCGCCGCCGAAATCGGCGTGGCCGGGAGTGTCGACGATGTTGATGCGGGTGTCCTTCCACTGCACCGAGGCGGCCTTGGCCAGGATGGTGATGCCGCGCTCGCGCTCCAGATCGTTCGAGTCCATGGCGCGCTCGGCGACCTTCTGGTTCTCGCGGAAGGTACCCGACTGCTGCAGGAGACGGTCAACCAGGGTGGTCTTGCCGTGGTCGACGTGGGCGATGATGGCGATGTTGCGAAGATTCATGGTCGGTGTCTTCTAAGCTTTCTCAAGAGCCCGTGCTCTGTCCCCGGCGGGGCGCGCGCTTTGTTATAGTCGAATCAAGCTGTTAGCTTTGCGACGCGCGCTCGCGAAACTCGTTCGGCGGCAGGGGCCGGCAGCCCCAAATAGGAAGCCCGGCCAATCGACCGGGCAGACCTCACGCGTTGCGGCGCAATATAGGCAGAAAATGCCAAAAAACAATGACTGCTTTCAGGAACGGGGAGCGGTTTCCGAGCGGCTGGCTAACGCCTCCGCCGCCACGCGCCTCCGGGAGGCGCGGGAGAAGACAAGATCAACCACTCCGACCGGCAATCCCACGAGGACCAGCGCTGACAGCCAACGCGGTTGGCTGGAGTCTGTACGCGGGACGTCAATGGCGCCTGCAGGCTCAGCCCGCCGCGGCCTGCTCGGTCGGATAGACGCCGCGCAGGACCTCTTCGAAATGGGTCTTCACGGCCTCGTTGCACAGGCAGGAGCGGCGCTTCAGCGCGTCGAAGTCCCGCACCATGAAGGCGCCGCGGCGGGTTTCGAGAATGCCCTCGGCCCTGAAGGTCTGGACAACCCGGCTGACGTAGCTGCGGCCGACGCCCAGCAGCGTTGCCAGCTGCTCATGCGTCAGCGGCACGATCGGCTCGCCATCGGTACGGTCCATCGCGGCCACGATCCACTTCGCCGTCCGCTGCTCGATCGAATGGATTGCGTTGCAGGCGGTCGACTGGAACATCTGTGCCAGCATGCAATCGGCGTAGCGCGCGAACACGTTGCGCAGCGTCTTGGATTGCAGCTTGGCGGCCGCCAGGCGGGACAGCGGCAGCCGTGCGAACGGGCCGCCGAACTTGACGACGATCCGTGTGTAGGCCGGCAGGAAGCCTTCGCTGACGATCCCGCCGACGGCGCCCTCGCGGCCGACCAGGATGGTCTCGACGTCGCGGCCATCCTCATTGGGAACGAGATAGGACGTCAGCGCCGGCCCGCAGGGAAAATGCACGATCTGGACGTCGTCACCCGGACTGTAGAGCAGCTCGTTCGGCGTTGCCTCGTCCTCCACCAGATACGGCGAGATCAGCGCGTAGTCGGCCGGACTGAGCCGCCGCAGCAGGTTGTTGTAGGGCCGCTCCCGGCTCAGCGTGGTCACACCTTGGCTCAGCATCGTCATCCCCGTGCGCAACGCATGTGCGTGATCCGTGCACCTTGTGTTCACAAGTGCACCGACACAGGAACTCTGATATGCTGCCTTGGTTCCAGGAACCCGCCAGCGCGCTCGAGAGGAGGCGCCGGCCGCGGGGTCCATCCCTCATCCTGGAACCCGCAGATCCCATGACCAGCTCGCAATCAGGCGTGCCCGAGTTCTATCAGCATGTGCTGGTCGTCGAAGACGACCCCATCATTGCACTCGGACTGGAAGACACGATCACCGACCTCGGCGTTCCCGACATCAGGATCGCAGCCGACGTCGCAACCGCCCTCGCCATGATCGCCGAGCGCGTCCCGCAATTCGCGCTGCTCGATGTCGGCCTGGTCCGCGAAAAGAGCTTTGCGATTGCCGAGCGGCTGACGGCGCTCGGCATTCCCTTCGCATTCTCGACCGGCTATGGCGCCGACCGCGTGCCGGCCGCATTCGCCGACCGGCCGCGGCTGCCGAAGCCTTGCCCGACCGAGGCGCTGGAGGCGGTGCTGCGGCGACGCGATTAGTTGCCGTCGCCGCACGCGATCGTCTTGCCGCCGAACAACGAGACCTCAGCCGAGCTTCGGATCGAGCGTGGTCGACCACAGCGCGACGTCGGCGCGATCCCGCAGGGTCACGGTCATCTGGCCCGTGGCGCCTTCGATCTTGACGTGGCCGAAGAACTGCATGCCGGCCGACGGCGGCAGATTCTGCTTGTCGAGGCCGGGCGCCTTGATGAAGCGCACCTCGGGGCCGAAGGTGTTGTCGAGCTCGTTCGGACCGAACGTGCCGGCATGCAGCGGGCCGGAGACGAACTCCCAGAACGGCTCGAAGTCCTGAAACTGCGCCTTGTTCGGATCGTAATAATGCGCGGCCGCGTAATGCACGTCCGCCGTCAGCCACACCGTGTTCTGGATCGGCGCCGTCTTGATGAAGCGCAGGATCTCGGCAATCTCGAGCTCGCGGCCGCGCGCCGGGCCGTCACCCTGGGCGATGGCTTCCGAGCCCTTCTTGTTGGCCGCGTCGTCATAGACGATGATGCTGAGCGGCATGTCGGAGGCGATCACCTTCCAGGTCGCGCGGGAATTGAGCAGCGCCTGCTTCAACCAGCGCATCTGCTCCGGCCCGATGAAGTAGGACGCCGGACCATACTTGTCCTCGAGATTGGGACCGTTGGCGCCGCGGTAGCTGCGCTCGTCGAGCACGAACACGTCGAGATGCGGGCCATAGTTGATGGTGCGATAGACTCGGCCCGGCTCGATGATGCTCTCGCGCATCGGATACATCTCGTGGAAGGCGCGCGCCGCGCGGGCCGCGAGCAACTGGATGTTGCGCTCCTTGTAGGCGGCGGGCAGCTCCTTGGAGGCCGACCAGTTGTTGGTGACCTCGTGATCGTCCCACTGCACGAAGATCGGCACCTCGGCATTGAAGGCGCGAACATTCTCGTCGAGGAAATTGTATTTGTGGGCGGCACGAAATTCGTCGAGCGTCTCGGCGACCTTGGCCTTCTCTTCCACGGTGAGGTTCTTCCACACCTTGTTGTCCGGCAGCTTCACCTCGGACTTGATCGGACCGTCGGCGTAGATGGTGTCGCCGGAGTGCAGGAAGAAGTCCGGGCGGTGCTTCTTCATCGTCGAGAAGGTGAACATGCCGCCATCATCGGGATTGATGCCCCAGCCCTGCCCCGCCACGTCGCCGCCCCAGACGAACGAGACGTCGCGCTTGTTGCCTGGCGCGGTGCGGAAGCGGCCGGCCACGGCCTCGCTTTCGACCGCGGTATGCGACAGGTCGCGGAACTTGACACGGTAGAAGATGTCCTGGCCGCTCGGAAGGCCGTCGATCAGCATCTTGGCCGTGAAGTCGCTTTCCGGAAGCGCGGCAATCGGAGGCAGCGTACGCGCGTCCTTGAACGATTCGGTGGTCGCCACCTCGACCAGCATCTGCGACGGCCGGTCGGCGCGCGCCCAGACCACGCCACCATCCATGCCGACGTCGCCGGACTGCACGCCATGCGTGATCTGCGGCCGGTCGGCGGCGCGGCTCAGATAGGGCATCGCCAGCGTCGTGACGCCGGCTGCGGCGGCCGTCGACAGGAAGCGGCGGCGGGACAGGGCGGTGTGCGGTCGAGGAATGCGAAGCGTCATGCGGATCTCCTGGTCGGATCGCGCGCGGGAGCCGGCGCGAGCCACGGCCCGGCAGACCTAGAAAAGATTGATGACGCTGGAATTACAATCGCGCCGTGGACAGCGCGTGACGCGGCCGCAGGGCGAACATCGTCCGCCCTCAGGTGCCGGCGGCACGCAACTGCGCGCCGGTTCGCTGCAGATTGGCGGGCATGCTCATCAGGATGAGCTTGCGATCGGCCACCGCGTTGTGGAACTGCTCGAGCGCGATGTTGAACGCGGTCAACGCCGCGTGCTCGATTGCACCGTCCTCGAAGCAGGTCAGCGTGTTGCGCAGGATCTCGTCGGCCTCGCTCTGCAGCTGGTCGAGCTCCTCGGTCGAATCGCTCTTGCGCGCGATCGTGATCATCTCCAGCAGACGATCGCGCAGCGAGGTGTTGATGGTGCGTTCGTCGCGCTTGAGATAGCCGGCGAACCACGCACCGGCCGAACCCATCGCCGAAAGCGCCATCAGGCCCCACCAGATGTAGTCGCTGTAGCGGTCGAGGAATGTCTTCTCCTCGCCGTTGATGAACGCCGCCGCGCCGGGATGCGCCGGAATCGCGGCGTCCTTGTCGGTGTCGGGGGTCTCGATCTTGGCAGCCAGCGGGAACTCCGACAGCAATTGCTGGCGCACCGAAAAAAGCTGATGGGTGAACGCGGACACGGTCGAATCCGACAGGCCTTTGCGCGCCACGATGTGGTGGTTGAAGCTGATGGTCTTCACCTCGTCCTCGGGACGATCGGGCGAGCCGCCAAACGCGCCGGCGGGAATTTCGGTCGATTCATATTCGGGGTGGTTCTGCGCGATCGCTTCGGCCGAATCGATCGCCAGGAAGGTCGGCGTGCCGCCGTCCTTGGTAGCAGCGGCGATCGCATCCGCCGTGATCTTGCTATTGATGGGTCCGGCCGCAAGATAGACGTCCGCCCGCTGGTTGCGCACGGCTTCGGCGGCCTCGGTGATCGGGACTTGGACGATCTCGACCTTGCTGGCGTCGACGCCGTACTGATGCAGGATCACCTTCAGCAAATTGGCGTTCGCCGGGGTCCGACCGATGATGCCGACCTTGTGGCCCGCGAGCTGGGAGATCTTGGTGATCTTGGCGCCCTTGCGACCCTTGCCCTTGCCGCCCGGAGGCACCCAGAGCACGGCGACGTTCTTGCGCAGCGTCGCCACGGCCTGCGCGTTCTTTGGGACCTCGAGGTCACCCCGGACGATCGCGAGATCAACCTTGCCTGCGGCCAGCGCCTGCGCGCTCTGTGCGGCGCCCTCGGTCGGAACCGGCCGCAGCCTGACGGAGGCGTGCGACTGGGAAAAGGCCTGGGTCAGGGCCTGGACGACCTTCAGGTCGTCGCTGTTGGGCGGACCGACCGCGATCTTGAGCACCACGGGACGCATCGCAAAATAGTAGGCCCCCGTCAAAGCGCCGACGACCGCAAGGATCCCGGCGATGACGATGAACACGGCAGGGCGCATCCGTGAGCGCTGCGCTGGCGTGGTCTGAGTATCTACCAGATCCCGTCCTCCGGTGGTCCCAGGCCCGGGCGATGCCACAGGCGGCTTCGTCTGGCCACGTCGTCCTTCAATAGAGCCGAACTGTAGCAAATTTCTTGTCCGCCCGGGGTGACATCTGCGTCATGGTTACCATCGCACCAGTCGCCGGAGGATCGGGGCAGTTACAAGCGCCTCCGGCATCGCGCCTGTGACAAGGCTCTGATCGGGATGCGTTTTCGGTTAGTCTTGGCAACCGGACACCGGCGCGATCCAGCCGGAGGTAGCCCCGCAATCACCCGGATGCCGCCGCGTGTCCGGTCGATTGCACCACAAGAGGAGATCGAGATGCCGCAACCATTGTCGGCGGAGGCACGCGCCACCGCCTTGCGGGAGCTTCCCGGCTGGTCCGAGGCGCAAGGCCGTGAGGCCATCGCCCGCACGTTCACATTCACAGACTTCAACGAAGCCTTCGGCTTCATGACCCGCGTCGCCCTGGTCGCTGAAAAGGCTGACCATCATCCCGAGTGGCGCAACGTCTACCGCACCGTCGAGGTGGTCCTCACGACCCATGACGCAGGCGGCGTGACCATGCGCGACATCGCGCTCGCCAAGGCGATGAATGCGATCGCCGCGACGATGCGCGGCTGAGATCTTGGCGACGACGGCACGCGCCTTGCGGCCGGCGCCGCCATCACCACATCCGAGGGCGAGGACCGCGCCCCCAGCGCCGTCGGGAACCGGAGATCGGACATCATGTCGGATGCGACCGACTACAGCGTTGGCTTCGAGCCCGCGGAGCGGCTGGCCCGGGATCGCGAGACCCTTCGCCGTCGTTTCTGGATCAAGTTCAAGAAGGTTGTCGCGCGGCTGCCATTCGCCGAGGAGCTGCTTGCAGCGTATTATTGCGCCTTCGACAAGGAGACACCCCGGCACGTACAGGTCGCCCTGCTCGGCGCCATCGCCTACTTCGTCGTGCCGTTCGACTTCATGCCTGACGTGTTGCCCATCCTCGGCTTCACCGACGACGCGGCGGTGCTCGCCACCGCCATCCGCATGGTCGCTTCGCACATCACGCCCGACCATCATGCGGCAGCCCGCGCCGTACTCGCGCGGCTGGCGGCAGACAAGAACGCTGACGGCGAGAATATCGGCTGACGGCGGCTCCGGCCGGCAAGCCGGGCGCCCGCAATCAGCGCCTCGGAAGGGCACAACAGCAAAAAGCCCCGCATCCGCGGGGCTTTTCTCTTGATGGGACTTCGTCGAACGCTACGAGCTCAGCGCTGGCCGCGCGCCTGGGCGCGGGCGCTGCCGGTCTTCTCGGCCTCCCAGGCCTGGTACTGCTTGAACAGCGCCTCGCGGTCGGCCTCGCTCGGCATCGCCCTGCCGGCGCTGCTCTGCTTCAGGAAGTCATCGAAGCGGTCGCGCTGTGCGCCTTCCATGGCATGGCTCTCCAGCCATTTGCTCGCGGACGGCAGCCGCTGCCAGCCGGCGAGCGGCGCCGAAAGCGAAACCTCCTTCCACTTCGGATGGAACGGCGGATTCTGGAATGCCGGGAATTTGGTGAAGAAGGCGTCGACGAAGGTCGCGAGCTTGCGATAGCGGTCGGTGTTCGGCGCCCAATTATAGGCGGCGAGCACGGCCGGCACCGCGATCGTGTCGACCTTCTCGCCCTCGGCGATCAGGTTCGGGTAGTCCTTCGCCGTCAGGGTCGCCGGCAGATAGTCGGTCTGCAGCGGTCGATCGTAGTCGACGTTGACGAGATGGAAGCGGCCGTCGTTCACGAAGGTCGAGACCGACTTGTAGGGCTTGCCGCCGACCACGATGACGGCATCGAGCTCGCCGCGCTTCAACTTCTCCATCGCGATGCGCTGCTCGATGTAGGCGAAGTTGGCGCGCAGGCCAAGCCGCTCGAACACCGTCAGCGCCGTGACGAAGGTGCCGCCATTCGGCAGGTCGACGCTGACCCGGCGGCCCTCGAGGTCACGCAGGTTGCGCACCGCGCGCGGCGCGATCACCTGCATCTCTTCATTGTAGAGCTTGGTGACGTAGGTGAACTGCCGCTTGATGTCCTTGGCGAAACCCTTGCGCTCGAGGTAGTCGAGCGTATCGGCGCGCACGACGCCGAGATCGACGCCCTGCAGGAACAGGATGTCGGCCACGCTCTGCACCGAGCCGCGGCCGACGATCGGCAGGACGCGCAGATTGTTGCCGTCGTCGAGCAGCGAGGCCAGATCGGCGCCGAACTGCACATAGGTGCCGCCAATGGTGCCGGTGATGAGCGTCACCGTATTGGCGTTCAGCGCCTGCTTGGTCTGCACCGAGCCGAACTGGAAGATCGCCTTGAGGCTGTCGCTCACCTTGGCGGGGTCGAACTCGCCTTCCTCGGCGTGGGCAGCGAAACCGCACGCAATCATCATTGCGGCCAGGGCCGCTCCAACAAGACGTCGCATCTGTCCCCCTTGATCTAAGGCTGGCACATGTTTGCGAGCCGGAACGCGGGCAGCACCAGGTCTCGCCTGGCATCGCCCATGAACAGACTCGAAAATCACGCGTGAAACAAAAAAATGAAACGAGGCGGCATCGCTGCCGTCACGAGCGTTCAGTTCTGCAGTTGATCGAGCCTGCGCTGCGCTTCAGCCGAGCCGAGCTGGGCGGCGCGGCGGTACCAGTTGCGAGCCGCAGCCGGATCGGCATTGATGTTGCGGATGTCCTTCGTCCCCAGCACGTGGGGATCGTAGGTCTGGGCAAGCATCAGCGCCGCGGCCGGTTCTTGCGCCTCGGCGGCGCGCTCCAGCAGCAGTCGGGCCGGCGGGATGTCACCCGCGGCCAGCAGGCTCTTGGCGCGTTTCATGATGCCCGCGAGTTCGTCGGGATCGAGCCGGCGGACCTGCGCGGGCGGCGGAGCGGCGGTCACGGCGCCGAGGCCGGGTGCGACGATTGCCGACCCGGCGCCCGGCGAATTGATCGAGGATGGCTCCATCGCGCTCGGGGCCGGCGCTGACGGTGCCGTGGCGAAGCTTGGTGGTGCTGCAACCGGCGCGGGCTGCGTCACACTGCGATTCTGCAGCGCTGTCTGGTAGGCGTTGGCGATGTCGTCACGCGTCGGGGCCACGGCTGCCGTCTGCACCGGCGCCGCCGCAGCCGGCGGCTCGGCGGGCGGCAGTCGCGCCGGCTCGTTCAGCTGCATGTCGCGCGCGGTGAGCTGCGTGTTGGTTGCCTGCGGCGGGGCCGTCGGGTCCGGCGTGGCGCCGATGATGGAAGCCTTGGCACTGGCGATCAGGTCGCGCGTCGCATCCGAGGTGACAAGCGCGAAGAGCACCGCGACGCCGGCCGCAGCCACCACGGCGAGAAGAATCCGGGACGAGACCGAGACGCGGCGGGTCCGCTCCGGCCACTGGTCCTCGAAATGCGTGCTGTCGATCTGGTTGCCGCTCTCATACTCAGAGAGGAACATCGGCATCGATTCGTCGTTTGGATAGTTATCCTGGGTCGACCGGCCGAAACGATAGCTCGGGGGGCGCTCCTGAGGGAGTTCGTCGGGGAAAGGCCTGAAGTCAGGCTCCGAAGGAGTTCTGTTGTTGAAACGCCCGCGCGTCGTCCGCTCAGCCATGGCCTTCATCCCCATCTCAACTTCACGCAACATACTTTTGGTCCCAAGCCCGTCAGAAGCTCGAGACACGTCACGATTGCCAGAGGCACCCCACTGCCGACAACTAATTGACTAATTGAATCCGACTAAAAGTGGACGAGAGCCGGCATGATTCTGGAAACATTTTGATCTGATTGTGGCAACGCACGTGCGACATCGCACGGCACCAAATCTAGAAACATCGTGATAACAACGGCCAAGCCTCAAATTAACCACGCCATAATGTGGCGCGGTTGCGTTAACCAAGAAACGCTCGTTTTCGGATTTTCTGCTTCCGGTTGCGAATCCGTGGCGCCGGCGCGGCAGCCCGCCGAACAAATTTGCGACCGCCGCGCAGCGCGCGGATGTCACAGCGACGCCGGGCCGGCTCGAGCATTCCATCGGCACAACAGCCGGGGCACTGCTCGGTTTGGTTGCACGGATCAGGGCGAGGCTATCCCGGGGAGTACAGCCCCCCCGGGGGCCTTCATTGCGCGACGTCCTCAGGGGTGCAGGATCACCTTGCCCATCGCCTGGCGGCCGGCCAGCACCTTCAAGGCATCGGCGGTCTGAGCCAGCGGGAAGGTGCGGTCGACGTGCGACGACAGCTTGCCCTCCGCGGTCCACTGCACGAGCTTTTCGAGGTTGGCGCGGTTCTTGGCGGGGTTGAGTCGGGTCCAGGCGCCCCAGAACACGCCGCGGATATCACAGCCCTTCAGAAGCGCGAGGTTCAGCGGCATCTTCGGGATGTCGCCGGCGGCGAAGCCGATCACCAGGAATCGGCCCTCCCATGCGATGGAGCGCAGCGCTGCCTCGGCGTAGGCGCCTCCGACGGGATCGAAGATGATGTCGGCACCCTTGCCGTCGGTGAGCCGCCGCAGTCCCTCCTTGAGATCCTCCTTGGCGTAGTTCAACGTCAGCGTCGCGCCGTGCTGCCTGGCAAATTCGAGCTTCTCGTCCGAAGAGGCACAGGCGATGACCTTCAACCCCATCAGCTTGCCGAGCTCGCAAGCCGCCAGGCCGGTGCCGCCGGCGGCGCCAAGCACGGCCAGCGTCTCGCCCGGTTTCGGACTGGCACGATCCTCCAGCGCATGCAGCGCAGTGCCGTAGATGATGATGATGCCGGCGGCGCGATCGAAATCGAGATTGTCCGGAATCTTGACGATCGACGCGGCCGGCAGCGCGATCTTTTCGCGCGCGCCGTTGTGGCCGCAGGAGGCAACGACACGGTCGCCGACCTTCAGTTCGGTGACGCCATCGCCGACGCTCTCGATGACACCCGCGACCTCCGCACCCGGCGAGAACGGGAACGGCGGCTTGATCTGGTACTTGCCTTGGATCATCAGGATGTCGAAGAAGTTCAGCGCCGCCGCCTTGATCGCAATCACGGCCTCGCCGGGACCGGCCACCGGATCTGGCACCTCGGTGAGGACGAGATCGTCGGGCTGACAGAATTGCGAGCAGAGAATGGCTTTCATAGGCGCTCCTTGGTCGTTGCCGCCGGATCGAGGTCCGGCTTTGGGAACGTCATGCCGGATTTGCCGCCGCGCCACAATCATCATCAGGCCGCGGCAGCTGCGCGGCGCCGCGCCAGGGACGCGGAGCGCCGGACAATCCGGCTCTGCGGCCTTTGCAAGCGGTGCATTTAGCCGCTATCCATCGCGACCACGGTCAGCGATTCCGGGCCATTATCCAGTCACAATATTGGTGGAACGAAGTCGCGGGGGAACTCAACGTATCATGTTGTTCGGGCGATTGTTGACAACGCTGGTCGGCGGCGTGCTGCTGTTCGGAGCTCCGAGCCTCGTAGCGGCACAGAGCGCCGCGCCAAAGGCCGCAGCTCCGCATCCGAAGGCCGCACCGAAATCGGAATCGAAGCCGGCCGTTCCCAACATCGGCGGCGCGGAACCGACGCTGATCGGACAGTTCGGCGGCTGGGGCGCCTATACCGCGATGCCCGGCGGCAAGAAGGTCTGCTTCGCGCTGGCCAAGCCGACATCCTCCAAGACCAATCCGCCCAACCGTCCGCGCGATCCCGCCTATGCCTTCGTGTCGACCCGGCCCTCCGAGAAGGTCTTCAACGAGGTCTCGATCATGATCGGCTATGCGCTGAAGCCGGGATCCGACGCCACGGTAGAGGTCGGCGGAGCCTCCTATGCCATGTATACCCAGGGCGACGGACTTTGGATCAAGAACGCCGCGGAGGAAGAGCGGATGGTCGATGCCATGCGCAAGGCGCCCGAGGCCGTGGTCAAGGGCGTCTCGGCCAAGGGCACGGAGACCACCGACGTGTTCTCACTGAAGGGCCTCGCCCAGGCGCTCGACCGCATCGCGCAGGATTGCCGCCGGTAGACGGCGGCCGCTGGTACCGCTCGTCAGGCGGGTCGCATTTGCCGGCCGGATCGTTATATAAACCCGCTGAACGCCTTCGGCCGCCGCGGCCGGGCAGCACTTTGGGCCCATCGACATGGCAACGACTGCCGGGCTGCGCGACTCCTCTGCGCCCCTCGAAAAGACTCCGCTCGAAACCTACGTCCCGCCGGCGAAGCCCTCGCTGATCGGCCTGTCACGCGCGGAGCTGGCAGCAAGGCTCGGCCAGGTCGGAGTGCCAGAGCGCCAGCAGAAGATGCGGGTGCAGCAGTTGTGGCACTGGATCTATTTCCGGGGCGCCAGGTCGTTCGACGAGATGACATCGGTATCGAAGGACACACGCACCGCGCTGGCCGAACATTTCACGGTCGACCGTCCCGAGGTCGTGGCCGAGCAGATCTCCAACGACGGCACCCGCAAATGGCTGCTGCGGCTGCCGAGCGGCGACAATCTGCAGAAGGCCCACGAGGTCGAGTGCGTCTACATCCCCGAGACCGATCGCGGCACGCTCTGCGTCTCCTCCCAGGTCGGCTGCACGCTCAACTGTTCGTTCTGCCACACCGGCACGCAGCGGCTGGTGCGCAACCTGACGGCCGGCGAGATCGTCGGCCAGGTCATGGTGGCGCGCGACCGGCTGAACGACTGGGCCGACCGCGAGACCCCGCTCGGCAACCGGCTCATCACCAACATCGTCATGATGGGAATGGGCGAGCCGCTGTACAATTTCGACGCGGTGCGCGACGCGCTGCTGATCGTCTCGGACAACGAGGGCATCGGCATTTCCCGCCGCCGCATCACGCTGTCGACCTCCGGCGTGGTGCCGAACATCAAGCGCGCCGGCGAGGAGATCGGCGTGATGCTGGCGATCTCACTGCACGCCGTGCGCGACGAACTGCGCAACGAGCTGGTGCCGCTCAACCGCAAATATCCGATTGCCGAGCTGCTGCAGGCCTGCCGCGACTATCCCGGCGCATCCAACGCGCGCCGCATCACCTTCGAATATGTGATGCTCAAGGGCGTCAATGATTCGCTCGACGACGCCCGGCTGCTGGTCAAGCTGCTGAAGGGCATTCCGGCCAAGATCAACCTGATCCCGTTCAATCCCTGGCCCGGCTCGGCGTATGAGTGCTCGGACTGGGAGCAGATCGAGAAGTTCTCGGAATACGTCTTCAACGCGGGCTATTCGTCGCCGGTGCGCACGCCGCGCGGCCGCGACATCCTCGCCGCCTGCGGCCAGTTGAAGTCGGAGACGGAGAAGCTGTCCGCGCGGGAGCGTCAGGCACTGCGCGCGATGGCGATGACGGATTGATGATTGATCGCGCCTGCATCTCCGAACGAGATCGTCATGCCCGGGCTTGACCCGGGCGCCATCGATTCATCGACCGAGAGATGGATGGCCGGCTCATGCCGGGCCATGACGAGCGAAGAAAGCGGGGCCTCGCTTGGGTAATACGGGTCTAAAGCCATGGCGCTGATCGGTCGTCTCGTCGTGATCGCGCTCGCGTTTCTTGCCGCGTGCTTCCTCGCGGGGCTGATCGTGGTGACCGCGGTCCTGTTTCCGGAGTTCTCCGATCTCGGCAACGGCCCGATCGATCAGGGCGCGTTCGAGGTCATCATCGGCTTCGGCTTCATCTTCGTGTCGGGCTTCGCGCTGATCCCGGCGCTGCTGATCGCACTGATCACCGAGGCTTTCTCGATCCGCAGCGTGCTCGCCTACGCGATCGGCGGCGGCGTGGTCGGCGCAGCCTGCTATCTCGGCCTGGTCCCGTTCGATCCCGAGACCTTCCGGTTCGAGGGCATCGTGCGTCGCCATCTCGAGATCCTGACCGGGGCCGGCATCGTCGGCGGACTGGTCTATTGGCTGATTGCCGGCCGCAACGCCGGCCGCTGGCGCGAGCCGTCGCCGCGCCTGCCGCCACCGCCGCCATTGCCGTCGGGATCGCCACGTTGAGCCGCCGGCCTTTCCATCGCCATCCGCTTTCGCTAAACCGCGCGCCATGAACCGGACCGGCCTCTTCATCGCATTGTCGCTCGCGCTCGTCATCGGCGTGCTGTTCGGCGTCTTTCCCGAGCTCGACCTCAAGCTGGCCGCGCTGTTCTACGATCCGCGCACGCACAGCTTCCCCGTGAAGCTCGACGGCTATGCTGCGTTCGCGCGCGATGCCGCGATGTGGGTCGCCTGGGGCATCGCGCTGCCGTCCATCGTTGCGCTCGTCGTGAAGCTCGTCCGTCCCGACCGGCCGCTGCTGGTGAAGGGCCGCACCGTGGCGTTCCTGCTGCTGACCTTATCGCTCTCGGCCGGCGTGCTCACCAACTTCACCTTCAAATCCTATTGGGGCCGGCCGCGCCCGGTTGTCGTGGCCGAGTTCGGCGGCGACATGCAGTTCGTGCCGTGGTGGGATCCGCGCGGCGGCTGCGGCCGCAACTGCTCGTTCTTCTCCGGAGAGGGAGCCACCGCATTCTGGACCCTGGCGCCGGCCGCGCTGACGCCGCCCGCGATCCGGCCCGTCGCCTACGGCGCCGCCGTCCTGTTCGGCATCGCCACCTCGGTGTTGCGGATGGCGTTTGGCGGACATTTCTTCACCGACATCGCCGCGGCCGGCCTCGTCACCTTCATCGTGATCTGGCTGCTGCACGGCTACATCTACCGCTGGCCGTCCACCCGCCTCACCGACGCCGGCATCGACGCCGCCCTGACCCGCTTCGCCTGGCCGGGCTTCCGCCTGATGCGCCGGCTGTTCGGCCGCCGTACCGCGGATACCAGCCCCGCAGCCTGAGCGCGGGCCGGTCACCCTCAGTCGCCATTAAAGGCGTGCCCAGCAACGCAAAATCTGTTATTCGCGCCCGAATTTCTGAACGGCGCAGCCACAAACACGGTTGGACTCTCCCATGACCACGATCCTGAAAAGCCTGCCCAAGGGCGAGAAGGTCGGCATCGCCTTTTCCGGCGGTCTCGACACCAGCGCCGCGCTGCTTTGGATGAAGCAGAAGGGCGCGCGTTGCTTTGCCTACACGGCAAATCTCGGGCAACCCGACGAGTCCGACTACGACGAGATCCCGCGCAAGGCGGTGAGCTTCGGGGCCGAGAAGGCGCGCCTCGTGGATTGCCGCACTCAGCTGGTGCATGAGGGCATCGCCGCGATTCAGTCGGGCGCCTTCCACATCTCGACCGGCGGCATCACCTATTTCAACACCACCCCGCTCGGCCGCGCCGTCACCGGCACCATGCTGGTCGCCGCGATGAAGGAGGATGGCGTCAACATCTGGGGCGACGGCTCGACCTACAAGGGCAACGACATCGAGCGCTTCTACCGCTACGGCCTGCTGACCAATCCGAGCCTCAAGATCTACAAGCCCTGGCTCGACCAGCAGTTCATCGACGAGCTCGGCGGCCGCGCCGAGATGTCGGCCTTCCTCACGGCCAACGGCTTCGACTACAAGATGAGCGCCGAGAAGGCGTATTCGACCGACAGCAATCTGCTCGGCGCCACCCACGAGGCCAAGGATCTCGAGAGCCTGAGCAGCGGCATCCGCATCGTCAATCCGATCATGGGCGTGCCGTTCTGGCGCGAGGATTGCGTGGTGAAGCCGGAGACGGTCGTGGTCCGCTTCGAGGAGGGTCAGCCGGTCGCGCTGAACGGCCAGAGCTTCAGCGATCCCGTGGCGCTGTTCCTGGAGGCGAACGCGATCGGCGGCCGTCATGGTCTCGGCATGAGCGACCAGATCGAGAACCGCATCATCGAAGCCAAGAGCCGCGGCATCTACGAGGCGCCGGGCATGGCGCTGCTGCACATCGCCTATGAGCGGCTCGTCACTGGCATCCACAACGAGGATACGATCGAGCAGTACCGCATCAGCGGCATGCGCCTCGGTCGCCTGCTCTATCAGGGCCGGTGGTTCGATTCGCAGGCGCTGATGCTGCGCGAGACCGCGCAGCGCTGGGTGGCGCGCGCCGTCACCGGTGAGGTGACCCTGGAGCTGCGCCGCGGCAACGACTACTCGATCCTCAACACCGAGAGCCCCAATCTGACCTACCAGCCGGAGCGGCTGAGCATGGAGAAGGTCGAGGACGCCGCGTTCACGCCTGCCGACCGCATCGGCCAGCTGACGATGCGCAATCTCGACATCACCGACACCCGCTCCAAGCTGAAGCTCTATTCGGACACGGGGCTGCTGTCGGGCGCGGACGGCGCTCAGATCTTCCAGCTCGGCCACGACAAGGGCTGAGTTGGAGCTGTCGAGCGCAATCCGCGCCGTCTCCACCGCTGTCGTCCCTGCGAACGCAGGGACCCATATCCACCGACTGACACGGTGAGAGCCGGCTGCGGCTCCAGCCATCGCAAAACTGGATCCTGTGAGTATGGGTCCCCGCGTTCGCGGGGACGACACCGAACGGGACGGAACGGATTGCCGCTTACAAAAATGGCCGGGATCGCTCCCGGCCATTTTCATTTTCGCTCAGTCGCGTCTCACCGCGGCGGCGCGACGCCCGGAGGTGGCGGCGGCAGGGCGGCCTGGCCGCCATTGAGCAGCGGCGTGATGCGGCGGACCGTGACGCGGCGGTTGATGCGGCTCGGCCCCTGCGTCTGCTCCTTCAGGTACTGCGCGCCGTAACCCTGCGAGGTCAGGTTCTCGGCGGGCACGCCGAACTGCTGCGTGAGCAAGGTGGCGGCCGACTCGGCTCGGCGATCCGAGAGCGACAGATTGTCGGTGTCGTTGCCGACCGCGTCGGTGTGGCCCTCGATCAGGAAGACCTCGCGCGGGTTGCGCTGGATCGCCTGGTTGAGGCCGTCGGCGATGACCTGCAGCTTCGCCACCTGGTCGGGACTGATCTCCCACGATCCGGTCTCGAAGGTAATCGTGTTGAGATCGATCGACGGCATCAGCTGTCGCACCGATGGGGAGTAGCGGACCTCGTCGAGCGAGTAGCGGCGCTGGACGCGTTCCACCGGCGGCGCGATCAGCGTGTCGTAGATGACATCCGGCTCGGCCTCATCCGCGTCGACGATGTAGCGGTTGTAGGGGATGCGGATCTCCGGCGGCGGCAGGTCGACGTAGAAGCCGCCGACCGCCTGGGGATCGCGGTAGGTGTTGTCGATGATGATGATCTCGCGGCCACCGATGTCGCGGCGGATGCGGCGCAGCAGCCGGCCGTCCGGCGCGGTGATCGTGACGATCTGGCTACCGTCGGGACGGATCACCACCGTGCGCGTCTCTCCCCGCTCCTGCTGGACGCGGATATCCCGCGCGCCGTAGCGGAAGCGCTCAAGCTCGTCATGACGCACGAACTCCTGACCGCTCGGATCGCGCACGATGACGCGGCCCGGCTCGTAGATCAGCGTGCGACCGCCCTCCTGGACCTCGCGGCGCTGGCCGCGGAAATCGTCCAGCCGCTGCGGCCCCGCCAACGGCGCGCCGGGCGCGATCGGCGTGAGCTGCTGTGCCGTCGGCGGCGGCGGCGCCGGGATGGGCGCAGTGACCTGCGGCGGCGGCCGATTGGACATGGCCGGGGGGCCGGCGGGCGGCACAGCGCCAGGACCGGCCTGCGGCGCGCCGGCGGGTCCCGGACCGGGTCCGGCAGCACCAGGACCTGCCGCCGGAGGCGGACCACCCGGGGCTCCTGGGGGCGTCCCCGGACGTCCGCCGGGCGGGCTCCCGGCTGCGGGCGGCGTGCCTTGCTGCGACGGCGTCTGGGTGGCCGGAGGCGCGGGTGGCGCCGGCGGAGTTCCCGGAGCAGGCGCGACGGTTCCGGCCGGCGGCGTCGGCGCGCCGCGTGGCGGGGGTGCTCCCTGGGGAGCACCAGGCGGCGGGGCGCCGGCACCTGGCTGTGTCGGCGGCCGCTGCCCGGGGCCAACCGGAGGAGTCGGAGCCGGCGTCGGCTGCGGAGACGGCGCCGCGGACGGAGCCGGCGAGTGCGCAGGCGGCGACGCGTTCCCGGCCGCTGGCGACGAAGGCGGGGGTGTCACGGCTGACGGCGGCGTTCCCGGCCGCAGGTTCGGTGCCGGACTCGGCGGAGGTGGCGGGGCGGGCGTGGCTACGGGCGGCGTGGGCGGCGTTGGACGCGCGGGAGCAGCCGTCGGCGGGGGCGCAGGCGGAGTCGCAGGACGTGCCGGCTCACGCGGCGGCCCCGGCGGAGGCGCTGGAGGCGGTGGCGTATGCACCGGCGGAGCCGCAACAGGTGGCGCTGGACGCGCCGGCGGAGGTGCAGGCGGCTCAGCCCGTGGAGGCGGCGGTGCCGAATGTGGCGGCTCAGCCCGCGGCGGCGGTGGGGGCGGCGGCGGAGCAGCCGGACGTGGTGGCTCGGCCCGTGGCGGAGGGGGCGGTGGGGGCGCCGGACGCGGCGGCTCGGCCCGCGGCGGAGCAGGCGGTGGTGGAGGGGGTGCGGGACGCGGGGCCGCTGCCGGTGGCGGCGCGGGCGGTGGAGGCGCTGGGCGTGGAGCAGCGGCCGGCGGCGGCGCGGGAGGCGGCGGAGGCGCAGCCTGATGCGGTGGCGGCGCGCCTGGGCCAGGTCGCTGCGGCTGCCCCTGCGGCTGCTGTTTCGGCCGGCCGTCTGGACCGACTTCGCCGCCGCCCGGGCCTTGGGCGACGATCATCGGCGCCCCCTGCGCATGGGAGCCGGAGCTCATTAGTTGCATCGCCGACAGCGCAGTCGTCGCCAGCAGCAGGACGCGAAGTTTGCTCATGTGTCTTGTTTTCCCGGAACGATCTTTTTCAAGCACGGAGAGATCAACAAGTATGCGTTAGGCCGGATTGTGGCGCAGTTCAAATCCGCAGGGGGATTTATTTCGACGCGAAGCCACCCCCGCAGGGCCGCCATTCAGGTTTTATTCAGCCTTGATTTTCAAGGGCTTGGCGCAGCCGCAGGGCTGCGGGACCGGCCCGCGACCAAGCCCCTGGCAGGCGATCATCATGACCGTCCAATCGCGGTCAATCCGTGGCCGGATTCGGTGTGGTCGGACCGAGCGGCCCCCGGCCGGGGATTTCGTCCGGCGTCTGCCCCGGCAGCTCGCGCGGCGGCTCCGGCGCATCGGGTTCGTAGACCGGCGGCGGAATGTCGGGCTGCGGATTGCCGACGGGATCCTCCGGCGGCGGTTCGACCGGGCGGCCCGGCGTCGCCGGCGGAATCTCTGGCGGTTCGATCGGCATCACATCGCGACCTTTCGATTGTCGCCGAGGTCGGGACGCGTGCCTGTCACCGCGGCCGCCGCCATCTTGACGTAGCTCACGACCGTGCCGGGCGAATCCCAGAATTCGGCGTCGTCGGGCGTGATCTTCAAGAGGCGGATGTTCGGATCCTCGGCGCTGTCCCACCAGGCCTTGGCCGGCGTCGAGAACAGCTCCCGGATCTTGCCGCGATCGTTGGAAATGGCCGCCGTACCCGTGAGCGACACGTACTTCTGGTTGCCGGCGTCCGCGAACGACAGATTGACCTGCGGCGATCGCGCGATCTCCTCGTCCTTGTGATGCCGCGCGTCAGTGAGAAAATAGATCATGTTCTCGCCGCGCGCGAGATACGCGCTCATCGGCCGTGCCCGCAGCCTGTCACCGTCGCGGGTGACCAGCATCGCAAAGCCGATCTTCTTCATCAGGTCCCAAACGCGGTCCTGGTCGCGCGCGTCGTCATTGCTCATGGTCGGCTCCCTCAATGTCAGGGGCGACAACGCCGCGTGGGGCGCCGATGTTCCGGACGCGCCCGGGGAAAGCGAACGCCGTTCAGCCGCGCAGCAGCAGCGTATTGCTGCGCGTGCGGCCGCTCTCACGGTAACCGCGACCGAGCATGTCGGCGAGACAATCGTTCTGCCATTCGTCGCGCGACAGGTGTTCGATGACGACGGCACGCGGCCATAACGCGGCAGGCGCGTCACGGAAGAAGCCGGTCAGCACGCGGTCCTCAAAACCTTCCACGTCGATCTTCAGCGCATCAACCCTGGTCGCTCCGGCCTGTGCGAGAATGGTCTGCAGCCGCAACGACGGCACCTTGAACGCTTCCGCTCCGGCCTCGCCGGTCACGATGTGACTGGCGCCGAGATTGTCCCCATCGGTCTCGATCATCACCTCGCCATCGCTCTCACCCGCTGCCACCGCGAGCAGCCTGACCTGGGGCAGCGCGGACGCAGCACGGTTGAAGCTCAGCCGCGCATGCGTGACCGGATGCGGCTCCACTGCGATCACGAGGCCATCAGGCCCGACGTGACGGGCAAGCGGCA
Organism: Bradyrhizobium sp. HKCCYLRH1034; assembly: GCF_051168375.1. Lineage (NCBI taxonomy): Bacteria > Pseudomonadati > Pseudomonadota > Alphaproteobacteria > Hyphomicrobiales > Nitrobacteraceae > Bradyrhizobium > Bradyrhizobium sp. HKCCYLRH1034. The sequence goes on along the minus strand of NZ_JBNPUW010000003.1, from coordinate 660,642 downwards.
AGGCGAACGTTCCGACATTGGCGCCGACATCCACCACCACGCCGCCCGGCGGAACGTGGCTGCGCAGGAAATCCAGCTCCTCGCGATTGTAGTCGGGATTGAACAGTGCACCGCGCTCGGTCGCACTGACCTGATGGTAGAAGCGGAAATTGGCGCCCTGATAGCCGACGTCGACAGGGCCTGCTCCGAGCATGTTGACGACACGCGTCAACATCGGCCGGAACGCGCCGCGCTTCAGCCCGGAGCCGTGCGCCATGCGGATCACCAGCGCCTGGGCGGCATTCGGAGCAAAGGCACCAAAGGGGGGCGGAGAAGGATCGTTGTCGGGCGTCAAGGTCGCGTCCTGGGCTGAGGGCGACGTGTGATAGCCGGTTTCGCCGCGATCTCCAATGCAGGCGGCGTGGCCGCATTGTGTCGTCGCCAGGACCGCGCTGAGGCAACGTCCGAGCCGTTCAGGCCGCCTTGCGCTGACGCAGGAAGCGGCCGATGAGGCGACGCTTTCCCTTGCGCGGAATGAGATCGATGTCGCTGACGAGCTTGGCGCCGCCCTTGCGCCGTTCGAGCACGATCTTGCGGCTGTGGAAGGCCTCGAGCTCCGCCCGATGCGCCACGCTGACGATGGTCGCCTTCGGCAGCTCGCTCGTCACCATCTCCATCATCTTGTCCTGGCTCTTCTCGTCGAGCGCGGAGGTGGCTTCATCGAGCACGACGATGTCGGGGCTGTGGAGCAGCAGGCGCGCGAAGGCGAGACGCTGCTTCTCGCCGCCGGAGAGCGTCTGATCCCAGGGCGCGTCCTCCTCGATCTTGTCCTTGAGATGGTCGAGACCGACCTTGTGCAGGGCTTCGCCGACCTGCGCCACGCTCCAATCCTCGGCAGCCCCGGGATAGGCGACGGCCCGGCGCAGGGTGCCCGATGGCACGTAGGGTCGCTGCGGCAGCATGAACAGCTTGCGGTCGGGGTGGAAGTTGATGCTGCCGCCGCCCCACGGCCACAGCCCGGCGATGGCGCGCACGAGCGTGCTCTTGCCGGTGCCGGATTCGCCCGCGACGAGCAGGCGCTCGCCGGGATCGACCACGACCTCGGTCTCGCCGACCACGGCGGTGCCGTCGTCGAGCGTCACCTGCAGATCATTCAGACTGAGCATCGCGTCGCCGGTGGTCTCGCCGCGCTTGATGCGGCCGATGCCGTCGCCTCTCTCGGCACGTTCCAGCGCATCGAGCGACATCATCAGCGAGGCGATGCGGCGGGCACAAGCATTCCAATCCGCGAGCCGCGGATAGTTGTCGACCAGCCAGCCGAACGCGGTCTGCACGATCGTGAACGCGCTCGCCGCCTGCATCACCTGCCCGAGCGTCATGCTGCCGTCGAGGAATTTCGGCGCGCACAGCAGCAGTGGCACGACAGGGGCGATGAGGCTGGAGCCCTGCGACACCAGGGTGGTGCGCATGTGCTGGCCGGCGAGCCGCGCCCATTGCTGCAGCACGTTACCGAACGTCCGGTCGATGCCGGCGCGCTCTTCGGTCTCGCCGCCGAGCAGGGCGATGCTCTCGCCGTTTTCGCGGACGCGGGTCAGGGTGTAGCGGAAATCGGCCTCGGCCTGGTTCTTGTCCTCGGAGACCTGCACGAAGCGGCGGCCGATCGTCATGATCGAGCCCGAGGCGATGGCGGCGTAGGCGATCGCGGCAATGACCAGAAAACCGGGAATGGTGATCTCGGTGGCGCCGAGATGCAGCGTCAGCGCGCCGCCAATGGTCCAGAGCACGACGATGAAGGTCGCGGCCGACAGCAGCGCCGAGGTCACGCCGGCGATGAAGTCGACCGGCGAATCCGTCGCGATGCGCAGGTCCTCGGCGATCCGGTATTCCGGATTCTTGTGGTCGCCGCTGACGAGATTGAGCTGATAGTAGCGCCCGCTGGCCAGCCAGCGGGTGACGACGCTGTTGGTCAGCCACGCCCGCCAGCGCCGCTGGATCGACATGCGCGCATAGACCTGGGCGACGCCGAGAATGACGCTGCCGATCGCGAGCGGGAAGAAGATCGCGGTGAGATGAAAGACCGTCGCCGAATCGCGTTTCTCGATCGCATCGAAGATCGACCGATTCCAGACGTTGATGCCGTACTGAAATCCGACAGTCGCAACGATCAGGAACAGCAGCCCGATCGTGAACGCCCACGCCAGACGGTCGCCGCTCTGGCCCCAATAACCGCGGGCGCTGATCCAGAACCGCGTCAGCAGATAGCGCTTGCGCAGCTGCTCTGCCTCTTCGGGCGACAGCTCCGGATCAGGCTCCACCAGTTCGGGCGGCGGCGGCTCAACCTGGCCGCCATTCTCGGCCGCGATCTCGATGATCGGCGCCTTCTCGGGCGCCTGTGCGGGCGGCCGCGCGGTGTCCTGAACCTGTCCCATCGCGCGATAACAGCAGTGCGAACAGAAGGTTCCCGGCTTGGTTCCCGCGCAATGCGCGCCGGATTCAGGGCACCTGCGTGTTCGGCGCCATTGGTGGGGCGCGATACAGCGGCACCGGAACGACCTTGTTCAGCACGCGCGACAATTCCTCGATCGAATAGGGTTTGCGCAGCAGCTCGAAGCCATGCGTGCCCTGCTGCGCCAGCACATGGCTGTAGCCACTCGCGAGCACGACCGGCACGTTGAGCTCGAGCCGCCTGATTTCCTCGGCAAGTTCCAGCCCAGTCATGCCGGGCATCACGACATCGGTGAAGACGACGTCGAACCGGCTGGTGCCGCTGATCAGCTCCTCCAGCGCGTCTCTGGCGTTGTCGACCAGCGTGGTCCGATAGCCGAGCTCGGCCAGCGCTTCGGTCGCCGACCTGCCGACGTCGATGTTGTCCTCGACCACCAGCACCGACATGCCTCGACCGTCGATCGGCTCCGCATGGCTGCCGTCCTCGCCGCGCTGCACCTGGGCTGGAGCGACGCGCGGCAGATAGAGCGTGAACGTCGCGCCGCGGCCCGGCTGGCTCATGACCCCGATTTCGCCGCCGGACTGCTTCGCGAAGCCGAAGACCTGCGAGAGACCGAGGCCGGTGCCCTGGCCGATGGTCTTGGTCGTGAAGAACGGCTCGAAGATGCGTCCGAAATGCTCCGACGGGATGCCGACGCCGGTGTCCTGGACGGTGATGGCGACATAGCCCAGCGGCGGACGGTCGTGCGGCGCCGCCGGCGTCGGCAGCGCCGCTGCAGGGGCGACGGTGATGCTGAGACGTCCCTGGCCGGCCATCGCATCGCGGGCATTGACGGCCAGGTTGATCAGTGCCGTCTCGAACTGGCCAGCGTCGGAATTGACGTAGCACGGCTCGTCGGGAACGGAGACCGCGACCTCGACGCGTGACCCGACCAGGGTCTTGGTCATGTCGCGCAGGGTGACGACGCTGCGGCAGATGTCGAAGACCTCCGGCTTCAGCGTCTGGCGACGGGCGAACGCGAGGAGCTGCGACGTGAGCTTCGATGCGCGCGCCACCGTATCCGAGATCGCGTCGATATAGCGCTGCCGCCGTTCATCAGCCAGATTCGGCCGGCGCAACAGGTCGGCTGAGGCCCGGATCACGGTCAGCAGATTGTTGAAGTCGTGCGCAACGCCGCCGGTCAATTGTCCGAGCGCCTCCATGCGCTGACCGTGCTTGAGCGCATCCTCGGCCTCGAGGCGGCGGGCGGCCTCGACATGCAGGCGCTCGGTCCGCCGCTGGGCAAGGGCCAGGAAGACGATGAGCAGCGCGGTTGCCGGAATGCCGAAGATGAGATGCCGGCCGATCGTGCCGAGCCAGCGGTTGCGGATGGTCGACGTCGCAAGCCCTGCCGAGACGTAGACGGGATAGCCGCCGAGCCGCTGATACCCGACGAGACGCTCGACGCCATCGACCGGCGAGATCTCGGTGACGAGCTGCTCCGTATCTGCGGCCCGGGCGGCGATGTCGCTGGGCCCCGCAGCCGCGCTTCGCCCGCCGGCCGGGAAGCGCGCCAGAACGAGACCATCGAAGCGGCGCAGCGCGAAGTAGCTGCCGGGCGCCCGGCCGATCCGGGCATAGAAGTGCTCGAAATAATCCGGAAGCACCGAGGCCTGGATGATACCGGTGAAGCTGCCGTCGTCGCTCTGGCGGCGGCGGCTGATGCTGAAGAACGGCGCGCCTTGATAGGGCGGCCGCGGCGTCAACTGCGCGCCGATGAAGGTGCCGATGCTGTCCTTGACGTGGGCGCTGAAGTAGTCGCGGTCGAGGAACGTCATGTCCGGCGCCGGATAGATCATGCTGTTGACCAGCGGCCGGCCATTGGCGTCGAACACCCAGGCGGACTTCATCTGCGGCAGCGCGTCCGACAATTGTCGCAACCGGGCATGCAGCACCTGCTCGCGCGCCTTGATGTCGGCATCCGACAGATCGCGGACGACCTCGTCGATCTCCGAGAGGCTGCGCTCGATCGTCTCGAACACCTTCAGCGCGTGCTCGTGGACGATTTCGAGCGAGCGGCGGATCTCGCGATCGGCCTCCTCATACGTCGTGCCGTGGGATACGTAGGCCGTGATCACGAACAGCGCGACGGGAAGCGCGAGGGACGCGACCATCATCCAGCGCAGCATCGTCATCGATTTGCGTTGTGCGGTCTGCACGGTCGCTCCGGCTTCAAAGGGCCACGAGCTTAACGCAATCGACGGCAGCTACAAACTAGCCGCGCCCGAAACTTGCACCGGTATCGGGCGCGGAAGGTGAGATCGAAAGCCGCCCGTCAGGCTAGATCTGCCGCTCGACCAGCTTGAACTTGAGTTCCGCGATCGCCTCGGCGGGGTTGAGCCCCTTCGGGCAGGCCTTGGCGCAGTTCATGATGGTGTGGCAGCGGTACAGCCGGAACGGGTCCTCGAGATTGTCGAGCCGCTCGCCGGTGGCTTCGTCCCGGCTGTCCTTGACCCAGCGCGTCGCCTGCAGCAGAGCGGCGGGTCCGAGATAGCGCTCGCTGTTCCACCAGTAGCTCGGGCACGAGGTCGAGCAGCAGGCGCACAGGATGCACTCGTAAAGGCCGTCGAGCTTCTCGCGATCCTCGTGGCTCTGCCGCCATTCCTTCTGCGGCGTCGGCGAGGTCGTCTTCAGCCACGGCTCGATCGAGGCGTATTGCGCGTAGAAATTGGTGAGGTCCGGCACCAGGTCCTTCACGACAGGCTGATGCGGCAGCGGATTGATCTTGACCGCGCCGTCCTTCACGTCGTGCATCGACTTGGTGCAGGCCAGCGTGTTCTGGCCGTCGATATTCATCGCGCAGGAGCCGCACACGCCCTCGCGGCAGGAGCGGCGGAAGGTGAGCGACGGATCGATGTGGTTCTTGATCCAGATCAGCCCGTCCAGCACCATCGGGCCGCAATCGTTGACGTCGACGTAGAAGGTATCGACGCTCGGATTCTTGCCGTCGTCCGGATTCCAGCGATAGACCTTGAACTCGCGGACCTCGGTGGCGCCGGCCGGCTTGGGCCAGGTCTTGCCGCCGGTGATCTGAGAATTCTTCGGAAGTGCGAACTCAGCCATTTCGGAAGGCCTTCTTGGGTTTGACGGACGGGCTCAGGTCACACGCGATCAGTACACCCGCGCCTTCGGCGGGATGTACTGCACGTCGTTGGTCATGGTGTAGTTGTGCACCGGGCGGTAATCGATCGTGGTTTTGCCGTCCTTGCTGTCGATCCACGCCAGCGTGTGCTTCATCCAGTCCTTGTCGTCGCGATCCGGAAAATCCTCGCGCGCATGGGCGCCGCGGCTCTCGGTGCGATTGACGGCCGAGTCCATCGTCACGACTGCCTGCGCGATCAGATTGTCGAATTCGAGCGTCTCGATCAGGTCGGAATTCCACACCAGCGATCTGTCGGACACCGCGATGTCGCCGATGCCGCCATACACCTTGTGGATCAGGTTATGGCCTTCCTGCAGCACCTCGCCGGTGCGGAACACGGCACAGTTGGTCTGCATCACGTTCTGCATGCTCTCGCGCAGCTTCGCGGTCGGCGTGCCGCCGGAGGCGTAGCGATAATGATCGAGCCGGCTCAGCGCCTTGTCGGCGGAGTCCTTCGGTAGGTCCGGCTGCTTGCCGTTCGGCGTCAGCTTCTCGGCCAGCCGCAGCGCGGCGGCGCGGCCGAACACCACGAGGTCGATCAGCGAGTTCGAGCCGAGCCGGTTGGCTCCGTGCACGGAGACGCAGGCCGCCTCGCCCACCGCCATCAGGCCGGGGACGATCGCGTTGTCGTCGCCATCCCTCTTGGTCAGCACCTCGGCGTGATAGTTGGTCGGGATGCCGCCCATGTTGTAGTGCACGGTCGGCACGATCGGGATCGGCTCGCGCGTCACGTCGACATTGGCGAAGATCTTGGCCGATTCGGAGATGCCGGGCAGACGCTCGGCCAGCACCTTCGGATCAAGATGGTCGAGATGCAGGAAGATGTGGTCCTTCTTCCGGCCGACGCCGCGGCCTTCGCGGATCTCGATGGTCATCGCACGGGAGACGACGTCGCGCGAGGCGAGGTCCTTGGCGGACGGCGCATAGCGCTCCATGAAGCGTTCGCCTTCGGCGTTGACGAGATAGCCGCCTTCGCCGCGCGCGCCTTCGGTCACCAGACAGCCGGAGCCGTAGATGCCGGTCGGGTGGAACTGCACGAACTCCATGTCCTGCAGCGGCAGGCCGGCGCGCAGCGCCATGCCGCCGCCGTCGCCGGTGCAGGTATGCGCCGAGGTGCAGGAGGCATAGGCGCGGCCATAGCCGCCGGTGGCCAGAATCGTGGTCTGGGCACGGAAGCGGTGCAGCGTGCCGTCGTCGAGCTTCAGCGCGATGACGCCACGGCAGACCCCCTGGTCGTCCATGATCAGGTCGATGGCGAAGAACTCGATGAAGAACTCAGCGGCGTGCCGCAGCGACTGGCCATACATCGTGTGCAGCATCGCGTGGCCGGTGCGGTCGGCGGCGGCGCAGGTGCGCTGCGCCTGGCCCTTGCCGTAGTCCAGGGTCATGCCGCCGAACGGCCGCTGGTAGATCTTGCCGTCCTCGGTGCGCGAGAACGGCACGCCCCAATGCTCGAGCTCGTAGACGGCGTCGGGCGCGTTGCGCACCATGTATTCGATCGCGTCCTGATCGCCGAGCCAATCCGACCCCTTGACGGTGTCGTACATGTGCCAGCGCCAGTCGTCCTGGTGCATGTTGCCGAGCGAGGCCGAGATGCCGCCCTGCGCCGCCACCGTATGCGAGCGGGTCGGGAACACCTTGGTGATGCAGGCGGTGCGCAGGCCCGCCTCGCTGCAGCCGACGACGGCGCGCAGGCCCGCGCCACCGGCGCCGACCACGACGACGTCATAGGTGTGGTCCTCGATCGGATAGGCTTTTCCGTTCGTCGCGGGCGCGCCATTCGCGCTGCCATTTGCTCCGCCGGCCATAGGCTAGACTCCAGTGGACAGTTTGATGAGGGCGTAGATCGAGGCGAGCGCCACGGTCACCGCGAAGAAGTTGTTGGCCATGATCGCGACGAGCTTGAGCGGCTCGCTGTGCACGTAGTCCTCGATCACGACCTGCATGCCGATCTTCATGTGCCAGCAGCTCGCGATCACGAACAGCAGCATGATCACCGCGATCGGAATCGAGCCGAGGATCTGCGCCGCGCCGGCCTGGTTGCGGCCGAGCAGCATGATCACGACCACGACGACCGGCACGATCAGCAGGGTCATGGCGACGGCGGTGAGCCGCTGGCGCCAGAAGTCGCCGGTGCCGGAATGCGCTGCGCCGAGGTTGCGGACCCGGCCGAGCGGGGTGCGCATCGATTTCGCGTGTGCGTTGCTCATCGGCCGCCTCCCACTGCGTAAGCCACGATCCACACCAGGACGGTCAAGGTGATGCCGCCGATCAGGGCGCCCCAGGTGAGCGCCTCGCGCTCATTGGCCTTGAAGCCGTAGCCGAGGTCCCAGACGAAGTGGCGGATGCCGGACAGCAGGTGGTGCAGCAGCGCCCAGGTGTAGCCGAACACGATCAGGCGGCCGAGGAAGCTGCCCATGAAGCCCTGGACGTAGGAGTAGGCGCTGGGACCGGACGCGGCGGCGATCAACCACCAGGCCAGCAGCAGCGTCCCGAAATATAATGCAACCCCGGTGGCGCGATGGACGATCGAGAGGATCATCGTCAGCGTCCAGCGGTAGGTTTGCAGATGCGGCGAAAGCGGTCGTTCGATCCTGGCTGTCATTGGTTGCTTTGATGATTTCTTGTGGGCCGTGAACGCGGGGGGCTTGCGGCCGTGTGGATCGGCAGGCGGGCTTTATTTACGGAGAAGGAACAGGTGTTGCAACGGACAAATCGCCCAAATCCGAACAAGGATTCAGTCCTAGGCGACCGATCGCAAAAGGATCAATGGCCGTCGTGGTATACCAGAAACCGATCGCGCCCGGATGCGGCGAACTATTATTCATTCCTAACTCCTCACCAAGGCCACAACCAACGCGGCGAGACTGTCAAATGGCGCCGACTGTCGAGCGTTGATTCACCGCTTAGCTACGGTCCTGAGCAAGCCGGTTTCGCGGCAAGCGCCAGCGCCATCTGATGATTCTGCAAACCTGCCCGGAGCGATTCGCGGAGCAACAACCTGCGTTGCGACCGCCTGCGCTGCAGCAAATCTCCCTCGATCTCCCGCGTTCCTCGCCCACACGGGGCCCCTCCGCCGGTCGATTTTGCCGCATGTCGCCGCCCGGCGAAGCGGCCTAGTCTGAGGCGAGGTGCAACAGACGCGGTGCAGGGAGCCTCGATGCCGCTGCCGACGGTCCGACCGACAACCACCGAACGCCCGGCGGCACTGCCGGCGCGCAAGGTGTCGTCGCACGAGCCCGTCGAGGAGCCCCTGACCTGCGTGCTCGGCTTCACCGCCGCCGGCCTGTTCGCCGCCTGTCTCGCGCTGGCCATCCAGCATGAGATTGCCTCGCTCGCCGTGCTCGAATTCGTGCTGATCTGCGCCGCGCCGCCGCTGGCCGCGCTCGCCGGCCTCGCGATCGGACGACGGCGCTAGGCCGCCGTCACTTCGTATAGATGTCCTTGTACTGATCACGCAGCACGTTCTTCTGCACCTTGCTCATCGCATTGCGCGGCAGCTCGTCGACCACGAACACGCGCTTGGGCATCTTGAATTTCGCCAGTCGGCCGTCGAGACCCTTGAGCACGCCGGCCTCGCTGACATCGGCCCCCGGATGGCGCACCACGACCGCCGTGACACCTTCGCCGAAATCGGGATGCGGCACACCGATAACGGCGGACTCGACCACGCCCGGCATCGCGTCGATCTCGCTCTCGATCTCCTTCGGATAGACGTTGAAGCCGCCGGAGATCACGAGGTCCTTGCCGCGGCCGACGATGTGGACGTAGCCCTGCTTGTCGATCTTGCCGAGATCGCCGGTGATGAAGAAGCCATCGTCGCGGAATTCCGACTTGGTCTTCTCAGGCATCCGCCAATAGCCCTTGAACACGTTCGGGCCCTTCACCTCGATCATGCCGATCTCGTCGCGCGCGAGCTCCTTGGCCGTCTCGGGATCGGTGACGCGCACCGAGACTCCGGGCAGCGGGAAGCCGACCGCGCCGGGCACGCGCTCGCCCTCGTAAGGATTCGACGTGTTCATGTTGGTCTCGGTCATGCCGTAGCGCTCGAGGACGGCATGGCCGGTCCGCGCGAACCATTCGCGATGGGTATCGGCGAGCAGCGGCGCCGAGCCGGAAATGAACAGCCGCATGTGGCTGGTCGTCTCCTTCGACAGCCGCGGGTTCTGCAACAGCCGAGTGTAGAACGTCGGCACACCCATCAGCACGGTGGCGCGCGCCATCAGGTCGATGATCAGATCCGGATCGAGCTTGGGCAGGAAGATCATCGACGCCCGCGCAAACAGCGTGACGTTGCTGGCCACGAACAGACCATGGGTGTGATAGATCGGCAGCGCGTGGATCAGCACGTCGTCCTTGGTGAAGCGCCAGTAGTCGATCAGGGTCAGCGAGTTCGAGGCGAGATTGTCGTGAGACAGCATCGCGCCCTTGGAGCGGCCGGTGGTGCCCGACGTATAGAGAATGGCGGCGAGATCATCGGCGCCACGTGGCACGGTGGTGAACGCCTTGTCGGCCTTGTCGGCCGCCTCGGTCAGCGAGCCCCTGCCCGACGCATCGAGCGTTTCCACCTTGGCGCCGACCTTGGCCGCCAGCGCGCCGATGCCCTCGGCCTTGGCCGGATCGCAGACGACGACGGTCGGCTCGGCGTCGCCGACGAAATAGTCGAGCTCGTTGAGCGTATAGGCGGTGTTGAGCGGCAGATAGACGCCGCCTGCACGCACCGTGGCGAGATAGAGCACGAGGCCGGACACCGACTTCTCGGTCTGCGCCGCAACCCGGTCGCCCGGCTTGACGCCGCGAGCCGCCAGCACATTCGCCATCTGCCCTGCCCGCGCGATCAGGTCGCCGTAGGTGATGCGCTGACCGTCATGGGTCTCGATCGCCAGGCGGCTGGGATCGTCGAGGCCATCGAACAGGCGGGAGAACAGATTGGCGTTGGCGGCTTGGTTCATGCAACATTCCCCTGGGAGCATGGGCAGGCCGGCAGTGCCAGCCGGCGGAACATCATGCTCGACGAAGACGAAAAGGGCCGGGACAGCGAACAAGACCGGTGACATCGCCATCACCACGGTCGCCATCTCTGATCGAGGCTGCTCTAGCAAAAACGCCCTTTCGAAGGCAACGGGAGACGCTGGGATATGGTCAAGGGAAAACGGATCGCGTGGATCACCGGCGGCGGCACCGGAATCGGCGAGGCCGGCGCACTGGCGCTCGCCGCCGACGGCTGGACGGTGATCGTCTCGGGCCGGCGCACGGCCGCGCTCCAGGCCGTGGTGGCCAAGGTTGCCGCGGCGGGCGGCACGGCCGAGGCCGTCGCGCTCGACGTTGCCAAGGCCGCCGACGTGCAGGCCGCGGCCGATGCCATCCTGGCGCGGCATGGCTGCATCGATCTGCTGGTCAACTCGGCCGGCGTGAACGTGCCGAAGCGGCGCTGGGACGACATGACGATCGAGGGCTGGAACCAGCTGGTCGAGATCAACCTCAACGGTGTGCTCTACTGCATGAAGGCGGTGCTGCCGGCGATGCGGGCGCAGCAGGACGGCACCATCATCAACGTCTCGTCCTGGGCCGGCCGTCATGTCTCGAAGATGCCGGGACCGGCCTACACCTCGACCAAGCACGCGGTGCTGGCGCTGACGCACTCGTTCAACATGGAGGAATGCGTCAACGGCCTGCGCGCCTGCTGCCTGATGCCCGGCGAGGTCGCCACGCCGATCCTCGAGCAGCGCCCGGTGGTGCCGAGCGCCGAGGAGCAGGCGCGGATGCTGCAGCCGGAAGACCTCGGCCGCACCATCGCCTTTGTGGCGAACATGCCGCCGCGGGTGTGCGTCAACGAGATCCTGATCAGTCCGACGTGGAATCGGGGATTTATCCAGACGCCGGGGAACCGGGATTGAGCGGGGCTGGATATCGGTTGCGGCAATCGTGTCGGCGCGGGTCATGAAGATCGAGGTGATGCCCAGCTACCGGTGTCGTCCCTGCGAACGCAGGGACCCATACCGCGTGATTGTTGTAGGAGGCAGGCGGCGAGTCCCGTGCAAAACAACTGAACCCTGTGGTTATGGGTCCCTGCGTTCGCAGGGACGACGGCGGAGGTTGGCGTTGGCAGCGTTGCCTTCGAGACAGAGTTGAATACGTGTGTGTTCACCCCGCGACGCATCCGCGCCCGAGCTGTGCTGAATTTGGTCGCCCCTCAAACAGAGGGCGCAGGGAAGGCCGGGCGCTGGCCGCGCCCGTGGCCCGCCTGCGAAAGAAAATGCAGGCGGCAGGTACCACAAGTCTGGCCGAGAACGCCCGGCCTTCCCCGCGCAACGGTTTTAACGGCTGCTTCGCGTTCTCCCTGGTGCGCCGGGCTTGTTGGCCACCATCCCCACGCGAAGCGAAGCCTCAACGTGAGTTGACATCAGCATCGGGATATCAGGACCGCGCGACTTGACCGTGCGTGCATCACCGTTCGTCCGCGCAGACTGATCCACGCTGCGGCGACACACGCCCATCGCATCCCACTGCCAACGGTTCGTGACGGTCGCGAAGCGCCCCTCATGCGGCACCAGGGACGTGCGGAAATGTGCAGGTGATTTGCCCGACGGTGCAAGCCTTATTGCTGCGGCAAACTAACACGACGGGCAATTTGCGCATGGGAGGGATGCTGGCAGCCCCACTGTCATTGCGAGCGAAGCGAAGCAATCCAGAGTCCTGCCGGAGCTCTGGATTGCTTCGTCGCTTCGCTCCTCGCAATGACGGTGGCGAGCATCACGCTATCGACCGCCGGCATGATCCCCAGCCGCCTCATCATTCTGGTCGAGCTATTACCACGACAGCAGTCTGCTCCCTCCCCCTTGCGCGGAGGGGTTGAGGGTCCGCGGGCGTTGAATTCGGTGGCGTGCGTGACCTCGAACAACAAAGTGCGATGAACACGATCGACGGATTATTGGCTGGGGGGCTCGGACTCCGATTGAGAGCGGACTCGTGTACCCGCCCCGCTCCCCACAGGGGGGAGGGGAGCGCACCGCCCGCGTGGTGAGCGCACCTCTTCTGGGAGCTCAGTCGCTGTGCGCCTCAGAACGACGTGCCGCCGCCGAACCTGAACTCCTGGACGGTGTCGTATTTGCCCTTGGACAGCGGCACCGCGTAGTCGAAGCGCAGCGGGCCGAACGGCGAGGCCCAGATCAGGCCGACGCCGACGGAGGAGCGCACCACCTTGCTGTCATCGTACAGCAGGCCGCATTTGCAGGTCGCGGTGTTGACCTCGCCGGTCGCCGCCCAGGAGGTCGGGCCCTGATAGCCCCACAGCGAACCGGCATCGGCATAGACGGCGCCCTTCAAGCCCACTTCCTTCGGCAGGAACCAGAACGGCATCTGCAGCTCGACCGAGGCGCCCCAATATTTGGTGCCGCCGAGCGCATCGCCGGTGGCACCGAGGCTGCGATAGGTGATGTCGCGCGCCCCGATTCCGTTCGAGGCGAAGCCGCGCACCAGGCTCGGTCCCATCTGGAAGTGATCGAGCATCCGCAGATCCTTGTCGCCGATCTTGTTCAGCATGCCGCCCTGCAGATGGATGATGCCGACGATGTCGGCCACCAGCGGCGAGTAATATTTCGCATCCACCGCCGACTTGAGGTAGCTGACATTGCCGCCGACGCCGGCGAAATCCTGCTTCCAGTCGATCAGCAGACCATCGGTCGGGTTCTTGTTGTTGTCGAGCGTGTTGTAGCTGAGCGTGTAGCCGAGCGCAGAGGTCAGCGCGGCGCCGTCGCTCAGCTCCTTGCGGACCGGCAGGCTCGACTCGCCATCGCCGTAGCAGCCCCAGCCATAGTAGCCCGAGCTGGTCGAATTGGTCGGATCGACGCCGCCGAGCACGCTCTTGATGTAGGCCGGGGTCGGGTTGAAGGCGAGCAGGCTGTTGGCGGCGTTGTTGTTGCAGTTCTTGTAGTAGGACGGCAGCGATATCTCCTGGCGATACAGCGAGTATCGCAACTGGAGCGAGAGGTCTTCGCGCAACTGGAAGCCAAGCCGCGGGCTGAAGCCGATCGTCGTCACACCATAGCTCGTATAGCTATTCGCCAGCTGCTGCTTGTAGTAGACATCCAGGCCGAGCGCGATCCGGTTGTCGAGCAGATAGGGCTCGACGAAGGACAGCGAGACGCCCCTGCTGTATTGGCCGTAGCTCACGGACGCCTTGGCGTACAGACCGCGGCCGAGGAAGTTGCGCTCCGAAACCGAGACCTCACCCAGCGCGCCATCGGTCGTCGAATAGCCGCCGGAAACGGAGAGGTCGCCGGTCGACTTCTCCTCCAGATTGACCACGAGGATGACGCGGTCGCTCGACGAGCCCGGTTCGGCCGCGATCTTCACGTCCTTGAAGAAGTCGAGATTCTTCAGCCGGCGCTCGGCGCGGTCGACCAGCGCGCGGTTGTAGGCGTCGCCCTCGGACAGATCGAACTCGCGCCGGATCACGTACTCGCGGGTGCGGGTGTTGCCGCGGATGGTGATGCGCTCGATATAGGTGCGCGGGCCCTCGTCGACCTGGAACACGATCGCGACCGTATGCGCTTCCAGATTGCGGTCGCCGCGCGGACGCACGACAGCGAAGGCAAAGCCGCGACGCGAGGCCTCGATCTGCATCTCCTCGACCGACTTCTCGAGCTGCTCGACGTTGTAGAGCGCGCCGACATTGACGCGCGAATAGCCGCGCAGCGTGTTGGCGTCGAGCGCCGCGACGCTCGACTGGAACTGCACCGAGCTGACGCGGTATTGCTGGCCCTCCTCGATCTGGAACGTGACCAGGAAGCCCTTCTGGTCCGGGTCATATTCGCTGAGCGCCGCGACGACCTGAACGTCGGCATAGCCGTTCTTCAGATAGAAGCGGCGGATCAGGTCGCGATCGGCCTCGACGCGGTCGGGGTCGTAGACGTCGTTGTTGCCGAGGAAGCTCAGCCAGTTCGTTGCGTGCGTCTTGATGACGTCGCGCAGGCGCGCGGCGGAGTAGGCGTTGTTGCCGACGAAGCTGATCGATTTCACACCGGTCTTGACGCCCTCTTCGATCGTGAAGACGAGGTCGACGCGGTTGTTGGGCTGCTCGATGATCTCGGGCGTGACGCGGACGTCGTAGCGGCCGGAGCGGCGGTAGATCTCGGCGATGCGCTGCGCGTCCGACTGCACCATCGGACGGGACAGCGTGCCGCGCGGCTTCGACTGCACTTCCGCCGTGAGCTGTTCGTCCTTGACCTTCTTGTTGCCCTCGAAGGCGACACGGCCGATCACGGGATTCTCGACCACGCGCACGATCAGCCGGCCGCCCTGCCGGTCGATCTTCACGTCGGCGAACAGGCCGGTCTGGACCAGGGCCTTGAGGCCGTCGTCGACCTGGCCGGCATCGAGCGTGCCGGCGGGACCCGGCTTGAAGTAGGAGCGGATGGTGTCGGATTCGACGCGCCTGTTACCCTCGACGGTGATCGCGCTGGCGACGGCGGGTGCCGCCGCAGCCATGCGGGGCAGCGAGGAAACGGGCACGGCCAGCAGCATCAGGGCAAGCACGCCCAGCAGTCTCAGACGCATCATCGACGCTCTTTCGAAAGTCAGAGTCCTCGGCGCGCAGACGTTCGTCGGCACGCCACCGGAATCGCTGATGCCCGTCAAAGATGGTCGCGATGCGCCGATCTCGTTTCGTGAAATGTCTGATGATGCTGGATGTGACTGAGTGTTTCCGGTCAGACAAGATTCTCGGGCCAACCGAGCGGCAGAGGGCATGAGCAGCTAATAAGTGCGTCGCCCGCGCTGCGACCGGAAAGCCACGGCTGAGACGGACATCTCCGTTAAGCGATCGGCCCGGCCGCGCCGCATTCGGTGGCTTCCGAAATCAAATTCTACAAATCTTCGGAAATTGGCAATACGAGGGAAAAACGAGGGTGCTAATTGATCGTCATCCGAACTAAGCCCCCAAGTAGTTCGGCCAAGGCCCGGTGCGCGTAGATTCCCATTGATATTCCGGCGCACCGGGCCGCCCGTTTTCCCTCGCGCGCGAGCCGATGGCCCGTAGGATGGGCGGAGGCGGTCGTGCCGCGGCTCCATCCGAGGTCGCGGCAGCGCCATGCCCACGGTCTGAGCGCGAATGCGCTGCGCAGTGGTGGCCGCCGCCTTCGGCGGCCGCCTTGCCCCTCCTACGGTTCCCGCCGCCCCACCCGAATCACCACAATGTCCGCCGCTGTTGCGAAATTGCCTCTGGATCGGGGCGGGAAAACCGATCAAAACAGTCGGCAGCGCCGATGGTTAATCGCGTCTTAACCTCGCCCCACCTATGGTGACCAGACAGGCACCGGTTCATGGGCGATCGGCGGCTTCCACTGGTTTGGCGCGCGTTTTACGTATGGCAATGACCGCTTCATCCCCCGCGCCCGCTGGCGCCAGCCATTCGGAGAGCGAACGCTCGCCGTTTGCGCGGCTGAACGAGCTGCTCGCCCCTTACAAGCCGGGCAAGCCGATGATCACACTCGCCGTTGGCGAGCCGCAGCATCCGGTGCCGGACTTTGTCGGGCCTGTATTGGCCCAGCACATCGCCGAGTTCGGCCGCTACCCGGCCGCCAAGGGCATCGAGCCGTTCCGCAAGGCGGCCGCCGGCTGGCTGGCGCGGCGATTCGCGCTGCCGCGCGCTGTTGATCCCGAGCACGAGATTCTGGTCCTGAACGGCAGCCGCGAGGGCCTGTTCTTCGCCGCCCATGCGGCGCTCCGCCATGTCGGCCCGCGCCGCGGACGGCCCGCGATCCTGATGCCGAACCCGTTCTATCCGGTGTATGGCGTCGGCGCCCGCACCGCCGGCTGCGACTCCATCTATCTGCCGACCACGCGCGACAACGGCTTCCTGCCCGATCTCGATGCGATCGACGAGGCGACCCTGGCGCGCACGATCGCGTTCTACCTCGCGACGCCGGCCAACCCGCAAGGCTCGGTGGCATCAGCGGACTACATGCGCAAGCTGGTCCAGCTCGCCAACGCCTACGGCTTCCTGATCTTCAGCGACGAATGCTATTCGGAGATCTACACGAAGGCGGCGCCCGGCAGCATGCTCGAGCATGCCGGACCCGACTACACCAACGTGGTCGCGTTCCAGTCGCTGTCGAAGCGCTCCAACGTGCCGGGCATGCGGATCGGCTTCGCCGCCGGCGACCGCCGATTCCTCGCGGGCTTTCACGAGCTACGCAACGTCGCGGCGCCGCAGGTGCCGGTGCCGCTGCAGCACGTGGCCGTCGCCGCCTATGCCGACGAGGCGCATGTCGAGGAGAACCGGCGGCTGTACCGCGCCAAGTTCGATCTCGCCGACCAGATCATCGGCAACCGCTATGGCTACAAGCGTCCCGATGGCGGCTTCTGCGTCTGGCTCGACGTGGCTGATCGCGGCGGCGACGAGGACGTGACGTTGCGGCTGTATCGCGACGCCGGCGTGCGCGTGGTGCCCGGCAGCTACCTGGCGCGGCCGCAAGCCGACGGGTTCAATCCGGGCCTGGGCTACATCAGGCTGGCGCTGGTGGCGGATGCCGGATCCACCGGTGAGGCGTTGCACCGGCTGGTCGAGGTCCTGGGATAATCGCGGGGCTGATGCAGATGCCGGCGATCGAACGAGTCATCCCCCTGGTCAACCACCTGCCGACGTCGCTGCGCGACGCGCTGGTGCGACGGCTGCGCGAGCTCGCGGGCCTCTGCCTGATCGCGCTGTGCGGCGTGGCCGCGGCGGCGCTGATGACGTGGTCGGTGCAGGACCCCAGCCTGAGCCACGCCACCTCGCGCGCCATCCGCAACATCGTCGGCTATCCCGGCGCGATCAGCGCCGATCTGCTGATGCAGATCCTCGGTCTCGGCTCGATCATGGCGATCCTGCCGCTTTCGATCCGCGGCTGGCGGATGATGACGCACCGGCCGTTCGACCGCGAGGCGCTGCGCTTCGGCGCCTGGATTCTCGGCGCCGTCATCGCCGCCGGCTTTGCCAGCTGCTGGCCGCGCTCGCACGCCTGGCCGCTGCCGACCGGTCTCGGCGGCGTGGTCGGCGACGCCCTGGTGCGCGCACCGGCCGTGGTGTTCGGTCCGCCCGGTGTGATCTATCGGCTGGTGCTCGGCGCCCTTCTTCTGGTTGCGATGATCGGCTGCCTGCTGGTGGCCGGCGGCATGGGCGCGAAGGAAGCCGATCCGAGCCTGCTCGCGGATGAGGACGACGACACGCCGCTGGCCGACCCCGAGGACGACGACGACCGCAAGGCGATCCGGCTCGGCTGGGTGTTCCACGCCATCATGAGCGCCAAGGCCCAGGTCGTCTGGTTCCTGAGCACGGCCTATCGTGCGCTGGTCTCCTCCGGCCCGCAGCCGCGCGCCGCCGCCGCAGGCCGGCAGGAGCCGAGCCTGGGTCGCGGCAAGCCGACGCTCGCGCCCGAGATGGACGAGGACGGCGGCGACCAGGACGAGGCCGACGAAGGCGAGGACGAAGAAGAGGAGGAGGAGCCCGCTCCCCGCGCCCGCAAGAAGCCCGCGGCCAAGACGCCGGCGCGCAAGGCCAACGACAAATACGATCTGCCCTCGGTCTCGATGCTGGCGGCGCCGAAATCCTCCGACCGCCAGCCGCTGTCGAAGAGCGAGCTGGAGGCCAATTCGCGCGCGCTGGAAGGTGTGCTGCAGGACTTCGGGGTGCGCGGCGAGATCGTCAAGGCGCATCCCGGCCCGGTCGTCACGCTGTACGAGCTGGAGCCGGCGCCGGGCATCAAATCGTCCCGCGTCATCGGTCTTGCCGACGACATCGCCCGCTCGATGAGCGCGCTGTCGGCGCGCGTCGCGGTCGTGCCCGGCCGCAATGCCATCGGCATCGAGCTGCCCAACGCGCACCGCGAGAAGGTGTACCTGCGCGAGCTGCTCGTCGCCAAGGAGGCGACCGAGAGCGTCGCCAAGCTGCCGCTGTGCCTCGGCAAGAACATCGGCGGCGAATCCATCATCATCGACCTCGCCCGCACCCCGCACATGCTGATCGCCGGCACCACCGGCTCGGGCAAATCGGTCGCCATCAACACCATGATCCTGAGCCTGGTCTATCGCCTCAGGCCCGACCAGTGCCGGCTGATCATGGTCGACCCGAAGATGCTCGAACTGTCGGTCTATGACGGCATCCCGCATCTCCTCACGCCGGTCGTGACCGATCCGAAGAAGGCCGTCGTCGCGCTGAAATGGGCCGTGCGCGAGATGGAGGAGCGCTACAAGAAGATGGCCAAGCTCGGCGTGCGCAACATCGACGGCTACAACGCCCGCCTGGGCGAAGCGCGCGCCAAGGGCGAGGAGCTGACGCGCACCGTCCATACCGGCTTCGACAAGGAGACCGGCAAAGCGATCTACGAGGAAGAGAAGCTCGACCTCGATCCCCTGCCCTACATCGTCATCATCGTCGACGAGATGGCCGACCTGATGATGGTCGCCGGCAAGGACATCGAGGGCACGGTGCAGCGCCTCGCGCAGATGGCGCGCGCCGCCGGCCTGCACGTCATCCTGGCAACGCAGCGCCCGTCGGTCGACGTCATCACCGGCACCATCAAGGCGAACTTCCCGACCCGCATCTCCTTCCAGGTCACGTCCAAGATCGACAGCCGCACCATTCTCGGCGAGATGGGCGCCGAGCAACTGCTCGGCCAGGGCGACATGCTCTACATGGCCGGCGGCGGCCGCATCAGCCGCGTGCACGGCCCGTTCTGCTCCGACGAGGAGGTCGAGAAGGTCGTCAAGCATCTCAAGGCACAGGGCTCGCCGGAATATCTCGAGGCGGTCACCGCCGAGGAGCCGAGCGAGGAGGATGGCGCCGTGTTCGATGCCACCGGCATGGGCGGCGGTGGCGGCGGCGACGACCTGTTCTCCCAGGCGGTCGCCGTGGTCAAGCGCGACCGCAAGGCCTCCACCAGCTACATTCAACGCCGGCTGCAGATCGGCTATAACAAGGCCGCTTCGCTGATGGAGCGGATGGAACAGGAAGGCATCGTCGGCCAGGCCAACCACGCCGGCAAGCGCGAGATCCTGGTGCCCGAGGAGGAAGGCGGGTTCTGACGGCCCCGATGGCCGCAGAAACGCCGCTTCGGTGCCCGATCTTCACGCGATTACGATCACGCTGCCCGGCCGAACCGGGATAGAACGCGTAAAACCTCAGGACGTCGTTTTGAAAAGCTCCTTGTTGAACAGCACGTTTTCGTATCACGCAGCTTGGCGCGGGCGCCGGATCGGCGCTTGGCTGGTCGCCTGCGCCGTGACGATATGCTCTGTCGCCGGTGCGTCCGGTCACGCCGCCGCGCAGGGCACGCCGGCTCCGAAATCAGGCCCGAAGAGCGGCTCCCAGCTCAGCGCCTCCGACCAGCAGCGGGCCGGCCAGAGCCCCTCGACCACCCAGACGGCCCCGCCCAACCCGGTCATTCCCGATCCCCGGCGCAACGTGCCGGCCAGCATCTTCACCTCGTTCGACGCCAACCAGAAGGCGCAGGCGGCCAAGGTCAGCGCCTATCTGTCGTCGCTGCAGACCCTGGTCGGGAACTTCGTCCAGGTCGGCCCGGACGGCAGCAAGACCAAGGGCGATTTCTACATCCAGAAGCCGGGCAAGGTCCGCTTCGAATACGAGCCGCCGACGCCGATCGACATCATCGCCGACGGCTCTTCCTTGGTGGTGCGCGACCGCAAGCTCGCGACCCAGGACGTCTATCCGCTGTCGCAGACGCCGCTGCGTTATCTGCTGTCCGACCGCATCGACCTGTTGAAGGACACCAACGTGATCGCGGTCGCCGCCGACGACCTCTACGTCACGATCACGATCGAGGAGAAGCAGGCCCTGATCGGCACCAGCCGGCTGATGCTGATGCTCGGCGCCAAGGACGGCCAGCTCAAGCAGTGGACCGTGACCGATCCGCAGGGCTACGACACCACGATTGCCGTCTACAATCTGGATACGACCAAGAAGCTCGATCCGGCGATGTTCAAGATCGACTTCACGGCCTATCCGAGCACGCCGCCGGGCTGACGCCGCCTCTCGCGCTCGCTCAGCGCGATTCGAGCCCGCGCACCTTCCATTGCGCTTCTGACAGTGCGAGCTTCTCGAAGCGCTTGCGCGCCTCTTCGAGGTCATCGGCCGGAAGCGCGTCGCAGCCGGGCCGGTCGCGCAGGATCATCGACGTCGTCGCCCAGCTGAGCCGCGCGGCCTTGCAGGCCAGCAGCAGGTCCGTGATGCGATCCTCCTCCAGCAGCGATTCGATCGTCTCGATGGTAACGACGCAGAGCAGCGCCAGCGCTGCGATCACGGCAGGGAAATCGCCGGTGGCGCAGAAGCGGTTGACGGCGGAGTCGCCGAGCTTGCCGGTCCGGCTGAGGGCGGCAACCTCGGCCTTGACCTGCTGATAATCCCATATCGCGCGCATCGCCGCGCCGGGCGAGCGCGTCGGCGTCGCCTGAAGGGTGGCGCGGGTCGCCGGCGGTGCGGCCTTGATGAAGCGGGCGCGGGCGCCCTCGCTGGCCGCGGCGACGAAGGCCCGCGACAGCTTGGCCGGCAGGTCGGTGCGCAGCGCCAGCTTCTCGGCGAGATCCTCGTCGCGCTCGGCGATCTTGAACAGGCTGCGATAGCCGTCCTCGGACAGCCGCGCGGAAAGATTCTGCGCCAGCGCCATGCGCACCGCCGGAAAGCCGCGCGCGATTAGCTGCGTCGTGAGGCTGTCGCCGATGCCCCTGCGGCTGGCGATCGCGACGAGATGCGCCGGGCTGCCGGTGCGGATGAACTCGGCGAGATCGCGCTCGGTCAGCACCGCCGCCTTGGCCAGCATCGGCCCCGCGACGCGCAATTCGGGGTGAACGGCGAGCATCCGCGCCGTCGCGTAAGGCGCGCGCTCGACGCCGGCGAGCGCCATGCTCAGCTCGGCCAGCAGCTCGGTCGCGACCTGCGGCATCAGCCGGGCGAACATCTGATCGTAGAGATCGAGCTGCTCGGTCGACGCCGGCCGCGGACCGGCCAGGAACAGGCTGGTGGTCCGGCGTAGCATGTCGGTGGCGAGCTCGGACACCGTCCGTGCATCACCGGCGGGCGTCTTGGCGGTCGGAGCTGCCGCAGGCGCTGGAGGCATCACACGTCCCTCGTTGGGCGCCTCCCCCGGCTGTGACGGAGGCGCGGGTCGATCATCAATTGAGGAAGAATGCGAAGGCCGGACTAAAGGGGCGTTAAGCGCAGCGGACGGAGCTGCAACCCCACGCGGCTGTCGTTAATGGATTGCGACAGAGCGCGGCAACGACAATGTTCCCGTATTGTTCTTGCGAACGATGCCGGCTTCCGCTAGCCTCCTTGCCCGGGAGGGGCATCATGGTCCAGCGCGTTTCCACCGTTGCCTTCGAGGGGATCGAGGCCCGCGCGGTCGACGTGCAGGTCCAGGTCGCGCCCGGCCTGCCGGCCTTCGCGATCGTTGGCCTGCCGGACAAGGCGGTGTCGGAAGCGCGCGAGCGGGTGCGCTCGGCGCTGATCGCCTCGGGCCTGGCGCTGCCGGCGCGGCGCATCACCGTCAATCTGGCCCCGGCCGACGTGCCCAAGGAAGGCAGCCATTACGATCTGCCGATCGCGCTCGGCCTGATGGCCGCGATCGGCGCCATTCCGCCGGATGCGCTCGGCGGCTTCACCGTGCTCGGCGAGCTCGGGCTCGACGGCTCGATCGCGCCAGTCGCCGGCGTGCTGCCGGCGGCGATCGGCGCCAATGCGCGCGAGGAAGGATTGATCTGCCCGGCCGCCTGCGGCGCCGAGGCGGCGTGGGCGAGCCCGGACCTGCAGATCATCGCGGCGAGCTCGCTGATCCAGATCGCCAACCATTTCAAGGGCACGCAGGTGCTGTCGCGGCCGCAACCGAAGATCCAGGAGGCGCCCGCAAGCCTGCTCGACCTGCGCGACATCAAGGGCCAGGAGAGCGGCAAGCGCGCGCTCGAGATCGCGGCCGCCGGCGGGCATCATCTGCTGATGATCGGCTCGCCCGGCGCCGGCAAGTCGATGCTGGCGGCGCGGCTGCCGTCGATCCTGCCGCCGCTGTCGCCGGCAGAGCTCTTGGAAGTCTCGATGATCGCCTCGGTCGCCGGCGAGATCGAGGGTGGCGCGCTGACGTCGCGCCGGCCGTTCCGCAGCCCGCATCATTCCGCGAGCATGGCGGCGCTGACCGGCGGCGGCCTGCGCGCCCGACCCGGCGAGATCTCGCTGGCGCATCAGGGCGTGCTGTTCCTCGACGAACTGCCGGAGTTCGATCCGCGCGTGCTGGATTCGCTGCGCCAGCCGCTCGAGAACGGCGAGGTCTCGATCTCGCGCGCCAACCACCGCGTCACCTACCCTGCCCGCTTCATGCTGGTCGCGGCGATGAATCCGTGCCGTTGCGGCAACGCCTTCGAGCCCGGCTATGCTTGCAAGCGCGGCCGCATCGACCGCTGCACCGCCGACTACCAGATGCGCATCTCCGGCCCGCTGATGGACCGCATCGACCTGCGCATCGAGGTGCCCGCGGTGACCGCCGCCGACCTGATCCTGCCGCCGTCGAAGGAAGGCTCGGCCGAGGTCGCTGCCCGCGTCGCCGCCGCACGCGACCTGCAGCGCGAGCGCTATGCCAAGGCCGGCCTGCCACACATCCGGACCAACGCCGAGGCCCCCGCCGCCGTGCTCGACGAGGTCGCCAGGCTGGATGCGCCCGGCCAGAAGCTGCTGCGCGAAGCCGCCGAGACGATGCGGCTGTCCGCCCGCGGCTATCACCGCGTGCTGCGCGTGGCGCGGACGCTCGCCGATCTCGACCACACTGATGCGATCGGCCGGCTGCATCTGGCCGAGGCGCTGTCGTATCGCGCGCTGGCGGAGGACAATCGCCACGCGGCGTAAGGGCGCCCCCTCCCCCTCAACACTCTGGTAACGACTTCTCTTTACGCTCCGACAACCATAAGGCCCGCGTTCCGTCATTAGGCCTGCCGCGTCGGTGCGTATCATGTTGCGTTTCAAGGTCCTTGTCTCGGCCGTGCCGCTGATCGCGGCCGCGGTCATCGCCAGACTCGAATTGGCGCCCTCCCCGCAGCCCTGCATTGCCGTCGGTGCCGACAGCATCTCGCTCGGCTCGGCGCCGTTTACCGCCGATCTCCATGTCGACTTCACCGATGACCCGGCGCTCGCCACCGTTCGCGTGGCGCTGGCCGACAGTCCGGAGACGGCTGATGTCGTCGTGGTCGACGATGTGCTCGCCAAGGAGGATCGTGGCTGCGGCATGACTGCCGCGACCGCGGTCGTCGCGATCGCCGCCGATCCGCATCCTGGCGCGCTCCGGATCCATCTCGCCAAGGACAGTGCAGCAGATGCTCACGCCGCCGCGCTCATCGTCTCGGCCCGCGGCCACGACTCACCGCCCGCCGATCCGGTTCTGTGAGTCGGGCTAACGCCCGGTTCACCATCTCAGCACGGCTTCATCGCGCGTGCATGACCTTTCAAAGTCTCAGCAATACCGACGCCGCATGGTGCGGGCCGGCCATGACATTGGGATCGAAATCGTCGGGGGTGATCGAGATGGGACGGATTTTTCACGTCAGGCTGCGCCTGCGCCGGTTCATGCGCCGTCACCGCACCATCTTCGCCATCCTGCGCTCGCTGATGATCTTCTCCGCCGGCTTCGGCGGCGCGTACGGCTTCATCAAGGCCAGCATCTCCGAGAACTCCGGCTATAACCCGCACACGTTCGCGATCGGCGCCAGCTTCCTGTTCGCGCTCGCCTGCGTCGGCCTGGCCACGCTCAGCATGCGGCTGCGCTTCGTCGCCAGGAAGATGCACAAGATTGCGCTCCACAACGAGGTGCTGGCCGACCGGAACTGGGAGCTGCAGGAAGCCGAGCAGCGCGCCCGCAATCTGTTCGAGCAGCAGGGCGATCTCATCGTCATGCGCGCGCGCGACGGCAGCATCATCTTCGTCAACGACGCCTATTGCCGGATGGCGGGGCTCGATCGCGACAACCTGCTCGGCAGCGCGTTCACCTTCGAGCTGATCGAGCAGGGCGACAGTGCGCTGGAGCCGAACGGCACGCGCGTCCACGACCAGCGTATCGAGAGCGCGATCGGGCCGCGCTGGATCGCGTGGCGCGAGGCGCTGGTGCGTTCCGACGCCGGCCAGCCCGCCGTGCTGCAATGTGTCGGCCGCGACGTCACCGACCGCACCGAGACCGAGCGGGCGCTGGCGGACGCGCGCGATCAGGCCAACGCGGCGAACCGCGCCAAGTCGCGGTTCCTGGCGATGGCGAGCCATGAGATCCGCACGCCGCTGAACGGCATCCTCGGCATGAGCGGACTCTTGCTCGAGACGCAGCTGACGCCGGAGCAGACGACCTACGCCAAGGCGGTCCGCACCTCGGGTGAGGCCTTGATGTCGCTGATCGACGAGCTGCTCGACTATTCCAAGATCGAAGCCGGCAAGCTGGCGCTCGAGGCGCAGCCGTTCTCGCTGGCGGCGCTGATCGAGGAGATCACCGAGCTGCTGGCGCCACGGGCGCAGGCCAAGCAACTGGAGATCGCGGCCTATCTCGACGAGCGGCTGCCGACCTGGGTGACGGGCGACGCCGCGCGGCTGCGCCAGGTGCTGCTCAACCTCGCCGGCAACGCCATCAAGTTCACCGCGACGGGCGGCGTCGCCCTGATCGCCGAGCCCGGCATCTGGCCGAACGAGATCAGCTTCCAGGTGTGCGACACCGGCATCGGCATCGCAGCCGACGCGCAGGAGCGCATCTTCCGCGAATTCGAGCAGGCCGACGACAGCGTGGCGCGCAGCTTCGGCGGCACCGGGCTTGGCCTTGCGATCTCGGACCGGATCGTCAAGCGGATGGGCGGCCGCATCGCGCTGCAGAGCGCGCTCGGCGCCGGCTCGACCTTCGAGGTGTCGGTGCCGCTGCCGCCGGCGCTGGAGCGCGGCGAGCAGAACAGCTTCCGCGGCCCCGATCTCGCAGGACGGTCGATCATGCTGGTGGCGCCGGCCGGGCTGCAGGCCGAGCTGATCGAGCGGCGCTTGCAGAACTGGGGCGCGCAGACCTGCCTGGTCGCCGAGGCCGAGGTGGCGGAGGCCCTGCTGCCCGAACGCGCCTGGCACGCCGTGCTGGTCGACGACAGCATCGGCGGCGATGAATCGCTGCGTGTGGGCGGGGTCGCGCGACATCATACGACGCGGCTGATCGTGCTGGTGACACCGGCGAGCCGCCACGAGCTGGCGCCAGGGGCGCCATTCAACGGCTATCTCGTGAAGCCGCTGCGGGCCGCCTCGCTCGCCGCGCGCGTGAGCTTCGACACCGACGGCACGGTCATGGCCGACGATCCGATCCCGACCATCGCGCCGCCGATCGCGGCCCAGGCCGGCACGGGACTGTCCATCCTGGTCGCCGAGGACAACGACATCAACGCCCTGCTGATGCGCTCGCTGCTGAGCAAGCTCGGCCACCACGCCGACATCGCCGTGCATGGCGAAGCCGCGCTGGACTCCTGGCTCGCGGCGCGCTCGGCCGGCGCGCCCTATGATCTGATCCTGATGGACGTGCAGATGCCGAAGCTCGACGGCATTGCCGCCGCCAGGCGCATTCGCGCCATCGAGGCCAGCGAGCCCGGCGGGCGCACCCCGATCCTGGCGCTCACGGCCAATGCCCTGGTCGAGGATCGTTACGCCTGCTTCGAGGCGGGCATGGATGGGTTCCTGGTCAAGCCGATCGATCGCGACAAGCTCGACGAGGCGCTGGCGAATCTGGCGGCGGCGCGACAGGTGCCAGCGTAGGTCATCAGTTGGAGCGGATCAGCTCGGCGCCGCGCTCGCGGGCCCCCGCTCACAACCGCCGCAGCGCCACCGTCTCGATCTCGTGATCCGCGCCCTTCTTCAGGATCAAGGTCGCACGCGGCCGTGTCGGGAGGATGTTGTCCTCGAGATTGGCCAGGTTGGTGCGCTCCCAGATCGCGATCGCGGTGGCGATGGCCTCCTCGTCCGACAGCAGCGCGTAGCGGTTGAAGTAGGACCGCGGATCATGGAACGCCGTGTCGCGCAGCGACAGGAAGCGCTTGACGTACCATTTGCGCAGGATCGCCTCGTCGGCGTCGATGTAGACCGAGAAGTCGAAGAAGTCGGAGACGACCGGTACTGCCTGGCCATCGCGCGGCAGCGGTCCGGTCTGCAGCACGTTGACGCCTTCGACGATCAGGATGTCCGGCTGGTCGATCTCGGCCCACTGATTGGGGACGATGTCGTAACTCAGATGGGAATACACCGGTGCGCGCACTGGATGGCGGCCGGCCTTGATGTCGGAGAGAAAACCGAGCAGCCGCGGCAGGTCATAGCTTTCCGGAAAGCCCTTCTTCTGCATCAGGCCCTGCCGCTCCAGCACCGCGTTCGGATACAGGAAGCCGTCGGTGGTGATGAGATCGACCTTGGGCCGCGGCGACCAGCGGGTCAGCAACGCCTGCAGCACGCGCGCAGTGGTCGACTTGCCGACCGCCACCGAGCCGGCGACGCCGATGATGTAGGGCATCTTGCGGTCGCGGATGCCGAGAAACTGGCGCTGCGCGTAGTACAGCCGCTGCGCCGCATCGACATACATCGACAGCAATCGCGACAGCGGGAGGTAGATGTCCTCGACCTCCTGAAGGTCGAGACGATCGTGCATCGACCGCAGCTTGGAGAACTCGCCGGGCTCCAAGGTCATCGGCGTGTCGTTGCGCAGCTCGGCCCATTGTTCGCGGGTGAAGACGCGGTACGGATTATATTGTTGTTCGGTGGTGCGCATGTCCATGACGCTGCCCTTCGTTTCCCCCGCCGTCGCGCCCTACTCCGTCTTGCGCGACGCCTTTTCTTCCAGCCCCGATTGGCCGGTCCGCTTGCCGAGCGCCGCCTCGACCTCCTCGAGCCGGACGTCGCGCGACTTCAACAACACCAACAGATGAAACAGCAGGTCGGCGCTTTCGGAGATCAGATGCTCACGGTCGGTGCCAAGTGCGGCGATGACCGTCTCGACCGCCTCCTCGCCCATCTTCTTGGCGCATTGCGGCGGACCCTTGTCGAGCAGCTTGCGCGTATAGGACGCCTCGCCGCCCGCCGCGGCGCGCGCGTCGATGATGGCAGCCAGGTCGTGAAGCGTGAAGCGGGACATCAGCCGGTACTCGGAACGCCTGCCCGACCACGGCGGCCGGACCAGCGTTCATCTAACATTTTTGCGACGCAATGTCGTCAGGGATCGAGCCGCATCGGCAGCCCCTGGCGCACCATGTGCTCCTTGGCCTGCCGGATGGTAAATTCCCCGAAATGGAAGATCGACGCCGCCAGCACCGCGGTCGCGTGGCCCTCACGGATGCCGTCCACCAGATGATCGAGATTACCGACACCGCCGGAGGCGATCACCGGCACCGGGACGCTGTCGGCGACCGCCCGGGTCAGCGGCAGGTCGAAGCCCTGGCGGGTGCCGTCGCGGTCCATCGAGGTCAGCAGGATCTCGCCGGCACCGAGCGCGACCACCTCCTGGGCGTATTCCAGGGCATCGATGCCGGTCGATTTGCGGCCGCCATGGGTGAAGATCTCCCAGCGGCTGCCGCCGCCCGGCCGCGACACGGACTTGGCGTCGATCGCCACCACGATGCACTGCTCGCCGAACTTCTCGGCCGCCTCCTTGACGAATTCGCGCCTGCTCACCGCGGCCGAATTGATCGAAACCTTGTCGGCGCCGGAACGCAGCAGGGTCTTGATGTCGTCGATGGTGCGCACGCCGCCGCCGACCGTGACCGGCATGAAGCAGGCCTCCGCCGTGCGCCGGACGACGTCCAGCATGATGCCGCGGTTCTCATGGGTGGCGGTGATGTCGAGGAAGCACAGCTCGTCGGCGCCGGCCGCGTCATAGGCGATCGCGGCTTCGACCGGATCGCCGGCATCGCGCAGATTGACGAAGTTGACGCCCTTGACGACTCGTCCGTCCTTGACGTCGAGGCAGGGAATGACACGGACCTTGAACATCCTGTTTCCTCCTACGCACGCGCCGCGCGGATCAGCGCCAGTGCTTCCGCGGGATCGAGGCGGCCGTCATAGAGCGCGCGGCCAGCGATGGCGCCTTCGAGCTTTTTCGCCCGCGGTGTCAGCATCGCCTTGACGTCCTCGATCGAGGCCAGGCCGCCGGAGGCAATCACGGGAATCGAGATGGCGTCGCCGAGCGCGATCGTGGCGTCGAGGTTGAGGCCCTTGAGCAGGCCGTCGCGCGCGATGTCGGTGAAGATGATCGCGGCGACGCCGGCGTCCTCGAATCGCTTGGCGATGTCGAGCGCCGTCACTTCGGATGTCTCGGCCCAGCCCTCGACGGCGACCTTGCCGTCGCGCGCATCGAGCCCGACGGCGACGCGGCCGGGGAAGGCCTTGGCTGCGGTCTTCACCAGCTCGGGATCGCGCACCGCCGCGGTGCCGATGATGACACGGGTGATGCCTTTGCTGAGCCAAGCCTCCACCGTCTTGAGATCGCGGATGCCGCCGCCGAGCTGCACCGGCATCTTGACGACTTTCAACATCGCTTCCACGGCGTGCGCATTCATCGGCTTGCCGGCGAAGGCGCCGTCGAGATCCACGACGTGGAGATAGTCGAACCCCTGGTCGGCGAAGCTCTTGGCCTGCGCGGCGGGATCGAGGTTGAACACGGTGGCGCGCGCCATGTCGCCCTGCTCCAGGCGCACGCACTGGCCGTTCTTCAGATCGATGGCAGGAAACAAAATCATCTGAGCTGTCTTTCAGGCAAGCGCCCTGCCCGCCTCTTGGACGGACAGGCGCGCTGCGCTCACGGCTTCCACTTCAGGAAGTTGGAAATGAGGGCGAGACCGAAACGCTGGCTCTTCTCGGGATGGAATTGGGTGCCGATCGCGGTGTCCTTGCCGACGATCGCGGTGACCGGTCCGCCGTAATCGGCGCGTGCCAGAACGTCGCTCTCGTCGACGGCATTCAAGTGATAGGAGTGCACGAAATAGGCGTGCAGGCCCTTCGGTCCGAGCGGCAGCCGCTCCAGCACCGGATGCTCTTGCAGCGCATCGAGCGTGTTCCAGCCCATATGCGGGATCTTCAGGCTCTCGTCGCGAGGCGTGATCTTCTCAACGTCGCCGGAGATCCAGTCGAAGCCGTCGGTGGTGACGTGCTCCTTGCCGCGCGTTGCCATCAATTGCATGCCGACGCAGATGCCGAAGAACGGCCGCGCCTTGTGGCGTACGGCTTCGGTCATCGCCTCCAGCATGCCGTCGACGGAGTCGAGCCCGCGGCGGCAGTCGGCGAAGGCGCCGACGCCGGGCAACACGATGCGATCGGCGCGATAGACCGTATCGGGATCGCGTGTCACGACGACCTTCTGCGGATCCGCCATGCCGCGCGCAGCGCGCTCGAACGCCTTGGCGGCGGAATGCAGATTGCCAGAGCCGTAATCGATGATCGCAACACTCATCGTCCACCTCCGGGTTCGGGAAACAAGCCAATGATGCTGGCATGCGGCAGCGGCGGCGGGTGCTGCCCATTGCCATTGTCGCGTGTCGGCGGCGCCGCGCCGCGATCGACGGTGTGATTGTCGTAGCCGAGCGTGCTGCGCCGGGCGGCCCAGCGCTCGAAGAAGCGGCGCTCGGCGGCATCGAGATCGTCGGCGACGACGACGTCGATCTGGCGCCAATTGCCGCGCGAGTAGCTCCAGCGCTTCAGGCTCGAGGCTTCGAGCCCGAGCAGGATCGCAAGCAACAGATCGATGCCGGCAATCGCGCCGCCGCTGACGCCGACGCGCGCCAGGACGACGTCGAGCGCGATCATCAGCACGGCCCAGACGAGCATCGCAAGCCAGAGACGATGCCAGGCCAGCCAGACGGCGCCGAGCACGGCGGCCCAGAAATGGAAGCCGTCGCGGATGAAGACAAAGCGATCGGTCGAACGCAGATCGACCCCGGCGGCCAGGGGAGCGTGAACCGTATAGACGGGCATGTCGATAATCCCTTGGGAGGAGGGAGGTCAGCCGCCGAGCTGACCCTTGGTGGATGGCACTTCGCCCTGATTGCGAGGATCGATCGCAAGGGCTGCGCGGAGGGCCCGCGCCAGACCCTTAAAGCAGGATTCGGCGATATGATGGGCGTTCTCGCCGTACAGCGTCTCGACATGCAGGGTGATGCCGGCGTTCATGGCAAAGGCGTTGAACCACTCGCGCACCAGCTCGGTGTCGAACTCGCCGATCTTGTCGCGCGCAAAGGTCGTGCGGAATACCAGCATCGGCCGGCCCGATACGTCGATCACGACGCGCGTCAGGGTCTCGTCCATCGGCATGTGGATCGAGGCGTAACGGGTGATGCCGGCCATGTCGCCGAGCGCCTGACGCACGGCCTGGCCGAGGGCGATGCCGACATCCTCGGTGGTGTGGTGGAAATCGATATGGAGGTCGCCGACCGCCTTGACGGTCATGTCGATGCGGGAATGCCGGGCCAGCAGATCCAGCATGTGATCGAAGAAGCCGATCCCGGTCGCGATGTTCACGACGCCGGTGCCGTCGAGGTTCACGGACACCTCGATCTCGGTCTCTTTGGTCTTGCGCTTGATGGTCGCGCTACGCATGGGGTCAGCTTTCCCTTGAAAACGCGGCCCTTTTATCAGGCGGATGTCACCTTAGCTACTGCGGGATGACGCCCCTCGGCCTTGATCTCGGGCCATGGTGAGCGGATTTCAAGGCCCGCCAGGGCAGGGCAGGGACCCGGTAATTGTATCCCGACGCCTGAACGCCTAAATCAGAGGATCAACCAGGGACCCCCCATGCACGCATCCGCGAACGAGCCCACCGTCTGGCACGGCACCACGATCCTGACCGTCCGCAAGGGGGGCAGGGTGGTGATCGGCGGCGACGGCCAGGTCTCGATCGGCCAGACCGTGATCAAGTCCAACGCCCGCAAGGTGCGCAGGCTCGGCAAGGGCGACGTCATCGGCGGCTTCGCCGGCGCCACCGCCGACGCCTTCACCCTGTTCGAGCGGCTGGAGAGCAAGCTGGAGCAATATCCGGGGCAGTTGACCCGGGCCGCTGTCGAGCTCGCCAAGGACTGGCGCACCGACCGCTATCTGCGGCGGCTCGAAGCCATGATGATCGTCGCCGACAAGGACGTCTCGCTGGTCCTGACCGGCACCGGCGATGTGCTGGAACCTGAGGCCGGCGTGATGGCGATCGGCTCAGGCGGCAATTACGCGTTGGCCGCGGCGCGGGCCCTGCTCGACACCGACAAAGACGCCGAGAGCATCGTGCGGCGCTCGCTCGACATCGCCGCCGACATCTGCGTCTACACCAACCGCAACATCACCATCGAGACCTTGCAGGGCGGCTCAGCCATGGTGCGGGATTAATGGCTCAGGATTACGCCATCCGCGCAATGGCTGCCGCCGACCTGCCCTTGATACGCCGTTGGCTTGGCACGCCGGACGTGATGCGGTGGTGGGGAGAGCCCGACGAGCAATATGCGCTGGTGAGCGGCGATCTCGCTCATCCTGACATGGACCAATTTATCGTCGCGATCGATGGCCGGCCGTTCGCATATCTCCAGTGCTATGCGCTCTCAGCATGGGATCATGGATTCGGGCCTCAACCGCCCGCCACGCGTGGCATCGATCAGTTCATCGGCGAGCCCGACATGATCGGGCGCGGCCATGGGGCGCGTTTCATTCGGCAGTTCGTCGAAGACCTGCTGCGATCGGCCGCGCCACGCGTGGTGACCGATCCAGATCCGGCGAACGCCCGTGCCGTGCGCGCCTACGAGAAGGCCGGATTCAGACGCGATCGGCTCGTCGAAACGCCGGAGGGCTCTGCGCTGCTGATGGTGAGCCAGCCCGGCGACTTGCCCTGATTGCGATCCAAACCTAGCTAGAGCCCCATGACCGACTTTTCACCCCGCGAAATCGTCTCCGAACTCGACCGCTACATCGTCGGCCAGGCCGACGCCAAGCGGGCGGTGTCCATTGCCTTGCGCAACCGCTGGCGCCGGCTGCAGCTCGATGCAGGCCTGCGCGAAGAGGTGCTGCCGAAGAACATCCTGATGATCGGGCCGACCGGCGTCGGCAAGACCGAGATCGCGCGGCGGCTGGCCAAGCTTGCGGGCGCACCGTTCCTCAAGGTCGAGGCGACCAAGTTCACCGAGGTCGGCTATGTCGGCCGCGACGTCGAGCAGATCATCCGCGACCTCGTCGAGGTCGCGATCGCCCAGGTCCGGGAGCGCAAGCGCAAGGACGTCGCCGCCCGCGCGCAGCTCGCCGCCGAGGAGCGCGTCCTCGACGCGCTGGTCGGCGCCAATGCGAGTGCTGCGACGCGCGACTCGTTCCGCCGCAAGCTGCGCGCCGGCGAGCTCAACGACAAGGAGATCGAGATCGAGACGCAGTCCTCCGGCGGCGGCTTGCCGATGTTCGAGATCCCCGGCATGCCGGGAGCCCAGATGGGCGCGATCTCGATCGGCGACATCTTCGGCAAGCTCGGCGGCCGCACTAAGACGCGGCGCGTGACGGTCGAGGCCTCGCACGACATCCTGATCGCGGAAGAATCCGACAAGCTGCTCGACAGCGAGCAGCTGGTGCAGGAAGCAATCAGCGTGGTCGAGAACAACGGCATCGTGTTTCTCGACGAGATCGACAAGATCTGCGTGCGCGAGAACCGCGCCGGCGGCGACGTCTCGCGCGAGGGCGTGCAGCGTGACCTGCTGCCGCTGATCGAGGGCACGACGGTCTCGACCAAGCATGGCGCGGTCAAGACCGACCACGTCCTGTTCATTGCCTCCGGCGCGTTCCACATCGCCAAGCCCTCGGACCTCTTGCCGGAGCTGCAGGGACGATTGCCGATCCGGGTCGAGCTGCAGGCGCTGACGCGCGACGACATGCGGCGCATCCTGACCGAGCCGGAGGCATCGCTGATCAAGCAATATGTCGCGCTGATGCAGACCGAGGGCGTGACGCTCGACATCACCGACGATGCGATCGACGCGCTCGCCGACATCGCGGTCGCGGTGAATTCGACGGTCGAGAACATCGGCGCGCGCCGGCTGCAGACGGTGATGGAGCGCGTGCTCGACGAGATCTCCTTCACGGCGTCCGATCGTAACGGCGAAACCATGCGCGTCGACGCTGCGTATGTGCAGCAACACATCGGCGACCTCGCCAAGAACGCGGATCTCAGCCGGTTCATTTTGTAGTCGGCTGCGCCTAGCAAGCGCTGAGCTTCTTCGCTCCGGCGCGGCGTCAAAATCCGCTGTCGTCCCCGCGAACGCGGGGACCCATAACCACCAAAGCTGATTGTGACTCACGATGGCGGCTCCAGCCTTGCCTCACCACGAACGGCGGCGGCTATGGGTCCCGGCTCAAGGCCGGGGCGACAGTGGTGGACGGGGCGACGACCTCGTCTCCATCTATCACCGCTCGGACGCCGCATGACCGCCGCCTCCAGCAAACACTGGCGCCTGATGCTCGCCGTCAACGCCGCCGTGATGCTCGGCGTCTTCCTGCACAAGCTCACGCTGCCGCCCTACATTCCGTACATCCATCTGCTGGTCGACTATCACTTCGGCTTCATCAAGCGCGCGCTGATCGGTGCCATGGTCGGCCTGTTCGCCGCGAAGGTGCCGGTCTGGCTGGTGTTCGCGCTGGCCGGTTGCGTCTGGCTCATCACCTTCGCGCTGTTCGCGCAGCTCTTCCGCCGCACGTTCGGCTTCGATCGCGCGCAGCTGCCGCTGTTCATCTTCACCGCTTGCTCACCGTTCGTGTTCAAGAACTTCCTGTTCACGCTCGGCCATTTCGACATCTATGGCTGTCTCGGCGCGATCGTCCTGCTGCTGGTGCCGGCGCGCACGCTGGCCTACGTGCTGCTTGCGGCATTGATTTCGGCCCTGCTCGTGCTGATTCATCACATCCATCTGCTGATGTACGTGCCGACCATCACCGCGATCGTCGTGCTGCGCTACTACCTGACGCGTCCCCGCACTCGCCTAGATATTGCAGTCGGCGCCAGCGCGCTGCTCGGCCTCGGCGCGCTGTTCCTCGCGGCGCAATTCCTCGGCACCATGCCGCTGCCCGAGGCCGACTTCGTGTCCTACTTGCGCTCGCGCATGGTCGATCCGTCGCGCACCGAGCTCTTGCAGTTCGCCTATGTCTGGTATCAGCCGCTCGCCAAGGAGGTGCAGGACACCTGGGCGCGGCTGCCGTCGAACCTGCTGGGCCTGCCCATCTATGCGCTGCTGCCGTGGCTGCACGCGCCGCTGTGGCGGAATCTCAAGGATCTCATCGGCGCCTTGGCTGACAAGCGCCATCGCCAGATCGTCATCGCCGCTCTGATCGCGATCAGCTGCGCTTACCTCGTCATGTTCGCCATGGTGTTCGACTATTCGCGCTGGATCTCGAGCTGGGTGGTCTGCATGGTACTGATGCTGCACGCGGTGAAGACGCTTCCTGCGACCAAGCCGATCACTCCGATCGACGCCGACGACCGCATGACGACGATCCTGGGATGGATCGTCACCGCCGTACCGCGGATCGGGATCATCCGCCCGTTCTGACGCTCAGCCGCGGGCGCGCCTGATCCGGACATAGAGCGCGCCGGCGCCGCCATGGCCGACATGAGCCTCCTCGAAGCCGACGATGAGCGAGCGGAATTCCGGCAGGCTGAGCCAATGCGGCACCTGCCGCCGGAGCACGCCGCGTTCGGGATCCGCCCCGATGGTGCCCTTGCCGGTGATGACCAGCACGAAGGTGAGACCGTCATGCTGGGCGCGATGCAGGAAATGATGCAGCGCCTGATGCGCCCGGCTCTGGGTCATGCCGTGCAGATCGAGCCGCGCATCGATCTCGCTGCGGCCGCGCGACAGCTTGGACCGCTCCTTGCGGCCGAGCGAGACCAGCGGCGGGATCGCCGGCCGGGCCGGCTTGGGCACGACCACCGGCGCGACCGGCCGCGGTGTCATCATCGGCTTGTCCGGCTGCGGCTCGGCCGTCACCATCGGCGGATGCGGCCGCACTGGACGGTGCGTCTTGCGCAGCGGCTTGACCTGGCGCGCCACCGTCTCCCACAGCGTACGCTCGTCCTCGGAGAGGCCACGCTTGCGACGGCCGCGCGGCGGCTCGGGATCTTCAGACATGGAGACGGCTTGTCATCGGCGGTTGCGATGGCGCCTGCCATAACGCAATCGGCGGATATTGCGATCACTTTCGATACGGGGGCGGGCCTCGGGCAGGGGCACGGGCTGCGGCGCCACAACGTTCTGCGCCACCGTGGTCGCCGGGATTGCGCTCGCGGCGGAAGCAGGGGCCTTCGCATCGTTGACCGGGGAGGCGGCGGCTTTGGCGGCCTCCTTCGGCAGCACCTGCGGAAACAGTTTTGCGATCTTCTCCGACGGGCGTGCATCCGGCAGCGGCATCTTGCGGCCACGCGCGACCGGATCGAGGCTCTTCGGCACCAGCATCACGAACTGGATGCTGTGCTTGAG
The DNA here is from genome assembly GCF_051168375.1 of Bradyrhizobium sp. HKCCYLRH1034. Lineage (NCBI taxonomy): Bacteria > Pseudomonadati > Pseudomonadota > Alphaproteobacteria > Hyphomicrobiales > Nitrobacteraceae > Bradyrhizobium > Bradyrhizobium sp. HKCCYLRH1034. Next base: position 624,544 of record NZ_JBNPUW010000003.1, on the reverse strand, counting down.
ACGGCCGGAAACCTTGCCGGCGTCCTGGCCGGCGCCGAAATAGAGATCGGCGCGCGCAGGTCCGACGATCGCCGAGCCTGTATCCTGCGCAATCATCAGCCGGTGAAACGGGCTCTTCGACTTCTCGGATTCGATCGGCAGCTCGCCGGTGATGAAAAACGGCGTGCCATAGACGTGCAGCGACTTGTCGACGGCGATCGAACGGCCGGGCGTCAGCGGGATGCCCTGCGCGCCGACCGCCTCATCCTTCTCCGACAGCTGCACCTCGCGGAAGAAGATGTAGGAGCGGTTCATCCGCCGCAGGTCGTTGGCACCTTCCGGATTCTGCTCCATCCAGTCGCGGATACGCTGCATCGACATCTGCTCGCGCGGAATGATGCCGCGTTCGATCAGGATGCGGCCGACCGGTGTGTAGGGAAGGCCATTATAGGCATCGTAGTTGATGCGGATGGTCGAGCCGTCGTCGAGACTGATGCGCGCCGATCCCTGGATCTGGGCAAACAGCAGGTCGGTCTGATTCCTGAGCCACGCGATCTCCAGGCCACGGCCCTCGATGGCGCCGTCCTCGATCTCCGCGCGGTCGTAATAGGGGACCAGCTTGCGCCGTCCGATCTTCCGATAGACGGGACCCTTGTTGGGCAGACTCGTCGCGTCCTGCTTGAAGCCACGGACGAACAGATTGGAGGGGCGACGATAGACCGGAACGTTGTAGACCTCGTTCTGGGTCCGCGAGCCCTCGATGACGGGTTCGTAGTAGCCGGTGACGAAGCCATCGGCATCGCCGAGCTTGGAGATCTTCAGCGGCTCGAAGTGCCGTTCGAAAAAGGCCCTTGCCGCAGCATTGTCGGCGAGATCGGTGGCCCGAGCGTCGCGACAGGGATCGCGCAGGGAATCGCCCAGCGGCTTGCCATCCGCCTTGGCATCCGGCGCTGCATCCGTCTTTGCGGCGATCGGCTTGCAGCTGGCGCGGAACGTCCGATAGGCCGCAAGCTGGTCGTCGTCGTTCCAGCCGGGCACGTCGTTCCAGGCCAATGGCAGGTACTGGCTGTTGCTGATCTCGAGCGGCCAGTCGAGTTGCGGGTAGGGCAGGTGGCGCACCGGGGGCGTCGCCGCCCGGTGGCGCGAGCGCACCGCCTCGGCCGCATAAGGGGCGAGCGCCACGGCGGCGACGCTCAGGGCGAGCGCCGGCGTCCAGTATTTCAGGCGATGAGCGGTGAAACCCCGCTTCCAAATTTCGCGAACCATGCTTGCACCATCAAAGTACCACTCAACGCGAAATTCAGAGAAAACGGGATGCTGAAAAGATCCGGGTCAAAAAGCCGAGGATGGACCTCGTCGTCCTCCTTGCAGAACTGGGGCGACATCGAGAGCGGGCGATCTCCCGATGTAACGCCGGCGGCGGCAACCTATTCCATCAATGGCTGCCGGTGCCGACCAGCTTCCAATTGGGATCGCGCGAGCCGGTATCGCGGGCGAAAGTCCAGATGTCGGTGATGTCGGCCACCTTGTCCGGATTGCCGTCGACGATGTTGCCCCCCTTGTCGCGTGTCACCGAGATCATTTGCGAGACGAAGCGCACCGTCACCTGCGCGGTGCGGTCGCGCAGCTCGGCACCGACCAGTTCGGCGGTATCGATGGAGACGAAGCGGGTTTCGGTCTTCTGCTCCTGCTTCTCACGCTCCTTGATGACGGCGTCGAAACTCTCATAGACCTCGGACGACAACAGGTCGCGCAATGCGCGGCGATCGCCATTGGCGAACGCCAGCACGATCATCTCGTAGGCACTGCGCGCGCCGGTCAGGAAATGGCGCGGATCGAACGACGAGTCGTCGGCGACGATCGCGTCGAGGCCACGGGCGAGCGGTGTGCCCGGCTCGGCCAGGCCGCGCCAGCGATCGCCCGGCGCCGGCATCTCGCCGCCGGGGACCGCAGCCGAGGGATCGATGGGCTTGTTGGGAACCGGCATGACGTGGTTGTCCGGCGCGCCCTGGACCGCGTTTCGGGCGGCATGATCGAACGGCGTCCGCTCGCTCCCGGTGCGCTGCCCGAGCACGGCGCGCAGGCGGATGAAGATGAAGACCGCCAGCGCCAGGAAGATGATGGTATAAATGTCCACTTCGTGTTCGCTTTCTGACTTGTCGAGCCGAACGCGGAGCCCGGCCACCGGGCACCCGTTCTACAGGATCCGGGTAAAGACCCGTGAATCCCTCGGTCGACCCGGATGTAGTCATCGAATTGGGCCCGGCCAATGGCACATTGTGGCCCGGTGATCCTAACCCTTTTCCCTCTCAAGGGGAAATCCGATCGACCTTGGATTGGAACAGAGTAGACGGTCGCTGGTTCCGCCCCCGGGCCGATGCGACAAATAGAGGCATGCCGGCCGGATCAACCCTCTGCCTCGGCCTTTTGCGGCGTCCGTGCCTCGTCCTTGTGGAACAAGCCGGCCCTATGGTAGCCACGCGCCGCAACGACCCGCCCTTTTTGCCTGGAGAACACTGCGATGACCAACGGTAACGGCGCCACTCCCGAGGCGGCTCCTCCTCCTCAACTGAACGTGCTGGCGCAATACATCAAGGATCTCTCGTTCGAGAATCCGAACGCTCCGCAGTCCCTGGCGCCGCAGGGCCAGCCGCCGCAGATCAACATCCAGATCAATGTCGGCGCCAATGCTCTGAATGACACCGAATACGAGGTGACGCTGACGATCGAGGGCAAGGCCGAGAGCGGCAGCCAGGTGATGTTCAGCTTCGAGTTGGTCTATGGCGGCGTGTTCCGGCTGGTCAACATTCCGCGCGAGAACCTGTCGCCGATGCTGCTGATCGAATGCCCGCGCCTGCTGTTCCCGTTCGCCCGCGAGATCGTCGCCAATTCGGTGCGCGACGGCGGCTTCCCGCCGCTGATGCTGGACCCGGTCGATTTCGTCGGCCTGTACCGCCAGAACATGGAGCGCCAGGCGGCGGCCCAGGGCGGCCAGGTGCTGTCGAGCTGATCCGGTTCTGCTTACGATTGATGTTTGCCGGGCGTGATCCGCTGCCGATCAGGCGGATCACGTGCCGGCGAGAAACTCCGTCCAGATCGGCTTGTCGCCGAGCGTGGCGATGAAGGCGCGATGCGCCTCTCGCTCCGCATCCGTGACCCGCGGCAACAGCGGCTGCTCGCGCTGACGGCGCGGCGTCTCGCCGGCAGATCCGATGCGGATCTCCTGGCTGTCCTGGGTCAGGATCAGCTGCGACTGCCGCGCCCCGACCAGATCGACATAGACCTCCGCCAGCAGCTCGGCGTCGAGCAACGCGCCGTGCTTGGTGCGGCGTGAGTTGTCGATCGCATAGCGTGAGCACAGGTCGTCGAGGCGGTTCGACACGCCGGGATGCTTGCGACGTGCCAGCAGCAGCGTGTCGACCAGACGGTCCCTCGGAATGGCCGCGCGCTTGACCCGGTCGAGCTCGGCATTGATGAAGCCGATGTCGAACGAGGCGTTGTGGATCACCAGCGGGGCATCGCCGATGAATTCCAGGAACTCCTCCACGATCTCGTGAAACAGCGGCTTGTCCGCGAGGAACTCGCTCGACAGTCCGTGAACCGCGAACGCTTCCGCCGGCATGTCACGTTCGGGATTGATGTAGCGGTGGTAGACTTGGCCGGTGGGCATGCGGTTGATGATCTCGACGCAGCCGATCTCGACCAAGCGGTCGCCGCGCAAGGCGTCGAGGCCGGTGGTTTCGGTGTCGAGAACGATCTCACGCATCTGATTTGATCCGTCGGATTCCGCGCGGCCGGCGTTCGCGAATCAGCCCCGGCGCTGTGGCATTCTAACGACCTCCGCCAGGATGTCGCGGATGCGTGCCCGCACCGGATCGAGCCCGTGCGAGGTATCCACGACGAAATCGGCGCGCTTGCGCTTCTCGGCATCCGGCATCTGCCGTGCGAGCAGCGCATCGAGCGCTTCTTCCGTCATCGTGCCGCGCGCCAGAATGCGCTGACGCTGGATCTCGGGCGCGGTCGATACCACCACCACGGCATCGACGCGCTTGTCGCTGCCGGTCTCGAACAGCAAGGGGACATCGACGACGGCAACGGGCACGCCGGACTGCTCGGCGTCGTCGAGAAACTTCTGATGATAGGAGCGCAGCATCGGGTGCACGATCGCTTCGAGCCTGCGGATCGCGTCGGGATCGCCGACGACCTTGGCGGAGAGCCTGGCCCGATCCACCTTGCCGTCCACCGTGGTCCCGGGAAATTCGGCTTCGATCGCCGGCGCGGCTTCGCCCTCATAGACCTTATGAACGGTCGCGTCGGCGTCATAGACCGGGACGCCGGCTTCGGCGAACAGCTTTGCGGTCGTCGACTTGCCCATGCCCATCGAGCCGGTCAGACCCAGCACTCTCATCCGCGGTCAATCCCCCTATGCGCTGCTGCGGTCGGTCTCAGATCCTGAGCAGCTTCGCTTCGCGAAAATAGGCGAGCAGCGGCAGCAGCGGCAGGCCGAGGATGGTGAAGTGATCGCCGTCGATGCGGTCGAACAGGTGCACGCCGAGCCCTTCCAGCTGGTAGGCGCCGACGCTGGATGTGACGGTTTCGCCGGCGGCATCGAGATAGGCTGCGATCTCGGTTTCGGTGAGGGCCCGCATCGTCATCCAGGCGACGGCGACGTGCGAGAACAGCACCTCGCCATTGCGGACCACGGCGATGGCCGAGTGCAGCGCATGGGTGCGTCCGCCCAGCGCCAACAGTTGCTGCATGGCATGCTGGCGGCCGGCCGGCTTGTTGAACATGCGCTCACCCAATGCCAGCGTCTGATCCGCGCCCACCACATATGAATTGGGCCTGTTTGCCGAGACCGCTGCGGCCTTCGCGTTGGCAAGGTGCAACGCAATCTCGTAGGGCGCGACCAGGCCGGCTTCGGCCTGCACCGCGCGTTCGTCGATATCGGCGGGAAGCGCCTCGCACGCGAGTCCTGCGTTTGCGAGCAGCATTCGCCGCGCGCGGCTCTGCGATGCCAGAATCAGAGGCTCGTCACTGCACCAGATGGACATTGATCCGCTCACTAGTCCGGAAGCCGCTGCCGCTGCCGGTCGGTATAGAGTTTTAGGATCGCGGCAGCCGTCTCCTCGATCGAGCGCCGCGTCACGTCGAGCATGACCCAGTTGAACTTCGCACTCAGCTTGCGTGCATAGGCGACCTCGTCCGTCACCGACTGCTTGTCTACATAGTTCTCATTGCCGGATTCCGCACCCATGCTGAGCAGGCGATTCTGCCGCACCTGGATCAGCCGCTCCGGGGTCGCATGCAGGCTGACCACCAGCGGCTTCTTCAATGTCTCGAGCTGATGCGGGATTGGAATGCCCGGGACCAGCGGCACGTTGGCTGTGCGCACGCCGCGGTTGGCGAGATAGATCGATGTCGGAGTCTTCGACGTCCGGCTGACGCCCACCAGCACCACTTCGGCGTCTTCGAGGCCGTCGACCATCTGCCCGTCATCGTGGAGCATCGTGTAGTTCAGCGCATCGATGCGGGCGAAATATTCGGCATTGAGCACGTGCTGCGCACCGACGCGGCCGGCGGTCGATGCGCCGAGATAGGCCTCGAACAGCTGCATCACCGGACCGATGATCGACAGGCTCGGGATGTTGATCTGCTGGCACTTGGCTTCGAGCCGGCTGACCAGATCCTTCTCGAGCAGCGTGAACAGCACGATGCCGGGCGCTTCCTCGATCTCGTCGAGCACGCGGTCGAGCTGCTTCTGGCTCCGCACCAGCGGGTACACGTGCTCGACCGGGGTCACGTTGGTGTATTGCGCGGCGACCGCACGCGCGACCGTGATCAGGGTTTCGCCCGTCGAATCGGAAACCAGATGGAGGTGAAAGTAGTTGCCGGTGGTGGGCATCAAATCCTTAACGATCTGTGAATCCCTGTGAAGGATGGGGCCAAAAAGCCGCCTCGGACCGCTCCCTTTGTATAACCCCGATTGTTCTGCACATGGTCGCCGTCCGGGACAACGTCAGGCAGCAGCGCGATGATATCGGGACGAGGCCCATTTGTCTCTGGATAAGCTGTCGAAGGATTTCGACAAGCGTCTGAATCACATCAGACTCTGGGGCGATCCGGCGTGCGCAGCTCGCATGTTGAGGGATGTGAACAAGCTGCGGGCAGACTGCGGATGACATTGCATGAGTCCAATCCACCGCTACCTAGACTCAAACCTTAAGATTCAAAAATTATTTGGTTTGGAGGGGACTGAGCGAGCGGATATGTCTCGACACGCAAGCTGATCGCCAGCCGAGAGGATCACGCGTTTCCGATGTATGAGTGGATCAAGGCCCTTCACGTCATCGCTGTCATCGCGTGGATGGCCGGCATGCTGTATCTGCCGCGGCTGTTCGTCTATCATTGCGACGCCGAGATCGGCTCGAAGCAATCCGAGACGTTCAAGGTCATGGAACGGCGCCTGCTCAAGGCGATCATCAATCCGGCGATCACCGTGACGTGGCTTGCCGGACTCTATCTGGCCTGGGCCGGCCACTGGTATACCAGCGGTTGGTTTCATGCGAAATTTCTGCTGGTCCTGATCATGTCCGGGGTCCACGGACTGTTCACCCGCTGGGTCAGGGAATTTGGCGCCGACAAGAACACCCGCAGCCAGAAATTCTACCGGTATATCAATGAGGTACCAACGGTGCTGATGATCGGCATCGTGATTCTCGTCATCGTCAAGCCGTTCTGACCGCTTCCCACGGAATACCGCTCCGCTGCAGATGCCTTGCAGACGACGGCGCGATTTTCTATATTATCGATATCCCACCCCACGCAGGCGGATGTGGTTGCGTTCCGGCTTGACCGGCCGCCGCATCAGGTCTGGTGCCTCATCGGCGCCAACCTTGCTCAGACCTGCGGACCTCATTTCGTCCGCCTTCCCACAGCCACCTCGCATCCCTCCCAAGTCGCTTCCACAGGACCACCCCAATGCGGGAAATCAAACTACAGGACCTCAAGTCAAAGACGCCGGCCGAGCTCGTCTCCTTCGCGGAGGAAAACGGGGTCGAGAACGCCAGCACGATGCGCAAGCAGGAGCTGATGTTCGCCATCCTCAAGCAGCTCGCGATCCAGGAAACCGACATCATCGGTGAGGGCGTCGTCGAGGTGCTCTCCGACGGCTTCGGCTTCCTGCGCTCGCCGGATGCGAACTACCTGCCCGGTCCCGACGACATCTATGTCTCGCCGTCGCAGATCCGACGCTTCGGCCTGCGCACCGGTGACACGATCGAAGGGCATATCCGCAGCCCGAAAGAAGGCGAACGCTATTTCGCGCTGCTCAAGGTCAACACGCTGAACTTCGAGGATCCCGAGAAGTCCAAGCACAAGGTCAATTTCGACAATCTCACGCCGCTGTTTCCGGACGAGCGCTTCCGGCTCGAGCTGGAGGATCCGACCCGCAAGGATCTGTCGCCACGCGTCATCGACATCGTCGCGCCGATCGGCAAGGGACAGCGCGCGCTGATCGTGGCGCCGCCGCGCACCGGCAAGACGGTGCTGATGCAGAACATCGCGCACTCGATCACCGCCAATCATCCCGAGTGCTATCTGATTGTGCTGCTGATCGACGAGCGCCCCGAGGAAGTCACGGACATGCAGCGCTCGGTGAAGGGCGAGGTCGTGTCCTCGACCTTCGACGAGCCGGCCGCCCGTCACGTCCAGGTCGCGGAGATGGTGATCGAGAAGGCCAAGCGCCTCGTCGAGCACGGCCGCGACGTCGTCATTCTCCTGGACTCGATCACCCGCCTTGGCCGCGCCTACAACACCGTCGTGCCGTCCTCCGGCAAGGTGCTGACCGGCGGTGTCGACGCCAACGCGCTGCAGCGTCCGAAACGCTTCTTCGGCGCCGCCCGCAACATCGAGGAAGGCGGCTCGCTCACGATCATCGCGACCGCGCTGGTCGACACCGGCAGCCGCATGGACGAGGTCATCTTCGAGGAGTTCAAGGGCACCGGCAACTCCGAGCTCATCCTCGACCGCAAGGTCGCGGACAAGCGGACCTTCCCGGCGATCGACATCGCCCGCTCCGGCACCCGCAAGGAAGAGCTCATCACCGAGCCGCAGAACCTCAAGAAGATGTACGTGCTCCGCCGCATCCTCAATCCGATGGGCACCATGGACGCGATCGACTTCCTGCTCGACAAGCTCCGCAGCACCAAGAGCAATGCCGAGTTCTTCGAGTCGATGAACACCTGATCGAGGCACTGCTTCAATCTGCAAAGGGCGCTCTCCGGAGCGCCCTTTTTGTTTGACGTGTTTGTCGCTGCGCCCCGCGTGAAGACCTCGATGCTTATCCGCCCGCCATGGTTCGCCGGCGTAAAGCATGCCGCTGCAAACCGATTGTCTTTCGCTGCCGGTGAGCCCAACTGAGGATCATGCATCCTCACGACCAGACCATCTTCGCGCTGTCCTCCGGACGCCTGCCGAGTGCGATTGCGATCGTCAGACTCTCCGGGCCTCACGCCGGCATCGCCCTTCAGATGCTTGCGGGGAAACTGCCGCTGCCGAGGATGGCGACGCGCGCCTTGCTGCGGGATGGTAATGGCGAGCCGATCGACGATGCCGTCGTGCTGTGGTTTCCCGGACCCGCAAGCGCCACCGGCGAAGATGTTGCCGAGCTGCATGTGCACGGCAGTCGAGCCGTCCTGGCGACAATGTTCTCGGTGCTGTCGACGATGCCGCAGATGCGCCCTGCTGAGCCGGGCGAGTTCACGCGGCGCGCGTTCGAGAATGGCAAGATCGATCTGACCGAGGCCGAAGGTCTCGACGACCTCATCCACGCCGACACGGACCGCCAGCGGCGCCAGGCGTTGCGGCAGCTGAAGGGCCTGTTGGGCGACAAGGCGCGGAGCTGGCGTGAGCAGATCATCGAGGCGGCGGCGCTGATCGAGGCCGGGATCGACTTTGCCGATGAAGGCGACGTGCCAACCGAGCTGATGGCGCCCGCGCTCGCCCGGATCGGCCAGCTGTTGACCGAGATCGAGTCGGTGCTGTCGGCCGAGGGCCGGGCCGAACGTCTGCGCGACGGCCTGACGGTCGTCATTGCCGGACCGCCGAACGCGGGCAAGTCGACCTTGATGAACCAGCTTGCGCGTCGCGAGGTCGCGATCGTCTCTCCGCAGGCCGGCACCACGCGCGATCTCATCGAGGTTCAGCTCGATCTCGACGGCTATCCAGTGACGGTGATCGACACCGCGGGCATTCGCGAGACGGACGATCCGGTCGAGCAGGAGGGTGTTCGGCGCGCGCGAGACCGAGCGGCGCAGGCGGATCTGGTGCTGTGGCTGTCGGAGGATGAGCAGGCCGAGGTTGAGCGCCAAAGCGAGGCTCCCGTCTGGCTCGTTCGTAACAAGATCGATCTGAGCAGAGGTCGGGAGGGGAGTCGTCCATCGTCCAGCGGAGATAACCCGGTCTTTCAGATCTCCGCGCGAAGCGGGGCAGGGCTGGTCGAGCTGCTGGATGCGCTGGTTGGCTTTGCCCGGGACTATTTTGGATCAACTGAGAGCGGCCTGATCACACGGCAGCGGCAGCGGACTCTGCTCGCCGACACCGCCGCTGCGCTTCAGCGTAGCATCTCGGCGATCGACCTGGGCGAGGAGCTTGCTGCGGAGGAGCTGCGGATCGCCGCGCTTGCGCTAGGGCGTCTTTTGGGACGAGTGGATGTCGAAGACCTGCTCGACGTGATCTTTCGCGAGTTCTGCATCGGCAAGTAGCCGCGGTTCCCGACGAACCGGGTCGGATATACTTAATGAAGCGTTGCTTGGTTAATCGATCGTCAATTGTTTCACGTGAAACAAGATGTACGGACGCCGTCAGGGATGTTTCACGTGAAACACGATGGGACCGCGGAGTTGGTCATGTTTCACGTGAAACAACGAGGATTCGACGTCGGCGAATGTTTCACGTGAAACGTCTTCCGAGCATTGTCTGCAGGCGTTAGATAAGCCCCATGATCCAGCATCTGACATCCTACGACGTCGTCGTCATCGGTGGCGGCCACGCCGGCTGTGAAGCCGCGGCGGGCGCGGCGCGCATGGGCGCCCGAACCGCGCTGATCACCCATCAGTTCGCGACGATCGGGGCCATGTCCTGCAATCCGGCCATCGGAGGATTGGGGAAAGGACATCTGGTTCGCGAGGTCGACGCTCTCGACGGCTTGATGGGTCGCGTCGCCGACGCCGGCGGCATCCAGTTTCGCGTTCTGAATCGCCGCAAGGGACCGGCCGTTCGAGGTCCACGCGCCCAGGCCGACCGCAAGCTCTACGCCGCGGCGATGCAGTCGGCGATCCGGGAGACCCCGAACCTCACCGTCATTGAAGGCGAGGCGGACGAACTGATCGCTACCGGCGGACGGGTGGCAGGGGTGCGGTTGGCTGACGGCCGGACCTTCATCTGTGGCGCTGTCGTCATCACGACCGGCACGTTCCTGCGTGGTCTGATCCACCTGGGTGAGAGGACCTGGCCGGCCGGCCGGGTCGGCGAAGCGCCGGCGCTGGGGCTGTCCCAGTCTCTCGAAGCCATCGGATTTCGGCTCGGCCGCCTCAAGACCGGCACGCCGCCGCGCCTGGATGGATCGACGATCGACTGGAGCGCGGTCGAGATGCAGCCCGGCGACGATCCGCCGGAGCCGTTCTCCGTTCTGACCGACAGGATCACCACCCCGCAGATCCAATGCGGCATCACCCGGACGACGACCGCAACCCACGAGGTGATCCGCGCCAACGTCCATCGCTCGCCGATGTACTCCGGGCAGATCAAGTCGACCGGGCCGCGTTACTGTCCCTCGGTCGAGGACAAGATCGTCCGCTTCGGTGACCGCGACGGTCACCAGATCTTCCTGGAGCCCGAAGGGCTCGACGATACGACGGTCTACCCGAACGGCATCTCGACCTCGCTACCGGAGGAGGTCCAGCTCGCGCTGCTGCCGACCATCCCGGGTCTCGAACGGGTCCGGATGATCCGGCCGGGCTATGCCATCGAGTACGACCACGTCGATCCGCGTGAGCTCGAGCCGACCCTGCAGACCAAGCGGATGAAGGGTCTGTTCCTCGCTGGCCAGATCAACGGCACGACCGGGTATGAGGAGGCCGCAGCTCAAGGTCTGGTCGCGGGTCTCAATGCCGCGCTGGCCGCGGGCGGCGGCGGGCCGGTCGTATTCGATCGCGCCGATGGCTATCTGGGGGTGATGATCGACGACCTCGTCACGCGGGGGATCACCGAGCCGTATCGGATGTTCACCTCGCGCGCCGAGTATCGACTGACGCTGCGGGCGGACAATGCCGACCAGCGGCTGACCGACAAGGGCATGGCGCTCGGCTGTGTCGGCAATGATCGTGCGCGTTTCCATCGGAGCAAGATGGGCGCGTTGGAAGCTGCCCGCGCGATGGCGAGGTCGCTGACGATCACGCCCAACGAGGCGGCGAAGCATGGCTTCACGCTCAACAAGGATGGCCAGCGCCGCTCGGCCTTCGAACTGATGGCCTATCCGGAGATCGGTTTCTCCGAGGTGAGGGCGATCTGGCCGGAGCTCGGCGCGATCGATCCCGCCATCGTCATCCATCTCGAGATCGATGCCAAATATGATGTCTATGTCCGCCGGCAGAGCCAGGACGTCGACGCCTTCCGGCGCGACGAAAGCCTGGTGCTCGGTGACGTCGACTATGCGCTCGTCCCAGGTCTCTCCAATGAGGCGCGAGCGAAGCTGACGGCGGCCAGGCCGTGGACGATCGGGCAGGCCGGCCGGATCGATGGCATGACGCCGGCGGCGCTCGGGATCCTTGCGGCCTATCTCCGCCGCGAAGCGCGTCTTAGCAAGACCACCGGCTGAGGCGTTTCACGTGAAACAGGCATCGCCAGCGGTGGCATCCAAGATGATCGAATCGGACAAGGCGGCAGCGCTCGCGCTGACTCCCGTTTCACGTGAAACGGAGCAGCGTCTCGATCGCTACGTCGCACTGCTGCTGGAGTGGCAGGCGAAGACCAATTTGATCGCGCCGTCGACCTTGCCGCATCTCTGGACGCGCCACATCGCCGACTCGCTTCAGCTCCTGGACCTCGCGCCCGACGCCCGGATCTGGATTGATCTCGGCAGCGGCGGCGGCTTCCCGGGCGTCGTCCTCGCCTGCGCCCTGGCCGAGCGGGATGGTGCCCAGGTCTATCTGGTCGAGCGCAATGCCAAGAAGGCCGCCTTCCTGCGCGAAGCAATTCGCGTCACCGGCGCTCCGGGGATCGTGCATTTGTCAGAGATCGGGGATATCGTGGAGAAGTGGGGCGGGCGAGTCGATTGCGTGACCGCACGCGCGCTTGCTCCGCTACATCAGCTCATCGGCTTTGCGGAGCCCCTGGTGAAAAAAGGCGCGAAAGCGCTGTTTCTCAAGGGTCAAGATGTAGAAGCGGAATTGACCGAATCTACTAAGTATTGGAAAATTGAGTCGAAACTTCACTCCAGCCGGACGGGCGGGCAGGGCTGGATCGTCGCAATCGATTGCATCGAGCGACAGAGCTGAATTCCGTCAAGACGACAACCAATGGCGATCGCGCATGGCCGTAATTGATCAGATTTATCAAGAAGATAGGGCTCCTCACCCGGAGGGGCATCCGCGCATCCTGGCGCTCGCCAATCAGAAGGGCGGGGTCGGCAAGACCACGACCGCGATCAACCTCGGTACGGCGCTGGCCGCGATCGGCGAGCGGGTGCTGATCGTCGATCTCGATCCGCAGGGCAACGCCTCGACCGGCCTCGGCATCGACCGTGGCAGCCGCAACTGCTCGACCTATGACGTGCTGATCGGCGAGGCCTCGCTGCGCGACGCCGTCGTTGCGACGGCCGTGCCGCGGCTGCACATCGCCTCCTCGACGATGGACCTGTCGGGGCTCGAGCTCGAGCTCGGCTCCACCGCCAACCGCGCCTTCCGTCTGCGCGATGCGATCGCCGGCCTCAACAACAACGTCTCGCCGGAGAACGACTACACCTACGTGCTGGTCGATTGTCCGCCGTCGCTGAACCTGCTGACGGTCAATGCGATGGCCGCGTCCGACGCGATCCTGGTGCCGCTGCAGTGCGAGTTCTTCGCGCTCGAAGGTCTGTCGCAGCTGTTGCAGACCGTGGAGCAGGTGCGCTCGACCTTGAACCCGAACCTCTCGATCCACGGCATCGTGCTGACGATGTTCGACTCGCGCAACAACCTGTCGAACCAGGTGGTCGCCGACGTCCGCCAGTTCATGGGATCGAAGGTCTACAACACGATGATCCCGCGCAACGTGCGCATCTCGGAAGCGCCGTCCTACGGCAAGCCGGTGCTGGTCTACGACTTGAAGTGCGTCGGCAGCGAGGCCTATCTCAAGCTCGCGACCGAAGTCATTCAGCGCGAGCGTGACCTGCGCACGAACTGACTTTGCCTCTGCTCCGGGGGACCTCGTCGCCCGGATCTCATTCGAGGACGGCAGCGGATTCCGAAATGAATCCGCTCCCTCGTTCATTGTGCCGGCGGGACCCGATCGGCAGCAGACGCAAGCGGAGCGTGACGTGAATCCAAAGGAGAAGGCGATGGCCGACGAGTCGCGATCGCGATTGGGCCGGGGTCTCGCAAGTCTGATCGGTGACGTCGGCCGCGAGGCCGGCGCGCCGCCGGAGCGGCCGCGCAATCAGCGCAAGGTGCCGATCGAATTCCTCAAGCCGAACCCGCGCAACCCGCGTAAGACATTTTCCGACGGCGAGCTCGCCGAGCTCTCGGCCTCGATCAAGCAGCATGGCGTGATCCAGCCGATCGTGGTGCGTCCGGTGAAGGGCCAGCACGACCGCTACGAGATCATCGCCGGCGAGCGGCGCTGGCGCGCCTCGCAGGCCGCCGGTCTGCACGAGGTGCCGATCGTTCCGGTCGATGTCAGCGACAGCGATGCGCTGGAGCTCGCGATCATCGAGAACGTGCAGCGCGAGGATCTCAATCCGATGGAGGAGGCGCAGGGCTATCACGCGCTCGCCAACGAGTTCAAACGCAACCAGGAAGACATCGCCAAGATCGTCGGCAAGAGCCGCAGCCACGTCGCCAACATGATGCGGCTGACCAAGCTGCCGGCCGAGGTGCAGGGCTTCATCGCGACCGGGCAGATCTCGGCCGGCCATGCGCGAGCGCTGATCAACCTGCCGGATCCGATGTCGGCGGCGAAGAAGATCATCGCGGAAGGGCTGAACGTCCGGCAGACCGAGGCGCTGGCGCATGAGGAGGGCGTGCCGGAACGCAAGCCGCAGAAGCCGCGCAGCAGCGGCAGCGCGCCGGCGGAGAAGAAGGACGCCGACACCATCGCGTTGGAGAAGCGCGTCGGCGATGCGCTCGGTCTTTCGGTGTCGATCAGCCACTGCGACCCCGGCGGCACGGTGCAGATCACCTACCGCAGCCTCGAGCAGCTCGACGAGGTGATGCGCCGGCTGGAGCAGGGCTAGGCTGTTAGTTGGTGGCGCTCATTGCGCCGCCGCGGCTGCGCCTCGGGCTTCCAAGAGTTCGTTGCTCCGCTCTCACCTTCGTCACGGCCGGGCTTGACCCGGCCATCCATTTTTTGGGACGAAGCGGATGGATGCCCGGGTCAAGCCCGGGCATGACGAGCTAACAATTTGGAAGAGTTACTCGCCTGACAACGGCGTCTACGGCTGTGTTTTTCGTCGCGATTGCCAAAGCGAACACACGACTCTCTCCTCCGTCATTCCGGGGCGTGCGCAGCACGAACCCGGAATCCATCTCTCGGCAGATCCTGTAGCCCGATGGATTCCGGGCTCGCCCTTCGGGCGCCCCGGAATGACGGCCGAGGTTGGAGAGCGATCTCGGGTCCACTCGGGCTGGAGTCCTCGACGCCGTCTTCAGGGAGCCGGCGCACTGACCATCACCCCTTGCGCCGTGCCGCGACCGCGATCGACAGCAGCGTCCGCTGCGCGATCGCTGCCGCCAATCCCGGCTGCTTGCGCATGTCGAGCGCGGCTGTCGCCAGCTGGTCGATGATCGGCAGCAGGCGGGCAGGGGAGAAATTGCGCAGCGCCGTCTCGGCGCTCGGCTTGCGCGAGAAGTGCAGCCGGGGGAAGCCGCCTTCGAGGATGGACGAGACTGGCGTGCCGGAAGCGACGGCGAGCGCCGATTTGTGCAGCCATGCGGCATGTCGCTGCGCGGCGGAGATGATGACGCCGGGATAGGTGCCCGCGATCATCGCCTTGCCGAACTCGGTCTCGACCATTTCCGGCTTGCCGCCGAAGGCGCCGTCGACGATCGGATCGAGCTTCATCTCCGAGGCGTCGGCGACCACGGCCATCACGTGGTCGAGCGTCACCTCGCCTTCGCCGTGGGCGAACAGGGTCAGCTTGCGCAGCTCGTTGCGGGAGGCCTGGCGGTCGCCGCCGAGCAGCGCCATCAGATAGGCGCGGGCCTCCGGAGAGATGCGCAGCGAGGCCAAGCGCAATTCGTCGTCGATCAGCTTGGCGAGATCGCGCTCGGTGTCCGGGTAGCAGCCGATCGCCACCGCCGTTCTGGCCTTCTCGCAAATCTTGCGCAGTGGCGAATCGGGGCGGATGTCGCCGGCCTCGATCACGACGCGGCAGTCCCGCACGTTCATCTCGCTGAGCGTCTCGACGCCGCTGGCGAAATTGCGCGAGCCGGCGCGCACCCGGATGGCCCGGCGGCCGCCGAACAGCGGCACGGTCATGGCTTCGTCGACGAGGCGCGACGGCTCCGCGGAGAGCTCGTCACCGTCGAGCCTGACCACGGAGAAGGGATCATCGGGGTTGTCGACGGCCGAAGCGATGAGGGCCTCGGCGCGCTCGCGAACCAGGCCGGTATCCGGACCGTACAACAGGATCAGCGGACGAGCGGCGTCCGGTTTGGCCAGGAAGGCATCGATGTCTCGTCCGCGCAGCGCGACCACGGCGATGTCAGCCGTGCGTCAGGTGCCCGCGGTGAAATAGGCCGCGAGCCGCGTTTTGATCTTCTCGGCGACCTCCTCGGAGGCGCGATCCTCGGCGTCACGGAAGGCCCGCTGCCGGGCGAAGCGCTGGTACGAGCCGGGGATGTCATAGGAGGTGCGTGCGAAGGTCGTTCCGGTCATGACCGATTTGTTGGTCGCCAGCTCGACCAGATTGTACTGCACGTCGAGGCCGACATTCTCGGTGGTCGGCAGGCCGGTGGTCTGCGAGACGATCAGCGAGGACCGGCTGGTCTGCAATCGCAGGACCAGCTTGTGGGTCGGCGCCGTGCCGGTTGCGGTGCCGTACAGCTTGAAGGCGAGCGCGTTGCGGATGCCGACGCCGATGCGCGCCTCGGGCGAGGCGTTCGGCTTGTCGACCGGCGGCAGCTCGATGCCCATCAGCTTTTCGCGCAGGCCGGGCGTGCCGTCGGTATGCTCTGCATACATCGGCTGGAAGCAGCCTGCCGTCAGCGCGGCCAAAGCGGCCACGGCAACAAGCCGAGCAGCGATCCGAAACCTAGCCGACGACATTCACGATCCTCTTGGGAACAATGATCACCTTGCGGACGGGTCTGCCATCCAGCGCCAGTTTTACTGCATCGAGGGCCAAAACGGCAGCCTCAATTTCCGGATTCTGCGCGTTGCTGGCGACTGTGACTTCTCCGCGCTTCTTGCCGTTGACCTGGACGACCAGGGTCATGCTGTCCTCAACCAGCAAATCTCGTTCGATTTGCGGCCAGGAGGCCTCCGAGATCAGCCCGGTCTGGCCCAGCACCTGCCAGCATTCTTCGGCCAGATGCGGCATCATCGGCGAGAACAGCTGCACCAGGATCCCGGCGGCCTCGCGAATCGCCCAGGCCAGGTCGGCCGCCGGCTTGGCCGGCCGCGCCAGGACGTCGGCCAGCGCATTGGCGAACTCGCGGATATGCGCCAGGCAGACGTTGAAGTGCAACCGCTCGATGCCACCGGTCACCTTGTCCAGGGCGCCGTGGGCAGCCTTGCGCAGCGCCAGCGCGTCGGGGCCGAACGCGGCCGGGCGGGACGAGGGGGCCTCGGCCGCTGCCGCGACCGATTCGTTGACCAGCCGCCACAGCCGCTGGACGAAGCGCGCCGCGCCCTGCACCCGCTCGTCGCTCCAGATCACGTCGCGGTCCGGCGGCGAGTCCGACAGCATGAACCAGCGCGCGACGTCGGCGCCGTAGCTCTCGATGATGTCGTCGGGGTCGACGGTGTTCTTCTTCGACTTCGACATCTTCTCGATCGGGCCGATCGTGATGTCCTCGCCGGTGGCGGCCAGCACGGCGCGGCGGCCGTTGCCGCCGATCTCGATCTTGACCTCCGCCGGGTTGACGTAGGTGCCGTCGGCTTTCTGATAGGTCTCGTGGACCACCATGCCCTGTGTGAACATGCCGGCGAACGGCTCGTCCATCGCGACGTGGCCGGTGGCTTTCATCGCGCGGGTGAAGAACCGGCTGTAGAGCAGATGCAGAATCGCGTGCTCGACGCCGCCGATATACTGGTCGACCGGCATCATCCGGTTGGCCACGGCCGGCGTCGTCGGCGCGGTCTCGTTCCATGGATCGGTGAAGCGCGCGAAGTACCAGGACGAATCCACGAAGGTGTCCATGGTATCGGTCTCACGCTGCGCCTTGCCCCCGCATGCGGGGCAGGTGACGTGCTTCCAGGTCGGATGGTGGTCGAGCGCATTGCCCGGCTTGTCGAAGGTGACGTCGTCCGGCAGCACCACGGGCAGGTCCTTGGCCGGCACCGGCACGACATCGCAGGTCGGGCAGTGGATCACCGGGATCGGGCAGCCCCAATAGCGCTGGCGCGAGATGCCCCAATCGCGTAGCCGGAAATTGACCTGGCGCTCGCCGACGGCGGCGCCAGCGCGCTGCTCGGTCTCCAGCCGCTTGGCGACCTCGTCCTTGGCCTGCGCGATCGTCATGCCGTCGAGGAAGCGCGAATTGATCAGGCGGCCGTCGCCGTCGAACGCGGTGTCGGTGATGACGAAGCTCGCCGGGTCTTGACCCTCGGGGCAGACCACCGGCGTGTTGCCGAGATTGTATTTGTTGACGAAGTCGAGGTCGCGCTGGTCATGCGCCGGACAGCCGAAGATGGCGCCGGTGCCGTATTCCATCAGCACGAAGTTCGCGACATAGACCGGCAGGGTCCAGCTCGGATCGAACGGATGCACGGCGCGGATGCCGGTGTCGAAGCCCTGCTTCTCCGCGGTGTCGATCGCCTCCTGCGCGGTGCCGATCCGCTTGATCTCGGCGATGAACGCGGCGAGCTCCGGGTTCTTGGCGGCCGCGGCTTGCGCCAGCGGATGGTCCGCCGAGATCGCCATGAACCTGGCGCCGAACAGCGTGTCCGGCCGCGTCGTGAAGATCTTCAATTCGGTCTCGCCCGCCGGCGTCGTCTTGGGATCCAGCGCGAAGCGGATCAGCAGGCCTTCGGAGCGGCCGATCCAGTTGCGCTGCATCAGCCGCACCTTGTCGGGCCAGCGGTCGAGACCATCGAGCGCGTCCAGCAGCTCCTGCGAGTACTTCGTGATCTTGAACACCCATTGGTTCATCTCACGCTGTTCGACCACCGCACCGGAGCGCCAGCCGCGACCGTCGATGACCTGCTCGTTGGCGAGCACGGTCATGTCGACCGGATCCCAGTTCACCTTGCGCTTCTCGCGCTCGACCAGCCCTGCTTGCATGAAGTCGAGGAACATCTTCTGCTGGTGCTTGTAGTAGGATGGATCGCAGGTCGCGAACTCGCGCGCCCAGTCGAGCGACAGGCCGATCGAGCGCAGCTGCTTCTTCATCGCCGCGATATTGTCGTAGGTCCACGCCTTCGGCGCGACCTTGCGCTCGATCGCTGCGTTCTCCGCCGGCAGGCCGAACGCGTCCCAACCCATCGGATGCAGCACGTTGAAGCCCTTGGCACGCATGAAGCGCGCCAGCACGTCGCCCAGCGTATAATTACGGACATGGCCGATATGGATGCGTCCCGACGGATAGGGAAACATCTCGAGTACGTAGTATTTCGGACGCGGATCGTCGTTCCTGGTGGCGAAGATCGCCTTTTCGTCCCACTGGCGCTGCCAGCGTGGCTCGGCTTCACGGGCGTTGTAGCGTTCGGATGTCATGGAATCGCTTGTAATTTTCGAGGATTCGCGTCGTTTGAAGACGGCGGACTAGGCCACAAAAGCGGCAGCCCGGTCAATGGGGCGACAGATGATGATACCATTTTGGGCATCCGCTAAGCGACGGTAATCGTGAGTTTTTTTGCAGCCTCTGCCGGCAGTGTCGAAGGTCCGATTGAGGCACGGTTAAGACTTGAATGGGAGACTGAGTGCATACATCCAGGCATCAGCCCGCATCTGGGATCACTCCACATCGTGTCCGGCGCTACGTTCGACGAGCTTGACTTCGAGTACGCGACGACGGTCGCGGAAAAGGCCATGAAATCCATGGCTCAACAGCGCGTGCCACCGACGCCTAACAACTTCCATCTGTGGTTCAAGTACTCACTGGGCTCGGCGTCGGATCTCAAGCGCGCCGTCGACATCCTGGTCAGCAACAAGCGCAAATTCGACAAGACCACCAACCAGGCGCTGTTCGACACGTACATCGGCCAGCAGGGTACGGAAGCGGCTGTCGTCCACAAAGTCTCGCAGCAGTTGCATGGCGTGATGGACTCCGCCAAGCAGTATCTGACGGCCGCGATCGCCGACAACCGCACACACATGGCGGCGATCGATGGCGTCGCCGAACGCAGCGAGCAGGGCGTCGATCCGAAGATCCTGATCGAGAACCTGGTCAGCGAGCTCGCCCAGGCGACCGCGCGTGCGGCGAAACTCGAAGCGAGCTTTGCCGAGAAGTCACGCGAGCTCGACACCATCCGAGACTCGCTCAACAAGTCGGAGCAGCGCGCACGCACGGACACGCTGACCGGATTGCCGAACCGGCGCGCGCTCGAAGAGTTCTTCCGCCATGCGCAGGTCGAGGCGATGGAGCGCGACGAACCGCTCAGCGTCCTCCTGATCGACGTCGACCACTTCAAGAAGTTCAACGACAATTACGGCCATGGCGTCGGCGATCAGGTGCTGCGCCTTGTCGCCAAGGCATTGCGCGAGCGCGTTCGCGACAAGGATCTTCCCGCACGCTACGGCGGCGAGGAACTGATCGCGGTGCTTCCGCAGACCGACCTCGAAGGTTGCACCGTCATCGCCGAGCGCATCCGGCGCACCATCGCCGATTGTCAGTTCACGCGGCGCTCGACCGGCGAGGTGCTGCCGCAGATCACGGTGTCAATCGGCGTCGCCCAGTTCCAGTTCGGCGAATCGATGGCTGATCTGATCGACCGTTGCGACCGCTCGTTGTATCTCGCCAAGAAGCTCGGCCGCAACCGCGTGGTCAGCGAGCTCGAGCTCGACCAGAAGCTCGCGGTCGGCTGATCGCAGGCCGCCGCCGCAGCCCTATCCTGCGCGTGCCACGCCGCTCCTGTCATCCGCGACATCCGCGAAGCCATGCGCGATGACCGTGTTGCGGCCGCGATGCTTGGCCGCATAGAGCGCGGCATCGGCGGCTTCGATCAGGTCGGAGGGCGTCAGCGACTCGTTCGGCCGGGTCGAGGCGACACCGACGCTCACGGTGACGCACCGATGCGCCGACGTCGCGTGCGGCAGCTCGAGCTCGAGAACCGTGGCGCGTACCTGCTCGCCGACCGCGAGCGCCTCTCTGGCGCCCATGCCCGGTAACAACAGGCAGAACTCCTCACCGCCATAGCGGCCGGCGAAAGCCGTCATTGCGCCGGCGATCTGCGACAGCGTCTCGCCGAGACGTGACAGGCAGGCGTCACCCTCAGGGTGCCCATACGTGTCGTTGTAGAGCTTGAAGTGGTCGACGTCGATCATCAGCAGCGACAGCTCGGTGCCGGCCTGCTGCGCGCGGCTCCATTCGACGTCGATGCGGTTCTGGAAGCCGCGGCGGTTGGCGAGGCCCGAGAGCATGTCGATCGACGCCATCACCGTCAGCCGGTCATTGGCGGCGACCAGCTCGCGCTCGCGCTGGCCGAGCTTGGCGGCCATCGCATTGAAGGACTTTGCCAGCGGAACGAACTCCGACGGCAGATGCTTGGTGGTGACGCGCGCCGACCAGTGGCCGTGGCCGAAGCGCTTGGCGGTCGCCGCGAGCATGCTGACGGGCTTCACGATCAGCTTCTCGGCGGCGATCAGCGCGCCGAGCAGCACGATCAGGCAGACGAGGCCAGCCTGCAGATAGGCGTTGCGGATCTCGCGGTCGATGGCGGCGGTGACGCGGGTCTCATCGATGCTGACGATCAGCCGCGATCCGGTGTCGGCGATCCGAGTGAAGGTGATCGCGCGCTTGGAGCCATCCGCCGCCGTGAAACTCATCGTCTCGGTCGGCTTCCCCGAACTCAGGGCGGTCTCGGCAACGGCCGACAACAACGGCACGCTGTCGAGCGGCCGGCCGATCAGCTCGTTGCGGTCGGCGGGCGCCGCCAGCACGGTTCCTTCGCTGTCGACCAGCACCGCCGTGATGCCGGGGCGGCCGCCAAGATTGTTCATGATCTTGGACATCCATTCCAGGTTCACGCTCGCCAGCATCACCGCGTCCGGCTCGCCGGTGATCGCGCCGACCGGATAGGCGGCCATGACGATCGGCACGTGCGACGGCTTCGACAGCAGGTAGTCGCTGAACACGAAATCACGTGATTCCTGGGCGCCACGGAAATACGGCCGGTCGCTGAAATCGAGCCCGACATATTGGTTGTTGGTCGAGCACTGGATGCGGCCGTCGCGGCCGGCGATCATCAGGGTGCGGATCCACGGCAGGGTCGCCGGCAGGCTGGCGCGCATCATGTCGCAGCTGCGGCTCACGCCGGTGCTCGACGCCCGGACATAGGCCGTCGACTTCAGTACCGTCTCCACCGACATGATGACCTCGCGCTGCATGTCGGCGCTTTGCCGGGCGAGGCCGGAGAATTCCTCCGATGCGAGTGCGATCTGCCTTGTCCTGGCGCTTTCCAGCGAGCGCGCGCGTTCCAGCATCAGCGGCGCGACCAGGATCAGGGCGAGCAGCGCCAGCCGGGCGCGGATCCCCATCAGCCGGTTCAGCTTCACTCTATTGCGATTGAACCGGATGCTTGGCATTTCTTCCCCCTACCCCCGGCCGTGAAGGGTAAGGAGAAGGGCTCAAGAACCCTTTCTCGAACTCTGTAAAATTGCAGTCAAACCCGTAAATCTACCGACGGACGCCATCGTGCCTGATGAATCGAACGCCTCAACCTCGTCCTCGCCGTCCGCGCTCGCCGCCGTCGAGCAGGAGATTCTGCGCGCCTGCCGCGACGCCAAACGCGATCGCGGCTCGGTCACGCTGATCGCTGTGTCGAAGACCTTCGATGCCGACGCGATCGAGCCGGTGATCGCGGCCGGACAGCGCGCGTTCGGTGAAAATCGCGTTCAGGAAGCCAAAGCCAAGTGGCCGCCGCTGATGGCCGCGCATCCGGGGCTCGCACTGCACCTGATCGGGCCGCTGCAATCCAACAAGGCCAAGGAGGCGGTCGCGCTGTTCGACGCCATCCATTCGGTGGACCGGCCAAGCCTGTGCGTGGCGCTTGCCAAGGAGATTTCCGCCCAGGGCCGGCATCCGCAGCTGTTCGTCCAGATCAATACCGGCGAGGAGCCGCAGAAGGCGGGCATCGCGCCCGGCGACGCCGACGCCTTCATCGCCGCCTGCCGCACGGATTACGGGCTCGCGATTTCAGGGCTGATGTGCATTCCGCCGGTCGACGAAGCACCGGGGCCGCATTTCGCGCTGACTGCCAAGATCGCCGCCCGCAACGGCCTCGCGCATCTGTCGATGGGCATGAGCGCCGATTTCGCCACCGCCATCCAGTTCGGCGCCACGCATGTCCGGGTCGGCTCGGCGATCTTCGGGCATCGCTGAAGGAGGGGCGCGGTCGCGGCCGGTCCCTACTCGAACCGCACCGATACCTGCCCCAGATCGCCGAAATCGGCCTCCATGTGGTCCCCGCTGCCGATCGGCAGCGGCGGATGACAGGTGCCGGTCGTGACCACCTGCCCTGCCCGCGCGGGCACGCCGAGCGCGCTGAGCTCGTTGACCAGCCAGGCCAGCGCTATCAGCGGATCACCGAGCACGTTGCGGCCGTGGCCGATGAAGGTCTCGCCACGCAGCGCGATGCGCGGCCGCTCCGCGATCAGGTCGCGGCTGCGCCAGTCGGCGGTGCTGGCCTCGCCCAGCACGAACAGATGCGCGCAGGCATTGTCGGCGATCAGTTGCGCCTCGCCGGCGCTGACGAAGTCGGCGAACCGCGAATCGGGAATTTCGATCGCGGGGTGCAGCGTGTCGACCGCGGCCAGCACCTCCGCGACATCATAAGGTGTCGGTCTGGGCGGCAGATCGCGTCCGAGGCGGAACGCGAATTCCGGCTCGGCGACCCGCATCGCGTTGCCGGCCATCGACGCGGTGCCGCCGACCGGCAGCACCGTTTCGGCCAGGATCCGCCCGGCCATCGGACCGGCGACATTGATATGGCGCTGGCCGGCCTCGCTGGTCGCCGCAATCTTCCAGCCAAATAATGGCTTGGGCGAGTGGCGCTCGAGCTCGGCCTGGATGGCATAGCCTTCGGCGCGGTCTCTCGGACGCAGCTCCGGCGGCAGCTCTGCCAGCTTGCTGCCTTCGCTCCAATGCTGGCGCAGGATGCCCGCGGCGCTGGCTGGCTGATCCGGTGCGCGCATGACGTCCTCCCCCAACTCGCTTCTCATTCGATGACGATTCTGGTGCGCGGACCGATTCTTTGCAACAGACGCAGCATCGCCGGCCGGGTCATGGCCACGCAGCCTGCGGTCGGGCCGAAATTCGGCCGCGCCAGATGCAGGAACACGGCGCTGCCGCGGCTGGCGATCCGCGGCCGCGTGTTGTG
The DNA here is from genome assembly GCF_051168375.1 of Bradyrhizobium sp. HKCCYLRH1034. Lineage (NCBI taxonomy): Bacteria > Pseudomonadati > Pseudomonadota > Alphaproteobacteria > Hyphomicrobiales > Nitrobacteraceae > Bradyrhizobium > Bradyrhizobium sp. HKCCYLRH1034. The sequence continues at coordinate 600,607 of NZ_JBNPUW010000003.1, read as the reverse complement.
GTCGATCTCGATGATGAAATCGTACAGATGGTCCTGGCGCGCCAGCCGGTCTCCGGGATGGTCGCCGTGCAGCCGGATCGCCTGGTTGTAACGCCGGTCGGCCGGGTCCTCGCACCACGCATCCTCCGGGCCAATCGGCCGGACCGGCAGAAAGGTGCGCGGACGCGAATGACGATCGGCCCGCCACCACAGCCGCCGGGGCCGGAAGGTCCCCCTGGGGGTGCCACCATCGCCCTCGCGCTTGTTGGCCAGGACGCCGCCGCGGCCGAGCGCCACCGGGATGACATGGCCCCAGACATGGAGCCAGCCGCGCTGCCGCGACCCGGCTTTGGTGCGAATCGAGATCCGCGATGCTGGTATGCCAGGCTTCACCTTCGCTAACGACATGAAACAACCTGCCTTTTCATTGCCATGGATTGCCCGGTAATTGCCTTAATGTCGGCAAATGGTCCGCCGCGAGGGTCGAACAGGACAATCATCTCAATCCCTGCTCAATTCTGGAGTAGAGTCCCGGGCGCTTGTGAATCGGTAACAGCCCCCTACTTCAAGACGGAACAGGGCTGATGAGCCTGTTTGCCCACCGTTGACGGCGCCACCCATTCGATCCCGCCGGCGCCACCTAGAGGATTGTACAATGGCCAATGCCCGCAAGATCCTGATCGTGGATGACGACACCGATCTGCGCGATGCCCTGATGGAGCAGCTCTCGCTGCATGACGAGTTCGAAGCCCAGGCCGTCGATACCGGCGCCAAAGGCGCCACCGCCGCAAAGGCCAATTCACCCGACCTGGTTCTGATGGACGTCGGCCTGCCCGACACCGATGGCCGCGAAGTGGTGCGGTCCCTGCGCAAGGGCGGCTTCAAGGCGCCGATCATCATGCTGACCGGGCACGATACCGATTCGGACACGATTCTCGGGCTCGAATCCGGCGCCAACGACTATGTCGCCAAGCCCTTCCGCTTCGCCGTGCTGCTGGCCCGCATCCGGGCCCAGCTTCGCCAGCACGAGGCCAGCGAGGACGCGGTGTTCTCGGTCGGCCCCTACAGCTTCCGGCCGGGCTCGAAGATGCTGACCGGCGCCAACGCCCGCAAGGTCCGCCTGACGGAGAAGGAAACGGCGATCCTGCGCTTCCTGTACCGCGCCGGCCAGCAGCCGGTGTCGCGCGAGACGCTGTTGCAGGAGGTCTGGGGCTACAATTCCGGCGTCACCACCCACACGCTGGAAACGCACATTTACCGTCTGCGGCAGAAGATCGAGAAAGATGCCGCGAATCCAGAGATTCTGGTGACGGAGGCCGGTGGCTACAAGTTGGTACCGTGATAGGTTCGGGGATGGCGGTTTCGCCATTTATGATATTGGTTCCATTCAGCCTTCCCCGGGCCCTTGATGTCGATCGAAGACGATATTGCGCTATTGGAGCGCGTCCCAACATTGCGCCTGCTGGGAAGCGACTCGCTGCGCATGATCGCCATCGGCTCCGAGCAGCGTAACATCCAGAGCGGAGAGACCCTGTTCCGCGAGGGGGACACCGCCGATTGCGGCTATGTCGTGCAGCGCGGATCGTTGCGCATCAGCGATGAGGTCGGTGCCGAGATCGTCGCCACGCCGACCATGCTGATCGGCGAGCTGGCGCTGCTGGTCGAGATGCGGCGCCCGGCGACCGCGACGGCCCTGGAATATTCGACCGTGGTGCGGATCTCGCGCAGCCTGTTTCAGCGTGTGCTGGAGAGCGACGCCAAGGCGGCGCGCCGGCTGCGCGACGAGTTCGCCCACCGCGCCAGCCGAATCGCCAATGACATCATGGCGGCCGGGGCCAAGCTCACGTCGTGATCTTCGTGACCGCGCGGGTCTGCTACGACACGTCCAGCGTCACCGTGACCGGCACGTGATCCGACGGCCGCTCCCAGCTGCGGGCGTCGCGCAGGATCCTGAAGTCGCTGACCCGGTCCTTCAGTGCGCGTGACACCCAGATGTGGTCGAGCCTTCGGCCGCGATCGCCGACGGTCCAGTCGGCCGCGCGGTAGCTCCACCAGGTGTAGACCTTCTCCGACATCGGGATGCGCTCGCGAGCGACGTCGACCCATTCGCCATGGGTCTGCGCCGCCAACAGCTTTTCACATTCGATCGGCGTGTGCGACACCACCTTCAGGAGCTGCTTGTGCGACCAGACATCGTGCTCATGCGGCGCGACGTTGAGATCGCCGACCAGGATATGCCGGTCGTCGCCGCGTGGATGCAGCGGCTCGCACGCCTTCATTTCGTCGAGGAATTGCAGCTTGTGCTCGAATTTCGGATTGAGCGCGGGGTCGGGAATGTCGCCGCCTGCGGGCACATAGAAATTGTGCAGCACCAGCGGCTGCGCGAGCTGCGCCTTTTCGCCGAACGCCACCGTGATGTGGCGCGAATCCACCTTGTCGCAGAAGGTGCGGACGTTGGTCTCCTCGAACGGCCATTTCGAGATCACGGCGACGCCGTGATAGCCCTTCTGCCCGTTCAGCGCGACGTGCTCATAGCCGAGCCGCTTGAAGCGCTTCAGCGGAAAGGCGTCGTCGATGCACTTGGTCTCCTGCAGGCACAGCACATCGGGCCTGACCTGCTTGATGAGCTTGGCGACGAGGTCGATGCGCAGGCGCACCGAGTTGATGTTCCAGGTGGTCAGGATGAGACGCATGAGACCCGCGTCATATCATGAATTGCGGCGATGTCAGCGACTCCGCCTCGCCTCCGACGCACCGGACTGAGCGCGTTGGTTGGCGTTATCCCCAGCCATGTGACGGCGCCTGATCAGCGCCGTTTGCTCTCGATGACGTCCCATACGCGGGCGGCGATGTCGGGTCCGCCGAGCCGCGAGATCGCGCGGATGCCGGTCGGCGACGTCACGTTGATCTCGGTGAGGTTGCCGTCGATCACGTCGATGCCGACCAGCAGCAGGCCGCGCGCGCGCAATTCCGGACCGAGCGTGTCGCAGATCTCGCGCTCGCGTGCGCTGAGATCGGTGGCCTGCGCTGCGCCGCCGCGCACCATGTTGGAGCGCAGATCGTCTGCTGCCGGCACGCGGTTGACGGCGCCGGCGAACTCGCCGTCGACCAGGATGATGCGCTTGTCGCCGTGCTTCACCTCGGGGAGGAAGCGCTGGATCACCCAGGGCTCCTTGAACGTCACCGAGAACATGTCGAACAGCGAGCCGAAATTCATATCCTGCGGCATCACCCGAAACACCGCCGCGCCACCATGGCCATGCAGCGGCTTCATCACGACAGCGCCGTGCTGATCGCGGAAGGCGTTGATCTCGTCGAGATCGCGCGAGATCAAGGTCGGCGGCATCAGTTGCGGGAAGTTCATCACGAACAGCTTTTCCGGCGCGTTGCGGACGCTTGCGGGATCATTGACCACCAGCGTCTTCGGATGGATGCGCTCGAGGAAATGCGTCGAGGTGATGTAGGCGAGATCGAACGGCGGATCCTGCCGCAGCAGCACGACATCAAAGGATGTCAGCGCGGTCGGTTTCGGTTCGCCGAGCGTGAAATGGTCGCCGACCTGGTCGCGCACCGTCAGCGCCTGCACCGGCGCATAGAGCTCGCCGCCGCGCAGCGACAGCTTGTCGGGCGTATAGTAACACAGGCCATGGCCGCGCCGCTGCGCTTCGAGCAGCATCGCGAAGGTCGAGTCGCCGCGGATGTTGATGCGCGCGATCGGGTCCATCTGGACGGCGACGTTCAGTTTCATGGGCAGGTCCCTGCTCTCTGCAATCAGTTCATGTCAGGTGCTGGCGTCGAACGCCGCTACCAGATGGCGCGGCAGGCTGCGCGGCGCAACCAGAATCGCGTCGAAGCGCAGCTCCAATTCGGCATGGTCGGGATGCGCCATCAACCAGGCCTGCGCGGCATCGATGATGCGCTGCTGCTGGCGCGGCGTCACCGCATAGGCGGCATCGTCGAGCGAGGCACGCGCCTTGACCTCGACGAAGGCAACCAGGCCGCGCCTGCGCGCGATGATGTCGATCTCGCCTTGGGGCGTGCGGAAGCGTTTGGCGAGGATGCGATAGCCCTTGGCGATCAGCAGCGCTGCGGCGCGGGCTTCCGCCGATAATCCGGTGCGGAAGGCGGCGACGCGTTCGGGTGCCGCCGTCTTCGCCGGCTTGTCAGGGGAGACGCGCTCAGTCTTCGCCATCGGCCGACCCTGACCGCGCGTCCTTCACCAGCTCGAGCGCGCGCGCATAGACTTCGCGGCGCGGCCGGCCGGACAGCTCGACGGCATGCATCACGGCATCCTTGACGCTCGATCGCTGCAGCAGATCCTTCAACACGGCGTCGAGCGCATCCGGCGTCAGCACCCCGGCGCCGCGCGGCGGCGGACCGATCACCAGCACGAACTCGCCGCGCGTTTCGAGATCGCCGGCCTCCGCAGCGAGATCGCCGATGGCGCCGCGCAGCACCTCCTCGTGCAGCTTGGTGAGCTCGCGGCAGATCGCGGCCTGGCGTCCCGCCATGGCATCGGCGAGGTCGGCCAGCGTCTCCTGCACCCGGTTGCCGGCTTCGAACAGGACCAGCGTCGCGTCGATCCGCGCGAGCTCGGACAGCCGCGTACGCCGCGCCTGCTGCCTGGCCGGCAGGAACCCCTCGAAGAAGAAGCGGTCGGTCGGCAGCGCGGCCACGCTCAGCGCCGCGAGCACGGCGGAAGGTCCCGGCAGCGCGGTGACGGCATGCCCGGCCTCACACGCCTCGCGCACCAGCTTGTAGCCGGGATCGGAGATCAGCGGCGTGCCGGCGTCCGACACCAGCGCGATGGCCGCGCCTTCGGCGAGGCGCTGCAGGATCCTGGGTCTGACGGCTTCGGCATTGTGCTCATGATAGGCTGCGAGTTCCGCGCTGAGGCCGTAGCGCTCGGTCAGGCGCCGCGTGATTCGCGTGTCCTCGCACAAGATGAGGTCGGCGCCGGCCAGGGTTTCCAGCGCGCGCAGCGTGATGTCGCCGAGATTGCCGATCGGCGTCGCCACCAGATGCAATCCAGGCCGCGCCTTGGGCGCCGCAACGATCTGCCCCGCCACCAGATAGGTCGACGTGGTGGAAGATTTGCCGTCGTCCGGCGACGTCTTGGGGATTGCCTTCGCGCCCATCGAGGTAATTTAAAGGGCCTGCCGCGGGATTGCCACAGGGGAACAGCCGCGCAGCGATTTTGAAGTGCCGATCGGCATGGGGGGGGGTGCCGTTCATCGCAGCTTCAAGTTCGAAGCTGCACCTCGATGAGGGTGTGTACGAGCAGGGGAAAGGCCGTGCAAAACGTCGAATTGATCGGCTGTGTGGCGCTGACAGCCTTTTGTTTTGCTTAACTATTCGTCGACAATATGAGCGAATCTGCACGACCTGCGGACGTGCGTTTGGGGAACTTCTGGCCGGACTCGGCCGAACGAAGAGATGCCATGGTGGGCCCGCGTCATCCCAACTCTCTCGGTCCGGGACCCCATGGGGTCGCCCGGCGAACGGCGCTGGGCCTGATCGTCGGCGCGCCGCTGCTGTCGGCGTGCTCCAACGTCCAGCAGGGCTTCAATCCGTTCGAGCAGCCGACCGCGCCGGCGGGACCGCCGCAGCAACCGGCGGTGGCCGGCAACGGCCAGGTCAAGGTCGGGCTGATTCTGCCGCTGTCGGCGTCGGGCAATGCCGGCGTCGCCGCGCAATCGATGAAGAACGCCGCCGAGATGGCGCTGGCCGAGTTTCAGAACCCCAACATCCAGCTCCTGATCAAGGACGACGCCGGCAGCCCGCAAGGGGCGCAGCAGGGCGCGCAACAGGCCTGCGACGAAGGCGCCGAGATCATCCTCGGCCCCCTGTTCGCGGGCTCGGTGCCGGCGACGGCCCAGGTGGCGCGCGCGCGCAACATCTCGGTCATCGCCTTCTCGACCGATTCGAGCGTGGCGGGGCGCGGCGTCTATCTGCTCAGCTTCCTGCCGGAGTCCGATGCCAGCCGCATCGTCGAATATTCCGCCAGCGTCGGCAAACGCTCGTTCGCGGCGCTGCTGCCCGACAATGCCTACGGCACCGTCGTCGAGGGGGCGTTCAAGACCGCGGTCAGCCGCCGCGGCGGACGCATCGTGGCATTCGAGAAATATTCCGGCGACCGCAACGGGCCTGCGCGCACGGTGGCGCAGGCGCTCGGCGGCGCCGATGCGCTGCTGCTGGCCGATGACGGCGAATCGGTCGCGGCGACGGCCGATGCGCTGACCGCTGCCGGCGCCAATCTGCGCAACATCCAGTTGCTCGGCACAGGGCTGTGGGACAATCCGCGCGTCTATGCCAGCGCCAGCCTGCAGGGCGGCCTCTATGCCGCGCCGGATCCCTCCGGCTTCCGCGCCTTTGCCGGCCGCTACCGGACGCGATTCGGCGGCGATCCCGTACGTACGGCGACCCTCGCCTATGATGCGGTGGCGCTCGTGGCCGCGTTGGCGCGCACCCAGGGCAACCAGCGTTTCGCGCCCGATGTCCTTACCAATGCATCCGGCTTCGCCGGCATCGACGGGCTGTTCCGGTTCCGCAGCGACGGCACCAATGAGCGCGGGCTTGCGGTGATGCGCGTCGGTTCTGGTGGCGGACAGGCGGTCGCCGGCGCGCCGAAGAGCTTCAGCGCGACGTGAGTCGCAGCACTTCTCAGGCGGCGAGGTCGGCGACGACCGCGTCGAGCACCGGAAAGCCGTCCTGGGTTACCCGTAGCCGCCCGTCCGGATCGACCGCGATCGCGCCCTCCTCGCGCAGCAGCGCGATGCGGCGCGGATCGAGCCTGCGGCCGGAGATCCTTGCGTAGCGCTGCGGGTCGATGCCCTCGGCCAGTCGCAGCCCCATCAGCAGGAATTCGTCGGCGCGCTCCTCGCGGTTGAGCTCGTCGTCGGTCATGACACCATGACCGTTGGATTCGACCCGCATCAGCCAGGCTTCCGGCCGCTTGTCGGTCGCGGTCGCGTGCCTGATGCCGCCGATGTCGAGGCGGCCATGGGCGCCCGGGCCGATGCCGGCATATTCGTGGCCGCGCCAGTAGACGAGGTTGTGCCGGCACTCCGCGCCGGGCCGGGCGTGATTGGAAATCTCATAGGCCGGCAGTCCGTGACGGCCACAGATCTCCTGCGTGACGTCGTACAAGGTGCGCGCCAGGCCTTCGTCCGGCGTCTTCAGCTTGCCTGCGGCGTGCAGGCCGAAGAACGGCGTGCCTTCCTCGATGGTCAGTTGATACAGCGACAAATGCTCAGCCGCCTCGCCGATCGCCCGCGTCAGCTCTTCGGTCCACATCGCCGGCGTCTGGTCGGGCCGCGCGTAGATCAGATCGAACGAATAGCGCTCGAATGCATGGCGCGCGATCGCCACCGCCTTCATCGCCTCTTCAGCGGTGTGCAGGCGGCCGAGCATCTTGAGCGACGCATCGTCCATCGCCTGGACGCCGAGCGAGACCCGGTTGACGCCGGCGGCGCGATAGCCGGCAAAGCGGGTCGCCTCGACGCTGGTCGGGTTGGCTTCGAGCGACACCTCGACATCGCCAGCGACGTGCCAGTGCCGGCCGATCGCGTCGAGAATGGCGCCGACCGTCTGCGGCTGCATCAGCGACGGGGTGCCGCCGCCGAGAAAGATCGACGTGACGGTGCGCGGCCCAATGCGGGCGGCCGTGGTCGCGATCTCCTGCGCAAAGGCGCGGGCGAAGCGGTCCTGATCGATGGCGGCATGCCGGACGTGGCTGTTGAAGTCGCAATACGGACATTTCGACAGGCAGAACGGCCAGTGCACATAGACGCCGAACGCTTCGCTGTCAGCGCTGCTCAAGACAGATCTCCGCGAGTTTCACGAAGGCGCGCGCCCGGTGCGACAGGCCGAGCCCGAGCGGCGGCAGGCCATGTTTCTCGATGCTGGTCATCTCGCCGAAGGTCCGGTCGTAGCCCTCTGGCAGGAACATCGGGTCGTAGCCGAAGCCCGCCGTGCCACGCGGCGGCCAGACCAGGGTGCCGTCGACCCGCGCCTCGACCTCCTCGACGTGACCGTCCGGCCACGCCACGCACAGCGCCGAGACGAAATGGGCGCTACGCTTGTCGGCACCAGTCGCGTCCCGCTCCTGCAGGAGGCGCTCGATGCGCGTCATCGCGCCGCCGAAATCCTTGTCCGGTCCTGCCCAGCGCGCCGAATAGATCCCCGGCGCCCCATCGAGCGCATGAACCACGATGCCGGAATCGTCGGCAAAGGCAGGAAGCTGCGCGGCTCTGGCCGCGGCGACCGCCTTGATGCGGGCGTTGGCCTGGAAGGTCTCGCCGGTCTCATCCGGCTCGTCCAGGCCGAGATCGCCGGCCGACACCGCCTCGACGCCATGGGGGGCGAGCAGCTCGCGCATCTCGGCAAGCTTGCCGGGATTGTGGGTCGCAATGATGATGCGACCGGTGAGCTTGCGGTGCGGGCTGTTCACGCGACCGCCATCTTCTGCAGGTCGACCAGCCGCGCGACGCCCTTGCGGGCGAGCGCCATCAGCGCCAGGAATTCGGCCTCGGTGAACGGCGTCTTCTCCGCCGTGCCCTGCACCTCGATGATGCGGCCGTCGCCGGTCATGACGAAATTGGCGTCGGTCTCGGCCTCGGAGTCCTCGGCGTAGTCGAGATCCAGCACCGGCGTGCCGTTGTAGATGCCGCAGGAGATTGCGGCGACGTTGGCGCGCAGCACCTCGGTCTTGATCATGTTGCGCGATTTCATCCACTTGATGCAGTCGGCCAGCGCCACCCAGGCGCCGGTGATCGACGCCGTGCGCGTGCCGCCATCGGCCTGCAGCACGTCGCAATCGACCGTGATCTGGCGCTCGCCGAGCGCTTCCAGGTCGATCGCGGTGCGCAGCGAGCGGCCGATCAGGCGCTGGATCTCGACGGTGCGGCCGGTCTGCTTGCCGGCGGAGGCCTCGCGCCGGGTCCGTTCCAGCGTGGCGCGCGGCAGCATGCCGTATTCGGCGGTGATCCAGCCGCGTCCCTGGCCCTTGAGCCAGGGCGGCAGCCGGTCCTCGAGCGTGGCGGTGACCAGGACATGGGTGTCGCCGAACTTCACCAGGCAGGAGCCCTCGGCGTATTTGACGACGCCGCGTTCCAGGCTCACAGCCCGCAGTTCATCCGGTGCACGGCGGCTCGGCCGCATGATTCTCTCCGTGAAAGCGCGCGAAAGACCGACTTTGACCGGCCTTGTAGGAGCCGGGAACGGCAGCGGCAAGGGTTTATCATGGCTTCGCCCGCGAGCGCCGACCGGCTTGCCACCGAGCCGCCGCATGGACACATTATAGGCAGCTGGGAGGAGTGCATCTGGTGGCCCACCACGATCCGATCAACCTGATGACACCGCCGGCCGGTCTGGCGCATCTGAACGAGCGCTCGCGCGAGATCTTCCGGCAGATCGTCGAAAGCTATCTGGCGACCGGCGAACCGGTCGGCTCGCGCAACATTTCGCGGCTGATCGCGGTTCCGCTGTCGCCGGCCTCGGTGCGCAACGTCATGGCCGATCTCGAGCAGCTCGGCCTGATCTACGCGCCGCACACCTCGGCCGGCCGGTTGCCGACCGAGGCTGGCCTGCGCTTCTTCGTCGACGCCCTGATGCAGGTCGGTGACATGACGGAGGCCGAGCGGCAGTCGATCCAGAGCCAGCTCGCGGCCGTCGGCCAGGCGCAGTCGGTCGAAGCGGCGCTGGACGAAGCGCTGACCCGGCTGTCGGGTCTGACCCGTGCCGCTGCCGTGGTTCTCACCGCCAAATCCAACACCCGCCTGAAGCACATCGAGTTCGTCAGGCTCGAGCCCGAGCGCGCGCTCGTCGTTCTGGTCGGTGAAGACGGACAGGTCGAGAACCGGGTCCTGACCCTGCCGCCGGGCGTGCCGTCGTCGGCGCTGACCGAGGCGTCCAATTTCCTCAATGCCCGCATCAGAGGACGGACGCTGGCGGAAGCGCGGCTCGAGCTCGAGACCGCGCTGGCGCATGACCGTGCTGAGCTCGATCAGTTGACGCAGAAGGTGATCGCCGCCGGAGTCGCGAGCTGGTCCGGAGGGGACAGCGACGAGCGGCAGCTCATCGTGCGCGGCCACGCCAACCTGCTCGAGGACCTGCATGCGCTCGAAGATCTCGAGCGTGTCCGGCGGCTGTTCGACGATCTCGAGACCAAGCGCGGCGTCGTCGATCTGCTCGGACGGGCGGAGAGCGCGGAAGGTGTCCGCATCTTCATCGGCTCGGAGAACAAGCTGTTCTCGCTGTCGGGCTCGTCGACGATCGTGTCGCCCTATTCCGACGCCACGGGGCGCATCGTCGGCGTGCTCGGCGTCATCGGTCCGACCCGGCTCAACTATGCCCGGGTGATTCCGACGGTCGATTATGCCGCGCGTCTGGTCAGCCGGCTGCTGGGTGGCTGACGCGTGACTTGGTTCACCCGCGGACAGCGCCTCCGGGCGCAATGGTCAGGCTGCGCTTGATTTTCGACGCCCAAAGCACGATATCCCGCCCCATATCCCCCAAACCCGTCAGCCGAACTTGCGAGTCTGTCCATGACCGATCCCGACCTGCATAAGAATGATCCGGAAAACCCGGCGCAGGCCAGCGAACCCGTCGTCTCCAAGCCCTACATCATGCCCGATGATCCTGAGGCCGGCTCGGCCGAGGCCCTTGCCAAGGAGGCGGCCGACGCGCGCGACAAGATGCTGCGCACGCTCGCGGAGATGGAGAACCTGCGCAAGCGGACGGCCCGTGAAGTCGCCGATGCGCGCATGTACGGCATCACCGGCTTCGCCCGTGACGTGCTCGATATCGCCGACAATCTGCAGCGCGCGCTCGATGCCGTGCCGGCCGAGACACGCGCCAATGCCGATGCGGGCCTGAAGTCGCTGATCGAGGGCGTCGAGCTCACCGAGCGCTCGCTGCTCAACACGCTGGAGAAGAACGGCGTCAAGAAGTTCGATCCGACGGGACAGAAGTTCGACCCCAACTTCCAGCAGGCGATGTACGAGGTCCCGGATCCGTCGGTGCCGTCCGGTACCGTGGTGCAGGTCGTGCAGGCCGGCTTCATGATCGGCGAGCGCGTGCTGCGCCCCGCGCTGGTCGGCGTGTCCAAGGGTGGCGCGAAGGCGGCGCCGGCGGCGAGCAACGATCAGTCGAACAGCGCCGCCTGACGGCGAGCCTAGGCAGGCGTCCCGCTGCCGTCCTGTCGATCGAATGAACAAGCCACGGGCAACGATGCCCGTGGCTTCTTGTTTGTCGGCGCGACTTTGTAGTCCGTCTCACGGCGAGTGGCCAACGTGATCACGACGTCCGATGCCGGGCTGGTCTCAGCCTCTCGGCTGGATGCCGTCGCGGACGGCGCGGAAGCGCGGGAAGGCCGCCGACCACTGGTCGCGCGGCGCGCTGCCGATGATCCGCAACGTGTTCGGCCCGCCGAAGCGCAGCCACTGCACCACCGTCACCGGCGTATTGTCCTTGCCGCTGGTGGCGTCGATCCGGGTCTCATAGGCCGGCTGGCCGTCGATGCGGATCGGCTCGGACATCGTGATGCGCGCTTCGCGGACGCCCGGAATGGTGGTGGCCGCCTGCTGCGCGACGCGCGCGCGGTCGCCTGCCTCCGGGGCGACGCCGGCCACCAGCCCGATCACCACGAAGGGCGCGGCCTCGAAGCCCTTGTCCTCTTCGCCATCGGCCAGGATCAGGGCGCCCGGCCCGAGCGTGCGGATGGTCTTGAACCCGGAGAGGTCGGTGACCTTGAACGGCATCATCGCGAGCTGCTCGTCGACCGGAACGTCCTTGCGGACGACGGCGGAGGCGAACATCTGGCGCACGGCATCGTCGGTATAGATCCGGCTCGCGGTCTCCGGGATCTGCACGGCCACGTAGCCGGAGAAGCCGTTGCCGGGCAGGATCATCGAGTAGCGCCGCACTGGCGTGGCGCCATCCCGGCCGTTCTCCACCGTGTAGTAGGCGGTGCCGGCAGCGGTCTCGATGCTCTCCGGCTTGACGCTGCCGGTCCCGGCGGGATTGGCGGTAAACGCATTCTTCACCTCGCCATAGGCGGCCGCCGGCAGTTCGGTCAGCAGCACCTTGACGCTCTGGTCCTCGGTTTCGAAGCCGGAGAACGTCTTGGCCTTGGCGAGCCCCACCAGGGGCGCGAGCCCGATGCGGACGCCGGGCGGAAATATGGCGTCGGCGGCCAATGCGGGGTGCAGCAGCGACATCAGCAGGGTGGCCGCGGCGAAAAATCGAACGATCATCATCAACATTGCCTCGTTGACCGAGGCCTCGTGCCGAGGCGGTCGGGATCCTCGCCAGCGTGGTCTTCGGCGGGCACGCTTTTAGCGGCTTTACGCCCCCCGCAACAGGCCGGGCGCGCGGTTTTGATCGCCTGCGGCGATTGGCGGGACCCCCGCGGGGGCGCATTTCGCGGATAATTCGCCTCGAAAGGCGGATTCAGGATGGTCCAGCGCTAGCTGCGCTTCAGGATTTCGACGCCGTCGACGGTCTGTACCAGCACATAGGGCTCCAGCAGAGCCCTGAGTTCGGGGTCGGAACGCGCCCAATCGCCCCAGTCGCTGTTCTGATTGTCGATCAGGACGACGTCGGGCGGCTGTTTCCGGAAGTCGGCGACGATCCCGGCGCGTTCGCGTTCCACGTAGGGCGCGAGCCTCTGCGCCGTCTGTGAATCGATGGTTCCGTCCTGTTGCGAGCGGCGAACGATTTCCCGGACCCAGAACGCCTCCTGGCGCGAGATCCAGGTGCCATCGAGGGTCCGCACCATGGGGTGGCCGATGACCGCAGCCGCGCTGAGCACCAGCATGCTCGGGTGCGGACCGAGCCGCGCCACCTGGGCTTCGATCTGCCGGACGTCGACGCTGCCATTGAACCAGAAGCAGGTCTGCACGAACAGCACGGCGCCGGCGAGAGCGGTGGCGGCACGCGGCCAGCGTCGCGCGTCGCGGCTGCTGTCGATCGCCGACACCGCAAGGCCGGCGGCAAGCAGCGCCAGCGCGACCATGGGGTAGGCGTGATAGCCCCAGCCTTTCTGCTGCGCGACGAACGACACCAGGAAGCCGAGCGATCCGGCCAGCGTGGTGAAGGACGCCGCGTCGCGCTCGTATTGCCGGCGCTGCAGGAGGAGGACGATGATTGCCGCGGCGAGCCACAGGCCCATCGGCAGAGTGACGAGGATGGTCGGTACGGGCGCCTTCAGAAGCAGATAGACGTCGCGGACCAGCGGATAGATGACCGTGAAATATTCGGGAAAGAACAGGTAGATGCACGCCGCGTTGAGCAGCACCAGGGCCGCGGCGATCCAGTTCTCCAGCGCGAGCAGCACGCGCCAGTCGCGCGCCTGCGCGGCGGCGGCGAGAATGCAGAAGCCGACGCTGAAGGCGAAATAGGGCTTGAAGCTCATCGTGAGGCCGGCGCTGAGCCCGGCGATGAGGATGGCCGTCGGGGCTACCCGCTCGCCCTCGGCGCGCAGGATATACACCGCGATCGCCGGCAATATCGTGATCAGGGCCAGATGTTCCCGCTGGCCGAAATCATACATCGGCGCGATCAGGAGCAGGGCGGTCGTCCACGCCGCCAGCCGGCCGTCCGCGAGCCGATGGCGCAGGGCCGATGTCCGCAGCACCAGCCACACCAGCGTCAGGGATGCCGCGGTCAGTGCGAAGATCAGGATATTCGTCGCCAGCTCGGGCCTGAGATGGATCGCACGCGCCAGTGCGACCGCCAGAAGATAGACCGATCCCGCCATGGGCGGATTCGTCTCGAGGATGTCGACGTAGAGTCGCTGGCCATCGAGCATGCGCTCGCTGACGAGGAGCCACCAGCTGACGTCGACATTGAGGGGAAGGACGTACCGCAGCCACGCGGCTGCAACCACGATGGCGCAGATCAGCAGTCTCGGGAACGTGGCCTGGCCGGCTTCACGCGCGCGTTGCGGAAAGCCCCAATCGGTGTCGATGACCATGCCTCATTCCCGTCCCAGGAGTGCGGCAGGCTAGGGCCCGTGGGTTAACAACGCATTTCGGTCGTTGGGGCAGATCAGCGGTACCGGGTCTGTCGCACTTGCCGGCGATCGCACACCCTGCATTTCGCACCAGCCGTTCGATGTGCCGACAGGTGGACCCGCGCAGTCGCCTCCGGTCCGAGCCGCCGTTCCGCGTCGCCGCCGGGCCCGATGGGCCGCTCTGATGTCTCCATGATGACCTTGGGCGGCGGCCGTGATTTTCGTGGGGTCGAACCCCTGGTCCGGTCCTTGCGGGCCACTCCCCCCCTCCTATATGACGCTCATCGTCGCAATATCGCGAGCATTTGATCTGAGGGGGTTTTGGATGGGGGCGCCGTCAGGGCCCCACCCAACCTGCCGCAAAAAGAAGGATATGAGACCATGGGAAAGGTCATCGGGATCGATCTCGGCACCACGAATTCGTGCGTGGCCGTCATGGACGGCAAATCGTCGAAAGTCATCGAGAACGCCGAGGGCATGCGCACCACGCCGTCGATCGTCGCCTTCAGTGACGACGGCGAACGTCTGGTCGGTCAGCCGGCCAAGCGCCAGGCCGTGACCAACCCCGAGCGCACCTTCTTTGCGGTCAAGCGCCTCATCGGCCGCCGCTACGACGACCCGATGGTCGAGAAGGACAAGAAGCTCGTCCCCTACAAGATCGTCAAGGCCGGCAACGGCGACGCCTGGGTCGAGGCCGACGGCAAGACCTATTCGCCCTCGCAGGTCTCCGCCTTCATCCTGCAGAAGATGAAGGAGACCGCGGAAGCCCATCTCGGCCAGAAGGTCGACCAGGCCGTCATCACCGTCCCCGCCTATTTCAACGACGCCCAGCGTCAGGCCACCAAGGACGCCGGCAAGATCGCGGGCCTCGAGGTGCTGCGCATCATCAACGAGCCGACCGCGGCCGCGCTCGCCTACGGCCTCGACAAGACCAAGGCCGGCACCATCGCGGTGTACGACCTCGGCGGCGGCACCTTCGACGTCTCGATCCTGGAGATCGGCGACGGCGTGTTCGAGGTGAAGTCGACCAATGGCGACACCTTCCTCGGCGGTGAAGACTTCGACATGCGTCTGGTCAGCTACCTCGCCGACGAATTCCAGAAGGAGCAGGGCATCAACCTGCGCAACGACAAGCTCGCTTTGCAGCGCCTCAAGGAAGCTGCCGAGAAGGCCAAGATCGAGCTGTCGTCGACCACCCAGACCGAGATCAACCTGCCCTTCATCACCGCGGACCAGTCCGGTCCGAAGCATCTGACGATGAAGCTGACCCGCGCCAAGTTCGAGGCGCTGGTGGCCGACCTCGTCGAGAAGACCATCGAGCCGTGCCGCAAGGCGCTGAAGGATGCCGGCCTCACCGCCGGCGAGATCGGTGAAGTGGTGCTGGTCGGCGGCATGACCCGCATGCCGAAGATCCAGGAGATGGTGAAGCAGTTCTTCGGCAAGGAGCCGCACAAGGGCGTCAACCCCGACGAGGTGGTGGCGATCGGCGCGGCCATTCAGGCCGGCGTGCTGCAGGGCGACGTCAAGGACGTGCTGCTGCTCGACGTGACCCCGCTGTCCCTGGGCATCGAGACCTTGGGCGGCGTGTTCACCCGCATCATCGACCGCAACACCACGATCCCCACCAAGAAGAGCCAGGTGTTCTCGACCGCCGAGGACAATCAGAACGCGGTCACCATCCGGGTCTTCCAGGGTGAGCGCGAAATGGCGGCCGACAACAAGATGCTCGGCCAGTTCGACCTGATGGGCATTCCGCCGTCCCCGCGCGGCATGCCGCAGATCGAGGTGACGTTCGACATCGACGCCAACGGCATCGTCAACGTGTCGGCCAAGGACAAGGCCACCGGCAAGGAGCAGCAGATCCGCATCCAGGCCTCGGGTGGTCTGTCGGAGGCCGATATCGACAAGATGGTCAAGGACGCCGAGGCCAACGCCGTGGCGGACAAGAAGCGCCGCGAGGCGGTCGACGCCAAGAACCATGCCGACGCGCTGGTGCACTCGACCGAGAAGGCTCTGGCCGAGCATGGCTCGAAGGTCGCCGACACCGAGCGCCGTGCCATCGAGGATGCCGTCAGCGATCTCAAGGAAGCGCTGAAGGGCGACGATGCCGAGGCGATCAAGGCCAAGACCAATACGCTGGCCCAGGCGTCGATGAAGCTCGGCGAGGCCATGTACAAGCAGCAGGCCGAGAGCGATGCGGCCCGCGACGCCGCCAAGGATGACGTGGTCGACGCGGAGTTCACCGAGGTCGACGACGACAAGAAGAAATCTGCTTAACTGAGGCAGAGGTAGTGACCATGACCCCCATGCCAAAGAGCGCTTTCAGCGGCTCGTTGGATGGGGGTCATTTTCATTGACCCGGAACGCGCGCGGCGATCGCGCCAGCCGTTCCTGTTGGGCGAAGTTCGGGCGGGTTTGATTGATGTCCACCAAGCGCTGCTACTACGAGACCCTGGAAGTCGAGCGCGACGCCGACGAGAGCAAGCTCAAGGCCGCCTTCCGCAAGCTGGCCATGAAGTGGCACCCGGACAAGAATCCGGGCGATGCCTCCAGCGAAGTGAAATTCAAGGAAATCAACGAGGCCTATGAGGTGCTGCGCGACGCCGACAAGCGCGCCGCCTACGACCGCTATGGCCACGCCGCCTTCGAGCAGGGCGGCATGGGCGGGGCGCACGGCTTCGGCGCCGGCTTCGCCTCCTCGTTCTCCGACATCTTCGAAGACCTGTTCGGCATGGCCGGGCAGCGCCGTGGCGGCACCGGACGCGAGCGCGGTGCCGATCTGCGCTACAACATGGAAATCACCTTGGAAGAGGCGTTCCAGGGCAAGACCGCACAGATCGAAATTCCGGTCTCGGTGACCTGCGAATCCTGCTCCGGCACCGGCGCCAAGGCCGGCACCAAGCCGAAGACCTGCGCGATGTGCGGCGGCGCCGGCCGCGTGCGGCAGGCGCAAGGCTTCTTCACCCTGGAGCGGACCTGCCCCGGCTGTCACGGCCGCGGCCAGATGATCGAGGACCCCTGTCCGTCATGCTCCGGCTCCGGCCGCGTCACCCGTGACCGCACGCTGTCCGTCAACATTCCCCAGGGCGTCGAGGACGGCACCCGCATCCGTCTCGCCGGCGAGGGCGAGGCGGGCCTGCGCGGCGGGCCGCCGGGCGATCTCTACATCTTCCTGTCGTTGACTGCTCACGAGTTCTTCCAGCGCGACGGCGCCGACCTACACTGCCGGGTGCCGATCTCGATGGTGACCGCGGCGCTCGGCGGCGAGTTCGAGGTGCCCACGATCGACAAGGGCAAGACCAAGGTGAAGATTCCCGCCGGTGCGCAGTCCGGGCGCCGGTTCCGGATCGCGGCCAAGGGCATGCCGGTGCTGCGCTCGCGCCAGACCGGCGACATGTATGTCCAGATCGTTGTCGAGACGCCGCAGAACCTGACCAAGAAGCAGCAGGAATTGCTGGCCGAGTTCGAGAAGCTGTCCTCGGGAGCAACCCAGCCCGAGGCCGCCGGCTTCTTCACCAAGGTCAAGGACTTCTTCGGCAAGGCGGCGAGCTGAGCCGTGAGTGCAGAACCGCGGGGCCGCATGCTTTCGCTGAACGGCATCGGAATGTCGATGTCGAGCGAATTTGCTGCTCCGCACATGCAAAAAATTATCGAATGCAACTGTAAGAGCGCGGACCCGCCAGCCTTAATCGTACGTTACGGTTCGGCTTGACCGCCCCGCCTGCGCCCTATACGTCTTTGTGACTCTTTTCTGACATCGCCGTGAAGACGGTCCCGTCTGGTACTGAGATGCCCCTGCAAACGTCCGTGCGTGCGTCGAAAAAGCCTCTCCGTCTGGACGACGAAGTGCGCTTCCTCCGCTCATGGATCGAAAAGCCGCTGCACATGGGCGCCGTCATGCCGTCGGGCCGACTGCTGGCCCGCACCATGGCGCAGTACGTCGATCCGCACGGGACAGGCCCCGTCATCGAGCTCGGACCGGGCACCGGCGCGATCACCAATGCGCTGGTCGAACATGGCGTCGATCAGAAGCGGCTGGTGCTGGTCGAGTACAATCCGGGCTTCTGCGCCCTGCTGCGCGACCGCTACCCGCAGGCCAAGGTGGTCCAGGGCGACGCCTATCGCCTTCGCGACACGCTCTGGAACGTGCTCGGCGCCCCGGCCTCGGCCGTCGTCTCCGGCCTGCCGCTCGTGACCAAGCCGATGCTGACCCGCATGAAGCTGATCCGCGATGCGTTCGCGGCGATGTCGCCGAATGCGCCGTTCGTGCAGTTCACCTATTCCGTCGTGCCGCCGATTCCGAAGTCGCTGCCTGGCGTTACCACGCAGGCCTCCGAGCGCATCTGGATGAATCTTCCGCCAGCGCGCGTCTGGGTGTATCGCAAGCCCTGACCGGCGGCCGCGATCCTTCGTGGCGGGTCGTTGACCGACCTCACGATGTCAGCGCTGAAGATGCTCATCATCCCCGGTTCGACCCGAGCCGGCTCGCACAACGCGAAGCTCGCCGCGGCCGCCGCCTATCAGTTCGTGCAGGCCGGCGCCGACATCACCCGCATCTCGCTCGCCGACTTTCCGCTGCCGATCTACGACGCCGACCTCGAGGCGCAATCGGGCATTCCACTTCACGCCGTGAATCTGACGCGCATGATCGGCGTCCATCATGCCGTGCTGCTGGTGACGCCGGAATACAACGCCTCGGTGCCGCCGCTGCTGACCAACGCCATCACCTGGATCTCGCGCGTCGACGAGCCGCCGGGCAGCCGCGGCGCGGTGTTCCGCAACAGGCCGTTTGCGATCGCCGCCGCCTCCGAGAACCGCTTTGGCGGCATCCGCGCCCTTGCCGCGTTGCGTCTGATGCTGACGGCCTGCAACGCGACGGTGATCCCGAGCCAGCTTGCGCTGGCCTTCGCCGACAAGGCCTACAACGACATGGACCGGCTCAAACTGCCCGCCGACATCACGGCGCTCGACGCGCTGGTGCGGGAGCTGGTCGCAACAGCGCAACATACGATGTGAGGTGACATGCCGACCGAGATTGCTCCCCGCGACCGCCTGATCGTGGCGCTCGATTTGCCGAGCGTGGCGGAGGCCGAAGCCATGATCGCACAGCTCGGCGACGCCGTGACGTTCTACAAGATCGGCATGGAGCTGACCTATGCCGGCGGCCTCGGTCTCGCCGAACGGCTCGCGGCCGAGGGCAAGCACGTGTTCATGGACCTCAAGCTGCACGACATCCCGAACACCGTCGAGCGCGCCACCCGGCAGATCGCCAGGCTCGGCGCGCGCTTCCTCACCGTGCACGGCTTCTCCCAGAGCATGAAGGCGGCGCTCGCCGGCGCTGCCGGCTCCAGCCTCGAGCTGCTCGCCGTCACCGTCATGACCTCCTACGACGATGCTGACCTCGCCGCCGCCGGCTACGCCATGGGTGTCAAGGAACTCGTGGCGCACCGCGCCAGGCAGGCCAAGGAGATCGGCATCCACGGCCTGATCCTGTCGCCGGAGGAGACCCAGCTCATCCGCCCGCTGGTCGGCCCTGATATGCAGCTCGTGACCCCCGGGATCCGCCCGGCGGGATCGGACGTTGGCGACCAGAAGCGCATCATGACCCCGGCGCTGGCGATCGCCGGCGGCGCCGACCGCCTCGTCGTCGGCCGTCCCGTCACCGGCGCCGCCGATCCGGCAGCGGCCGCCGAGAGCATCGTCGCCGACATCGCCAGCGCCGTCGCGCTGGTCGGCAAGACCAACCGAGCTTGAGCAAGCGCGCCAGAGTGCAAGGAGACGACAGGGATGCCCAAGGCCTATTGGATCGCGCGGATCGACGTACACAACATGGACGGCTACAAGGACTACGTCGCGCAGAACGGCGCCGTGTTCCACCAGTACGGCGCCAAATTCCTGGTCCGTGGCGGCCAGTACGAGACCAAGGAAGGCACCTCGCGCTCGCGCAACGTCGTGATCGAGTTCAAGGACTACGCGACCGCGCTGGCGTGCTACAATTCCCCTGAATACCAGCGGCTGGTGGCGATGCGCGCGCCGCATTCGCAAGGCGATCTGGTGATCATCGAGGGCTATGACGGCCCGCAGCCCTGATCGCCGCCCGCCCCGGCCACCGTCGACGTGGCCTCGCTCGGTTGCCGCCGCTATCAGCCCCGGCTATAGCCCTTGAAGGGGCAGAGGAGTTGACATGTCCAAGATGCGCTTGATCGTTGCCGGAGCCGGCGGCCGCATGGGCCGCGCCCTGGTGCGCGCGATCGCCGAGACCGACGGCGCCGTGCTGGCGGGCGCGCTCGAAGCCCCCGGCTCGGAGCTGATCGGCAAGGACTCCGGCGCCCTCGCCGGCCTGCCCGCCAACGGCATCAAGCTGTCGGGCGACCTCTGGAGCATGTCCGCCGAGGCCGACGGCATCCTCGATTTCACCGTCCCGGCCGCGACCATCGCCAATGTCGCCATCGCCGCCCAGCGCGGCATCGTCCACGTCGTCGGCACCACCGGCCTGTCCGCGTCGGACGACGCCGTCATCAGGAGCGTCACCAAGCGCGCCATCGTCGTGCAGTCCGGCAACATGAGCCTCGGCGTCAACCTGCTGGCGGCGCTGGTCAAGCAGGTGGCGAAGTCGCTCGATGCCGGCTTCGACATCGAGATCCTCGAGATGCATCACAAGCACAAGGTCGACGCGCCCTCCGGCACCGCGCTGATGCTCGGACGCGCCGCCGCCGAGGGCCGCGGCATCGCGCTCGACGAGCATTCCGCGCGCGGCCGCGACGGCATCACCGGCGAGCGCCGCAGCGGCGACATCGGCTTCGCCTCGCTGCGCGGCGGCACGGCGGCGGGCGATCACAGCGTCATCTTCGCCGGTCCCTCGGAGCGGCTGGTGCTGTCGCACCAGGCCGAGGACCGCATGATCTTCGCCCATGGCGCGCTGAAGGCGGCGCTGTGGGCCCATGGCAAGCCGCCGGGCTACTACACGATGGACGACGTGCTCGGCCTCAAGGACCTGTTCTAGTTCAACGTCGATGGAAGCGAACTGATGAGCGAACGTCTCCTGGTGCTGGTGCGCCACGGCCAGAGCGAGTGGAATCTGAAGAACCTGTTCACCGGCTGGAAGGATCCGGACCTGACCGAGCAGGGCGTGGCCGAGGCCAGGGAGGCCGGGCGCAAGCTGAAGGCGCAGGGACTGGTCTTCGACGTCGCCTTCACCTCGGTGCTGACGCGCGCCCAGCACACGCTCGACCTGATCCTGACCGAGCTCGGCCAGACCGGCCTGCCGACAGCCAAGAACCTCGCGCTCAACGAGCGCGACTATGGTGACCTCTCGGGCCTCAACAAGGACGACGCCCGCGCCAGATGGGGCGAGGAGCAGGTCCACATCTGGCGCCGCTCCTACGACGTCCCGCCGCCCGGCGGCGAGAGCCTCAAGGACACGCTCGCCCGCGCGCTGCCCTACTACGTCCAGGAGATCCTCCCCGGCGTCCTCCGCGGCCAGCGCACCCTGGTCGCCGCCCACGGCAACTCGCTGCGCGCCCTGATCATGGTGCTGGAGAAGCTGACGCCGGAAGGCATCCTGAAACGCGAGCTGGCGACTGGCGTGCCGATCATCTACCGGTTGAATGCGGATTCGACCGTGGAGTCGAAGCTGGATCTGGCGGGCTAGGACCGTCGCAAGATTCCACTGCTCATGGGTGATCGCATCCCCATGAGTTGAAGCCCAGCCCCCGCCGTATCGACGCTGCGCTCCCTCTGCCCGTTCTCAAGGGCAGAGAATTGAGAGCAGCCGAGGTGAGCCCCGCTGTCACCCTCCCCTGGAGGGGGAGGGTCGGCTCAGATGCGCGGAGCGCATGTGAGCCGGGGTGGGGTGATCTCTCCACTCGCACCGGTTTCCGCGGCTCACCCCACCCCGCTCGCCCGCTTCGCGCGCGATCGACCCTCCCCCTCCAGGGGAGGGTGAGACTGAGATCGCGGCGCCTGCCGTCGGCATCATCGAAAGTTGGCGACGTTCGCGCAGCGCAACCGCCACGATCTGCCATGCGATGGATTCCGGGCTCGTGTTGCGCACGCCCCGGAATGACAGCGGAGAGAGTGGCGCCTGACTGGAATTCGTGTCGTACGAAAAGCTGCGTAGTTTCTCAGTCGTCATGCCCCGCGAAGGCGGGGCATCCAGTACGCCGTGACGGTCGCGAGACTCGAGACGTCGGTGTTTACTGGATCGTCAGCGTTCGCGGACGGTGACAGCGAGAGTAGCAGCGGCCTCGCCGCTCTACCCCATCCCCACCTGCCCGGCCTCCCACCCGATCATCGCCTGCTTCCGGGTCAGCCCCCAATGATAGCCCGTCAGCGCGCCGCTCTTGCCGAGCGCGCGATGGCACGGCACCACGAACGAGATCGGGTTCTTTCCCACCGCCGCGCCCACCGCGCGCGAGGCTTTCGGCGACTCCAGCCGTGTCGCGATGTCCGAGTAGCAGACGGCGCGGCCCATGGGGATCTTGAGCAGGGTTTCCCAGACGCGGACCTCGAAGTCGGTGCCGATCAGGACGACGCGCAAGGGCTGGTCGGGCCGCCACAGGGTCTTGTCGAAGATGCGCTGGGCGAGGCCGGCGGTGCCGGGGACGTCTTCGATATAGGTGGCGCGGGGCCAGCGGCTCTTCATGTCGGCGAGCGCGCCAGCCTCCTCGCCGGGGTCGGCGAAGGCGAGGCCGGCGAGGCCACGCGGGGTGGCCATCACCAGCGCGATGCCGAACGGGCAGGGGTGGAAGCCGTAACGAAGCGTGGTGCCGGCGCCGCCGGTCTTCCATTCGCCGGGCGACATCGCTTCATGGGTGACGAACAGATCGTGCAGCCGGCCGGGGCCTGAAAGCCCCGAGTCGAGCGCGGCGTCGAGCACGCTGGCTGAGCTCTTCAGCAGGCCCTTGGCGTGATCGAGCGTCAGTGCCTGCATGAACGCCTTCGGCGTCAGCCCGGCCCAGCGCCGGAACAGATGGTGCAACTCGTCGGGCGTGAGGCTGGCGGCGTCGGCCATGTCCTCGATGGTCGGCTGCCGGCGCCAGTGCTCGGAGATGAACGCGATCGCGCGGCGCACCGCATCGTAGTCGCGCAGCGCGGCCGATTGTTGCGGGCCCGGCTTGGCCAGGGCGGAATCGTGAATGGCGAGGGTCATCATGATCCGGATGTAGGGCGGCCGGGGCGCGGACTCCACCCGATTTCCGATCGGGAGGCTAGGGGCGTTGCGATCGGCTTCGGCTTGAAACAGGAGTTTCCCGGCTTGCTCCGTCATTCCGGGGCATCGCGCAGCGATGAGCCCGGAATCCATAACCACGAGAAGACGTGTGAGGCGAGATGCCCACTACCCGCGTGCCCCACACAAGGTCCTGTGGGTATGGGTTCCGGGCTCGCGCTGCGCGCGCCCCGGAACGACGCCGGAGGGTGTTAGCGGCGCTTTCGCCTGGGTAGAGCTGCCCGCAGTCAGTGCCCTTGGACGCGCTACAGCGGGTTGTACACCGGCCCGCGCTTCGCGGCCTGCAGCCCGGCCGTGAGGGCCTTCGCAAAACTGGCTTTCTCCTCCGGGCCCAAAAAGCTCGCGATGGCGACGCGCTGGCCGCGCGCCACCAGGTAGAGGCGCTCGATACCGAACTCCTCGTGGGTCTCCTGGTCGAGCCGCACCCAGAGCGGGTTGAAGCGCCATTCCATGACGTGGCCCTTGTGGCTGACGCGGCGCAGGCGCAGCTCGGTCAGGGTGATCGAGACGTCCTCATAGGCGTTGGCGCGGCGGAAGTTGACCTTGAAGGCCCAGTAGATCGCGAGCGCATCCAGGCCGAAGAAGCCGAGCACCGGCCAGGCGCCCATCATGAGCGAGGCGATGCCGCCGATGAAGCTGATGGCGCAGACCACCGCCATCAGCACCAGAAAGCCGGTGCGGCTGAGCGAGCGATGCGGCGTCAGCCGGGCCGAAAACAGCTCGGGATCAGCGGCGTCGGTGCCGGTCTCCTGATACGCAAAAGCGTTGCCTGGCGTCATGGGGCCTCAGTATACCCGGATCATGGCCAAAATCACCCGCCCCCAACGCGCCAAGCCGGCGCCGGTTCGCAGCCCCTTGAAGAAGGCCGCTCCCAAGGCCGGGCCCAAGTCAGCCCCCAAGGCCGCCTCGAAACGGGCCGCCAAGAAGGCTCCGACGGCCAAGCCGAAGAGCCCTGCCCGGCCGGTCAAGACAGCGTCGAAGGCGGCCAGGCCCTGGACCCCGGCCGAGATCCGCGAGGCCTTCAGCCGCTTCGCACAGGCCAATCCGGAGCCGAAGGGCGAGCTCGAGCACCTCAACCCCTACACCTTGCTGGTGGCCGTGGTGCTGTCGGCGCAGGCGACCGACGCCGGCGTCAACAAGGCGACGCGGCCGCTGTTCGCCGTCGCCGACACGCCGCAGAAGATGATCGCGCTCGGCGAGGACAAGCTCCGCGACTACATCAAGACCGTCGGCCTCTACCGCACCAAGGCCAGGAACGTGATCGCGCTGTCGCAGAAGCTGATCAGCGAATTCGGCGGCGAGGTGCCGCGCACGCGCGCCGAGCTCGAGTCGCTGCCCGGTGCCGGCCGCAAGACCGCGAACGTCGTGCTCAACATGGCGTTCGGCGAGCACACGATGGCGGTCGACACCCATGTGTTTCGCGTCGGCAACCGCACCGGGCTGGCACCCGGCAAGACGCCGCTCGAGGTCGAGCTCGGGCTGGAGAAGGCGATCCCGGCCGAGTTCATGCTGCATGCCCATCACTGGCTGATCCTGCACGGCCGCTACACGTGCCTGGCGCGCAAGCCGCGCTGCGAGCTGTGCCTGATCAAGGACCTCTGCCGCTGGCCGGAGAAGACCGCCTGATACGTTGTGTGTGACGAACGGTTTCGCCTGAGAACGCGTTTGACAGTCACTATTGTGTCACGGCGCGACGCCGTCTCACCATGGCCGGGCCACATCGCCGCCCGCATTGGACATAAGATGACACCCGTAATCCGGGGCGATGTGAGTGGCGCGTGACGATTCCCGCGTTCTCGGACCTTTCTGCGCCGGGACGTTGAAGGATCAGCCGCATGGACAACACTGCCGCACTCGTGTCGCTCGCGACCTCGGTGCCACCGCATCAGTTTCGCCAGAACGAAGTGATGGAGGCCGCCCGCGTGGTGCTGGCGCCGCGCTTTCCGCAGTTCGACACGATGGCGAGCCTGTTCGCCAACACCGGCATCCGCCAGCGCTACGGCGTCAAGCCGATCGAATGGTACATGGAGCGGCGCGGCTGGCCGGAGCGCACCGAAGCCTATCTCGAAGGCGCCGAGGCGCTGTTCGTCGACGCGGCGAACAAGGCGCTTGCGCAGGCCGATCTCAACGCCGCCGACATCGACACCATCGTCACCGTGAGCTCGACGGGGATCGCGACGCCGACCTTGGAAGCGCGCGTCGCCGGCCGCCTGGGTTTTCGCGCGGACGTGTCGCGCGTGCCGGTGTTCGGGCTCGGCTGCGCCGGCGGCGTCTCGGGCCTGTCGATCGCCGCGCGCCTGGCGCAGGCCCGGCCCGGCACCAACGTGCTGCTGGTGACCTTCGAACTGTGCACACTGGCTGTCCGCCATGATGAGTTGACGAAGGCCAACATCGTCGCGCTGAGCCTGTTCGGCGATGGCGCGGCGGCCGCGATCCTGCGCGCCGGCGATGGCGGCGCTATCCGCGTCGAGGCGACCGGCGAGAAGCTGTGGCCCGATACGCTCGACATCATGGGCTGGAGCGTCGATCCCGAAGGTTTTGGCGTGATCTTCCAGCGCACCATTCCGGACTTCGTCACCGAGAACATGGGCCCCGCGGTCAACGAG
Source organism: Bradyrhizobium sp. HKCCYLRH1034 (assembly GCF_051168375.1). Taxonomy (NCBI): domain Bacteria; kingdom Pseudomonadati; phylum Pseudomonadota; class Alphaproteobacteria; order Hyphomicrobiales; family Nitrobacteraceae; genus Bradyrhizobium; species Bradyrhizobium sp. HKCCYLRH1034. The sequence goes on along the minus strand of NZ_JBNPUW010000003.1, from coordinate 574,776 downwards.
ATCCTGGACCGGATGAAGCTCGCGCCTGCCGACGTCGACCGCTTCGTCTGCCATCCCGGCGGCGCCAAGGTGATCACGGCGCTGGAGCGCGCGCTGTCGCTGGATCAGGGCACGCTGGATCATGAGCGCGAGATCATCGCCGACTACGGCAACATGTCCGCGCCGACGGTGCTGTTCGTGCTGGAGCGCGCCCGCGCCCGGGGCTTGCCGCCGCGCTCGGTGCTCACTGCGCTCGGACCTGGGTTCACCGCAAGCTGCGTTTCATTGAGGCACGCCGCATGACCTTCGCCGCCTTCGTCCTCGCCCTCGTCACCATGCAGCGGCTCGGCGAGCTCGTGCTCGCCCGCCACAACACCAAGCGCCTGCGCGCCATGGGCGCGGTTGAGGTCGGGGCGGATCATTATCCGCTGATGATCTCGATGCATGCGGCCTGGCTGGTATCGCTGTGGCTGCTCGGCGCCGACCAGGAGGTCGACCCGTGGCTCTTGAGCGGCTTCGTGCTGCTGCAGGGGCTGCGCTGGTGGGTGCTGGCGACGCTCGGTCCGCGCTGGACGACGCGCATCATCATCCTGCCGGGGGCGCCCCTCGTCACCGATGGTCCCTATCGTTACATCTCGCATCCGAACTATCTGGTGGTCGCAGCCGAGATCGCGCTGCTGCCGCTGGCGCTGCATCTGCCACTGATCGCCCTGATCTTCTCCGGCCTGAATGCGGCGGTGCTGTTCATCCGCATCCGCGCCGAATCGGAAGCACTCACCGGCATCGGCGGCGGCCAGACCGCATGAGCGCATCGGCCGCGCCGCAGGATCGTCCGAGCCTCGCCACCTGGCTCGGCTTCATCCTGATGTGCGTCGGCATGTTCATGGCGATCCTGGACATCCAGGTGGTGGCGACGTCGCTGCCGACCATCCAGGAGGCGCTCGGCATCACGCCGGAGGCGATGAGCTGGATCCAGACGGCGTATCTGATCGCCGAGATCATCGCCATTCCGCTGACCGGGTTGCTCACGCGGGTGTTCACGTTGCGCTGGCTGTTCGTCGGCGCCGTCGGCATCTTCACCGCCGCCTCGCTCGGTTGCGCGTTCAGCGGCGATTTTCACACGCTGCTGGCGTTCCGCGTGCTGCAGGGCTTCTTCGGTGGTCTCTTGATTCCCGTGGTGTTCTCCGCCGTGTTCCTGCTGTTTCCACCGCGCCTGCACGCGGTCGCGACGACGATCGGCGGCGTGGTCGCGGTGCTCGCGCCGACCATCGGCCCGGTCGTCGGCGGCTTCATCACCAACACCTGGTCGTGGCCCTGGCTGTTCCTGATCAACATCGCGCCCGGCCTCGTCGCCGCGCTGGCGACGCCCGGCCTGCTGCCGAAGCAGCGCATGGACCTCGCGGAGCTCGACAAGCTCGACCTGTTTGCGCTGCTGCTGCTCGCAGTGTCCCTGGCCAGCCTCGAGCTCGGGCTGAAGGAGGCGCCGAAGGGCGGCTGGCTGTCGTCGAACTGCATCGCGTTCCTGGTGCTGAGCGCGTCGTGCCTCACCTTGCTCGTCCAGCGCCTGCTGACCTCACCGCAGCCGATCCTGCGGCTCGGCAGCTTTCAGCGGCGGTCGTTCACGCTCGGCTGCCTGTCGAGCTTCTGTCTGGGCATCGGGCTGTTCGGCTCGGTGTATCTGATGCCGGTGTTCCTCGCCTTCGTGCGCGGCCACGATGCGTTCGAGATCGGCAAGATCATGCTGGTCACCGGCGTGGCGCAACTGATCGCCGCTCCGCTGGTGACGGCGCTGGACGGCAAGGTCGACGCGCGTCTCCTGACGGCGTTCGGTTTCGTGCTGTTCGGCTCCGGTCTGGCCGCGAGCGCGTTCCAGCCGCCGACCGCCGACTATCAGGAGATGTTCTGGCCGCAGGTGGTGCGCGGCGTCGGCATCATGTTCTGCCTGCTGCCGCCGACGCGGATCGCGCTCGGCGACCTGCCGCAGGCCGAGGTCGCCGACGCCAGCGGGCTGTTCAACCTGATGCGCAATCTCGGCGGCGCCATCGGCATCGCGCTGATCGACACCATCCTCTATGGCCGCGTCGCCATGCATGCCCAGGCGTTTCGCGACCGCCTGCTGGCCGGCGATACCGCGGCGGCCAAGGCGATCGGGCTCGCGCCGGAGCTGCTGCGCAACCGGCCGCGCGGCATCTCGGAGGAGCAGGCGATCGCCTATGTCCGGCCGCTGGTGGAGAAGGCCTCGCTGGCGCTGTGCGTCAACGAGGCCTGGTCGCTGCTCGCTGGTGTCGCGCTGCTCGGCTTCCTGCTGATCCCCTTCGCCCGCAGCAAGGCGGCGAGCCTGTCGCCGCGGATGATGGCGCTAGAGGCTGCGCAGCCGGCGCTCCGGCGACGGCTCGATCAGCTCGGGCCGCGGTCCGGATAGGCGCTTGTGCAGGTGGACCATGAAGGCCGTGCCGAACAGCGGCGTCGCCAGGTTCACGATCGGGATGGTGACGAAGGCCGCGATGATCAGCCCCGCGGTGAACACCGTGATCGCATTGTCGCGCCGCATCGCCTTGGCCTCCGCCGGCGGCCGGAAGCGCATCGCGGCGAGCTCGAAATATTCGCGGCCGAGCAGCCACGCGGTGGCGAGGAAGAAGATCACGAAGCCGGCGCCGGCCAGGAACACGAAGGGCAGGGCGACCAGATAGACCAGGATGGTGAGGCCGGCGGCCTTGAGGCCCTCGATGGTGGCGACGCCGAATGGCAGGGCGACGCCGGGGCGCTCGGCCGGATAATGCTCGCGCTCGACAAGGTCCGCGACGTCGTCGACGAACAGGCTCGCGATCACCGAGGTGATTGCCGGCATCAGCATGATGCCGCCGAACACGACGCCGAAGCCGGCGGCGATCGAGATGATCCAGGTCAGCACCTCGAGCGTGCCGTGCGAGTTCGGCCCGAGCATGGCCTCCGCCCAGCCCTCGCCGGCAGTCGCGAGCCAGGTCAGGAGCCGCTGCAGCCCGATCGCGAGCACCGTGACCAGCACCAGCGCCAGCCCGATCGAGCGCCACAGGATCGAGCGCATCGGCGGCGACAGAATTTGCGAAATCGCCTTGATGGCGGCGTCGATCATGGCGGGGTCCCTCGCTGCAAAGCCCGCGGCAGAGGTAGACATGCCGGCGGGCTTCGGCAAGTCCGCCGGCATCGTATCAAAGATCGGTCGCCCGCAGCCGCAGCGCGTTGCCGACCACGCTGACCGACGACAGCGACATCGCGGCGGCTGCGATGATCGGCGACAGCAGGATGCCGAACACGGGGTAGAGGATGCCGGCGGCGATCGGGATGCCGGCGGCGTTGTAGATGAACGCGAAGAACAGGTTCTGGCGGATGTTGCGCATCGTCGCCGCCGACAGTTTTCGCGCCCGCGCGATACCGCCGAGGTCGCCCTGCAGCAGCGTGATGCCGGCGCTCTCCATCGCCACGTCGGTGCCGGTGCCCATGGCGATGCCGACGTCGGCCGCGGCGAGCGCCGGCGCATCGTTGACGCCGTCGCCGGCCATCGCGACGATCTTGCCGCTGGCGCGCAGACGCGCGACCACGGCGCTCTTCTGCTCGGGCAGCACCTCGGCCTCGACCTCGGTGATGCCGATCTTGCGCGCGACCGCGGTGGCGGTGGTGCGGTTGTCGCCGGTCAGCATGATCACCTTGACGCCGTCGGCCGCGAGTGCCTTCAGCGCCTCCGGCGTCGACGCCTTGACCGGATCGGCGACCGCAAACAGCGCAGACGGCTTGCCGTCGACGGCCATCGTGATCACGGTGGCGCCCTCTTCGCGCAGCCGCTTGCTCTCGACGCCGAGCGTATCGGTGATGATGCCGAGCGAGGCGAGATAGGTCGCATTGCCGAGTACGATGGCCTTGCCGTCGACCTCGCCGCGCGCGCCCTTGCCGGTCGGCGCGTCGAAGTTCTTGACGTCGGCGAGCTTGATGTTGCGCTCCGCGGCATGCCGGACGATGGCCTCGGCCAGCGGATGCTCGCTGGCGCGCTCGACGCTGGCGGCCAGCCGCAGCGCGTCGGCCTCGTCGAAGCCCTGAGCGGTGACGATGCTGGTCACCTTCGGCTTGCCCTCGGTCAGGGTGCCGGTCTTGTCGACGACCAGCGTATCGACCTTCTCCATCCGCTCCAGCGCCTCGGCGCTCTTGATCAGCACGCCGGCCTGGGCGCCGCGGCCGACCCCGACCATGATCGACATCGGCGTCGCAAGACCGAGCGCGCAGGGACAGGCGATGATCAGCACGCTCACGGCGGCGACGAGGCCGAAGGCGAAGCGCGGCTCGGGACCGAACGCGTACCACGCGACGAAGGCGGCAATGGCAGCAGCGATCACCATCGGCACGAACCAGCCCGCGACCTGGTCGGCGAGGCGCTGGATCGGCGCGCGCGAGCGCTGCGCGTCGGCGACCATCTGCACGATCTGCGACAGCAGGGTCTCGCGTCCGACCTTGTCGGCGCGCATCACGAAGCTGCCGGTCTGGTTCAAGGTGCCCGCGATGACGCGCTCGCCCTCGTCCTTGGTCACCGGCATCGACTCGCCGGTGACAAGCGATTCGTCGAGCGACGAGCGGCCTTCGAGAATGATGCCGTCGACCGGCACCTTCTCGCCCGGGCGCACACGCAGGCGATCGCCGACCGCGAGCTCGGCGATCTCCACCTCATGATCGTTGCCGTCGGTGTCGAGCCGCCGCGCCGTCTTCGGCGCCAGCTGCAACAGCGCCTTGATCGCTCCCGACGTTGCTTCGCGTGCGCGCAGCTCCAGCACCTGGCCGAGCAGGACGAGAATGGTGATGACCGAGGCCGCCTCGAAATACACCGCCACCGCGCCGCCATGGCCGCGGAACGCCGGCGGAAACGCCTGCGGCGCGACGGTCGCGATCACGCTGTAGACATAGGCGACGCCCGTGCCCATTGCGATCAAGGTGAACATGTTGAGATTGCGGGTCTGGACCGATTGCCAGCCGCGCACGAAGAACGGCCAGCCGGCCCACAGCACGACCGGCGTCGCCAGCGCGAACTGGATCCAGTTCGACAGCACGGGATCGAGCAGGCCATGGCCGCCGACGAGATGTCCGCCCATCTCCAGCACGACAACGGGTGCCGACAGCACAGTGCCGATCCAGAACCGCCTGCTCATGTCGGCGAGCTCGGGATTGGGCGCATCGTCGAGGCTGACGACGTCGGGCTCCAGCGCCATGCCGCAGATCGGGCAGGTGCCTGGGCCTTCCTGGCGGATCTCGGGATGCATCGGGCAGGTGTAGATCGTGCCTGCCGGCATCTCCGGCGGCGGCTCGCGTTCGCCGAGATATTTGTCCGGCTCGGCCGCGAACTTGGTGCGGCAGCCGGCCGAGCAGAAATGGAAGGTGTGACCCTGATGGTCGAAACGATGTGTCGAGGTCGCAGGATCGACGCTCATGCCGCAGACGGGATCGATGACCGTTGCCGGGTCATGCTCATGGTGGTCATGACCGCCACAGCATGACCGAGCGGCTGCAGGCGCTGCGGCCGTCGCGAGATACTTGGCGGGATCGGCGGCGAACTTGGTGCGGCAGCCTGCCGAGCAGAAATGGAAGGTCTGCCCCTGATGCTCGAAGCGATGCTTCGAGGTCAGGGGATCGACCGACATGCCGCAGACCGGATCCGTTGCCTTCGCTGGTTCAGGCGCGGCGGGGTCCGAGCCGCCGCAGCAGCCGCCCGAAGCGCTGGCGGGCGCCGCGCCGGCACGATCGCTGCAACAACTGTCCGCGGATGCCTGTTCGTGTCCGGTTTCCACCGCGCGCGCGCGCGATCCACAGCCGCATCCGCCCTCGCCGCCCGCCGCGACGCCATGCTCGTGTCTGGTTTCCGACATCGCTCAGCCTCTTGAAACCTATACCCTGTAGGGGTATATAGGCTCCATGCGCGAGGACATCAAGACATCCTGTCAGAAACGTTTGAGTCGGATCGAAGGGCAGGTCAGGGGCCTGTCGAAAATGGTCGAGGACAACCGCTACTGCATCGACATCGTCACCCAGATCTCCGCTGTGCGGGCGGCGTTGCGCCGGGTCGAGGAGGAGATCTTGCGCGACCACGTCGCGCATTGCGTCGAGCACGCCATCGCATCGGGCGACAAGGCCGATCAACGGCAGAAGATCGCGGAGTTGATGGATGTGATCGGCCGGTCGGATCGCTGAGGTCAGCCCAGCTCAGACCGCCACCTTGTTGCGGCGGCGCGCGGTCGGACGTGGCGCGACGTTTCGTACCGGCTCGGCGACGAGAAAATGCTCGTTGACCACGAGCCGTTCGCCGAGCTTCGCAACTATTTCCTCAGCCGCAGCCTGCTGCGTCGCCTCTTCGTCAGCCGTCTCAGGAACGAGCGGCGGCGCTGTGATGGCTCCTGGAAACACGGCGAACTCGCCCGCTACCTCCGCGAGCGGCTTCTGCTTGTCGGCCCAGTGCAGGGTCGTGTAGTCGAATCCATTGACGATGGTCGGCTTGACGATCTCGAAATAGGGCGAGATGTCGAAGTCGCGCGGCATGTAGAGCGAGGAATCGCGGATGTGCAGGATCTCGCGCTTGGCGCGCCGCGATGGCGCCCGCGTGATCTTGGGCAGGATCGGGTAGCGCACCGCATCGAAGGCCTGCGCGATCAGCGCCGAGCAGATCATCTTGGTCGGATCACCCGAGCCCAGCGCGATCATGCGCCGCCGCCAGCGTTGCGGAATCGGCATCGGGATCAGATAGCGCATCAGGTCGATGATGTTCTTGGTGTCGTAGCCGAAGCCGATGCGATTGATGGCGTAGCGGCACACCGTGTGCCGGTCCTCATAGGTCAGGCCGACCGGACGGCACACACGGGTGTGATAGGCGAAATATTTCGACAGCGGCGCCGAGATCACGCCGTCGCCGACATAGGCCTCGACCAGCACATGCGGCTCGCCGTCGGGCTCGACGGCGCCATCGATCGGTCCGACATAGAGCGCGGCGTGCGACCAGGTCGACTGCGTGAGGTATTTGATGATGCCGGAGATGCGGCTGTTGCCCTCGACGAGCAGCACGTCGCCGGGCTGGACGTCCTTGCGCAGATAGTCCGGATCGCTCGGCGTGAACGGCTCATAGCCGGGGATCTCCTTCTGGAGATAGGCGGCAATCAGCTTGCCGATCTGATCAAGCACGATACCCATAACGCTCCCCGGGCGACCTTGGCCGGTCGCCGGTTTTTTCCCTTCTTCCATGATGGTCGATTGCGGTTGCAATTTGGTTCATAGTGGACGCGTTCTGCACGGTATCACGTTTACCATCCCGGTTGCCGCAGCGCGGTAGATGCGGCAAATTCGCGGGTATTCGTTTGGTTCAAAGCTTTCGGAAACCATGTCATGAATGTCACGCGCCGCGGCTTCCTCTCCGCTTCCGCGGCGCTGGCCGTGCTGCCCATCGCCGGCCGCGCCGCGCAGGCGGCTGTTCCACGCGAGGCTGACATTGTCGTGATCGGGGCGGGTGCGGCGGGAATCGCCGCGGCCCGCCGCATCGTCGCGGCCAATCGCAAGGTCGTGGTGCTGGAGGCCGCGCCGCAGCTCGGCGGCCGTTGCCGCACGGATGCAGCCACCTTCGGCGTGCCGTTCGATCGCGGCGCCCGCTGGCTGCTCAACGCCGACGGCAATCCCATCAGCAGGCTCGCGCGCGGTCTCGGACTCGATCTCGTCGCGGCTCCCGTCGGGCAGAAGATCCGCGTCGGCCGGCGCAATGCGCGGCCCGGCGAGACCGAGCAGTTCCTGGCGGGGCTGGTGCGCGCCAATCGCGCCATCGACGAGGCGGCGCGCGGCAAGCTCGATACGTCCTGCGCCGCGGCGCTGCCGAAAGATCTGGGCGACTGGACCAGCACCACGGCATTCGTGCTCGGCGCCAGCGCGACCGGGAAGGATCTCGCCGATCTCTCCGCGATGGACAAGGCGCGTGCGCAGGATCGCAGCGCGCCGCTGGCCTGCCGCCAGGGGCTGGGCACGTTCATCGCCAGGCTCGGCGAATCGTTGCCGTTGTCGCTGTCGACTCCAGCAACGCGCGTCGTGTGGGCCAACCGCGACGTCGCGGTGGAAACGCCGGCGGGGCGAATCGCGGCGCGCGCCGTCATCCTCACGGTGTCGACCAACGTGCTGACATCAGGCGCCATCAAGTTCGCGCCCGAGCTGCCCAAGCGGCAGCTCGACGCCGCCGCGAAGCTCAGCCTCGGCAGCTATGATCACATTGCGCTGATGCTCGCGGGCAATCCGCTCGGCCTGTCGCGGGACGAGGTCATCATCGAGCAGAGCAATTCCAGTCGCACAGGTCTGCTGCTTGCCAATATCGGCGGATCGTCGCTTTGTACCGTCGATGTTGCCGGCGCCTTCGGCCGCGAACTATCAGCGCAGGGCGAGGCGGCGATGGTCGACTTCGCCAGGGAGTGGATAGGCAAGCTGTTTGGAAGCGAGGCCGCCGCAGCGGTGAAGTCGTCCGCAGCGACGCGCTGGAACCTGGCGCCGGGCGTGCTCGGCGCGATGTCGGCGGCCACGCCCGGCAGCCAGGGCGCCCGCAAAATATTGGGCGAGCCCTTGGGTCCGCTGTTTCTTGCGGGAGAGGCCACGCACGAAGCGCTGTGGGGCACGGTCGACGGCGCCTGGGACTCCGGCGAGCGCGCCGCGGAAGCCGCGCTGCGCCGGATCGGCGCGATCAAGGACGCCGAACCGGAGCCGAGCAGTGAGCGGCAACGACCGCGCCGTCGTGGCAAGGTGCGCTCGGCCTCGCCGGAGGATTGACCGTCGATCCGCAAGCTCATCAGCAAGAGGGTGGGTACGGCGCAACTGCGATCTCAAGCGTGAATGGCACGGCTGCGCCTTTGCCCACCCTACGGCTGATGCAGGCGAGTTGCCGATTGAAGCACGCCCAGCCTTGGCTACACCGGCAGCTTCAATTCCATCAGGTCTTTCGCGACCACGATGCGGCCCGTGTAGTTCTTCTTCACGTCCCGCGTCCAGTCCTCGTCCGTCACTTCGGGGTCATCACCGGGCACGAAGTGGCTGAGCACCAGCACCTTCACGCCTGCAGCCGCGGCGATGCGTCCGACGTCTTCCGTGGTCGTGTGACTGTCGAGCAGGTGCTTCTTCAGCGTCGAGCCGTTCTTCGTCTTGGCGACCAGCCGATCGACCGCGGGCACATAGAGGCATTCATGCACGAGAACGTCTGCGCCCTTGGCAAACTCTGCAAGCTTCGGGTTATAGGCCGTGTCGCTCGAGAACACGATCGTGCCCTCGGGCGTCTCGAACTTGTACGCGAAGTTGTCGGTGATCGGCGGATGTGGCGTGCGGAACGCGGTCACCGTCACGTCCGCCGTCTTCAGCACGACGCCGTCCGCGTCGATATCCTTCGCGACCAGGAGTGGCCGCGGATCTGGCCGGCCTTCATCCGCGATGCGGGTGTCGACGTCGAACTTGTTGGTTTCCCAGAAGCTCCTGGTCATCGCCTCCAGGCCCTTCGGTCCGAACGACTGGATCGGCGTCGACAATCCTGCGGCCCAGGCGTTGTAGAACAGATTGCCGTATTCGAGATTGTGATCGGAATGGTGATGGCTGATCAGGATGTACTTGATCGATGGGATCGGAACCCCAGCGCTGACGAGCTGACGGCTGACGCCCATGCCGCAATCGATCACGAACGGCGTGCCGTTGACGACGACGAGATTGGCCGGATTCGAAGCGCCGACGCCGACGCGCGGGCCGCCCTTGGTGCCGAGGAAGACCATCCGCGTGCCGGTCTTCGCGCCTTGCGCGAACGCCGCGGGCGCCGCGATGGCGCCGGCCGTTCCCAGCGCGAGCTTGAGCATTGTTCGCCGATGGATCACGGTGGCCTCCCAGTCTGCTTCGTTGCAGGAAGGCTAACCCCGCCCGAGCACGCCGTCGAGGGCCGGCAGGCCGGCGATCACGGCGATTGCGATCAGCGCATAGCAGATGGCGCGGAACACCTGCTCGCTGGCGCGGCCGAACAGCGACGCGCCGAACGCGACACCGAGCGCGTAGACCGGCCCGATCAGCAGCGAAAGCTTCAGCGAATCCCAGGTGATCAGCCCGCTCATTGCGTAGCTCACCATCGCGAAGAAGTCCGATGCGCCGAAGAACAGCACGATGTTCGCCCGTGCGATCTTTGGCGGGATCGGGCGTCCCAGCCAGTAGCCGACGATCGGCGGGCCCCCGGTCTGCGCCAGTCCGCTGCAGAATCCGGAGATGCAGCCGACAACGACCGACAGCGCGGTGTACTCCCTGCCGCGATAGCGCCAGCCGGACAGCAGCAGCGCAAGCAGCCCGATCACGAAACCGGTGATGATCCAGCGGACGGTGACCGGGTCCAGCCGGCTGAGGAAATAGGTGCCCACGGGCACGCCGACCAGCGCACCCGCGACGATCACCGCGGTGGCCTTGCGGTCGGCCTCGCGCCAGGCCGGCGCCACCATCGGGGCCATCGAGACGAAATCGATCACCAGCAGCAGCGGCGCGACCAGACGGGGCGTCGCAAAGCTGCTCGCGAGCGGCATGAAGATCAGTGCTGCGCCGAAGCCGGAGAAGCCGCGCGCGGTTGCGGCAATGAAGGCGACGATCGCCAGCGCGATCGTCGCGAACAGGCTGAGATCGGCAGGGATGAGCCCGGAGAGGCTCATCCGCGCAACGTGCCGCCGGTCTTCTTGGCTACGTCGGCCGTGATCTTCGCCGCGACCGCGTCGATCTCCTCGTCGGTCATGGTCTTGTCGCGTGGCTGCAGGGTCACGGCGATCGCGATCGACTTCTTGCCGTCCTCGATGCCCTTGCCCTCGTAGACGTCGAACACGGTGACATCGGTGATCAGCTTCTTGTCGACGCCCTGCGCGGCGCGGACGATGTCGCCGGCCTTGACCTTGCGATCGACGATGAAGGCGAAGTCGCGCGACACCGGCTGGAATGCCGAGAGCTCCAGCACCGGCTTGGCGCGGGTCGGCTTCGCCTTGGCCGCCGGAATGCGATCCAGGATCACCTCGAAGGCGACCAGTGGCCCGTCCGCCTTCAGCGCCTCCAGCGTGCGCGGATGCAGCTCGCCGAAATGCCCGAGCACGTTCTGCGGGCCCATCTGGATCGTGCCGGAGCGCCCCGGATGCATCCAGGCCGGCCCGCCGGCGACGATCTGCAGCGAGGCCATCGGCGCGCCGGCCGCCGCGAGCACCGCGAGCGCATCGGCCTTGGCGTCATACGCGTTGGCCGGCTGCGATCCCGTCCAATGCCGGCCGAGTCCCTTCGCCGGCGCGATGCCGCGGCGGATGCCGCTCGCGGCCACGAACTGATCCGTGGGGCCATCGCCCTTGAAGACCTGCCCGACCTCGAAGATCGCGGCATCGCCGAAGCCGCGATCGGCATTGGCCTGCACCGTCGCGGTCAGGCCCGGCAACAGGCTCGGGCGCATGTCCGAGAGATCGGCCGCGATCGGATTGGCGAGAGCGAGCTCGGCCTTGCCGCCGCCGAACAATTCGGCGGCCGGCTTGGAGATGAATGACCACGTCACGGCTTCGACCATGCCGCGCGCGGCCAGCGCGCGCTTGGCGCGCCGCGTGCGCAATTGCAGCGGCGTCAGCACCGGCTTGCGCGGGGCGTCGCCGCGCTCGAACGGCGTCATAGGCACCTTGTCGACGCCGACGATGCGCACGACTTCCTCGACGATATCGGCCTTGCCGTGCACGTCGCTGCGCCAGGACGGCACCGCGACCTTCACGATGGGGCCGTTGCCGGCGACCACGAAGCCGAGATGCGTCAGGATCCGCCGCATCTCGGTCAGCGGCACCTCGATGCCCGCCAGCCGCTTCACCTCGGTCAACGGGAAGTCGACGATGCGGTCATCGCCGAACGGATTGCCGACGACGACAGTCTCCGACGGCGTGCCGCCACACAGGTCGAGCACGAGCTTGGTCGCCATCTCCAGGCCCGGCACCATGAAGGCCGGATCGACGCCGCGCTCGAAGCGGTAGCGCGCGTCGGAATTGATGCCGAGCTTGCGGCCGGTCTGGGCGATGTTGATCTCGTTCCACAGCGCCGATTCGATCAGCACGTCGGTGGTGCCTTCATCGCAGCCCGAAGCCTCGCCGCCCATGATGCCGGCGAGCGATTCGACGCCGGAATCGTCGGCGATGACGCACATCGAATGGTCGAGCGTGTAGGTACGGCCGTCGAGCGCGAGCAGGGTCTCGCCGTCACGCGCGCGGCGGACGACCAGATTGCCCTTCACCTTCTTGGCGTCGAACACATGCAGCGGACGCGCGCGGTCGAAGGTCATGTAGTTGGTGATGTCGACCAGCGCGTTGATCGGGCGTAGGCCGATCGATGTGAGGCGCTGCTGCAGCCACTTCGGCGACGGGCCGTTCTTGACGCCGCGCACCAGCCGCAGCGCGAAGCCCGGACACAGCTTCTCGTCCTCGACCGTGACCTTCACCGGGCAGGGGAGCTCGCCCTTCACCGGCTTGATGCCGGGATCTTTCAGCTTGCCCATGTCGGCGGCGGCGAGGTCGCGGGCGATGCCGTGCACGCCGGTGCAGTCCTGGCGGTTCGGCGTCAGGTTGATCTCGAATTGGGGATCGCCGAGCCCAGCCCATTCGGCGTAGGGGGTGCCGATCGGCGCATCCGCCGGCAGCTCCATGATGCCGTCGTGATCGTCGGAGATCTGCAGCTCGGCCGCCGAGCACAGCATGCCGCGGCTCTCGACGCCGCGGATCGTGCCGACCGACAGCGTGATGTTCTTGCCGGGGATGTAGGTGCCCGGCGGCGAGAACACCGACACCAGTCCCGCGCGCGCATTCGGCGCGCCGCACACCACCTGCACCGGCGCGCCACCGTCGCCGGTGTCGACCATGCAGACCCGCAGCCGGTCCGCATTCGGATGCTGCTCGGCGGAGACGACGCGCGCGATTTTGTACGGCGCGAGCAGCTTCGCCTTGTCCTCGAGATGCTCGACCTCGAGGCCGATCATCGTGAGCTTGTTGGCGAGCGTCTCGACCGACTCGTCGGTGTCGAGATGGTCCTTCAGCCAGGACAGCGTGAATTTCATGGCTCTTTCCGCTGATTCAGTCCCGTTCCCTCCCCCGCTTGCGGGGGAGGGTCAGGGTGGGGGCTCTCGCCGCAATGGCAGCGGCAATGGTTTCAAGAACGCCGGCGCGATTGGCCAGGACGTCGTTATTGGCAAAGCGCAGGATGTGAAATCCTTTGGCTTCGATCGCAGCTGAGCGTGAAGCGTCGCGCTGTTCGCCTTCAGTTGAGAAGTGCTGTCCGCCATCGAGCTCGATGACGAGACGTGCGGTGTGGCAGACGAAGTCGACGATGTAGCGGTCGATCGGGACCTGACGGCGAAAGCCCGCGCCGAGCAGGCGATGGCCGCGCAGCTCGGACCATAATATTCTCTCGGCATCCGTCGAGTTTTGGCGGAGGGCGCGCGCATTCGTTCGAAGCTTCGGCGAGACTGTCCAGATGGGCTTCTCGTCGTCCATCGACACCTCCTGCGCGGAGAGACCCCCACCCCAGCCCTCCCCCGCAAGCGGGAGAGGGAGTTCGAGCGTTTGCTGAGAGAGGGCGAGGCTCATCACGAACTCAGCCCTCCGGCCAAGGTCGGGACCTCCAACGGCTTGAAGCCGTAATGCGACAGCCAGCGGACGTCGCCGTCGAACAGCTGGCGCAGGTCGCTCATGCCGTATTTCAGCATCGCGATGCGGTCGATGCCCATGCCCCAGGCAAAGCCCTGGTATTCGTCGGGATCGATGCCGCAGGCGCGCAGCACGTTCGGGTGCACCATACCGCAGCCGAGAATCTCCAGCCAGTCCTCGCCCTCGCCGAAGCGGATCTCGCCCTTGTCGCGGCGGCACTGGATGTCGACCTCAAGAGACGGCTCGGTGAACGGGAAGAACGACGGCCGGAATTTCATGTTGATGTGGTCGACCTCGAAGAACGCCTTGCAGAACTCATGCAGGATCCATTTGAGGTGACCGAGATGCGAGCCCTTGTCGATGACGAGGCCCTCGACCTGGTGGAATTGCGGCGTGTGGGTCGCGTCCGAATCGATGCGATAGGTGCGGCCCGGGCAGATCACGCGGATCGGCGGCTTCTGGCTGAGCATGGTCCGCACCTGCACCGGCGAGGTGTGGGTTCGCAGCAGCATGCGCGAGCCGTCCGGCTTCGGATTGAAGAAGAACGTGTCGTGCATCTCCCGCGCCGGATGGCCTTCCGGGAAGTTCAGCTTGGTGAAGTTGTAGTCGTCGGTCTCGACGTCGGGACCTTCCGCGATCGAAAAGCCCATATCGGCGAAGATCGTGGTCAGCTCGTCCATCACCTGGCTGAGCGGATGGATGCGGCCGGTCTCGGCCGGCGAATCCTGCAGCGGCAGGGTGACGTCGATGGTCTCGGCGGCGAGACGGGCGTCGAGCGCGGCGGCCTTGAGGACGTCGCGCCGCGCGGCCAGCGCCTGCGTGACCTTGTCCTTGGCGAGGTTGATCGCGGCGCCTTGCGTCTTGCGCTCGTCCGGCGACATCTTGCCGAGCGTCGCCAGCAGCGCCGAGATCGAGCCCTTCTTGCCGAGCGCCGAGACGCGGACGGCTTCCAGTGCGGCCTCATCGCCGGCGGCGGCGATCTGGTCGAGGATCGAGGTTTCGAGCGAGGCGAGGTCGGACACGGTCAAAATCTCCGCGGGACAAAAGGCGGCTGGGTTGTCGCCGCGCGGGCGACACGGGTCAAGCGAAAGCAGGCATGTTGCCGGATAGCAAAAAGCGGCCGAGAGCATCGGCCGCTTTTGAAATCCTCACGATGCGGAGGCGATCAGGCGGCGAGCGCCGCCTTGGCCTTCTCAACGATCGCCTGGAACGCGGCGGGCTCGTTGATCGCGAGATCCGACAGCACCTTGCGGTCGACGGTGATGCCGGACTTCGACAGGCCGTCGATAAATCGGCTGTAGGTGAGCTCGAACGGACGCACGGCGGCGTTCAGGCGCTGGATCCAGAGCGCGCGGAAGGTGCGCTTCTTGCGCTTGCGATCGCGGAACGCATACTGGCCGGCCTTCTCGACGGCCTGCTTGGCGGTACGGATCGTGTTCTTGCGGCGGCCGTAATAGCCCTTGGCGGCCTTGAAGACTTTCTTGTGCTTGGCGTGGGCGGTCACACCGCGTTTGACGCGAGACATGCCGGAAATCCTTGGATTCAGAGATGACGATCAGCCGCGGCTTTGAGGCGGCCAGGGTTCGGAAGCGAGAGGCCGGTCAGGCGTTCGGCAAGAAGTACTTCTTGACGTTGTCGCCGTCGGTCTTGAACAGCACGCGGGTGCCGCGCAGCTGCCGGATCTGCTTCTTCGTCCGCTTGATCATGCCGTGGCGCTTGCCGCGCTGGGCGTGCATCACTTTGCCGGTGGCAGTCACCTTGAAGCGCTTTTTGGCGCCGGATTTGGTCTTCAGCTTGGGCATTTGGCTCTCCTTGATGCCAACGGCAAGCCGCCCGCTAGAGCGGCGCCATCTGGCGAAAATGCTCGTTAGAGCGTTGGTTGTGCTCAGGTTTCGGGTCCAAACGAGGACCCACCCGCACAGAAACATCGCCACGGCAGCCCTTGATCAGCCGGGCGACGAAGGCCGCGCTTATGCCAGAGACAAAGCCTGTTGGCAACGTCGAACCACGGAATCAGCTATTCCGACCCATGATCAGCCGACCATGACAGTCGAGGATCGACCATGACCCGCCTCATTCGCCGCGCCATCTCCGTCGCCTTCACGACCGCGCTGCTGACGGGCCTCGCGGGCCTGACGGCAAGGCCGGCGCACGCTGCCGGCTTCGATGGCGCCTGGACCGTGCTCATCATCACCGAGGCCGGCAGTTGCGACCAGGGTTACAGCTTCCCGATCCGGATCAGCGGCGGCCGGGTCCTCTCGAACAGCACCGCCAACATTACCGGCTCGGTTGGCCGCGGCGGCGCCGTCACTGTGCGGGTATCCCAGGGTGGTGCCTCGGCCAGCGGCACCGGCCGGCTTGGCGCCACGTCCGGCGTCGGCCGCTGGAGCGGCAAAGGCTCGTCCGGGACCTGCAGGGGGCGGTGGCAGGCGACGCGGTCCTGACCCGGGCCCGCAAAAGCGGTCCTGACGGGCGCCCCAAGAGAAAAGCCCGCCAAACGCGTGGCGGGCCCGGCTTCAGGTGTCGGCGTGCTGGACCTAGCGCGGCGCCAGAACCATGACCACCTGACGTCCCTCGAACCTGGCGTCCTGCTCGACCTTGGCGAACGCCGCCACGTCGGACTTCACCTTGTCGAGCAGCTTGGTGCCGATCTCCTGGTGCGCCATTTCGCGGCCGCGATAGCGCAGCGTGATCTTGACCTTGTCGCCCTCTTCGAAGAACCGCTGCATCGCACGCATCTTCACGTCGTAGTCGTGGTCGTCGATCATTGGGCGGAGCTTGATCTCCTTGATCTCGACGACCTTCTGCTTCTTGCGGGCCTCGGCGGCCTTCTTCTGCGCCGAATATTTGTACTTCCCGTAGTCCATGATCTTACAGACGGGAGGCGAGTTGTTCGGCGAAATCTCGACCAGATCCATGCCGGCATCAGCGGCCATCTTGATCGCGACAACGGTCTCGACGACACCACGGTTGGTGCCTTCGGCATCGATCAGCTGGATCTGCGCATTGCGAATCTCATCATTGGTACGCGGCCCGTCTTTGACGGCAGCGGGCGGGGCTCGATTGGGGCGGCGAATGGGTAGTGCTCCAAGGTTGTGGAAGAAGGCGGCTAGTTTGAAGGAAGATGCTTTCGCGGGCAAGGTCGCAACGGTCCGGTGCGTCGAAATTCCGCCCGGTCGTCGCGGCTCCTGCGTCGCATGCGCGAGACTTGCGCGTCGATGCATTCCCCCAAGGAAGCCACACGGCCGAGAATTGCGATCAAACTCGCGCTTTTTCGGGCCCTCGTGGTTCCGCCGGGGGACATAGAGTGCGCGGCGCGCTTTCGCAAGCGGCTGCGTCGGGCCGCGCCGATTGACGGAAACGGCCGGTTCGCCCACACAACACCCGACAGCGAGTAACGATCCATGAACCCTGCTGCAGAAAATGCCGATCCGCCCGTCTTCGTCACCGTCGGCGCGGGCGAATCGTCGCGCCGGATCGCGGTGCGGGCGCGGCCAGGCCGTCCGCCCGGGCTGTTCTGGCTCGGTGGCTTCAATTCCGACATGAAGGGCACCAAGGCCCTGGCCCTCGACGCCTGGGCCGCCGAGCGCGGCCGCGCCTGCGTTCGCTTCGACTATTCCGGGCACGGCGAATCCGGCGGACGCTTCGTCGACGGCACCATCAGCCGCTGGCTCGAGGAGAGCGTCGCGGTGTTCCGGCAATTCTGCCGCGGACCCCAGGTCGTGATCGGTTCCTCGATGGGCGGCTGGATGGCGCTGCTGCTGGCGCGCGAGCTGCTCAAGGAGCCGGCCGAAGCAACGCTGGCGGGCCTGGTCCTGATCGCCCCGGCGCCCGATTTCACCGAGGAGCTGATGTGGAAGGGCTTTGCGCCGGCGGTCCGGACCGAGATCGAGACCAACGGCGTCTGGATGCGTCCGTCGGAGTACGGCGAGCCCTATCCCATCACCAGGGCGTTGATCGAGGACGGGCGCAACCATCTCCTGCTCGGCGGTGCCATCAAGGTCGGCTGTCCGGTGCGCATCCTGCAGGGCGCGCAGGACCGCGACGTTCCCTGGCAGCATGCGTTCGCACTGACCCACCGCCTGCCGGCCGAAGACGTGGTGCTGACCATGATCCAGGACGGTGACCACCGGCTGTCGCGTCCGCAGGACATCACGCGCATGCTGGCCGCCGTCGGCGAGATGGGCTGACGCGGCCCGCTTCAGCATCGCGCCTGCCATTCCGCGCGGACGCTCTCGTCGGTCTCTGACGTCAGCGCGGCCTCCGCACGCCGCGCGTAAGCAGCCTCGTCGAGCAGCCCAGCGAGCGCCCAGGCGGCGGCACCGCGCACCAGCGGACTCGGATCGGCGGCCAGCCGCTCGGCTGACGGCGTCAGCGCCGCATCGCCGGAGTTGCCGATCGCGATCAGCACGTTGCGCAGGAAGCGGTCGCGGCCGATGCGCTTGATCGGCGATTTCGCGAACAGTGCGCGGAACGCGGCATCGTCGAGCGCCGCCAGCTCCGCCAGCGAAGGCGCGCGCAACGCGTCGCGCGCCGCCAGCTTCGCCTCGCGTCCCGCCTGCGCGAACTTGTTCCAGGGGCAGGCGGCGAGGCAGTCGTCGCAGCCATAGATGCGGTTGCCCAGCGCCTTGCGGAACTCGCGCGGGATCGGCCCCTTGTTCTCGATCGTCAGATACGAGATGCAGCGCCGTGCATCGAGGCTGTAAGGCTCCGGAAACGCCGCGGTCGGGCAGCTGTCGAGGCAGGCCCGGCACGAGCCGCAATGATCCCGCTCCGGCGCGTCCGCCGGCAGCGCCAGCGTGGTGTAGATGGCGCCGAGGAACAGCCAGGAGCCGAAGTCGCGCGACACCAGGTTGGTGTGCTTGCCCTGCCAGCCGAGCCCGGCCGCTTCGGCCAGCGGCTTCTCCATCACGGCCGCGGTGTCGACGAACACCTTCACATCACAGCCGGCCTGCGCGACCAGCCAGCGAGCGAGCGCCTTGAGGTTCTTCTTGATGACGTCGTGATAATCGTCCCCGCGGGCATAGACCGAAATCGCAGCATTGCTGCGCCGGGACAGGACCGCGCGAGGGTCCTCGTCGGGGCCGTAATTGACGCCGAGCATGATGATGCTGCGGACCTCGCGCCACAGCGTGGTGGGATCGGTGCGGCGGGACGGCTCGCGCGCCAGCCAGTCCATGTCGCCGTGCTGGCCGGCGGCGAGGAAGCGTTCGAACGCAGCGGCCCGTTCGGCACTCACGACCGGGGCGGTGATACCGACGACATCGAAGCCCAGCCGTTGCGCCTCGGCGGCCAGCGCCGCCTTCAACGTCACCGGCGTGGGCCTAGCGGCGCTCAGAAGTCCAGATCCACATAGGTGCGCGACGCCGGCACGCCCGCCAGCCAGTCGGAGAGCAGCGGCCGGAACGACGGCCGCGACTTCACCCGCGCGTACCACGCCTTCGCTGCGTCGTCCTCGATCCATGGCACGTCGCCCAGATAGTCGATCGCCGACAGATGCGCGGCGGCGGCGAGGTCGGCATAGGTCAGGCGGTCGCCAGCCAGGAAATTGCGCCGCTGCGCCAGCCAGCCGATATAGGCGAGATGATAGCGCACATTGGTCTTGGCGGCGCGAATCACGTCGGTCGACGGCGGCCCGCCGCCATCCTCCTCGCTCATGAAGCGCTTGTAGATGCGCTCGGTGACCAGCAGGTTCGAGGCCTCCTCGAAGAACTTGGTGTTGAACCAGTCCATCAGTCGGCGCACCTCGATGCGCTCGGCCGCCGAGGCCGGCATCAGCCGGCGATCACCCATCTCGGGCCCGCAGGTCTCGTCGATGAATTCGGCGATCACGCCGACACCGGGCACCGGCGGCAGGCCTTCGACCGACAGCACCGGCGTGGTGGCCGCGGGGTTGAGCACGAGAAACGCCTCGCGGCGCTCCCAGGCGCGTTCCTCCACCAGGCGCAGATCGAGCCCGTATTCGCCGAGCACCAGCCGGACGAAGCGTGAATGCGGGCAGAAGGGATGGTGGTAGAGCGTGTACATGGAGCCTTTCGACGATTCCGCGGCTACGGCGCTTAACGAACAATCAACCATCGGTTCGCACCGACGCCTCGTCCCGATACCGGCGCGCGGGTGCGCTCGCGAATCGGACCATTAGCGCATGGTCGGCGAAAGTGTAAGCAGTAGGGCAACGGGCGGTCATGCGGGAAACGACGCTTTCGGGAACAGCGATCGGCGCGCCCGATCCGCCGTCCGGCATTGCCTCGTTCTGATTCGCATGGCCGATCACACGCCGGTTCATTCATCGGATGTGGCCGGTTCGAGCGCTTTTTGCAATTGCGGGCGGGGGCCGAATAGGCGAGAAGGGCGGCGTTTTGCCGGCCATCCAGGATCCGATCAATGATGTCAGATACGCTGCGGGCGGTGCTTCTCGGCATCGTCGAGGGCGTCACCGAGTTTCTTCCCGTATCCTCGACGGGCCATCTGTTGCTCGCCGAGCGCTTTTTCGGGCTCGGCGACGAGGGGTTCTGGAAGAGCTTTGCGATCCTGATCCAGCTCGGCGCCATCCTCGCCATCGTCGCGCTGTACTTCTTCAAGCTGTACCGCGTCGCGATCGGCGCGCTGACGAACCCTGACGACCGCCGCTTCATCATCGGCGTGCTGATCGCCTTCCTGCCCGCCGTCATCGTCGGCCTCATCGCCGGCAAGTACATCAAGGCGCTCCTGTTCGATCCCTGGGTCGTGTGCTTCTCGCTGATCGTCGGCGGCGCCATCCTGCTGTGGGTCGATCAGATCGATCTCAAGCCGCGGGAGCACGACGCCACGCGCTATCCGCTGATGATGTATCTGTGGATCGGCGTCGCGCAGTGCCTGGCCATGATCCCCGGCGTGTCGCGCTCCGGCGCCACCATCGTGGCGGCGATGCTGCTCGGCGGCGACAAGCGCTCGGCCGCGGAGTTCTCCTTCTTCCTGGCGATCCCGACCATGGTCGGCGCCTTCGTCTACGACTTCTACAAGAGCCGCGCCGAGATGACGGCGGACCATCTCGGCCTGATCGCCATCGGCTTCGTCGTCTCCTTCATCACTGCGATGATCGTGGTGAAGGCCTTCCTCGGCTACGTCACCCGCCACGGCTTCGTGCTGTTCGCCTGGTGGCGCGTCATCGTCGGCACCCTCGGCCTGATCGCACTGGCGCTGGGGAAATGAGCTGAGCCCCAGCTCCATCCACCGTCATTGCGAGCGTAAGCGAAGCAATCCAGTGTGGTGTCCGGGACTCTAGATTGCTTCGTCGCTTCGCTCCTCGCAATGACGTGGAGAGGCCGGTGGCCCCTCACGCGTTCTTACGCTGGAACTGTCCTGAGGGACGGAAGCGCCAGAGATATTGCGGAGCGACCGCCTCGAGCGAATCCGGCGTGATGCCGAGGCCCTGCAGCGTCAGCCCCGCCGCCTTCGCCGCCTCCGACACCACGTTGTCGTGGCGCAACAGCTCGACCTGGTCCGGCGTCAGCTTCAGCGGCCCCGGCGCGAACTGCAGGATTGCGGCCTGCAGTTTGGCGAGCCCGAACGGCAACGGCAGCAGCGCGCGGTCGCGGTCGGTGATGTCGAGGATGATTTTCAGGATTTCCCGGAAGCTCAGCACCTCGGGCCCGCCGAGCTCGTAGGTCGCGCCCGGCTGCGCCTTGCCGTCGACCGCATCGGCCACCGCGGTGGCGACGTCGCCGACATAGACCGGCTGCATCTTCGTCTCGCCGCCGCCGATCAGCGGCAGGAACGGCGAGATCCGGGCGAGCCCCGCAAAGCGGTTGGTGAACTGGTCCTCGGGGCCGAACACGACCGAGGGGCGCATGATCACGGCCTCGGGCACCGCGGCCAGCACGGCGGCCTCGCCGGCCGCCTTGGCGCGGGCATAGCTCGACGCCGACTCTGCGTCGGCGCCGATCGCCGAGACGTGCACCATGCGGGCGCCGGCGGCGGCCGCCGCCTTGGCGACGGTGGCGGCGCCCTCGGCCTGCACGGCCTCGAAGGTCTGCGCGCCGCTCTCGGTCAGGACGCCGACGAGGTTGATCGCGACATGGCTGTCACGCAGCGCCGATGCGACCGAGTCGGGATAGCGCAGATTGGCCTGTACGGCGTGGATCTGGCCGACCCGGCCGAGCGGCTGCAGATGGCCGGCCAGCTCCGGCCGACGCACCGCGACGCGGATGCGGTAGTCGCGCTTGGCCAGCGCCCGGACCACGTTGCGCCCGACGAAGCCGGAGCCGCCGAAGACGGTAACCAATGTGTCCAGATTCGATGCCATGGAATGAGTCCTGGGATTGCCGGGCGGTCGGTCCGCCCCGGACGAGATAGCTGTCAGCGGCGATTCGCACCCCGCGGCCCGCCATCCTGGGCCGCTGTATAGCCCATCGCCCGCACCGCGGAAAAGGGAGCCGTGTTTTTGCGCATGGGGTGAGAAAAATTGTCATCTTGGGCGTTCAGCGGTTTGACAAGCGCCCGTTCGATCCGTACACAGCGCCCCCATGCCCAGGTGGCGGAATTGGTAGACGCGCTGGCTTCAGGTGCCAGTGGCTTAACGGCCGTGAAGGTTCGAGTCCTTTCCTGGGCACCATTTTTGGTGGTGACCTCCCCCGCACAAGAGATCTGCGACGGACGAGCGCGCTGATGCGCGTTGCGGTCGAATAGAGGTCGGTGTCGATTGGGCCGATGTCTTCGACACGTCGGCCTCACGCGTTTCACCGAGATTGCGAACGATTTTGCTTCGGGCATCCGTGATGCCGCTGCTGCCGGCTGCGAGCCTCCACCCTCCCCTGGAGGGGGAGGGTCGATCGCACGCGAAGCGGGCGAGCGGGGGGGGGTGATCTCTCCACGCACGCCAGCGCCGGAGGAGAGATCACCCCACCCCGCCTCACGTTTCGCTGCGCTCTCCGTGAGGCGACCCTCCCCCTCCAGGGGAGGGTGGGCACCGCCTTCGTGTTGAGTGATCACCATGACCGCCGTGGTCTTTCTCGTTTAGGGCAAGACCTATCAGCCTCGTGGCGCGCTTTGCGCCCGAGCCATGCCGATCGTCTCGCCCTCGAAATCATGAGGGCGCAGGGAGAGCCGGGTGCCGACCGCACCCATGGCCCGCCAGCGAAGGAAAATGCTGGCGGCAGGAACCACAGGTACGCGCCGGATCATCCGGCCCTCCCTGCGCGATTGGTTTTAACGGCTGCTTCGCGTTCTCCCTGGTGCGCCGGGCTTGGTGGCCACCATCCCCACGCGAAGCGAAAGCTTCGTCATGAGTTGATATCAGCGTCGGGATATCAGGACCGCGCGACTTGACCGTGCGTGCATCCTTGTTCGTCCGCGCGAACTCAATCACGCTGCAACGACACACGCCCATCGCATCCCACTGCCAACGTCTCGTGACGGTCGCGACACGCCCCTCATGCGGCAGCAGGGACGCGCGGAAATGTGCAGGTGATTTGCCCGACGGCGCAAGCCGAAATGCTGCGACAGACTGGCACGACGGGCAGTTTGGAGATGGGTGGTATGCGACGGGGCGATCAATATGGCCGCATAGCGTTGCTGCATGTCCACTCTACATCGCTTAGAAAGGTGTTGGGGCAAGAGCCGGGAAAACGATATAATCAGTATCCAATGAACAAGCCGCGGTTGCTGCCGCAACTGTGTGCCAAAAGCGTTGGGGACAGCGGAGCGCCAAAAGATGGCTCACGATGGCCGCGCGATCGCGAACTTCGTCCTAGATGAATGTGAAAAGCGAGGAGTCGAAGTAACAAACCTCTCGCTCCAGAAGATTGTATACTTTTGTCATGCTTGGTCGTTGATCGAGCTTAAGGCCCCTCTGATCGCCCATAGATTTGAGGCGTGGGAGCTCGGGCCGGTGCTTCCGTATCTTTACCGAGAGTTCAAGGGCAACGACAGATCGCCCATTCGAGGAAGAGCGTGCCGAATCGATCCAGCAACCGGACAGAGTCAAGTTGTTCAATACAAATTCGATGCGTCAACTACAGATATACTCAGGAAAATTGTTGCCTTTTACTCCCGACTCCGCCCTGGTGATTTGGTGGAACTAACCCATGTCAAGGGTGGTCCGTGGTATAAGGTTTGGAATCACTCAGGTTCTGTCAACCCGGGTATGAAGATCGCAGACGAGGATATAGTTAGTTTCTACTCGAAGCACATAGCGCCATACACGCTGCAATGAGAGGTAACCGTGGCCAAACCGAAAGTGCCATCAGTTCAGCATCTCGCGCGAAATTGGCAGGACACGCCTGAGCGTACCTGCAAGACGCTCGTCCGTCTGGTAAACAATCCACCTACGTTCAATTACAACGCTCTGTTCTTGGCCGCTCGCGATATGCTGGTTTTCAACCAGCCCTATGACGAGATCGTTGAAGGCATCAAGCGGGCTGTGAAGCGTGCCGATGTTCGGAAGAATTTTCTTGAGGTTCTTCCGCTCATCCGGGACCATTTCGCTGATGTGACGCCGGATTTTGTTCAGTCGATCGACCGTCGATACTATTCGATCGGCCGTGGGCTCATGGTGCCGTTCGATCCTCCGCTTCTGTACGGAGTAGGTGGCCAGCTTACCTTTCCTTGGTTCAGTTTCTGGCGCCAGAATCCGCTTGCCAGAGAGCGGTTGTCGCTTTTCGTGACGCTCGTCGACGAGTTGCTGGCGGACGATCCTGATCTCGCCGCAGCAAAATTCCAGATTCTGGATTTCAGTGTTCCAAGAGTGAAGGGGCGTGAGCCTCTGAGGGAATTGCGGGTCATTGAGGCCGGCGACATTCCGCGCGTCAGCGAAGACAGAAAAATAGAGATGCTTAGGGTCTTCGCCGATGGATATTTCATGGCCGAAGCCGAGCTTGCCCGACGTCCGGCGGCCCCTTCCGAGGAGCGCGAACGGCCCGATCCAAGGCAGGGCGACTTCTTTGATAAAGACCCGCCAAATCCCTGATTGGCGGGTGATTGCCGTGTCGTGCTTGGAAAGACACTGATCGGGGCGGACCGATGCGCTTAGGTTTGACCTTCTCTTAGGCTGCCCAACTTGCCAAAGCCGCTTCAGCCGCTGCGCGATCAACTCGGATGTGGTAGATGGTCTGGCGGGTCAGGCCGGTGGCGTCGGCGATCTCGCTATTTCCTTTGTGCAAGCATGTTGCAGACCGTCCCGAATTGCTGACGGTTGAAGCCGGGCTTAGGCCCGAGGTACTTCCGTTCCGGTGCATCAGGACGCTTGCCGATCCACTGATGTCCGTATTTTTATACCTCAACAGACACCGGTAGCAGGACGTGGCGGCGATTCATCCACTCAATCAATGTTTGGTCGGTAGCCGCCATACAACTTCCGATGTACTCCTACAGTATTAGCCCGTGCAGGAGCATAGCGTGATCACTGATCTCGACGAGTTGGTTCTCAAATGCAGGGGAGAAGAAGCCCGCAATTACCTGCGCGAAGCAGTCGCCAGCTACAAGGCGGGGGCAAACAGAGCCTGCATTGTATCCGTGTGGATAGCTGTCGTTTTTGACCTTATCGAGAAAGTTCGCGAGCTAGCGCTGTCAGGTGATCCAGAGGCAAAATTGCTCATTGACACGTACGAACGATGGCGGGTGGGGGTCGAACGAGGAGATGCCGAAGCTTTAAAGAAGAGCCTAGAATTCGAACGCAGCATCATCGACCAAACATATTCCAAGTTCGAGTTCTTTGAACATCAGCAACTCATAGATTTGCAAAGGTTGCGGGAAGATCGGAATCGCTGTGCCCATCCGACGTATCAAAGGCAGGACGCGCACTATCAACCATCAGCAGAGCTCGCTCGGCTGCACCTTCGCAACGCCGTTGAATTTGTTCTCTCCCAACCACCCGTGCAAGGCAAGGCAGCGGTTCAAAGTTTGGTGTCGGTGGTTGGCTCAAATCTGTTTCCATCCGATTACAAGCAGGCGCTTTCGGCACTCAAGGCGGCGGGCCTAGGTAGACCGAAGGACGTTCTTGTGAAGACCTTCACCGACAAATTGTTGTTCGGCTTCTTCGATGGGCCTGAGCAATTGAAGGAACGCCGCCAAACGCTTGTAGCTCTCCGCGCTTGCTGCGACGGCTTTCCCTCTTTTGCTGAGCCCCGCATTGCAAGCGCAATAAACAAGATTTGCAGGCAAATCTCAGACACGGAATTTCCTTTGACCTTCGCAATCCTGCGCCACGTGCCGCAATCTTGGAGCTTCCTCGACGAGGACAATAGAAGGAAGTTTAATGATTTCCTTCGAAGAGCTCCTGTCGCTCGGATCCAGGCAGTTATTGGGGCGTCGTTGAGCCTCCCAGGTCTTAGAGACACGGCCGAGTCTCGATTGAGTAGCTTTTCAGCAGAGGAATTAAAGCAGGTTCTGCAGTCAAAAGACCGTGTCATCGTTGCGCAGGCAGTTCGGCTGTACAGCTCCGCGCGGAATTGGCCAGATGCAAATTCGATCTACGGGCTAGTGGTGGAACCGCTTCTCGCTTCGTTCACTGCCGGAGATGTCGAAATGATAGTTCGTGCTTCGTGGAATGGGGCTGACCTGAGAGGCTCCCACAGTTTCAATGCCTTCTTGCAATATGTTTACGACCACGAACTCATGCCGAAAGATCGGCTTTTAGAACTGCTGAGGGAGGGCGGTCTTTCAAGGGAGGCCGACAGGCTGACATCGGTCGATGATGATCTTCCGTTCTAGTAGAGCCGTTCGCCTTGTGCGGCCCTCTTTCGGTCCGCCTGCAGGTTGCCGACACTCGGGTGGCTATGCTGCCACTGATGCGAAGCGCCATCCGACGTGATTGAAACGACTGAGCTATTTCGAAAAAGCCTGCGGTCGTCGGTCGCAAGCGGAGTCTTTCCGCTGCCGTGGCGCAAACCACCGCAGGCGCGGTTCGCCGGCCAAGACCGGCGAACGCTCGGACGACCTATCCCTTATACCCCATCAGCAGCCGCGGCAGCCACAGCGAGAAGGCCGGCACGTAGGTCACGAACATCAGGGCGGCGATCAGCGCGGCGTAGAACGGCAGGATGGTGCGCATGACCGCGCCGACCGAGATGCCGCCGATGGCGCAGCCGACGAACTGCGTGGTGCCGACCGGCGGGGTGTTGAGGCCCAGCGCGCAGTTGATCAGCATCAGCATGCCGAACTGCACCGGATCCATGCCCGCCTTCATCGCGATCGGCAGGAAGATCGGGGTGCAGATCAGGATGGTCGCCGCCATGTCCATGAACGTGCCGAGCAGGAACAGGATGACGTTGATCAGCAGGAAGATCATCCAGGGCTGCGTCGACACCTTGCTCATCAGGTCGCCGGCGAAATCGGCGACCTCGTACAATCCCATCAGGTACTGGAACATGGTGGAGACGCCGATCAGCAGCAGCACCACGCCGGTCGTCTTGACCGCCTTGGCGGCGGCCCGCAGGAAGTTCTGCAAGGTCATCGTGCGGTAGATGAAGAACGTCAGCAGGATCGTGTAGGTGACCGCGACGGCCGCGGACTCGGTGGCCGTGAACACGCCGGACAGGATGCCCGCCAGGATGATGCCGACGATCAAGAGGCCGGGCAGCGCCGCGGCGAACGAGCGGAACACCTCCGCCCAGCCGGGAAACTTGCCCGCGGGATAGCCGCGCTTCACGGCGACCGCGTAGGCGGCGACCAGCATGCAGACCATCAGCACGAGCGCCGGAAGAAGACCCGCGGCGATCAGCGCGCCGATCGACACCTTGCCGCCGGCGGCGAGCGCATAGATGATCATGTTGTGGCTGGTCGGCATCAACGCGCCGACCAGCGAGGCGTGGGTGGTGACGTTGACGGCGTAGTCGGTGTCGAACCCTTCCTTCTTCATCATCGGGATCATCACCGCGCCCATCGCCGACACGTCGGCCACGGGAGAGCCGGAGACGCCGCCGAACAGCGTGCAGGCGACGACGTTCGACATGCCGAGCCCGCCGCGGATGTGACCGACGAGATTCTTGGCGAGCTGCACGATCTTGTCCGCGACGCCGCCATGCAGCATCAGCTCGCCGCTGAAGACGAAGAACGGGATGGCGAGGAACGAGAAGATGTTCATCCCCGACATCATCTGCTGGAAGATGACGGCAACCGGCAGGCCTTCATAGAGGATGGTGCAGATCGCCGAGAGGCCGATCGCAAACGCAACGGGAACGCCGAGGACCAGGAAGCCGAAGAAGGTGACGCCGAGAATAATCAGTTCCATGAGGGGACGACCTCTTCGCCGCGCAAGAGAGCAATGATGTGCTCGATGGAAAACATGACGATCAGGATTCCCGAAGCGATCAGCGGCACGTAGCGGACGACTTCGGGCAGGCCGAGATTGGCGATCTTCACGGTGCCCACGGAGGCGCCGAGGATCCAGCCGTTGTAGGCCATCGCGACGCCGAACATCGCGACCAGCACGTGGATGACGAGCTCGATCTTTTCCCGCAGATGATCCGGCAGCATCACGAGGAGGCTGTCCATGCCGATATGGCCGGCGTCGCGAACGCCGACGGCGGCGCCGATCAGCGTGACATAGAGGATCAGGACCAGCGCCAGGTTCTCGGTCCAGGTCGGGCTGGAGTTGAGAACGTAGCGTCCGAACACCTGGTAGAAGACGATGGTGACGATGACGAGCAGGCCGGCGACGGACAGATACATGCCGACGCGCGCGATGA
Source organism: Bradyrhizobium sp. HKCCYLRH1034 (assembly GCF_051168375.1). Taxonomy (NCBI): domain Bacteria; kingdom Pseudomonadati; phylum Pseudomonadota; class Alphaproteobacteria; order Hyphomicrobiales; family Nitrobacteraceae; genus Bradyrhizobium; species Bradyrhizobium sp. HKCCYLRH1034. The sequence continues at coordinate 546,449 of NZ_JBNPUW010000003.1, read as the reverse complement.
CGGCGTTGATCCGCGAGAGCAGGCCGGTCGACGGACGTCCCTCCTGCTGCTCGTGGTCTCCGACATGTGGATCTGTCATTCCCGTCCCTCCCCTGGCTTTCCTGCGGCGCCGCCTGATGGCGACGCCGGACCGTATGATTGTTGTTCTTGGTAGATGTCTTTGAAGTCGCGATTTTTGCGTCGCTACTCTTATTTGGTGTCCTGGATGCGCTTGACGAGGCTCGAGAGCTTCTCGTCGCCAGCGAACTTCTGGTACACCGGCTTCATCGCGTCGACGAATTCCTGCTTGTTGGCGATCGTCACGACCTGGACGCCAGCGGCCTCGACGGTCTTGCGGGAGGTCTGCTCGCGCTCGTCCCAGAGCTTGCGCATGACCGGCACGGATTCCTTTGCCGCCTTGCGGATCATCGCCTGATCCTCTTTGCTCAGCGTGTCCCAGACCTTCTTGGACATCACGAGGACTTCGGGCGCCAGCGAGTGCTCGGTGACGTTGTAGAACTTGGCGGCCTCGAAGTGGCGCGAGGATTCATAGGACGGCCAGTTGTTCTCGGCGGCGTCGACGAGGCCGGTCTTGAGCGCGGTGTAGACCTCGCCATAGGGCATCGGGGTCGGGTTGGCGCCGAGGCTCTGGATCATGCCGACCCAGAGGTCGGACTGCTGGACGCGGATCTTCAGGCCCTTGAGGTCGGCGAGCGACTTCACCGGCGCCTTGACCGTGTAGATCGAGCGCGCGCCGCTGTCATAATAAGCCAGGCCGACCAGGCCGGCGGGCTCCATGGCCGCCAGGATCTCGTCGCCGATCGGCCCGTCCAGGACGTTGCGCATGTGCTGCGTGTCGCGGAACACGAAGGGCAGGCACAGCGCGACGGTCTCCGGCACGAAATTGTTGAGCGGCGAGGAGTTGATCCGCATCATGTCGAGCGCGCCGATCTTGAGCTGCTCGATCGTGTCCTTCTCGGAGCCGAGGGCGCCGTTCGGAAACACCTTGACGCCGAGCTTGCCGCCGCTCGCGGCAGCGAGCTGCTTGCCCATGAACTTGACGGCTTCGACGGTCGGATAATCGGCGGGGTGCACGTCGGCGGAGCGGAAATCGCGCGCGGTCGCCAGCGGCGACGAGACCGCCAGCACAGCGGCCGCAATGATACCTGTAAGTGCCTTCATCTTGGCTTCCTCCTCAATTGATTATGTCGTTGTTGGGCAGATGCTGCAGACCGCCTTGGGTCGCTGCGCTCCAGATGCGAAGTCCTGCGACAATATCACGCGTAGGGCCAGTGGCTATTTCTGTCCAAGCCAAAGGCGGCATCGATCAATGCAAGAGTTGCATCGATCGATCGGGTGCGATCTGGCGCGATGCAACCAGCGGGTCGACCGCCCTCAATGACGACGGCGCCGCCTCGAACGGCCGCGGAGACACTGCCGGCGCCACCTCAGATGCGATCACTTGAGATGCGATCACTTGGCCCTGTCCGGCCCTTGCGCCCGGGCGGCGGGGCTGGCATTCCCACGGCTGATCTCCGGACCGGCCCGGCGCGTTTGCCGGTTGGTTACCAGCGCCGGGCTACAGCCGGTTCCCGAGCGCTTCCCGCGGCGTTGCTCCGGCCCGTCGCGTCCGATTTCGATTCGACGAGGTTTTGAGAGCCATGACCGTACGCCTGCACCGCGGCGACCTGCCTGATCTTTCCCGCTATACCTCGTCGGTCGCGATCGACACCGAGACGATGGGGCTCAATCCGCACCGCGACCGGCTGTGCGTGGTGCAGCTGTCGCCCGGCGACGGCTCGGCCGACGTGGTGCAGATTCCCAAGGGGCACACCGACGCGCCGAACCTGAAGGCGCTGCTCGGCAACCCGGACATCACCAAAATCTTCCACTTCGCGCGCTTCGATGTCGCGGCGCTGTTTCACGCGTTCGGGGTGATGCCGCAGCCGGTCTATTGCACCAAGATCGCCTCGCGGCTGGCGCGCACCTATACCGACCGCCATGGCCTGAAGGATCTCGTGCGCGAGCTGCTCAACGTCGATCTCTCCAAGCAGCAGCAGTCGAGCGACTGGGGCGCCGAGCAGCTCAGCGAGCCGCAGCTCGCGTATGCCGCCTCCGACGTGCTGCATCTGCATGCGCTGCGCGAAAAGCTCGACGGGATGCTGGCGCGCGAAGGGCGGTTGGCGCTGGCGCAGGCCTGTTTCGCGTTCCTGCCCCACCGCGCGACGCTCGATCTGGGCGGATTCGAGGCCGAGGACATCTTCGCGCATTCCTGAAGCCGGCGAATCGCGGGCGCGTTCACGATCATTAATGTCTCGTAATGATCGCAAGTTGCCCCGCGTCGCGATTTCGCGCCAGTTCCAGGCTGCAATGGTGAAGGCGTCCATGGTAGGATGGGCGCTGTTTCGCGCGCCTCCCCGTGTCCGTCGGAGCCCTGGTGAACTCGGTCCACAACCCCGCCTATGACCCCACCCTGCAGGCGCGCTTCGCTGTCGCGGCGCGCCACAGCCGCTTCGTGCGCGTGCTGCGGGTCGCGGTGCCGGCGGCGGTGGGACTGGCGATGGCGGTCGTGATCGGCATCGCGCTGTTCAATCCGTTCCACATGGAGATCAACACCCCGAATCTCACCGGCAACCTCGTCATCTCCGGCCGCAAGATCACGATGGAGACGCCGCATCTCACCGGCTTCACGCCGGACCAGCGGCCGTATGATCTCGTCGCCCGGAGCGCGGTGCAGGACCTCACCGATCCCGATCACGTCGAGCTCAACATCCTCCGCGCCAAGGTGCTGATGGAGGATCAGTCGACGGTGACCTTGAAGGCGAATACCGGCGTGTTCGACACCAAGCAGCAGCAGCTCGAGCTGACGAAGGATATCCTGCTGACGACGTCGACGGGCTACGAGGCGCGGCTGAGCCGGGCCTCGGTCGACATGGCCAAGGGCACCGTGAGCTCGGACGAGCGCGTCGACGTCAAGCTCACCAACGGTACGCTCTCCGCCGACCGCCTGCGCATCACCGACAATGGCGAGGTCATCCGCTTCGAGGGCAATGTGATGATGAACCTCGACAACATGAATGCCGCTCCGGCCACGACGGCGAGCGCCGATCCCGGCCGTCCGGCCCGCAACGTGAAGTGACCTCATGACCACGTGCCGTTTCATTCCCGTAGCGATTCGCGGCGCCGGCTTCGCCGCGCTGGCGTTGCTCGCGCTTGCCGACTCATCGCAGGCGCAGAGCGCGACCACCGGCGTGCCCAACGCGCTGCAGGGGTTCTCGCAGAATCGCGACCAGCCGATCCAGATCGAGGCCGCCGCGCTCGAGATGCGCGACAAGAAGAAGGAGGCGACCTTCACCGGCAACGTCAAGGTCGTGCAGGGCGACACCACCATGACCTCGAAGTCGCTGGTGGTGTTCTACGACGGCGGCGCCCAGCCGGGCGGCGCCAAGGCGACCAAGGCCACGCCGGCGGCGACGCCTGGGCCGGACGGCAGCTCGGCGATCCGCCGTCTCGAGGCGCGCGGCGACGTCAAGGTGACCCAGAAGGACCAGGTCGTGACCGGCGAGACCGCGGTCTACGACACCAAGACCAACATGATCTCGATGCAGGGCGGCGTGGTGCTGACCCAGTGCAAGAACGTGATGCGCGGCGACCGGCTGACGGTGGACATGACCACCGGCGTGTCGCGCGTCGAATCCGACAGCGGGCGCGGCGTCCAGGTGCTGCTGCCGCAGGCGGGCGCGGGCGCGGGCGCCGGCGGCGGCTGCGGTTCGTCGACGGCCTCGGCTCCAGGCAGCGCCGCGCCGCTGCAGCTCGGTCCAGGCAAATCGAAGTGACTTCAATTATTTAGCAAAACGCCGGCGGCCCAGTTGAACCGCGCCGCTGCTGCCTCTATCTAGCGAGCGGGCGGTTCTGTCGCAGGGCCGATGCAACGGGAGGCCGTGGAACCCATTGCGTGGCTGCGAAAGAGTGATGCCGGACACGATTGCGATCTTGCGATCGGTCGCCTGCGTGGCGACCGCGACTTCGCCGTCAGACGACAAACTCCGAAGCGCGGCCTGCCGCGCTTTGGCCGGCCTCGCGCTCCCTGTGATCCGCGAGAGGTGAGATGCGTTCGCTCGCGGTGAGCGGGCGAGCCAGCGCTGCGGTCGATGACGGGCAGCCTCGAAGGGCGTAAGCGAAGCGGGGATGGTGGATCTACTCGGCATGTTTCGTGGGCGTCCCGCCAAGCGCGGCCAGCGAGGCTCCTCGCGCCGGCGCGACGACATCACGGCCATGGACGATCCGTTCGGCAATTCCTACAGCGATGATCCGCTCGCCGCGCTCGCCGACTCCGTGCGCGATGAAACGGTGCCGCGCATCAATCCGCGCTCGCCGCAGAACACCGAGCAGATCCAGCGCAAGCGGCCGGCCTCGCAGCCGATGCCAGCCAGGCCGCGCAACAATGGCGCGGGGGGCGGTCCGCAACTGCTGCGCCGGCCGGGCTTCCTCGCCGTGCATTCGATCGAGAAGAGCTTTGGCAGCCGCCAGGTCGTGCGCGGCGTCTCGATCTATGTCCGCCGCGGCGAGGCCGTCGGCCTGCTCGGGCCGAACGGCGCCGGCAAGACCACCGTGTTCTACATGATCACCGGCCTGATCAAGGCCGATCGCGGCGCCATCGAGCTCGATGGCCATGACGTCACGCGGCTGCCGATGTATCAGCGCGCGCGGCTCGGCATCGGCTACCTGCCGCAGGAGGCCTCGATCTTCCGCGGCCTCACCGTCGAGCAGAACATCCGCGCCGTGCTCGAAGTGGTCGAGCCGTCGCGCAAGAAGCGCGAGCGCGAGCTCGACGCGCTGCTGGAAGAATTCACCATCACGCGGCTGCGCAAGTCGCCGTCGATCGCACTGTCCGGCGGCGAGCGTCGCCGCGTCGAGATCGCCCGCGCGCTGGCGACGCGCCCGAACTACATGCTGCTCGACGAGCCGTTCGCCGGCATCGATCCGATCGCGGTCGGCGACATCCAGCAGCTGGTGCGCCATCTCACCAACCGCGGCATCGGCGTGCTCATCACCGACCATAACGTCCGCGAGACGCTCGGCCTCACCGACCGCGCCTACATTGTGTACGCTGGGCAGATTCTCACCGAAGGCAGCCCGGAGGAGATCGTCGCCGATCCCGACGTGCGCCGGCTGTATCTCGGTGAGGAATTCCGGCTGTAGGATTGCCGACGCGGTATTCGCAGGCTTTTGTCGCGACCGCGACAAGCGACGCAACCACTACGATCAATGCTGTTTCCAGCGAGTCCTCGCGGGCCGGTAACTGCGTCTTCCGCGCGCGCCATACTCCGTTTTTCTTATTCGTCAAGCCGTGTACATCGCGCGCGGATTAGGATAAGCAAGAATTGGACCAGTAAGGGAATGTTCTTGCTCCCATGGCGTTGACGCAGAGATTAGAATTCCGCCAGTCGCAGTCGCTGGTGATGACGCCGCAGCTGATGCAGGCGATCAAGCTGCTGCAACTGTCCAATCTCGACCTCTCCACGTTCGTCGAAGAGGAGCTGGAGCGCAATCCGCTGCTGGAGCGGGCCAGCGACGGTCCGGAAGCGCCGGTCGCGGGCGAGCAGCAGATGTCCGAGCGCGCCGAGTTCTCGGAAGGTGGCGAGACCGGCGGCGACGATTTCGGCGAGGCCGGCGGCAGCGGCGGCGACAGCTTCGAGGGCGCCCAGGAAGACTGGATGAGCCGCGATCTCGGCACCCGTACGGAGATCGAACAGACGCTCGACACCGGACTCGACAACGTGTTCTCCGAGGAGCCGGCGGAGGCCGCCGCGCGCAATGCGCAGGACGCCGCGCCGACCACCTACACCGAATGGGGCGGTGGCGCCTCGGGCGACGAGGACTACAATCTCGAAGCCTTTGTCGCGGCCGAGACCACGCTGTCGGATCATCTCGCCGAGCAGGCGGCGGTGGCCTTCACCGCGCCGGCCGACCGCATGATCGGCCAGTACCTGATCGATCTCGTGGACGAGGCCGGCTATCTGCCCGCCGATCTCGGCCAGGCCGCCGACCGCCTCGGCGCCGAGCAGGCCGACGTCGATGCGGTGCTCGGCGTGCTGCAGACCTTCGATCCGCCCGGCATCTGCGCCCGCAATTTGAGCGAATGTCTCGCGATCCAGCTGCGCGAGCTCGACCGCTACGATCCGGCGATGCAGGCGCTGGTCGAGCACCTCGATCTCCTGGCCAAGCGCGACTTCGTCGCTCTTCGCAAGCTGTGCGGCGTCGACGACGAGGACCTCGTCGACATGATCGGCGAGATCCGCAGGCTCGACCCGAAGCCGGGGCTGAAGTTCGGCACCACGCGCACACAGACCATGGTGCCCGACGTCTACGTGCGCCCGGGTCCCGACGGCGGCTGGCTGGTCGAGCTCAACAGCGACACGCTGCCGCGCGTCCTGGTGAACCAGCACTATTACTCCGAGCTGTCGAAGACGATCCGCAAGGACGGCGACAAGTCCTACTTCACCGACTGCCTGCAGAATGCGACGTGGCTGGTGCGCGCGCTCGATCAGCGCGCCCGCACGATCCTGAAGGTGGCGACCGAAATCGTGCGCCAGCAGGACGGCTTCTTCACCCACGGTGTCGCGCATCTGCGGCCGCTCAACTTGAAGGCCGTTGCGGATGCGATCCAGATGCATGAATCAACCGTGTCGCGCGTCACCGCCAACAAATACATGGCGACGAATCGCGGCACGTTCGAGCTGAAATATTTCTTCACCGCCTCGATCGCATCGGCTGATGGCGGCGAGGCGCACTCGGCGGAAGCCGTGCGGCATCACATCAAGCAATTGATCGATGCGGAAGATCCCTCCGCAATTCTCTCCGATGACACCATCGTCGAGAAGCTGCGGACCGCCGGCATCGACATCGCCCGCCGCACGGTCGCGAAATACCGGGAGGCGATGCGGATCCCGTCCTCGGTGCAGCGCCGCCGCGACAAGCAGAGCATGCTGGCGCATGCCCTCTCGGCTCCCGCCAGCGCCGACCGCACCCGGGATGCCGCGTCAGTTTGACCGCTGCGCAAGATTGCGCCTTAACCAAATAGGCTTAGTGTCATACTTGGTTCACATGAATCGAGGCGACACATGACCCTGCGGATTTCCGGAAAGAGCATCAGCGTCAGCGAAGCGCTGCGTGGGCGCGTCAGCGAGCGCACCGACGAAGTCTTGCGAAAATACTTCGACGGCAACTATTCCGGCCATGTCACGCTCTCCAAGGACGGTTTCGGATTTAAGACCGATTGCGCGCTGCACCTCGATTCGGGCATCACCCTCGAGGCCGAATCGAACGCGCCGGACGCCTATGCCAGCGCCGACCAGGCGCTCCTGATGATCGAGAAGCGCCTGCGCCGCTACAAGAGCCGGCTGAAGGACCGCTCGGGGCGCAAATCCCATGCCGCCAATGCGGCGCTCGCCAATCTCGACGGCGCGGTACTGGATGCGCCGAGCTACGTGATCGAGGCGCCGGCCGAGGGCGACGAGGAGATCACCGGCTACAGCCCGGTGATCATTGCCGAGAACACCACGGCGTTGAAGCGCCTGTCGGTGTCCGAAGCCGTGATGGAGCTCGATCTTTCGGGCGCGCCCTGCATGGTGTTTCAGCACGGTTCCAGCGGCCGGGTGAACATCATCTACCGCCGCGCCGACGGCAATATCGGCTGGGTCGATCCGCCGGCGGTGAAACCGTAGCCGCGCGGACGCCTTCCAGGGATCTCCCGGCGGCGTGAAAACCGGTTCCCGATCAGGTGGTTGGCGGACCGGTTGCGACGTCACGCCACGGCAATGAAGGGATGCGATCAAGAGGTTGGGGCGCTGGCGCCTTCAGGCCGCCACGCTCCGGCGATCTTTAAGGATAGGCTGCGGGAACGCGCTTGCGGGTGTTGGCACGGCCGTTGCGTTGGGGTAGAAGCCCACCCATCGGACACGGGTTAAGCCCGCCTGCCGCCTCAGCTTCTTGACGCCGGTCTGTCCCGACCTATTTCGCACCCTGACGGTTCAATCACCTCGGAACGCCCTATGCCGATTACCGATCTGGTCGCACCCGAGGCGATCGTGCCGGCTTTGAAGGTCATCAGTAAGAAGCAGGCGCTGCAGGAGCTCGCCGCGCGCGCGGCCGCGCTGACCGGGCAGAACGAGCGCAACGTGTTCGAAGTGCTGCTGCAGCGGGAGAAGCTCGGAACCACGGCCGTCGGGTATGGCGTCGCGATTCCCCACGGCAAGCTGCCGAAGCTGGAGAAGCTGTTCGGCCTGTTCGCCCGGCTGGAGCGGCCGATCGATTTTGAGGCCATGGACGGCCAGCCGGTCGATCTGGTGTTCCTGCTGCTGGCGCCGGAAGGCGCCGGCGCCGACCATCTGAAGGCCCTGGCGCGGATCGCCCGGCTGCTCCGCGACCAGGATGTCGCCAAGAAGCTCCGTGCCTCGCGCGACGCCCAGGCGATCTATTCGGTGTTGGCGCTGCCGCCCGCTTCCGCCGCCTGACGTCGTATCGCGCCGCCCCGCAAGGACCGACAAAGCCTGCTGGCGAGCCTCCGCGCGGCCCCGAACCCGTTCGTCCGCGCGGGCGTGTGCAACGGCGTCGGCTCGTAGCCGAACTCGACGACGAGCTCCTGGAATGCCTCGCTGCGGAGCAGGTCGAAATGATGCGGCGTCATTCGCTCCCTGTAGATGCCGACCTTCCGGCCGCGTCCCGACGACGTCAGGCCGCGGCCGAGCACATCGAGCTCCGCGGCCGTCTTGCGCGGAAGTCCCAGGTAGTCGCAGATGCGGTTGAGGACAGGAAACGACGACCGCGCCACATCGTCGATCGCGAGCTCTGAATAGAGCTCTTCGAACTTCACGGTCAGGCAGGCTGGCGAGTCCAGCCAGCTCATGAACTTCTTGATGCCCGATCGGGGCAAGGAGAGGAGGGTCGATGTGATTCGGGAGGCGTCATCGGGGTGAGCGGCCGATCCGGCCGACCGCAGATAGGCGTTCCACTTCCGCATCTTCGGATAGGCCGCCGAGTGGTAGACGAAGTCGACCCAGCTCACGACGATGTCGCGGGGATCGCGGACGATGAACAGCATCTTGTGTTCCGGTCTGCCCAGGAGGTATTGCTCGAGATACGGACAATACTCGGTGTGCGAGGCGCAGGAGTAGCCGGAGCGCAGGGCCGACGCCCAGAGCGGGGCCGGAAGCGCGCGTCCGTAGTCGAGCGAACCGTCGGGATTCAGCTTGCTGATCGATGACGTGTAGGTGTGATAGCCGACATCGACATGACCGCCCAGCGCTCTGACGAGTTCGACCAGCAGGTACGTCCCCGCTTTCGGCACGCTGTTGCAGATGACGTAGTAAGGGCTGGGCCCAGGCGGAGGACTGTCAAGAAAGACGTGCCGGTTGGGTAGGGTCCCGAGCGCAAGCTCTCGAAAGACGCCTGCATCAAGCCGTGATCCATGCATCTGCCATCCCTACACATGCTCGTCACACATCGGACTAGCGCGTGCCGCAACAGGGACAACTTAAGGATTGGACACCTTCGCCTTAAACCGGGTCGGATTGTATCTGGTTGTCAAATCGACCGTTCCGGACATCGACGGAAACAAATTTCTCAAACGCACTTCAGCAGCCGCTTCGTCCTTGGCCGGCTATCGCAATGATCTCGCCATGTAGCGCACCGTTTTGGCGCCGCCATGGATGCCGGCCGTCGCCAGCGGCGCGAAGCCGAGCGCAGCATGAAACGCGTCCGACTGCGGATTGGGCGGATCCAGATTGACCTCGCAGACGATGCGGTCGTGGCCCGCCGCGGTCGCCTCCCGAATCAGCTCCTCATAGAGCTGCCGCGCCAGGCCCCGGCCGCGGGCGGCCGGCGCCACCACGATGCGGTCGACATAGACGAACCGATCGTAGCGCGCGCGAAACCAGCGGTGATTGGGATTATCGTAGACGGCGGCATGGTCGAGCGCGATCATCAGCGCGTCGGCCCTGCCAATTCGCCAGGCCAGCCATGCCCGATCGAGCAGTTGCAGGAGCGTTTCGGGCGTGAGCCACGACAGCTCGGAGGCATGCGCATTGTTGAGCGCGAGCAGTGCGTCCGCGAGCGCAGGATCTGCACGCAGTCCGGCCGGGCTCATGGGTGTCGTCATCAAGGTCATGCGCGGCCATCGCTACGAGCAGAAAAAAGGGCCGTCCCCGTTTCCGTGGACCGCCCTCGTGTGAGTCCTTGAGCTGCATGCTCCTCATGAGCATCGCGTCTCAATGAGCGTTGAGTCTCACGAGAAGCGGCCGTTGTCAGCGCTGCGGCTCGGCCTTTGCGTCAGTGGACGCTCACGGCCTGGAGTTCGTGACTCCACGCATTCGCAATCGCCGCTTCGCGGCTGTCGGTGAGCATGATCGGCGTGCCGTCGGCGGCATGCAAGGCGAACAGCTTCAGTCCCGGCGCGATGTGCGGCGCCTGCGGAAACAGTCCCGGTACGTCCTCGGAGCGGATCTGCTTCACGTAAGCGATGTGGCCCTCGCCCAAGGTCGCCAGCGACTCCAGGGAGACGGGGGATTCCGACGCAACATTACCTTCAGTCATGGTCTCGACTCCTTCTGAGACTCAAGCGGTCGAGTCCGCTACTCGTTCCATCAACCATTATTCGTGTTCATTGATCGCTATTGTCTTAACGATCCGCTCAGGCTCTGGCCTGGCCAGATCGACTGACAACAGCCCGTTCTTCAGGTCCGCACCAAGCACATGCATTCCCTCCGCCAGCACGAAGGTGCGCTGGAAGTGGCGCGCGGCGATGCCGCGATGAATGTATTGCCTGGTCTTGTCGTCCTGTTGCCGGCCGCGGATGACGAGCTGGTTTTCCTCAATGGTGACATCGAGTTGGTCGCGGGTGAAACCCGCCACCGCCAGCGTGATCCGCAGACGCTCGGGCTGGCCATTGGTGCGTTCGAACCGCTCGATATTGTAGGGCGGATAGCCGTCGGCACCTTTGACGACGCGGTCGAGGACGCGCTCGATCTCGTCGAAGCCCAGCAGGAAAGGGCTGGAGAGCGAAGGAACACGAGACATGGTTTACAAAGTCCTCTCGAAGCGACTTTGATGTATCAGGGCCCTGACGGCACCCCTTGAGCAGCAATATGGGCACGATCCGGGGCGCGTTCAAGCACCCCGAATGCGCCGGAACAGCCTGTCTGTGGAAGGGTTTAAACGGACAGCCGCTGACGGCCGTCGGCCGAGAACAGATGCAGCTTGGCCCGCGGTGCCACGGCGCGAATCCGTGCGCCGATCTCCGGCGCGGCGGTACCCGGCAGCCGCACGATGATGTCGTTGGCGGTCGCGGAGAGCCGGTCATCGCTGCCCGCGTCCTGGCGTGCGCCGTAGACATAGGTCTCGGCGCCGACATGCTCGATCGCCTCGACGCGGAGGTCGAGCCCGATCCCGCCCGCCGGAACGGTGTCGCCAAGCTGGAAATCCTCAGGCCGGATGCCGAGCTGGCCCGCTTCTTGGGGAACCGCGTCGGCGCCGAGCAACTGGGCGCGCACGCCATCGGTCGGCATCAGGTTCATCGGCGGCGCGCCGATGAAGGACGCGACGAAGGTGGTGGCTGGACGCTGATAGATCTCGAGCGGATTGCCGATCTGCTCGACCTTCCCGCCGTTCATCACCACCAGGATGTCGGCGAGCGTCATCGCCTCGAGCTGGTCGTGGGTGACGTAGATCGCGGTGGTGTTGAGCCGGCGCTGCAGCTTGCGGATCTCGACCCGCATCGCGATGCGCAGCTTGGCGTCGAGGTTCGAGAGCGGCTCGTCGAACAGGAACACCTTGGGCTGGCGCACGATGGCGCGGCCCATCGCCACGCGCTGGCGCTGGCCGCCGGAGAGCTGGCGCGGCTTCCGCTCGAGCATGGTGCCGAGCTCGAGGATGCGTGCGGCGTCCTCGACCCGCGTCCTGATCTCCTTTTCCGCCATGCCGCGATTGCGCAGGCCGTAGGCCATGTTGTTGTAGACGGTCATGTGCGGATAGAGCGCGTAGTTCTGGAACACCATCGCGATGTCGCGATCCGCCGGCTCGATCGCATTGACGATGCGGCCGCCGATGTCGATCTCGCCCGAGGTGATCGTCTCGAGCCCCGCGACCATCCGCAGCAGGGTGGATTTGCCGCAGCCCGACGGCCCGACTAGCACGCAGAACTGACCGTCGCCGACATCGACATCGACGCCTTTGATGGCTTCGAAGCCGCCCTGGTAGACCTTGCGGACGTTGCGGAGGGTGACGTTGGCCATTGGTGGTTACCTAGCGAATAGCGAATGGGGAGTGGCGAATAGGGAAGGGGACGAAGCGAGCCGTTGCGCGAACATCCCTATTCGCCACTCGCCATTCGCTATTCGCCCCTTCGTCACTTTTCCGTCTCCACCAGCCCCTTGACGAACAGGCGCTGCATGACGACGACGACGAACACCGGCGGCAGCATCGCGAGCACGGCCGTCGCCATCACGATCGGCCACTCGGTCAGCGCGTCGGTCGTCGTGATCATCTTGCGGATGCCGATCTGGATGGTCTGCATGTCGTCGCGCGTCGTGATCAGCAGCGGCCAGAGATATTGGTTCCAGCCGAGGATGAACAGGATCACGAACAGCGCCGCCATGTTGGTGCGCGACAGCGGCAGCAGGGTGTCCCAGAAGAAGCGGAACGGCCCGGCGCCGTCGATGCGGGACGCCTCCAGCAGCTCGTCCGGCACCGTCATGAAGAACTGGCGGAACAGCAGCGTGGCGGTGGCGGACGCGATCAGCGGCAGCGCGAGCCCGGCATAACTGTCGAGCATGTGGAGGTCGGCGACGATCTTGTAGGTCGGATAGATGCGCACCTCGACCGGCAGCATGAGGGTGATGAAGATGAGCCAGAAGATCGCCATGCGGAACGGGAAGCGGAAGTAGACGACCGCATAGGCCGAGATGATCGAGATCGCGATCTTGCCGACGGCGATCAGCAGCGCCATGACCAGCGAGTTCAAAAGCATGGTCGCAACCGGCTCGCGGGTCGAGCCGCTCGTGCCAACGAAGATCGTCTGATAGTAGGTCGACAGGAAGTGCCCGCCAGGCAGCAGCGACATCTGCCCGTTGGCGATCACCGCATTGTCCTGCGTCGAGGCGACGAATGCGAGATAGACCGGGAACGCGACGATCGCGATTCCGATCCACAGGATGGCGTGCGCGACGTAGCGTCGAATGCCTTCTTGCTCGACCATCAGTAGGTCACCTTGCGCTCGACGAAGCGGAACTGGATCGCCGTCAGCACGATGACGATGACCATCAGAACGACGGATTGTGCGGCCGACGAGCCGAGATTGCCGCCGAGCAGGCCATCGGTATAGACCTTGTAGACCAGCGTCTCGGTGGATTTGCCAGGACCACCGCGGGTCATCGTGTCGATGATGCCGAAGGTCTCGAAGAAGGCGTAGACGATGTTGATGACCAGCAGGAAGAAGATGGTCGGTGACAGCAGCGGGAAGGTCACGGTCCAGAACCGCCGCATCGGCCGCGCGCCGTCGATCGCGGCCGCCTCGAGCACGCTCCGGGGGATGCTCTGCAGCCCGGCGAGGAAGAACAGGAAGTTGTAGGAGATCTGCTTCCAGGCGGCCGCGAGGATGATCTGCAGCGCCGCCTGGTCGCCGTCGAGCAGCGGATTCCAGTCGATGCCAACAGCGCGCAGATAGCGCGAGATCACGCCGAGCGACGGGTGGAGCATGAAGATCCAGAGCACGCCCACCACCGGCGGCGCCACGGCATAGGGCCAGATCAGCAGCGTCCGGTACAGCGTGACGCCGCGCAACGGCTTATCCGCCATGACCGCGAGCAGCAGTGCGACCGACAGCGACGAGAGCGCGATCGCGAAGGAGAAGCCGAAGGTGCGGAGAATGGCCTGGAAATAGTCCGGCTGGCTGAGCAGGTCGGCGTAGTTCTCGAACCAGACGAAGCTCGTGGACAGGCCGAACGCGTCCTGCAGCAGGAACGACTGGATGACGGCCTGGATCGCGGGCCAATAGAAGAAGATCAGCACGATCGCGAGCTGGGGAGCGACCAGCACGAACGGCAGCAGTTTTGACTGAAAGATGGCGTTCTTCTGCATGGTCGGTCGGCGAACCGGCAGGCCGCGGGGCGGCCTGCCGGCTCATGGCCTCACTTCACGGCCGTCTTTTCGAACTGGCGCAGCATCTGGTTGCCGCGCTCGACGGCGGCGTCCAGCGCCTGCTTGGCGGTCTTCTTGCCGGCCAGGGCCTGCTCGATTTCCTCCGACCAGACGTCACGCAGCTGCACCATGTTGCCCAGACGCAGGCCGCGGGAATTCTCCGTCGGTTCCTTGTTGGTCAGTTCGAGCAGGGGCGTCTCCAGATAGGGCTGATCCTTGTAGAAGCCCTCGGCCTTGGCCTTGGCGTAGGCCGCCTTGGTGATCGGCAGATAGCCCGAGGCCTTGTGGATGTAGACCTGACGATCGGTGTCCGAGAGGAAGGTCAGGAACTTCGCCACGCCCTTGTATTCGTCCGCGCTCTTGCCGCCCATCACCCAGAGCGAGGCGCCGCCGATGATCGAGTTCTGCGGCGCGCCCTTGGCGTCCGGATAATACGGCATCGGCGCGGCGGTGAAGGCGAACTTGGCCTGGGCCTTGACGTTGCCGAAGAACGCCGACGAGGTCAGGTAGATCGGGCATTCGCCCGAGGTGAAGCGGCCCTCACCGGTGTTGGTGCGGCCGGCATAGTCGTAGGTCTTGTCCTTCTGCAGCTCGACCAGGTTTTCGAGATGCTTGACCTGCAGCGGACCGTTGAACTCCAGCACGGTGTCGAAGCCGTCGAGACCGTTCGCCTTGCTGGCCAGCGGCACGTTGTGCCAGGCGGAGAGCTGCTCGAGATTGACCCAGGTGACCCACGAGCCCGAGAAGCCGCAGGTCGCATGGCCGGCCGCCTTCAGCTTCTTGGCGGTCTCGAACAGTTCGGGCCAGGTCTTCGGGATCTCGGCGTTGACCTTCTTCAGCTCGTCGAGATTGACCCACATCACCGTGGAGGACGAGTTGAAGGGGAACGACAGCATCTCACCCTTGGAGGTCGAGTAGTAGCCCGTGATCGCAGGCAGATAGCTCTTCGGGTCGAACGTCTCGCCGGCGTCCTGCATCAGCTTGTAGACCGGCTTCACGGCGCCGGTGGCGGCCATCATGGTGGCGGTGCCGACCTCGAACACCTGCATGATGTGGGGCGCATTGCCCGCGCGGAAGGCGGCGATGCCGGCATTCATCGTGTCGGCGTAGTTGCCCTTGTAGGTCGGGACGACCTTGTAGTCGGACTGCGAGGCGTTGAAATCGTTGGCGAGCTTGACGATGACGTCGTTGTTGGCGCCGGTCATCGCATGCCACCACTGGATTTCGGTCACGGCATGCGCAGGTGCTGCGGCGCTCAGGACCAGCGTGACTGCCGCAGTCGCGGCCGTCCAGAATTGGCGAAGTGACATTAAAGAATACCTCCCGTGAAACGTCATCGGCGTCGCGGCCGTAGCAGCGCGAGATGACAGTTTCGTGAATGTATAACCGGTTGGATCGTCAGCGGAAAGCGCGTTCATCGCGGCGGAACGCAGCGACTTGCGGGAGACGGTGCCGCGCCGGGGCGATGCCCCGGCCGGCGCTGGCGGTGAGAGACGACAGGCTGATGGCGCCTCAGCGCTTGCGCTCGGCGCACACCGTGCCCTGGGACAGCAGCGCCTCGATCTCGCTCGGCGTGTAACCGAACTCGGTCAGCACCTCCTGCGCGTGCTGACTGAACTTCGGCGGGGTGGAGCGCAGGCTCGGCTTGGTGCGTTCGAGCCGGATCGGCGACGCGACGCCCTTGTACCAGTCCTTCTCGATGACATCGCCGCGGTAGATCGTGTGCGGATTGGTCAGCGCCTGGTCGATCTTCTGCACGGGTCCTGCCGGCAGACCGGCCGCGAGCAGCCGGTCGCACAGCGGCTCCGCCTCGAACTGGCTGAACACGGCGGCAAGCTCGGCGCGCAGCGCCTCGCGATTGGCGACGCGATCCTTGTTGCGGGCGAAGCGCGGATCGGTGCCGAGTTCGGGGCGGCCGATCTCCTTGGCGAGCTTGCGGAAGGTGCCGTCATTGCCGACGCCGATGAAGATATCGTCGGTCTTGGTCGCGAAGATCGCATACGGAACGAGGTTCGGGTGCTCGTTGCCGGTCAGCGACGGCGGCTTGCCATGCATGAAGTAGTTTGCGGTATGCGGATGCATGATCGCGAGACCGGTCTCATACAGCGTGACCTCGAGGAACTGACCGATGCCCGAGCGCTGCCGCTCCGACAGCGCCATCAGGATGCCGATCGCGGCATAGAGTCCGGTGGTGATGTCGACCAGCGGCACGCCGATCCGCATCGGTCCGCTCTGCGGCGAACCGGTCGCCGCGATCATGCCGGTCATCGCCTGGATGATCGCGTCGTAGCCGGGATTGCCGCCGCGCGGGCCATCCGCGCCGAAGCCGCAGATGCGGCAGTGCACCAGCTTGGGGAATGTCTCGCGCAGCGTGTCGCTGCCGATGCCCCATTTCTCCAAGGTGCCAGGCTTGAAGTTCTCGATCAGCACGTCGGCCGTCTCGAGCATCCGCATCAGCACGGCGCGGCCGCCCTCTGAGGCGAGATCGAGGCCGATCGAGCGCTTGTTGCGGTTGATCCCGACGAAATAGGCGGCGTCCTCATCGTGGAAGGGCGGACCCCAGTCACGCACCTCGTCGCCGGCCGGCGGCTCGACCTTGATCACGTCGGCGCCGTGATCGGCCAGGATCTGCGTGCAATAGGGGCCGCCGAGCACGCGCGTCAGATCGATCACGCGCAGGCCGGCCATGGCGCCGGGAGCAAATTGGGGTGTCATCGGATGTCGCGAGGTTGGTTTCAGCTCGCGATCATTAAGCATTGCTGCGGCGGCGGCGCAAACGGGGGCTGCCATGCGGCAGGACAACGGAGGCCGTCCTGCCGCATGACGGAATTGAAGCTCAGACGACGCTCAGCTTGACGTCGACATTGCCGCGCGTGGCGTTGGAATAGGGGCACACCTCGTGCGCCTTGGCGACCAGCGCTTCGGCGTCGGCCTTGGCGAGTCCGGGCAGCGACACTGCGAGCTCGACGGTGATGCCGAAGCCGCCTTCGGAGCGCGGGCCGATGCCGACCGTCGAGGTCACCGACGTGTCGGCGGGAACCTTGGGGCCGCCCTGCGAGCCGACGAACTTCATCGCGCCGATGAAGCAGGCTGCGTAGCCGGCCGCAAACAACTGCTCCGGATTGTTGCCGGCACCGCCGCCGCCGCCGAGCTCCTTCGGGGTGGAAAGCTTGACCTTGAGCGAGCCGTCGAGGGTAGCGGCTTCGCCGTCGCGGCCGCCGGTGGCCTTGGCGCTGGTCTTGTAGAGCACGTTCACGGACATGGGTGTCTCCTGGTTGGATGGACGAATTCAGCGCGGCCATATTGCACACAATTAGATTGTGTACAATATAATTGTTCGGTAGAAAATTCGTGATCGGTGCGCCGGGCCCGTTGTCGATCCGAGGCGTGCGGGCTCAAGATGCCGATAGGATCGACCTGTGGTGACCTCGATGCGAAAGAAGTCCGCGGCAGACCTGCCGCTCCAGCTCGGCAACCAGCTCTGCTTCGCAGTCTATTCGACCGCGCACGCCTTCAACCGCGTCTACAAGCCCCTGCTCGACCGCCTTGGCCTGACCTATCCGCAATATCTGGTCATGCTGGTGCTGTGGGAGCAGGACGGCTTGACGGTGAAGGACATCGGCGCGCGGCTGTTCCTCGACTCTGGCACGCTGACGCCGCTGCTGAAGCGGATGGAGGCTACGCACCTGATCAAGCGGACCCGGTCGGCGGAGGACGAGCGTCAGGTGATCGTCACCCTCACCGCCCAGGGCGCGGGCCTGCGCGACAAGGCAAGGTCGATCGTGCCGCCCGCGATCCTGGATGCGACGGGCTGCTCGATCGCCGAGCTGGCCGACCTGCACGGCAAGCTGGTGCGGCTGCGGGAGCGGCTCGATGCGGTTGTGGAGGGGTGAGGGGGCTCTAAAGGCGCTTCTTCGCGAAAGCCCGGCCTGAACCCGACTTGAGATATTTCTCGAAGGCAAATGCCTGCTTCACATCGCTGAAGGCAACGTAGGTCTTGAGCCGCCAAGGCCGAAACTTCGATGTGTGCGGGACTTCACCGGCATTGTGCTTCGTGACGCGGGCCGGAACGTCGTCGGTGATGCCTGCGTAGAAATGCTCGCCGTTGAGACTTTCCAGGATGTAAACGAACTTCATCGCAGGCCGCCCTCGACCCTTCACGGGCGCGAATGTGGCAGGTCGTGCTGCGTGGCGTCCAGAGCTTGGATGGGCTGAACTGCTCAGTCGACTGATGAAGGGGCATCATGGCCCGGAGCCTAGTCCGCCTTCGCCTTCCCGCCTCCGCCCAAGAGGGCTACGGCGTCCAGGCTACGGCGCGACAGCCTTCACTCGCTTCGCGCAACTGAGAGTTTGGGGTGGCTTGCCGAGCCGAAGCTCGCGAAGCGATGGGGAGAGAGCATTATCGCCCGGAGCCCAAGTCCGCCTTCGTCTTCCCGCCTCCGCCCAAGGGGGCTTCGGCGTCCAGACTACGGCGCGACAGCCTTCGCTCACTTCGCGCAACTGGCAGATTGGGGTGGCTTGCCGAGCCGAAGCTCGCGAAGCGAGCGAAGGCTGGTGGAGCCAGGCGGGATCGAACCGCCGACCTCTTGCATGCCATGCAAGCGCTCTCCCAGCTGAGCTATGGCCCCTGAACCGAGCCGGCGGTCTGGGTGACCGCCGGGGAGCACCGTGAACCACAGTTCGCGGCTGATCTCAAGTGTCTTCGACGATTATTCTTCGTCGCCGCCGACATCACCGATGATGTCGGTCACGTCCTCGTCGCCTTCTTCCTCGTCGGCGATGAAGGTCGAGTCGTCATCCTCGTCGTCGTCGAGCGTCTCGTCGATCTCGATGTCGTCCTCCGATTCGGGAACGACGGCCTTGACCTTGCCGGAGCTCTCCTCGGCGTCGGCCTCCTCGAGCGGCACCAGCTCCTCGGCCTCCGCGGGCTCGACCACGTCGGCCGCCGCAGCAGCGCGCGCAGCCTCGCCGCGCATGGCGCGGGTGGGCGCGATCGGCGCAATCGGCACGACCTCGCCGGTGTAGGGCGAAATCACCGGGTTCTTGTTGAGGTCGTAGAACTTTTTGCCCGTCGTCGGGCAAATGCGTTTGGTTCCGAGCTCGGATTTGGCCACGTGCAGGCGTCCTGGCAATGTCTGAAAAGCGGTGTCTCACTTGGCTAGTTGCCGCGCCGCTGTCAATAGCGCTGTCAACGGGAAAATCACCGCTCGTGACGGAGGGCGGGGGCTGTGATACCTGCCGCGTCCGAAACACGAGGATCCCGCCGTGAGCACGTCAATCGCCCCGACTCCCCTGGAATCACGCGCCTCAGGGCCCCTCTCGGGCACGATTCGCGTGCCTGGCGACAAGTCGATCTCGCACCGGGCGCTGATCCTGGGGGCGCTGTCGGTCGGTGAGACCCGGATTTCCGGCCTGCTCGAGGGCGAGGACGTCCTCAACACCGCCAAATCGATGCGATCCCTGGGTGCCAAGGTCGAGCGCACCGGCGATTTCGCGTGGACCGTCCGTGGCGTCGGGGTGGGCGGCTTCGCCCAGCCGAGCGCGCCGCTGGATTTCGGCAACTCCGGCACCGGCTGCAGGCTGGTGATGGGCGCCGTGGCCGGTTGCCCGATCACGGCCGTTTTCGACGGTGATGCCTCGCTGCGCAGCCGTCCGATGCGGCGCATCCTCGACCCGCTGGTGCTGATGGGGGCGAAGGTGACCGCCAGCGCCGAGGGCGGCAAGCTTCCGTTAACCCTGCAGGGCGCCGGCAACCCGGTGCCGATCGAGTACCGTACGCCGGTGGCTTCGGCCCAGATCAAGTCGGCGGTGCTGCTCGCGGGCCTCGCCGCGCCCGGTGTGACCACCGTGATCGAGCAGGAGGCCAGCCGCGACCACACCGAGCTGATGCTGAAGCATTTCGGCGCGGAGATCGTGACCACGCCGGAAGGGTCTCATGGCCGCCGCGTCGCACTGACCGGCCAGCCGGAGCTGCGTGGTGCGCCAGTGATCGTTCCCGCCGACCCGTCCTCGGCCGCGTTCCCGCTGGTCGCCGCGCTGATCGTCGACGGCTCGGACCTCGTGCTGTCGGACGTGATGACCAACCCGCTGCGCACCGGCCTGTTCACGACCTTGCGCGAGATGGGCGCCTCGATCGAGGAGGACGACGTCCGCGGCGATGCCGGCGAGCCGATGGCCCGCCTGCGCGTGCGCGCCTCGAAGCTGCGCGGCGTCGTGGTGCCGCCCGAGCGGGCGCCGTCGATGATCGACGAATATCTCGTCTTGGCCGTCGCCGCCGCCTATGCCGAGGGCACGACCATCATGCGCGGCCTGCATGAGCTGCGCGTCAAGGAATCCGACCGGCTGGAGGCCACCGCGGCGATGCTGCGTGTCAACGGCGTCAAGGTCGAGATCACCGGCGACGATCTGATCGTCGAGGGCCGCGGTCACGTGCCGGGCGGCGGCATCGTCGCGACCCACATGGACCACCGCATCGCGATGTCCGCCCTGGTGATGGGTCTCGCCTCCGACAAGCCGGTCAGGGTCGACGACACCGCCTTCATCGCCACCAGCTTCCCCGATTTCATCCCGCTGATGTGCAAGGCGGGCGCGGATTTCGCATGATCATCGCCATCGACGGCCCGGCGGCCTCGGGCAAGGGCACCCTGGCCAAGCGTCTCGCGGCGCATTACGGCCTCAGGCATCTGGATACGGGCGTGATCTACCGGGCGGTCGCGCATGCGCTACTGACCGCCGGCATCGACCTCAAGGACGAGGCGCGGGCGGCGGACGTCGCCATGAGCCTGGATCCCTCGAGCTTCGACAATCCGGCGCTGAGGTCGCACCAGGTCGGGTCCGCGGCCTCGGTGGTATCGGCGTTGCCGAAAGTGCGCGAAGCGCTGGTGGCTTTCCAGCGCCAGTTCGCAAGCCGGCCGCCCGGTGCCGTGCTCGACGGCCGCGACATCGGAACCGTGATCTGCCCGGACGCCGAGGTGAAGATCTACGTCGTCGCCGATCCCCGCATCCGGGCGCATCGTCGCACCCTCGAGGCGCTTTCACGTGGGGAACCGGCCGATGAGGCTGCCATTCTGGCCGACATCCTGGCGCGCGACGAGCGTGACCAGAACCGGGCCGTCGCGCCTTTAAAACAAGCCCCGGATGCTTACTTGCTTGACAACTCCCATTTGGATATAGAAGGCGGCGTCCGGGCCGCCATCGATATCGTCGAGGCCGTTCGAGCGGGCCGCCAGCGGGTTTGATTTCCGCCGGCGTCATTGGAGGAATGCCCGCTCCCGCCCTTGACCGTCGATAGCTCGATTGCGGTTCAATCGAGTCCGATCATCCGGACGCACTTCATACGTATCGCATGTGCAGGCACTGCCGGCCCGCGTCGTTTGCGCTTATAGCGCGGCGCGCGGACGTCTGGGGATTTGTGGACCTCCAGGCACTGTCCATTCGATGCGCCGATCAACCCAAGCTGGCGAGAATGTCCGCATCTGGAGAACAAATGGCTTCGAGTACCTCTGCTTCTTCCTACAATCCCAGCCGCGATGATTTCGCCGCGATGCTGGACGAGTCCTTCACGAAGGGCAACCTGCAGGAAAGCTCTGTCGTCAAGGGCAAGGTTGTTGCGATCGAGAAGGACATGGCCGTCATCGACGTCGGCCTGAAGACCGAAGGCCGCGTGGCGCTGCGCGAATTCGCCGGGCCCGGCCGTGACAGTGAATTGAAAGTCGGCGACGAGGTCGAAGTGTTCCTCGATCGCATCGAGAACGCACTCGGCGAAGCGGTGCTGTCGCGCGACAAGGCGCGCCGCGAAGAGAGCTGGGGCAAGCTCGAGAAGGCGTTCCAGAACAACGAAAAGGTCAACGGCGTCATCTTCAACCAGGTCAAGGGCGGCTTCACCGTCGACCTCGACGGTGCCGTGGCCTTCCTGCCGCGCTCGCAGGTCGACATCCGTCCGATCCGCGACGTCGCGCCGCTGATGAACAACTCGCAGCCGTTCCAGATCCTCAAGATGGACCGCCGCCGCGGCAACATCGTCGTGTCGCGCCGCACCGTGCTGGAAGAGACCCGCGCCGAGCAGCGCCAGGAGCTGGTGCAGAACCTCGAAGAGGGTCAGGTCATCGACGGCGTCGTCAAGAACATCACCGATTACGGTGCGTTCGTCGACCTCGGCGGCATCGACGGCCTGCTGCACGTCACCGACATCGCCTGGCGCCGTGTCAACCATCCGACCGAGGTGCTCAGCATCGGTCAGACGGTCAAGGTCAAGATCATCAAGATCAACCACGAGACGCACCGCATCTCGCTGGGCATGAAGCAGCTCTTGGACGATCCGTGGCAGGGCATCGAGGCCAAGTACCCGCTGCAGGCCCGCTTCCACGGCCGCGTCACCAACATCACCGACTACGGCGCGTTCGTCGAGCTCGAGCCGGGCATCGAAGGCCTGATCCACGTCTCCGAGATGTCGTGGACCAAGAAGAACATGCACCCCGGCAAGATCGTGTCGACCTCGCAGGAGGTCGAAGTGCAGGTGCTCGAGGTCGACAGCGTCAAGCGCCGCATCTCGCTCGGCCTCAAGCAGACCATGCGCAATCCGTGGGAGGTCTTCGTCGAGAAGCACCCGACGGGTTCGGTGGTCGAGGGCGAGGTCAAGAACAAGACCGAGTTCGGCCTGTTCCTGGGTCTCGAAGGCGACGTCGACGGCATGGTCCATCTGTCGGATCTCGACTGGAAGCTGCCGGGCGAGCAGGTCATCGACAACTACAAGAAGGGCGACATGGTCAAGGCCGTGGTGCTCGACGTCGATGTGGAGAAGGAGCGCATCTCGCTCGGCATCAAGCAGCTCGAAGGCGATCCCTTCGCCGAGCCGGGCGATGTCAAGAAGGGCGCGGTCGTCACTTGCGAGGTGCTCGACGTCAAGGACGGCGGCATCGACGTCAAGATCACCGGCACCGACTTCACCACCTTCATCAAGCGCTCCGAGCTGGCGCGCGATCGCAACGACCAGCGCACCGAGCGGTTCGCCGTCGGTGAGAAGGTCGATGCCCGCGTGATCCAGTTCGACAAGAAGGCCCGCAAGGTGCAGGTGTCGATCAAGGCGCTGGAAGTCGCCGAAGAGAAGGAAGCCATCGCGCAGTACGGCTCGTCCGATTCGGGCGCCACGCTGGGCGACATTCTCGGCACCGCGCTCAAGAACCGCGACTCGAAGTAAGCCTTCGCGTCCTGCGATCAGATCAAAGCCCCGGCGCAAGCCGGGGCTTTTTTGTTCCAGCGAGGCAAGGATGCGCGTGCCGGCCGCGCGGATCCGGCCTCGCCGCGGGCCTTCCTTTCTTCAAATTGCGCCGCGATTGATGTAATCGGATAACGAGATATTCAGGCTGCGGATGCAAAACGCGCCGAGACTTCCAGGAGCTGTCCATGTCGCTTGATTCGGATGTGATCGTCGATCGCCGCAGGCTGCGCCGCAAGCTGACGTTCTGGCGCGTCGTCGCGGTGCTGATTGCGATTGCGGCTCTGTCCGCCATCGGTCTCGCCATGTCGCCGCGCGGCCGCACCGTGCTCTCGACCTCCGGCTCGATCGCCCGCGTCAATATCGAGGGCCTGATCCGCAGCGACCATGAGCGCGTCGAGGCGCTGGAGCGGCTCGAAAACTCCTCGGCCGAAGCTGTCATCGTTCACATCAATTCGCCGGGCGGCACCACCGCCGGCTCCGAGCAGCTCTACGATTCGCTGGTCCGGCTGAAGGCGAAGAAGCCGCTGGTCGTCGTCGTGGAAGGCCTCGCGGCGTCCGGCGGCTACATCGGCGCGATCGCTGCCGACCACATCGTCGCGCAGCAGAGTTCGCTGGTCGGCTCGATCGGCGTGCTGTTTCAATATCCCAATGTCGGCGAGCTGTTGAAGACGGTCGGCGTGAAGATCGAGGAGGTCAAATCCTCGCCGCTGAAGGCCGCCCCCAACGGCTACGAGCCGACCAGCCCGGAAGCGCGTGCGGCGCTCGACGCCCTGGTCAAGGATTCCTATGCCTGGTTCCGCGGACTGGTGAAGGACCGCCGCGCCATGAACGATGAGCAGTTGGAGAAGGTGGCCGATGGCCGCGTCTTCACCGGCAGGCAGGCGATCGAGCTGAAGCTGATCGACGAGCTCGGCGACGAGAAGACCGCGGTCGCTTGGCTCGTCGCCAACAAGAACGTCAAGAAGGACCTTCCGGTGCGCGACTACAAGCTCACGCCGCGGTTCGGCGATCTCACCTTCCTGCGAACGGCCACCTCGATCGCGCTCGACGCCGTCGGCCTCTCCGGAATCGCCCGCCAGATCGAGCGCACCGGCGTGGTCCAGGCGGTGGACCGGATCGGTCTCGACGGCATGCTCGCGCTCTGGACGCCCGCGCCGGGCAATTGAACCCGCAAAGACCATTCCCAGGGCAATCTTCCCGCTTCGCGTGTGCCGTGGCGAGACCCCGTACCGTGCCTCGCACCCCGATTCACGGCCGCGATGAATGATTTAGCGTCTTGACAGTCCAGCATATTTTCACGGAAATGGGACCTGTCTCCCCGGGTACATTTTCTCGATGATCAAATCCGAGCTTGTTCAGCGTATCGCCGAGCACAACCCGCATCTCTACCAGCGGGATGTCGAGAACATCGTCAATGCGATCCTCGATGAGATCGTCGCGGCGCTCGCCCGCGGTGACCGCGTCGAGTTGCGCGGCTTCGGCGCCTTCTCGGTCAAGCATCGGCCGGCCCGCGCCGGGCGCAACCCACGGACCGGAGCTCATGTCCCGGTGGACCAGAAAAGCGTCCCGTTCTTCAAAACGGGCAAGGAAATGCGCGAGCGGCTGAACCGGGACAATCCCGCCGGCGCCGCGGCTGACGACGCCGACGATTGAAGCATCTCGCGCCGGCCGTGCTAATCGTCTGCGGCTGATTTCGAGGTGAATCCGGCCTGACTGACACGAGCGAGCGCATGCGAAAATTCTTCACTGTCGTGGTCGTCCTTCCGCTGCTGGTGCTGTTCGTCATCTTCGCGGTCGCCAATCGGCATTTCGTTACCGTGTCGTTTGATCCCTTCAACGCGACTGATCCGGCGCTCTCGGCGTCGGTCCCGCTGTTCGCCTTGATCATCGCCGTCGCGATCCTGGGCGTGATCGCGGGTGGCTGTGCCACCTGGATCGGCCAGCGCCGCTGGCGGCGGGCCGCGCGCCGCCATCAGGCCGATGCCGAAGCGGCCCGCGCGCAGGTGGCGCAGTTGAGCGCCGCGGCGCGTGCAAAACAGGGCTCTGCGCAATCTCTGGTTCCGGCTGCGCCGGCGCGGCTTTTCGCCCCTTATGGGCGAGACAAGCAGGGCGCCGCGTTGTAGAAGGCGCGAAAGCTCGGCGGCCCTGGAAGCCGCCGGCTTCTGGTGATCCTTTCCGCCCGGACGTGCGTTGTTCATTGATGTCCCTGCTCGTCAAAATCTGCGGCCTGACCACGCCCGACACCCTCGCTGCGGCGCTCGACGCGGGCGCCGACATGGTGGGCTTCGTGTTCTTTCCGCCGTCCCCACGCCATGTCGGCCTGACGGCCGCGCGTGAGCTGGGTCGTGACGTCAGGGGGCGCGCGCTCAAGGTGGCGCTGACCGTCGATGCCGACGACGCGATGATCGAAAACATCGTCGAGACGCTGCGGCCTGATCTCCTGCAGCTGCATGGCCGCGAAAGCATCGCGCGCGTCCGCGACCTCAAGCAGCGCTTCGGCCTACCCATCATGAAGGCCATTCCGGTCGCGACCGACGCCGATCTCGCGCCGTTGGCGGGCTATGCCGACGTGTGCGACCGCATCCTGTTCGATGCGCGGGCGCCCAAGGATGCGACCCGTCCCGGCGGCCTCGGTGCCACCTTCGATTGGCGTCTGCTACAGGGCGTGAAGCTCGATCGCCCGTTCATGGTCTCCGGCGGTCTGAGCGCCGACAACGTCGCGGAGGCCGTGCGGATCACCCGCGCGGGCGGCGTCGACGTGTCATCTGGCGTCGAACGGGCGCCGGGTGTGAAGGATTGCGACATGATCCGGGATTTCATTCGCGCGGCGCGGGCCGCTGAAGAGTTGAGCGTTCAATGACGACAGCCATTCCCAATTCCTACCGCAGCGGTCCGGACGACCGCGGTCATTTCGGCATCTTCGGCGGCCGCTTCGTCGCCGAAACCCTGATGCCGCTGATCCTCGATCTGGAAAAGGCCTATGCGGAGGCCAAGGCCGATCCGGCGTTCCATGCCGAGATGAACGGCTACCTGAAGAACTATGTCGGCCGGCCCTCGCCGCTGTACTACGCGGAGCGCCTGACCGAGCATCTCGGCGGCGCCAAGATCTACTTCAAGCGCGAGGAGCTCAACCACACCGGCTCGCACAAGGTCAACAACGTGCTTGGCCAGATCATGGTCGCGCGCCGCATGGGCAAGAAGCGCATCATCGCCGAGACCGGCGCGGGCCAGCACGGCGTGGCGACCGCGACGCTGTGCGCGCGTTTCGGGCTCGATTGCGTCGTCTACATGGGCGCGGTCGACGTCGAGCGGCAGCAGCCCAACGTGATCCGCATGGAGATGCTCGGCGCCAAGGTGGTGCCGGTGCAGTCCGGCGCCAAGACCCTGAAGGATGCGATGAACGAGGCGCTGCGTGACTGGGTCACCAACGTCCACAACACGTTCTACTGCATCGGCACGGTCGCCGGTCCGCACCCCTATCCGATGATGGTGCGCGACTTCCAGTCGGTGATCGGCAACGAGACCCGCACGCAGATGCAGGAGGCCGAGGGCCGGCTGCCGGACTCGCTGATCGCGTGCATCGGCGGCGGCTCCAATGCGATGGGCCTGTTCCATCCGTTCCTCGATGATCCCTCGGTCGAGATCTATGGCGTGGAAGCGGCGGGCCATGGCCTGACGCATCTGCACGCCGCCTCGATCGCCGGCGGCCGCCCCGGCGTGCTGCACGGCAACCGCACCTATCTGCTCATGGACGAGGACGGGCAGATCGAGGAGGCGCATTCGATCTCGGCCGGTCTCGATTATCCCGGCATCGGGCCGGAGCATTCCTGGCTGCACGAGGTCGGTCGCGTGAACTATTTGTCGGCGACCGATGAGGAAGCGCTGGCGGCGTTCCAGCTGCTGTCGCGGCTCGAGGGCATCATTCCCGCGCTGGAGCCCGCGCACGCGATCGCCAAGGTGATGGAGCTCGCGCCGAAGAAGTCGAAGGACCATCTGATGGTGGTCAACATGTCCGGCCGCGGCGACAAGGACGTGCCGCAGGTGGGCGACATCTTGCGAGGAAGGGCGAAGGCATCGTGACCAGCCGGATGGATGCGCGCTTCGCGCAATTGAAGCAAGAAGGCCGCTCGGCGTTCGTCACCTTCGTGATGTCAGGCGACCCTGATCCTGAAACCTCGCTCGCGATCGTCAAGTCGCTGCCGCAGGCTGGCGCTGACATCATCGAGATCGGCATGCCGTTCACCGATCCGATGGCCGATGGTCCGTCGATCCAGGCGGCGGGTCTGCGCGCGCTCAAGGCCGGCATGACCTTGAGGAAGACGCTGCAGCTCGTGCGCAGCTTCCGCGAGGGCGACGCGGCGACGCCGATCGTGCTGATGGGCTACTACAACCCGATCTACATCTACGGCGTCGACAAGTTCCTCGATGATGCGAAGAGCGCCGGCGTCGATGGCCTGATCATCGTCGACCTGCCGCCGGAAGAGGACGACGAGCTGTGTATCCCAGCGCTGAAGGCCGGGCTCAACTTCATCCGGCTGGCGACGCCGACGACCGATGACAAGCGGCTGCCGGCGGTGCTCGCGAACACCTCCGGCTTCGTCTACTACGTCTCGATCACCGGCATCACCGGCGCGGCGGCGGCGGATTCGTCCGCCGTCGGTGCCGCCGTGGCCCGGATCAAGCGGCATACGGCGCTGCCTGTCTGCGTCGGCTTCGGCATCCGGACACCGGAGACCGCCCGCGCCATCGCCGCCCATGCCGACGGTGCCGTGGTCGGCACCGCCCTGGTCGACGCGCTCCGCGCCAGCCTCGATGCCGAGGGACGCGCGACGGCCAAGACCGTGAGCGCCGTTTCCGACCTGGCCGCTGCGCTGGCAAGGGGCGTGCACGGGGCGCAACAGGCCGCGGAATAGGCCGTCAACCACTATTCGACCGGACGTCGCGGCCGTCTTGCCGTGACCCCGCCGTCCCGCCATATATCCGGGCGACCGCAACACGGAGCGACACATGAACTGGCTTACCAATGTGGTCCGGCCGAAGATCCGCAACATCCTGCGCCGTGAGACGCCGGAGAACCTTTGGATTAAGTGTCCGGATTCCGGACAGCTCGTGTTCTACAAGGACGTCGAGGCCAACCAGTTCGTCATTCCGGGCTCCAATTACCACATGCGCATGGGCGCCGTGGCGCGGCTGAAGTCGATGTTCGACAACGAGACCTGGTTCGACGTCGCGCTGCCCGAGGTCACACCCGACCCGCTGAAATTCCGTGACGAGCGCCGCTATGCCGACCGCATCAAGGATGCGCGGGCGCGGACCGGCATGAACGATGCGGTGAAGGTCGGCTTCGGCAAGCTGGAAGGCATGGGCGTCGTCATCGCCGTGCAGGATTTCGATTTCATGGGCGGTTCGCTCGGCATGGCCGCGGGTGAAGCCATCGTGCGCGGGCTCGAACTCGCGGTCGAGAAGAAGTCGCCGTTCATCGTATTCGCGGCCTCCGGTGGCGCGCGCATGCAGGAAGGCATCCTGTCCCTGATGCAGATGCCGCGCACGACCGTGGCCGTGCAGATGCTGCGCGAGGCCAAGCTGCCCTACATCGTCGTGCAGACCAATCCGACCACCGGCGGCGTCACCGCGTCCTACGCGATGCTCGGCGACGTCCACATTGCCGAGCCCGGCGCTCTGATCGGGTTCGCCGGCGCCCGGGTGATCGAGCAGACCATTCGCGAGAAGCTGCCCGAAGGTTTCCAGCGCGCTGAATACCTGCTCGACCACGGCATGGTCGACATGGTCGTGCACCGTCATGACCTGCGCCCGACGCTGGCGCGGCTGTGCCGATTGCTGACCAAGGCGCCGGCCGTTGAACACGCCAAGCCCGCGCCGCAGCTGCCGCCGCCGGCCAAGCCCGCCGAAACCGCGGAAGCGCCGGCGGTCGCAACGAGCGCGTGAACGATTCTGCCGCCCAGCCAAGACCGTCGCTCGACGAGCTGATCACGCGGCTTTCTGTGTTGCATTCGAGCCGGATCTCGCTCGGGCTGGAGCGCATGCACCGGCTGCTGGCGCAGCTCGGTCATCCCGAGCGCAAGCTGCCGCCGGTCATCCATGTCGCGGGCACCAACGGCAAGGGCTCCACGGTCGCATATTTGCGCGCGATGCTCGAGGCCGCGGGGCTGCGCGTCCACGTCTTCACCTCGCCCTGGCTGGTGCGCATCAACGAGAGCTATCGGCTCGGCCAGGTCGGCGGTGGTGTCCTGGTCGAGGACGATGAGCTGATCTCCGCGCTCTTGGAGTGCGAGCGGGTCAACGCCGGCGCGCCGATCACCTTCTTCGAGGTCAAGACCGTCGCGGCCTTCGTGCTGTTCGCAAGGCATCCAGCCGATGTGGTGCTGCTCGAAGTCGGTCTCGGCGGCCGGCTCGATTCCACCAATGTTGTCGAGCAGGTCGCGGCCTCCGTGCTGACGCCGATCAGCATGGACCACATGGAGTTCCTCGGCGACACCCGCGCGCTGATCGCGGCCGAGAAGGCCGCCATCATCAAGCGTGGCTGCCCGGTGATCTCGGCGGCGCAGGAGCCCGATGCCATGGCCGTGATCGAGCGCGAGGCCAGGCGCCAGCGCGCGCCGCTGTTTGCGGCCGGTGAGAGCTGGCACGTCAATGTCGAGCGCAACCGGCTGGTCTATCAGGACGATCGCGGTCTCCTCGATCTTCCGGCACCCAAACTGTTCGGCCGGCATCAGTTCGACAATGCGGGCCTGGCGATCGCGACCTTGCGGGCGGTCGATCATTTCAAGCTCACCACCAAGGCGTTCGAGGACGGCATCGTCGGCGCCGAATGGCCGGCGCGCATGCAGCGGCTGTCGAACGGCGCGCTCACCGCGATCGCGCCGCAAGGCGCGGAGATCTGGCTCGACGGCGGCCACAACGCCGAGGGCGGTCGCGTCGTCGCGGCCGCGATCGGCGACCTCGAGGAGCGCGTGTCGCGGCAGCTCGTCGTCATCGTCGGCATGATGGGCAACAAGGATGCCGCGGGCTTCCTGGCCAACTTCGCCGGCCTGACGCGCCACATCATCGTCGTGCCGATTCCGAACGAGAGCAAGGCGATGGCACCGGCTGATCTGGCCGCCGCCGCGCGCACGCTCGGCATGCGCGTCGAGATCGCCGATGGCGTCGCGTCGGCGCTCGCCGGCATCGCGCGGCTTGCCTATGAGGTCCCGCCGCGTATCCTGATCACGGGGTCGCTCTATCTCGCGGGCCACGTGCTCGACCTCAACGGCACGCCGCCGACCTGAGGGGAATAGCGCATGCGCTTTGCCGCGATCGCAGACGTCCACGGCAACCACCTCGCGCTCGAAGCCGTGCTGGCCGACATCCGCGCGCAAGGCGTCGATGACATTGTCAATCTCGGCGATATGGCGAGCGGCCCGCTCGATGCGCGCAAGACGATGGACTTGCTGATGCCGCTCGATGCCGTCCATGTGCGCGGCAATCACGACCGCTGGCTGATCGATCGGCCGCCGGAGAGGATGGGCGCCTGGGAGCGGCCGGCCTACGCGCAGCTCGTAGCCAAGCATCTCGACTGGCTCGGCACGATCCCGCCGACGGCCATCTATCGCGACGAGGTCTTCCTTTGTCACGCCACGCCTGAGGACGATAACGTCTACTGGCTCGAGAGCGTCGCGCCGGATGGCGCGGTCACATGCGCGCCGCTCGATGCGATCGAGAAACTTGCCGCTGATATCGCGCAGCCGCTGATCCTGTGCGGCCATACGCATACGGCCCGCGCGGTGCGCCTGCGTGACGGTCGTCTGATCGTCAATCCCGGCAGCGTCGGCAGCCCCGGCTATTCCTACAACGTCCCGCATCCGCATGTCGTGCAGGCCGGCACGCCCGACGCCCGCTACGCGATCGTTGAGCTGACGTCGTCCGGCTGGAGCGTGAGCTTCCGCCACGTGCCCTATGACCACCAAACCATGGCGGCGCTCGCGCGCGCCAACGGGGACGCCGAGTTCGCTTCAGCGCTCGCGACGGGCTGGATTCGCTGACCTCACGCGAGCAGCTTCAAGGGATCGGCGACCTTCTGCTTGAGCTGCTCGAAGGTGCATTGCTTCGGCGATTTGTCGGGGCGCCAGCGCAGGATCGAGGTGCCGTGGCGAAAGCGCTCGCCGGAGAAATGGTCGTAGCAGACCTCGATCACCAGCTTCGGCTTCAGCGGACACCATTCCGCCGAGCGCTCGGTCGACCACCGGCTCGGCCCGCCCGGCGCATTGCCGGTGAAGCCGGGTGGCGAGATGAGCGGCTCGAGCTTGTCGGTCAGTGCGGGCTTCTCGTCCTTCTTGAGCGCGGAGGTGAAGCCGACGTGATGCAGCAGACCGTCATCGTCGTAGAGCCCGAGCAGCAGCGAGCCGACCAGCTTGCGTCCATTCGCGCCGCTGTTGGTGGCGTAGCGGAAGCCGCCGATGACGCAATCGGCTGAGCGATAGCGCTTGATCTTCTGCATGCCGTCGCGGTTGCCGGCCTGGTAGGGCAGGTCGATCCGCTTGGCGATCACCCCGTCCGAGCCGCCGCCGGAATGCGCAAGCCAGTCTTGCGCGGTCGCGAAGCGCGTCGTCGCTGGCGACAGCCGGAACGTCGGATGATCCGCGAAGTTCGCTTTCGCGAACGCGTCCAGCGCCGGCCGCCGCTCGTGCAGCGTGTGCGTCACTAGCTCCTTCTTGCCACTCGCCAGCAGGTCGAACGCCAGGAACAGCGCCGGCGTCTCCACCGATAGCCTCTTCACCCGGCTGGCGGCGGGATGAATCCGCTGCAGCAATGCATCGAACGAGAACGACTTCGCCTGCGGCACCACCAGCTCGCCGTCGAGGATGAAGCTCGTCGCCTCGAGCTCGCGCGCCGCAGCGACGACCTCGGGGAAGTAGCGCGCGAGGTCCTCGCCGGCCTTCGACTGCATCGTCACCGTTGCGCCGTCGCGCGTCAGCAGGCAACGGAAGCCGTCCCATTTCGGTTCGTATTGCCAGTCCTCGCCGCGCGGGATTGCATCCACCGAGCGCGCCTCCATGGCCAGCAGGCCGGATTTGCGGGAGGGCGAGCGATGGGCGCGGGCGGGCATGGCGACATCCGAAAACGCTGGATCACACCCCTCAACGCAAACGGCCGGCGATTCCGCCGGCCGTTCGACAAAAATCATTGTTCCGCAAGCGTCACACCGCCGACGAGATCCACTGCTGCAGCTTCGCCTTCGGCGCGGCGCCGACCTGGCGCGAGGCCATCTCGCCGCCCTTGAACACCATCAGGGTGGGGATCGACATCACGCCGTACTTCGAGGCCGTCTTCGGGCTCTCGTCGACGTTCAGCTTGACGATCTTGACCTTGTCGCCCATCGCGCTCGAGATCTCGTCGAGGGCGGGCGCGATCATGCGGCACGGGCCGCACCACTCGGCCCAGAAGTCGACCACGACCGGGCCGTCGGCCTTGAGCACTTCGCTTTCGAAATCGGCGTCGGAAACCTTGCCAACGGCCATGGAAATTACCTCGTTCGGTTGGAGGGAGCGGCACGGACGGGCCGCCTCAGCGTGGACGTCAAAGTAGGAATGGCGTGATCCCGGGTCAAGCGGGCTCACTCAGACGTGCTGGGATGGCAGCATGGCGTCCAGCGCGGAGGCGGGAAGCTCCATGAATTCAGCGGCTTCGGTCCAGAGCAGCGCGGCGCGGACGACGCGGCCGGGGTACAATTGGCCAAGCACTGCGCGGTACAGCGCGAGCTGCCGGACATAGGCCGGGGGCACGTCGGCGAGTCCCGAGGGCGGCTGCTGGTTGGTCTTGAAGTCGACGATCAGCACCTCGGTCCCGGTGACCACCAGTCGGTCGATCTGGCCGGAGACCAGTGCCGGAGGCTGGCCGGCCAGTGCGAGGCGGCCCACGATCGAGACTTCCGCCCGGCTCCCGGCCGCGAACACCGCGGCAAAGCGCGGGTCTTCGACCACGGCGAGCACGCGTTCCGCAAGCCCCACGCGCTCGTCCTCCGGCCAGTCGGCGGCGTTGCGAATCAAATATCGCAGCGCGGCATCGCGCCGCCGCTCCGGCGCCACGTCGGGCAGCGACTGCAGCAGGCGATGCACCAGCGTGCCGCGCTGCATCGCGAGGCTGCGCGCCGCCAGCGATTCGCCCGTGCGCACCGGCCGCTCGTCGGCGGATGGATCGGACGGCCGGAGCACAGCGACCTCGCCGGGCGCCTCCACCGCCGCCGTGCGCAGCCACGCCGGCAGTTCGACGGCCGTCTCGACCATTGGCCGCGTTTTGTCAGCAGCGGTTTCCGCGATGTCCTCGGCCCGCGCATAGCGCTTGACCGGCCCGTCCTCGGTTTCGATCACCTCGACCTGCAGGCCGGCGGCGTCCAATCCGCGCGCCATCAGATCGTACCAGCTGCCGCCGCGGACGTTGTTCATGTTGCCCGGCATGCAGCCGCCGATGATCAGCCGATCCGCGGCGCGGGTCATCGCGACATAGAGCAGCCGGCGATACTCGTCCTCGGTCTCCTTGAGCATCGCCACGCGTGCCGCCGCGACGGGCTGCGGATCGTCGGCCTTGCGCCCGGCCCAGACCACGATCTCCTGCTCGCCATGCGGCACGTGGATCAGCCGCAGCCGCTGCGAATCCGCCGGCGACGAGGTGGTGTCGACCAGGAAGACGACGGACGCCTCGAGGCCCTTGGCGCCATGCACGGTCATCACCCTGATCTCGTCGCGCGAGATCTCCATGTCGCGCTTCACCTCGGTGTCGGCGGCGCGCAGCCAGGCGACGAAGCCCTGCAGCGAGGCCGGCGCCTTGCGCTCGTAGGACAGCGCGAGCTCGAGGAACTCGTCGAGCGCATCATTGGCCTCGTGGCCGAGCCGCGCCAGGATGCGGCGCCGGCCGCCATCGCCGCCGAGCAGCCAGGCATAGAAGGCGAATGGCGTGTCCTCCGCGGCGCGGCGCTCGCATTGTTGCAAGCGCCGTACGACCGCCTGCAGCCGCGCGTCGTCAGCGGCGTGCGCCGTCAGTGCGTCGCGTAGCGAGCCGCGACGCTGCCACGCCAGCTTGAACAGATCGTCGTCGTCGAGCCCGAACAGCGGGCTCTTCAGCGCGGTCGCCAGCGCCAGATCGTCCTGCGGCAGCAGCAGCGCGTCGGCGAGGTTCATCAGGTCGATGATCGCGATGTGCTCGGTCAGCTTCAGCCGGTCGGCGCCGGCCACGGGGATGCCCGCGTGCTTGAGCGCCTGGATGACAGCATCGAAGGCGTTGCCGCGCCGGCGCACCAGGATCAGCATGTCGCCATAGCTCAGCCGCCGCCGCGCGCCGTCATGGCCGGTCATCGTGCCCGTCTGGATCAGCCGCTTGATCTCTGCCTGGATGCGCCTGGAAAGCTTCACCTCGGGGCTGGTGACGGAGACGCCGTCGAACGGCGCGCGCCAGCCCTCGATCTCCTTGCGGTCGTCGCGTTCGCACAGGCTCCAGAGCTCGACCATGCTCGGTCCGGCATCGGTCAGCGCGTTGTGGATGGGATGGCCGATGTCAGGCGAGTGGATGCTGCTGTAGACGTCGCGCTCGCGGAACACGTGGTCGACCGCGTGCAGCACCGTCGGCCCGGAGCGGAACGAATAGGTGAACGACACAGGATCGAACAGCAGCCCGGCGTCGGCGAAGCGCTTCTGCAACTGGCGCCTGCGCGCATCGAACTCGTGCGGGTCGGCGCCCTGGAACGAGAAGATCGACTGCTTCTCGTCGCCGACCGCGAAGATCGTGCGCGTGAGTCCGTCGCGCGCCCCGGCGCCGGCGGTGAACTCTTCGATGATGTGGGCGACGATGTCCCATTGCCGTGGGCTCGTGTCCTGCGCCTCGTCGATCAGCACGTGATCGACGCCGCGGTCGAGCTTGTAGTGCACCCAGCCGGCGGAGACGCGGTTCAGCATCGCCAGCGTCTTGTCGATCAGGTCGTCATAGTCGAGCAGGCCGCGCTCTTCTTTTTCGCGGCGATAGTTCGCGGCGGCGGCGGTCGCGATCTGCAACAGCGCCTCGGTGCGGTCGCGCACGACCGCCGCGCGGCGCTTTTCGATCAGGCGATCGAGCCGGCGCGCCTCCGATTCGAACAGGCCGGCGATGCCGGGATTGGCGTCGGCGAACTTCTTGGTGAGCAGGGACTTCCGCGGCTCCTTGTCCTCGGTCAGGAATACGCGGAGATATTCATCGACCTGATCGGCGCCCGAGAACGCCAGTGCGGCGCGGAGTTGCTCCGCCTGCTTCTGGTCGGTCTTGGCGCCGCCGTCGAGCCGCGCGGCGATATCGGTCCAATCCCTCAGTGGCAGATTGGGGCCGTCGACAATGTCGCGCTCGATGGCTTCCAGCGTCTCGCTGGCGCTGATGCCGAGCACCTCGCCGAGATGTTGCGCGGCAACCTCGACGCGGCCGGCGCCATCGGTCCAGGCCATGAAGTGATCGCGGCTCAGACAGGCCTCGCGGACGACGTCCTTGAAGGTCGAATCCGCCGCATTGGCCATCGCCACCTGCAGCGCGCGGCCGACCGCGCTGTCGGGCGCGCGGGCGGCGTCGAGCAGCACCTTGAGATTGGCGCGCTCCATCATCTCGGTCTGGTCGCGCTCGTCGAGCACCGAGAACCGCGCCGGCACGTTGGCTTCGAACGGGAACTGCTGCAGCAGCCGCGTGCACAGCGCGTGAATAGTCTGCACCTTCAATCCGCCCGGCGTCTCCAGCGCGCTGGCGAACAGTTTTCGCGCCGAGGCCCGCAGCTTCTTGTCGGGATTGGGAATGCCGGTGGACTGGATCGCGCTGTCGAGCGCGTCGTCGTCGAGCGTCACCCAATGGCCGAGCGTCGAGAACACGCGCTCGGCCATATTGGCGGCCGCGGCCTTGGTGAAGGTGATGCAGAGGATCTTCTCCGGCGGCACGCCGTCGAGCAGCAGCCGGATCACGCGCTGGACCAGCACATGCGTCTTGCCCGAGCCGGCATTGGCCGACACGAACGCGGAGGCAGCCGGGTTCGATGCGCGCGTCTGCGCCTCGCGCACGGCCTGCGGAATGGGGCGGGGCGCCTTCACCATTCTTCGACTCCCAGTCCGCCGGCCGCCGACCATTCCTTGATGCGGGCGAGGTCGTCATAGCTGCCGTAGCGGTTCGCCCACATCGACAGGTTCAGTGAGGTGTAGCCTTGATTGACATCCTCGAAGCTGCGGATCAGCGCTTCGAGCTTGGCGCGCGCCTCCTGCGCGGCCTGGTCCGGGTGCTGCGGCGTGTCGCTCTTGTTGATCTTCAGCTCGAGGATGCGCTCTTCGCCTGGCGGATTGTTGCCGGACAGCCTGACATAAACGAGCTGACTGATCATGCTGCCGGCCGGGATGCCCTCGAAGCCGCCCTCGCGCAGGATTGCCGCCTCAAGCGTCAGCTGCGGCGACAGGCCCATGCGCACCTGCTTGGCCGTCGGCGGCTGGCCGGTCTTGTAGTCGAGAATGGCGTAGGTGCCCTCGGCACGCTGTTCGATGCGGTCGGCGCGCGCCGACAGCATGAAGGTGCGGCCCTGATCCAAGGGAATGCCGATCTCGCCGCGGATCTCCGCGGTGATGGCGCCGATCTGCTCGCGTCGCGCGGTCTCCCACGCCGCGAACCAGCCGGCGATGCGCTGGAAACGCGGCCACCACAGCGCCCGCGCCTCGGGCCGCTCCATCAGCGGCGCAAAGTGCTTCTCGCCGATCACGCGCAGCGCATGCGCCGGATGCAGCGGCAGGGCATCGGCATAGGTCTGCGTGAATTCGCCGATCGCTTCGTGAATCGCCGAGCCGCGATCGGCGGCCGACAGCGGCATGTCGACGGGATCGAGCGGATCGAGCCGCAGGATGTAGCGCGCGAAGATGGTGTAGGGATCGCGCAGCCAGTCCTCGATGGCGGTCACCGACATGCGCAGCGGCCGTGCTGCCAGCGGCGGCTTCGGCGCCGGCTGTTCGACCGGCTTCACCGCGGCCGGCTGGTCGAGCACCTCGGCATAGCGGACGTAAGTCTCGCCGCGCGCGGTCGCCGCCTTCCAGCGCTCGGCGCCGGCGACGGCTTCGAGACGGTGCAGGAAGCGCGAGGCCACGGCTGGCGCGCCGCCCGACTTTGCGGCGTGCGTCAGGATCACCTCGGGCGCGCCGAGCAGTTGTGCGAAATCGTGTGCTGATAGTCCGATGCGGCGCTCGGGCAGGTCGAGGCCGAGCTGATGCCGCATCGGGCGGCTGAGCCAGGGATCGATGCGCGGCGCCGGCGGCCATATGCCCTCGATCAGGCCGCCGACGATCATGCGGTCGGCCTGCATCAGTCGCGCTTCGAGCGGACCGTAGATCTGCAGCTGCGCGCCGTGGCGCTCGGGCCGGCGCACCGCGCGATCGGAGAAGGCGGTATGGAACAGATCCGGATAGTCCGACAGCGGCGCCATCAGGCCGCAACGCTCGCCGGACGCGAGCAGGTCGTCGAAGCAGCGCGCCAGCGCCGCGCCGTCGCGATCGGTGAACGCGGTGCTGAGACCGACATCGTCTGTCGAGAGTGCGATCAACACCTCACGATGCCGCGCGGCGAGCTCGGCGAAATCCTGCGGGCGCGGCGAGGCAAGGTTTTCCAGCGGCGCCAGGGCCGTCTGCAATTGCGCGATCAGCGCGCCGGCGCGGTCGAGCTGCTCGGGACTGAGACGCGCGCGCGGCTCGGCCTTGTGCAGCGATGATGTTTCGCCCTGGTGCAGCTTGGTGTGCTCGTCGCGGAAGCGCGCGAAGTCGCGCGCAAGCCCGCTGCTTCCGGCTTGTGGCCGCGTGCCGCGCAGCACCGCGAGCTCCAGCGTCTCGATGGCACTCTTCCAGCCATTCGCGGCGCGGCCGAGCCGGCACAGCGGATGCTTGAGCAGCGCCAGCAAAGTCGGTGGCTCCAGTCCGCGCGCGGCGGCT
Organism: Bradyrhizobium sp. HKCCYLRH1034; assembly: GCF_051168375.1. Classification (NCBI taxonomy): domain Bacteria; kingdom Pseudomonadati; phylum Pseudomonadota; class Alphaproteobacteria; order Hyphomicrobiales; family Nitrobacteraceae; genus Bradyrhizobium; species Bradyrhizobium sp. HKCCYLRH1034. The sequence goes on along the minus strand of NZ_JBNPUW010000003.1, from coordinate 508,109 downwards.
TCGGCGGCGAGGCGCGCGAAGATGCCGGCCGGCGTCTCCAACAGCGCGTCACCGCCGGAATCGTCGAACGTCAGGTGCCAGCGCGTCAGCGCCGCCATCACGCGGCGCGCCAGCGCGCGGTCCGGCGTCACCAGCGCAGCGGACTTGCCGAGATGGCGCGCCTCGCGCATCGCGATGGCAATCGCCAGCGCCTCCATTTCCGGATTGGGCGCGGCGACGACGGCGAGATTGTCCATCGCTTCGGCAATGTTGGCGGCGATGTCGAACTGGCGCAGGCGCTCGTGCCAGACGGCGGTGGCTTCCGACGGCCGCATCGCTTCTGAGATCAGCACCTCGCGGCCGCCACGGCCGGGTGGTGCGAGGCGGATCACGTCGCGCCGCTCCAGGCCGAAGCGCTTGAGCAGCAGGTGCATGGCATATTGCGGATGATTGACCGCGGGCGGCGTCAACGCGCGGCCGGCGCGGTCCTTGGCACCGCCGATCGAATTCCACGCGGCTTCGTCGAGATCGGTGTCGAGCCCAGGCAGCACCACCGCGCCATGCGGCAGCTTGGCGACGGCGAGCAGGAATTTTGCCGTCGCCGGCATCGAGCCGGTGGAGCCTGCGGCAATGACGGGACCATCGGGATGCGCCGACAGCCGCGCCGCTTCGGCCGCGATCAGCAGATCGCGCCGCGCCGCCGGCTCGATGCGCTCGATCTCCTGCAGATAGGCCGGCCACGCGGTCCGCGCGATGCGCAGGAACTCGAGCGAATACTGCCAGTATTTGTCGAGCTGATCCGGCACCAGCGCATCGAGCGCATCCCACGACACGCCGCGCGTCACCATGTCGTCGATCAGCCGCGCGAGGTCGCCGGCCAGCGCAAGCGTCGAGGCGGGCCCGCCGATCACGAGCGGCGCCGACACCGGCGTCTTGGCCCAGGCCGCGACCAGCCGCGCCAGCGTGAGCCGGCGCTGCAGGTCGTCGAGCCGTTCCGGAATCTCCAGCGGCGCCGGCCCGAGGAACGCGTCGCGGTCCTCCGCGAAGGCGAGCTCGTCCTCGTCGATGTCGCCGAGCGCGACCAGGCGCGGCAGCACCGCGGCATCGGTCTTCAGCTCGTCGAGGAACATCTCGCGCGCCACCCGCAGGGCGCGCCGCGTCGGCAGATACAGCGTCGCGGTCGCGAGCCGGGCGGGATCGCTGCGTGCCTCGAAGCCGTCGACCAGCCGGCCGTCGACCAGCGCGGCGATCACGCTGCGCAGGAACGGCGCCGAGATGGGAACGGTGAAGACGCGCATGGCCTGCGATTCGGGTTGCTGTGCTGTCTATATAGGGACCGATCGGGCGGAGGTCATATCCGGGGTGTGGACGGGTGTTGATAGGTGCGTGACCATTGTCGCGGGCTCAGAGCGCGCCGCGCGGATGAGCCCAGCTGGACCCATTCACCCCCGCCGTCATCGCCCGCTTTCGCGGGACGACTGAGTCTGGAAAGCCAAGCTGCCCACCCGCTCGCAATGACGGGGACACGCAGCATCGTCCTCCATTGTGGGTACAGATCTCGCGCCGGAGACAAACCCCTATGCCCTCGCGACGCCATCGCGCCCGAGTCATGCGAAGCTCTCGCCCTCATCCGAAGCAAGGGCGCAGGGAAGGCCGGGCCTCGGCTGAGGCCCGTGGCCCCCGTGCGTGAAAGAGTGCACGGGGCAGGAACCACAGGTTCAGCCGGAACGACCCGGCCTTCCCTGCGCGACGGTGTTACGGCTTATACGTCCTCTCCTCGGTGTGCCGGCTTGTAGCCACCGTCGCCCGCGCGCGGCGTCAGCAGCGGCGCGAGCTTGGCATCAGCATCGGGATGCCGGGACCTTACGATTTCGCCGTCCTGCCCGAACCGTTCGTCCGCGCACCCGAAAGCACGCTGCAATCCTGACAGGCCATCGCATCCCGCGCTCAACGTCCGTGACGACCGCGATACGCCCCTCGCAACGAGGCGGGATGCGCATGAGAGAACATGAATTCTGTAAAAGCGAAAGAAGAATTTTGTGCGCGTCGGACGCGACGAGCGGGATCGGGTTGAATGTGCGGACGAAAATCGTTTCTCGACGCAGATGATTTGAGTGATCCCAGCGCAGGGTCGGCGCCGACGAGGCGGAGCAAATCGCGCAACGCGCCGACCTGATTCGCCCGTCGGGCAGTCCGCTACGCCGCACTCTCCATCAGAGCCTCTTCCGCTTCCGCCACCGCGGCCGGCGTGCCGACATGCATCCAGACGCCTTCGAGGCGGAGGCCGAACAGGCGGTCCTGCTCGTTCGCCTTGTCGAACATCTTCGTCAGCGAGAACTCGCCGTTCGGCGCGCCGTCGAAGATCGATGGCGAGATGATCGCGGCGCCCGCGTAGACGAACGGCACCACCTGATGCTCCCGCCGCTTGCGCAAGGTACCGTCGGCGAGCATCGCGTAGTCGCCTTGACCCGCGTAGCCGATCGAGGTCGCGGTCGGCGCCATCAGCAGCATGATGTCCATGCGTTCGGGATCGAACGCGTCGGCGAGCCGGGACAGGTTCTGGCGCACGCCCTCGATCCACATCGTGTCGGAGTTGACGTGGAAGAACGGCTCGTGGCCGAGCAGCGGCAGCGCCTTGACGACGCCGCCGCCGGTGCCGAGCACCTGGTCGCGCTCGTCGGAGATGATCACGCGGGGCGTGCTGCGCGCCGCCGTGTGCGCGATGATCTGGTCGGCGAGATAATGGACGTTGACGACGGCTTCGGTGACGCCGGCTTCGGCGAGGCGGTCGAGCACATGGTCGAGCAGCGGGCGACCGGCGACGCGCACCAGTGGTTTGGGCATCGTCTCCGTCAGTGGGCGCATGCGCAATCCGAGACCGGCGGCGAGGACCATGGCTTTGTGCGGCTTGACGGGCATCTTCAGGGCATCTCGATCAACGGTGGCATGTGCGAATCATACCACGCAAAAACATCTATCGTCTCGGCCGGTTGCGATAGCCCGTGCCGATGACGAATATGCGACGGCTGCCCGGCCATCGTGATGCAAGATGCCGCAGTCGTGGCTCGGTCAGGCTTCGGCCGAGGCGCGCTTGTTGGTCTTCTTCTTGCCTTGCTTCAGGAAGGTGACGCCGATCTGGTCGCCATTGACCCAGGCCAGCTCGCAGCGCCGGTAGGCCAGGCCGGTCGACGACAACAGCAGGAAGAACTCCTTCAGGTGAAGGCCTTCGACCGAGCCTTCGACCGTCAGCTTCGCCCCGGTCTCCGAGACGTCCTCGATGGTGCAGTTGCGCCGCCAGGTGCCGTCGATGCCCATCATGAAAGCCGGGATGCCGCGCTCGAAGACGACGCGTTCGCCCTTCATCCGCTCTGCCATCGCAACCTCCATTCACGCGCGGCGCGCAACCGGCGCCACGGGCGCAAGGTAAAGGGGGATGGCTAAGAACCGGTAAAGCCACGGGGAGAGATGCTTGAAGCCCGAGTGTCGCCACGGCGGCGGTCGGCTCCCCTCCCCCTTGCGGGGAGGGGTTGGGGGTGGGGGTCCGCGGATGCGGAATGTCGTTGAGTTAGTGGGTCTAGCAGCTCACAGCTATTCAGCTGCTGATTGTCAGGTTCTAAGCCCATCGCTCACAGTGTCGCCCGGAGACCCCCACCCCCGACCCCTCCCCGCAAGGGGGAGGGGGTACGCCGCTGGCGCCGTGAGAGGGTGCCTCAAGCCACGCCGGCTGGAGGCGGCACGTTGGCCGCGTACCAGTCGCGGACTGGGTCGAGCGCCGCGTGCGCCAGCGACCGGTGGAGATAGTCCCAGATGCGAGGCTGGTGCTTGAGGTACTGCGGCTTGCCGTCGCGGCGGTTGAGGCGGGCGAAGGTACCCAGCAGGCGGGTGTTGCGCTGGACGGACATGATCGCGTAGTGCGCGCCGAATTCGTCGGCGTCGAAGTCCGTCGACGCCGCTTGGCGCGCGGCGATGTAGCGCTCTCGGAGCGCCCGCTCGAGCTCTGCCGACACGTCGATCCGGGCGTCCTGCGCCAGCGAGACCACGTCGTAGGCCGGCGGTCCCATCACCGCGTCCTGGAAGTCGATCACGCCCACGCGGGCGATGCCTTCGCGCGCGGGCAGCCAGAGCAGGTTGGGCGAGTGGTAGTCGCGGATCACCCAGGTCGGCTTAGATGTCGGCTTGGCCGCGAGCGGCGCCTCCAGCAACTCGCGCCATATTTCCAGGAATTCGGCGCGCAGCACCTGCGACAGCTCCACGCCACGGTCGGGCAGGTACCATTCGAGCATCAGGCCGATCTCGATCAGCATGGCTTCGACGTCGAAGGTCGGGACCTCGTAGGTCACCTGCGGCGCCAGCGGCAGCACCGAGGGGACGTCCTGCCCGTGCAGCGCGGCCAACAGATCGGTCGCGGCCTCGTAGCGCTCCACGACCGGTCGTGGCGGGTCGCCCTCGATCACGCCCTCGCGTCCGAGATCCTCGGTGATGAGAAAGCCGTGGCCGAGATCGGCGTCGTTGATCTTCGGCGCCGAGATGCCGCGCCCGCGCAAGGCGGCGGCGATCGCGACGAATGGGCGGACGTCCTCGGCGAGATGCACGGCGCCGCTATAGGGCTTGCCGTTGTAGATCGCCGGGCCGTCGGGCCGCTTCGGCGAGTTCATCAGGATGGAGACGCGCTCGCCCTTGTGGAGCCGCGCATAGGAGCGGGTCGAGGCATCGCCGGCCATGCGCTCGCGGCGCGATTTGGCGTGCCCGGCCTCGGCGAGGAATTCGCGCAAGGCTTTCAGCCGTGCAACCACCGCGGCCGCCTTGCCGCTGCCGGTGATCTCGGCGCTGCGGGCGGTGTCGCCCTGCGATGGATCGTGGCGCAGCGCGATGTCGACGCGATCCAGCGGGAGAGTGCCGCCGGCGCGCTCCGGCCATTCGATCAGCACGACGGTCGCCTCCGGCAGCGGCGACAGGCCGATCTCCTCTAGCTCCGATGCATCGCTGATGCGATAGAGATCGGCATGCACCAGCGGGAAGCTCGGCAGGTCGTAGCTCTGCGCCAGAGTGAAGGTCGGACTCGGCACCTCCAGCTCGTCGTCGCCGGCGAGATAGCGGATCATCGCCCGCGCCGCCGCCGTCTTGCCGGCGCCGAGATCGCCCGTGAGCGTGATCAGTGCACCCGGGCCGATCAGCAGCGCGAGATCGGCCATCAGGGCGGCGGTGGCGGTCTCGTCCGCCAGCGTGGTGGTGAATGTCAGCTGGTCCGTCATTCCGCGGCGTTGCGTTGCGCGACGTGGTCGGTCGGGAAGTCACAGGTGACCGTGGTGCCCTTGCCGACCACCGAATCCATCCGCACCCTGCCGCCATGCAGCTCGACGAAGGAGCGCACCAGCGACAGTCCGAGGCCGGCGCCGCGATGGCGCGAGCCCTGCGAATGGCTCTCGAACCATTCGAACACCTTGTCCTTCACCTCGGGCGGAATGCCGGGGCCGGAATCGGTGACCGCGAAGACGACGCTGTGGTCGGTGCGGCGGGCGCTGACGACGACGCTCGAATCCGGCGGCGAGAAGCCGACGGCATTGGCGAGCAGATTGTAGAGCACCTGCACGACGCGGCGCTCGTCGCCGACGAAAGAGCCGACATCAGGGTCCACCGCGATCGTCAATCGGATGCGATCCGTGGCAAGCCGGTCCTGCACGCCCTCGGCGGCGGCCTCGATCGCCTTGGCGGCGTCGACCGGCCCGAGCTCGAGCTTCATGGCGCCGGCATCGATGGTGGCGAGGTCGAGAATGTTGTTGGTCAGCGCCAGCAGCGCGTTGGTGGATTTGGTGACGTAGTCGAGATACTCGGCCTGCTTCGGGGTCAGCGGCCCGGTCGACGGATCGGACAGGAAATGCGCGAAGCCGATGATCGTCGTCAGCGGCGCGCGCAGCTCGTAGGATACGTGGTGGACGAAGTCGATCTTCATCTGGCCGGCGGCTTCGAGCGCCTCGTTGCTCTCGCGCAGGGCTCGCTCGACATTCTCGGTGTCGGTGATGTCCTGGAAGGTCAGCATGGTCGCGCCGTCGGGCAGCGGGCGGCTCATGCAGTCGAGCACGCTGCCGTCCTTGCGCTCGAGCTTCAGCGCAACGTCGAGCCGGTTCTCGATCGACGTGATCGCCTCGCGGACGGTGCGCCAGGCGACCGCATCGTCATAGAGCTGATGGCACCAGGATTCCACGGTGTCGATGTGCGGATGCTCGCGCAACTGATCCGGCGACAGCCGCCACATCTTGGCGAAGGCCGGATTGAACAGCTCGACCCGGCCGTTCGAGCCGAACACCGCGACGCCCTCGGCAAGGCTGTCGAGGGTCTCGCGCTGGACCCGGATCAAGCCGTCGAAGCGGCGGGCAAGCGCGAAGCTCTCGGTGACGTCGTCGAACAGATAGGTGACGCCGCCTTCCGGGTTCGGCGTGGTGACGACCGACAGCGCGCGGCCGTCGGGCAGGAACCAGGTGTCCTTGGCGGCCTCGACGGCGCGATAGGCCTCGTGAAGCTTGGCCTTCCAGGCCCGGAAGTCGGCCTGCTCGGGCAACTTGCGCGCGGCGCGAAGACGGTCGAGCACCGACGAGTCATCCGGCTGGCTGTCCAGGAAGGCGGGATCGAGACGCCACAGCCGGCGATAGGAGTCGTTGTAGAAGGCGAGCCGGCGCTGGCCGTCGAACACGGCTACGCCCGAGGACAACTGATCGAGCGTGCGCCGGTGTGCTTCCCGCATCCGCACCACGGCCGCGTCCAGGGCCGCCGCCTCGCTGGCGTCGATGGCGACGCCAGCGCTGCCGTTTCCCAGCATGAAGGCGCGCACGTCGTACATGCGGCGCTCGCCGCCGGTCACGATCGGCAGCCGGCCCTCGAAACGGCCGTTGGTGGCGAGCGCGCGCTGCAGGTCGATACGGTCGGCCGAGTCGAGCAGCTCGATGTTGCGGCCGATCGCGTCCGGCACGTCGCGGGCATCGGCGGCACGGGCATAGGCGGCGTTGACGTAAGCGAGAGCGCCATTGGCCTGCCGTGCCCAGATCGGCCACGGCAGCGCCGCTGCCAGCGCGCGCAGCGACTCCGTCTCCTCGCCGAGCGCCTTGAAGCGGAGCTGCGTCTCGGCGAGCTCGCGGCGCAGGCCGGACAATTCGCGGATGCGCACGATGGCCTGGCCGCCGATGGCGCGGCCCATCGCCTCGATCGCATGGCCGTGCGAGGTGGTGAGATTGAGCATGAAGCCTTCGCCCGCCTCGCGCAGCGCGTCGACGGCGCGGTCGAGCTGCAGCGCGGGCTCCGGCGGCAGCCAGGTTCCAAAGGCGAGAATGCGCTGCGGCTGATCCTGCGGCACCAGCATCGAGGTGTCGCCGGAGATCTGCGGACGGTGGCCGCCGGCCGGCCAGGCGATCAGGATCTGCGGCTCGGCGAACAGCAGCGCACGGTAGCGATCGGCCTGCAATTGCAGCCCGGCGACGTCGGCGCGCAGCCGTGCTTCCTTCCGGCCGGCCGCCAGACGCGTGCGCACCAGCGCGACCGCGGCGACGACGGAGAAGCCGAGCAGCGCCAGCATCGCCGTGACCTCGGCGATATCAGGACGGCTCAGCTCGAACAGCGTCGTGATCGCATCCGGCGCCACGCCATCGCCTGCGAAGCCCGGTGTCGCCGGCGCAAGCGCAGTCGCAGCGAGACCCATCAGGCCCTTGCGCGCAAGTGACGTGCACGACAGCAGCGTCTGACGCATCACCACGATCACGCCCGACATATTTGCCCCAAACCGCACGAAGTTCCGCGCGGCGCCGATCGCGTCGACCGCGCCGTCTCACGAATCAATCAACCATAACCGCTTCGGGACTCCAGCGGTAAGAGTCCAGACCGTGAACGATGGTTGCGCCTGAGGAAAATGCGTCCGCCGATCGACTCTTTCGAGTCGGAACAGTGGCAAGCCCGTAGTTCAACGGCCCGTCGACCCGAAGCCGCCGCTGCCGCGCGCGGTCGTCGTCAAGGTTGTCGCGAGGCTGAGCTCGGCGCGCGCGACGGCGGCGATCACCATCTGCGCGATGCGCTCGCCGCGGCGGATCGTAAACGGTTCCTTGCCGTGGTTGATCAGCAGCACGCAGATCTCGCCGCGGTAGTCCGCGTCCACCGTGCCCGGTGAGTTCAGCACCGTGACGCCGTGCCGCGCAGCGAGCCCCGAACGCGGCCGCACCTGGGCCTCGTAGCCGTCGGGCAGCGCGATCGACAATCCCGTCGGCACCATCGCATGGCCGCCCGACGCAAGGACGAGCGGCGCATCGGGCGGAACCGCGGCGAGCAGATCGAGCCCCGCGGCATGTGCGGTCTGATAGGCCGGCAGCGGCAGGCCCTCGCCATGCGGCAGGATCTGCACGTCGATCGAGATCGTCTGTGTCACGCAACGGGTCCCATGGTTCTGGCGATCTCGGCGACGAGCGCAGTCGCGACCTCGTCCTTGGTCATGATCGGCCAGGACGCGACATGGACGCCATCGGCGTCCTTCGTCAAGAGATGTACGGTGTTGCGGTCGCCGCCCATCACGCCGGTCGCGGGCGAGACGTCGTTGGCGACGATCCAGTCGCAGCCCTTGCGGGCGAACTTTGCCTTCGCGTTGTCGATCAGGTGCTCGGTCTCGGCGGCGAAGCCGATGACGAGGCCAGGCCGCTTCTCCTTCAGCTTCGAGATCGTGGCAAGGATGTCGGGGTTCTCGACCAGCGTCAGCGGCGGGATCGCCTTGTCCGTCTTCTTCAGCTTCTGGCCGCCCTCATTGGCGACGCGCCAGTCGGCCACCGCCGCGGCGAAGATCGCGACGTCGGCGGGCAGCTCGGCCTCGACGGCGTCGAGCATCTGCCGCGCCGATTCGACGTGGGTGACGCTGACGCCCTTGGGGTCGGCAAGCTCCACCGGTCCTGCGATCAGCCGCACGTCGGCGCCGGCGGCCTGCGCGGCGGCGGCGATCGCAAAGCCCTGCTTGCCGGAGGAGCGGTTGGCGATGTAGCGCACCGGGTCGATCGGCTCGTGGGTCGGGCCCGCGGTGATCAGCACGCGGCGGCCGGCGAGCGGGCGCGGCACAGGCGGCTTGAGCATGGCGACGACGGCGTCCGCAATCTCGGTCGGCTCGGCCATGCGGCCGACACCGGCCTCGCCCTTCTCCGCCATCTCGCCGGCGTTCGGCCCGATCATCTGGACGCCGTCGCGCTGCAGGGTCGCGGCGTTGCGGCGCGTCGCCGGATTGCTCCACATCATCGGGTTCATCGCCGGCGCCAGCAGGATCGGCCGGCTCGCCGCGAGCAGGATGGCGCTGGCGAGGTCGTCGGCGGCGCCGTGCGCCATCTTCGACATCAGGTCGGCGGTCGCCGGTGCCACCACGATGAGATCGCAGTCGCGTGCGAGCCGGATGTGGCCGACGTCGAACTCGCTGCGCGCGTCGAACAGATCGGTGAAGACACGATCTCCCGACAGCGCCGATGCGGCGAGCTCGGTCACGAATTGCGTCGCCGCCTTGGTCAGCACGCAGCGGACCTGGATGTGGCGCTCCTTGAGCCGCCGGATCAGGTCGAGCGATTTGTAGGCGGCGATGCCGCCGCCGATGATCAGGGTGACGCGGGCCTCGCGCGTCTGGCCGGGCTGGGGGACGAGCGGGGCGGAGAGGTTGGCTGGAGCTGGCGGCGCCATAGGCGGCTCGGATGGATCGGCAGGCTCGATCAGCGCGCGCAGGATGACCCGGACTTCCTCTTCGACGGAGCGCCCGTTCTGCGCCGAGCGCAGTCGCAGATAAGTCTTGAGAGAGTCGTCCAGCTTGCGGATGGTCAGGCTCGCCATGACCGCCTCCCCAGCATTGCCCTTGTGAAGGCAATGCTAGCAGAAAATGACAGCAGTGCAATCAGTAGACGTAATGCCGATTGGTGAGCCTAGCTATTTGCCGCCGTCATTCCGGGCTCGCGCTTCGCGCGCCCCGGAATGACGAGTGGAGAGAGCGGGGCTCTCAGGTCACAGCCTGAGCACCGCGAACAGAATGCCGATGAAAGTCAGCGCGATGACCCACAGCGCGATGGCGCGCCAGCGGCTCTTCTTGCCTTCGGTGCGGCCCATGGCGGCGATGGTTTCCGGCGACAGGCGCAAGCCGTCGCGGCTCATGGTCTCCATGTGCTCCAGCACGGCGGCGGCGCGGGCGGCGAGCACGGGCAGGGTCGCGCTGAGCCGGACCAGGTCGCCGACGCCGGACACGGCGCCTTCGATGCGGCCGAGCGGGCCGAGATTGCGCTCGATCCATTCGCGCACCACGGGATCGGCGACCTTCCAGATGTCGAGCTTGGGATCGAAGCCGCGCGCGACGCCCTCGACCACCACCATGGTCTTCTGCAGCAGGATCAGCTCCGGCCGGGTGCGCATGTCGAACAGGCCGGTGACCTCGAGCAGCAGGGTCAGCAGCTTGGCCATCGAGATTTCTTCGGCCGTGCGGTTGTGGATCGGCTCGCCAATGGCGCGGATGGCCTGTGCGAAATTCTCCACCGAATGATGCGGCGGCACGTAGCCGGCCTCGAAATGCACTTCGGCGACGCGGCGGTAGTCGCGGGTGATGAAGCCGAGCAGGATCTCGGCGAGGAAGCGCCGCTCCTTCATGCCGAGCCGGCCCATGATGCCGAAATCCACCGCGACCAGCCGTCCCTGCTGGTCCAGGAACAGGTTGCCCGGGTGCATGTCGGCGTGGAAGAAGCCGTCGCGCAGCGCGTGGCGCAGAAAGCTCTGGATCACCTTGCGGCCGACGTCGGGCAGATCGACATTGGCCTCTGCGAGCCGGGCGTGATCGTTCAGCGCGATGCCGTCGATCCACTCCATCGTCAGCACGGTGTTGGCGGTGCGATCCCAGTCGACCGTGGGTACGCGGAAGTCCGGATCGTCCTTGATGTTTTCCGCCATCTCGGAGAGCGCAGCGGCCTCCAGGCGAAGGTCCATCTCCATCGCGACCGAGCGCGACATCGTGTTGATGACCTCGACCAGCCGCAGCCGCCGCGCCTCCGACGAATGCGCCTCGGCCTTTTCGGCGACGAAGAAGAAATCGGAGAGGTCGCGGCGGAAGCGCGAGGCGACGTTCGGCCGAAGCACCTTCACCGCGACCGGACGACGAATGCCGTCGCGCTCGACCTCGCCGCGATGCACCTGCGCGATCGAGGCGGCGGCGACCGGAGGACCGAGATGCGTGAACAGCTGGCTGATCGGGCGCTCGAGCGCGGTGGCGATGACCGCCTCGGCCTCGGCCTGCGGGAATGGCGGCAGCCGGTCCTGCAGCGATTCGAGGTCGCGCGCCATGATGACGCCGACGACGTCGGGCCGCGTCGCCAGGAACTGGCCGAGCTTGAGATAGGCCGGGCCCATGCGCTCCAGCGCCCGCGACAATCTTGGCCCGGACTTGGCGCCGGGGCGCTCGACGAGGCGCGCCAGCTTCAGCGCGAGCTGGCCCGGCGGCGGCGCCAGGCTCGGATCGACGGCGCCGAACACGCCCTCGCGCGCGAACACGAAGGCGGCCCGGGCGAGCCGCGTAATGTGGGTGAGTGCGGAGATCACAAACGCCAGCCGGAATGAAGCGCGACGATGCCGCCGGAGAGAGTCTGCCAGGACACGCGGGAGAAGCCGGCCGCCGAGATCATCTCGGCGAAGGCGCTGGGACGCGGAAACTGGCGGATCGATTCGACGAGGTAGCGGTAGGACTCGGCATCGCCGGTGACGGCGCGGCCGAGCTGCGGGATCACGTTGAAGGAGAACAGGTCGTAGAGCTTGTCGAGCCCGGGCATCTCGACGGTGGAGAATTCCAGGCACAGGAATCGGCCGCCATGCTTGAGCACGCGGAAGGCCTCGGCGAGCGCGAGCTCGATCTGCGGCACGTTGCGGATGCCGAAGGCGATCGTATAGGCGTCGAAGGAGCGGTCGGGAAAGGCGAGCTTTTCGGCATTGCCCTCGACGAACGAGACCTTGTCGTCGAGATATTGCTTCAGCGCCCGCTGGCGCCCGACCTCGAGCATGTCGCTGTTGATGTCGCACACGGTGGCATGGAAGCCGGCGCCGGCCTTCCTGGCGGCGCGGAAGGAGATGTCGCCGGTGCCGCCGGCCACGTCGAGCAGCGCAAACGGCGCGTCGCTCTTCGGCGGGTTCAGCGTGTTGATCATGATGTCCTTCCAGACGCGGTGCAGTCCGCCCGACATCAGGTCGTTCATCAGGTCGTAGCGCTGTGCCACGCTGTGAAACACGTCGTTCACCAGCGTCTGCTTCTCGCCCAGAGGCACGTCCCTGAAGCCGAAATGAGTGGTTTGGTCCGGCTGATCCATCACCCTTACTCCGATACGGCACCATAGCGCTGATGCGGCCAAGGCGCTATCACGTCAGCCGGACAAGGTGAATGGTCGCGGATGCAAAAGGTGAAATGAGCCGGCATGCCTGAGCTGCCCGAAGTCGAGACCGTCCGGCGCGGGCTGCAGCCCGTCATGGAAGGCGCCGTCATCGTCAAGGCCGAGGCCCGGCGCGGCGATCTCAGGTTTCCGTTCCAGCCCGATTTTGCGAAGCGCCTGCAGGGCCAGACCGTCAGGGGACTCGGCCGGCGCGCCAAATATCTGCTGGCCGACCTCGGCTCCGGCGACGTGCTGCTGATGCATCTGGGCATGTCCGGCTCGTTCCGGGTGATCAAGCCGGAGCACGAGGAGACGCCGGGCGAGTTTCACTATCCGCGCGGCAAGGACAGCGTGCACGACCATGTCGTGTTTCACATGTCGTCTGGCGCCGACATCGTGTTCAACGATCCGCGCCGCTTCGGCTTCATGAAGATCATCGGCCGCGGCGAGATCGAGACCGAGCCGCACCTGAAGGATCTCGGGCCCGAGCCGCTCGGCAACGAATTCGATGCCGCCATGCTGGCGCGCGCCTGTGCCGGCAAGAAGACCAGCCTCAAGGCGGCGCTGCTCGACCAGCGCGTCGTCGCCGGGCTCGGCAACATCTATGTCTGCGAGGCGCTGTTCCGCGCCCATCTGTCGCCGCGACGGCTGGCGGCAACGCTGGCAACGAAGAAGGGCGAGCCCACGGATCACGCCAGGCGTCTGGTGGAAGCGATCCACACCGTGCTCAACGAGGCCATCCGCGCCGGCGGATCGTCGCTGCGCGATCACCGCCAGACTTCGGGCGAACTCGGCTATTTCCAGCATTCGTTCCAGGTCTATGACCGCGAGGGCGAGCCGTGCCGGACGGATGGCTGCGAGGGCGTGGTGAAGCGTTTCGTGCAGAACGGGCGGTCGACGTTCTGGTGCCCGAAGTGCCAGAAGTGATGCAGCGGCGGACGAGCTGGCATGGCCGGCTTGCCCCGGTCTGCTTGTGACGGACGGGGGTGGGGGTATACTGCCGCCATGGCTGTCAGCTCGCCCGATCTGAAAGCATTCCTGCTCGCGACGCCGTTCTTCGGCGGCCTGCCCGATGCGAGCCTCGATCTGCTGGTCTCGATGCTGGTCACGCGTGAGTTCGAGAGCGGCGCCGTGGTCGTCGCCGAAGGCGAGGCGGGTCGTTCGATGTTCGTCGTGCACAGCGGCACGCTGGAGGTGAGCGAGCGCCTGGAGACGGGCGTTGCGATCCATATGTCGCGTCTCGAGCCCGGCGATTTCTTCGGCGAGATGACCCTGCTCGACATGCAAAACAGATCGGCCACCGTCGTCGCGGAAGCGCCGACCGTATTGTACGAGCTGACGGCGCAAAAGCTGTATGCCTTCTACAAGGCTGACATCCACGCCTATGTGATCGTGCTGCAGAACATCAATCGCGAGCTATGCCGCCGCCTGCGTCGCGCCGATGCGCGGATCAAGCAGCTGGAGATGCGCGAGGCAGGAGAGCGCTAGGCACGGTTGGATTCGGTGGACTCGATCCCGCGGTCGGTGATGTTTCCCTCGCTCCGCTTGCGGGGCGAGGGAGCACACCGCATTTGCGATAGTTCGTATCCGATGACGAACACAGCCCGCCTTTACAGCCCCGCCTTCCAGTTGATGCCATTGTCGGCCCAGGTCGGGTAGGCCCGCGTCACCGGCAGCTTCGCTTCCTCGGCGGGCGGCGTCAGCATGATTGGGAATTCGACCTCGGCGTGCTCGCTCGCGTCCTTCAGCTCGTCAGCGTCATGCATGACGTGGTCGCCGGCGAGCTTGCCCGCGGTCCAGCGCCACAGGCTGCGAATCTCCTGCGCCGACTTGCCGGCCGCATCGAACTCGCTGACGCCGAGACCGGCGGCGAGCGCGTCCTGGTGGTCGTTGCGCATCATGATGAAGGGCTGCGCCAGCACCTCTGCGATGTCGCGCGGCGCGTCGGCGTCGAGCGCAGTCGTCGCATCGGTGACGCGATGGCCGCCGCGGATCGGGGCCTGGTTGAGCACGAAGGCAAACGGCTTGCGCCAGGCGCGCACGACGCTCAAGGTCGGTGCCGTCGCTTCGATGTCGGCGACGCTCGGACGCGCCGGAATGAGGCACAGATCGCAGTGGCGGATCGCGGCCGTCGTGGATGCCGTGATGCCGGCCCCGGTGTCGATCACGCAGAGGGTGACGCCGTCGCGGGCCAGCGCTTCGAGGCGAGGCTCGATCGTCTTGGCATCGTAGACGGCTTCGACGATCGGCTCGCTCGCGGCGCGGCGCGCCTGCCATTTGGTCAGCGTGCCCTGACGGTCGGTCTCGATCACGCGCACCTTGTGGCCGGCCTGCTGGGCCGCCACGGCCAGACCAATCGCCAGCGTGCTCTTGCCGCTGCCGCCCTTCTGCGTGGCCAAAACGATCGTGTACATCGGGAGACAGTCCTTCGGATGTTGACGGAACTTATGAGAACGCCAAAGCTGAGCGCATCGCGATCGCGGTGCAGAGCTATTCTCGCTCAGGACAGTCCCGGCCCGATCCAACTCATGAAGAGCGATCGCGGTGGTCCGAATCAGCACGCCGACAAAACTGTTCGAACTATTTCACGCTCGGCCTGTGCCTGCACAGACCGGTTGACTACGGCGGGAGCCGTTCCGAGTTGATAGCAAGGTGCTAGGAAGTTGAGTGGCAGCGAGCCGCGGGCGAGCGATCGGCATCGCCGAGCATCATCCCATGCAGTCGCGATGCTGCACGTCCGATCCCCGCCGGCCGCCGTTGGGCCCTTAATTTTTTCTAAAACGACATGCTTAACATTGCGTAAACGCCGCCGCGCCGCAGGGCGCGGCGGCATGATCGCGATGCCGGACCGGTTTGGCGCAGGCGCTACTTCCGCACGCAGATCACGCGCACCGTCGCCGCCTTGGCGTCGAGCGAGGTTCCGTCGGGCTTGACGCCATGCGTGGCGAGAAAGGCGCGCGTCGCATCGGCGCTGACCATCACGACCTGCGTCGATGGGATCAGCGCCGTGCCGGCGAGGACGCCGGGCTTGAGCAAGGTGACGCCGGCGAACTTGCCGTCGCCGTCGAGCGCCGCCGCTCCGGAAAAGCCGAGCCCGGGCGCCGGCGCCAGCGAGGCGTCGCCGGCGCCATTGCCGGCGAGCTGCGCCTTGACGGTGCTGATCGCGGCACCGCCGCCCTGGCTCTGCGGATCGGCGATGCCGACGATGTCGACCGACGATTTCGCACTGCCGCCCGACAGCGCCAGCGGCTTCAGGCCGCGCGCGCCGTAGATGCGCAGCAGCGCCAGGCCGCGCTCCTTGTCCTCGGCCACGCGCTCGGCATGGCCGAAACCGGGAATGGTGATCGCCACGCAGGCATCGGTCACCTCGCGATCGGCGATGATGGCGCCGTCCTGGGTAGCGATGATGCCGGTGCCGTAATCGACGCGGCGCCGTGGCGCGGGCTGCGCGGCCAATGTCGACGGAAACGCGGTGAAAGCGCTCGACATCGCGATCACGACCGGCTCGACCGTGTTCTCGGTGGCCTGATCGTAGAGGATGGTCAGGATACGCACCTCGTCGCCCCGAAAGGTGCCGCGGATGTAGAACTTCTTCAGGTTCTGCAGGCCCGAGAGCACGAAGAAGTCGGGCTTCACCACGCTGTAGTCGACGGTGCGGCCGGGCTCCTTCTTCTCGCGGTCGGCGAGCGCCGCGGTGGTCGGGTTCGCCTCCTTGCGGCGTGACAGCACGACCTGCACGGTGCCGGTGGGCGAGGTCCATTTCGAGCCGGTGCCGTCGCTGGTCTGTTGCGGCACCAGCTTTGCGGGAATGCCGAGCCGTGCGCCGCTGACCGGCTCGGTCACGAGCTTCCAGCCGACGCCCTCCTGCTTGCGGCGCGCGGTGTCGGCGAGCACGGCGCGCTCCTGCGGGTTCAGCACGCCGGTCGGCTTGCCGCCGACGAGCTTCTGGTATTCCTTGATCGCGTTGACCATGCGCTCGCTGACGTCGCCGGTGATCGCGCCATTGTACTGGCCGACCCAGGCGAGATCGGATTGCAGCGCGAGCCGCTCGGCCTGGCTCATCGCATTGGCGGTGTCGGCGGGAGCCTGCACGCCCGGGCGCGCCGGCTGGGTCGCGACGGGCTTGGGCTTGGCGCCCGGCGACGCGCCCTGCGGCGTCTGTGCCTGCGCCGACGCGCATGCGGCGATCCCGCAGATGAAGGTTGCCGTGGCCAGCCGTCTCATGACAAATCCCGATGCTCTTGCCGCGCCGCTAAATAAGCACATCTGCTTGGTCGGTCACAATCCGGCGAGGGTTCAGTGCGGAGATCCGCCGTCTTCGCCATGGGCCGGCAATGGGCTGACAGCGGTGCGGCAGCGGAAGGGCGTGGTGGAACGATGCTGAGCGACGAAGAAGTGGAGCGCTATGCCCGTCACATCGTGCTGCGCGATGTCGGTGGTCCCGGTCAGGCGGCGCTGAAGCGCGCTGCGGTGCTGGTGGTCGGCGCAGGCGGCCTCGGCGCACCGGCGCTGATGTATCTCGCCGCGGCTGGCGTCGGCACGATCGGCGTGGTCGACGACGACGTCGTGTCGCTGTCGAATCTGCAGCGCCAGGTCATCCATGCGACCCCCGACATCGGCAGACCCAAAGTCGAGAGCGCTGCCGAGCGCATCAACGCGCTCAATCCGCATGTGAGCGTCATGGCGCATCGGACCTGGCTCAATGCCGACAACGCCCTCGATCTGATCGGCGCTTATGATCTCGTGCTCGACGGCTCCGACAATTTCGACACCCGCTATCTCGTCTCCGATGCCTGCTTTCTGGCCGAGAAGCCGCTGATCACCGGCGCGCTCGGCACCTTCGATGCGTCGCTGACGACGATCCGCGCGCATGAGCGGAATGAGAAGGGCCAGTTTAATCCGACCTATCGCTGCCTGTTCCCCGAGCCGCCGCCGCCGGGCACGGTGCCCGCCTGCGCCGAAGCGGGCGTCATGGGTGCGCTCGCCGGCATGCTCGGCTCGATGATGGCGCTGGAGGCGATCCGCGAGATCGTCGGCTTCGGCGAGGGGCTGGTGGGACGGCTCTTGATGCTGGACGCGCGCACGATGCGGTTCGAGACCCTGCGCTATGGGCGCGATCCGGCCAATCCGCTGAATGGTGACGGGCCAGTCATTGCGGACTTGAGCGCGCATCGGAAGTGATGCCGCTTGAGTCGAGAGGCGCGCCACAAATTCACTGTCGTCCCGGACAAGCCCGGCGACGCAACGCGTCGTCGGGCGCCGATCCGGGACCATACTCCGTGAATGCAATGAGGCGCGCGGAACGGGTCATCTGCCTGTTCCAGACATCACGCGGTATGGGTCCCCGCGTTCGCGGGGACGACACCGAGTTTGTTGCGCGACCTGGACTCGCATGACGCTCAGCCCGGCTGACCGCGCTCGCTGTCCATATGCACCAACTGCGCCTCCGGATAGCGCTCTCCGGCGGCGACACCAATCGGGAAGGCCTTGTCCAGCGCGGCGAGTTGGACCTCGGTGAGCTTGACGCAGAGCGCGCCGAGCGCCTCGTCGAGACGGTCGCGGCGGCGGGCGCCGACCAGCGGGACGATGTCGTTGCCCTGCGCGGCCACCCAGGCGATCGCGACTTGCGCCGGCGTGGCGCCGACCTCGCCTGCCAGGCTGCGCAGCGTGTCGACCAGGCTGAGATTGCGATCGAGATTGTCGCCACTGAAGCGCGGCGAATGGCCACGGAAGTCGGCAGCGTTGGCGCGGTCCATCGACCAGTGCCCGCTGATCAGCCCGCGCGACAGCACGCCATAGGCGGTGATGCCGATGCCGAGCTCGCGGCAGGTTTGCAGGATGTCGCTCTCGATGCCGCGCGAGATCAGCGAATATTCGATTTGCAGATCCGAGATCGGGTGCACCTTGTGCGCCCGGCGAATCGTCTCTGAACCGACCTCCGACAACCCGATATGCCTGATGTAGCCGGCCTGTTTCAGCTCGGCCATCGCGCCGATCGTGTCCTCGATCGGCACCTTGGGATCGAGCCGCGCCGGGCGGTAGATGTCGATGGCGTCGACGCCGAGCCGCTGCAGCGAATAGGACAGGAAGGTTCTGACAGCTTCGGGCCGGCTGTCATAGCCGAGCCAGCTCTTGTCGGGGCCGCGCAGGGCGCCGAACTTCACGGAGATCTGCACGTTGCGCGGACCGGCCGAGGCCAGCGCCTCGCGGATCAGCATCTCGTTGTGGCCCATCCCGTAGAAGTCGCCGGTGTCGAGCAGCGTGATGCCGGCGTCGAGCGCGGCGTGGATGGTGGCGATGCTCTCGGACCGGTCGGTGGGGCCGTAGAAGTCCGACATGCCCATGCAGCCTAGTCCGATGACCGAAACGTCGGGGCCGGTCGAGCCGAGTTGGCGGGTTTGCATGATCAATCTCCTCTTGCTGGCGCAGGCGGCTTGGTGGCCCGCCCGGACAACGCGGATATCGGCGCATTTTCGCGGCTCGAAAAGCTGGACAATTCCGAATGGACTGTTCAGCATATCGAACAATGAGCGAGCCGGACCTCCGCGATCTTCAAGCCTTCGCTGCCGTGGCTCGCAGCGGCAATTTCCGCCGCGCTGCGCGCGAGCAGGGACTCGCGGCATCCAGCCTCAGCCAGCGGCTCAAGGAGCTGGAGCAGCGGCTCGGCGTCCGGCTGCTCAACCGGACCACGCGGAGCGTCGGCCTGACGCAGGCCGGCGAGGCGCTGCTGGCACGGCTCGAGCCTGCGATGGCCGAGATCGAAGCGGCGATCCATCAGGTGCGCGGCCAGCAGCAGGTCGCGGCGGGGCGCCTGCGCATCAATGCGCCGCCGCCCGCGGTCGATCTGGTGCTGGCGCCGATGGTCGCGCCGTTCCTTCAGGCCTATCCGCTGATCGAGCTCGAGATCGTCGCCGACAGCGGCTTCGTCGACATCGTGCAGGCCGGGTTCGATGCCGGCGTGCGCTATGGCGAGCACCTGGCGCAGGACATGATCGCCGTGCCGCTCGGCGAAACGCAGCGCTACGCCATCGTCGCCTCACCGCAATATGTTGCGCAGCATGGCCGTCCCGCGCATCCGCGCGACCTGCTGCAGCAAGGCTGCATTCGCACGCGCTTCTCGTCCGGCGCGATGCTGGATTGGGAGTTCGAGAAGGACGGGCAGGTGATCAGGATCGCGCCGCCGGCCCGGCTGATCGCGGTGCAGCTCGGATTGGCGATGCGCGCCGCCTGTGATGGGGTCGGCTACTGGGCGACATTCGAGGGACATGTGCGCGATGCGCTGGCGGCAGGCCGTCTCGTCAGCGTGCTGGACGACTGGTGCCCGCCGTTCCCCGGACCGTATCTGTATTACCCGAGCCGCCGGCAACCGCCGCCGGCGCTGGCGGCGTTCGTCGCGTTCGTCGGGGAGTGGCGGAAGCGCGCAGGCGCCCCGTACCCAGCTGCCGTCCCGGCCTTGAGCCGAGACCCATAACCACCAGCGTGAACGAGACGATGACGACCAGCGATGTCCCACGCGGACATTACGCGGTACGGGTCCCTGCGTTCGCAGCGACGACACTGATTGTGGGGTCGAGTGACGGGCCTACAACATGCTCGGCAGCACGCGGTCCGGCGGGCGGTGGTTGTCGAGGAAGGTCTTGATGTTGATGATGACCTTCTCGCCCATTTCGACGCGGCCTTCGATGGTGGCCGAGCCCATGTGCGGCAGCAGCGTCACCTTGCCGGCCTTGGCGAGCCGGACCAGGCGCGGATTCACCGCGGGCTCGTGCTCGAACACGTCGAGACCGGCGCCGGCGATGTCGCCGGCCTCGATCAGCCGCGTCAGCGTCTCCTCGTCGATCACCTCGCCGCGTGCGGTGTTGACGATGTAGGCGTCCTTGCGGATCAGCTTCAGCCGGCGCGCCGACAGCAGATGGAACGTCGCCGGCGTGTGCGGGCAGTTGACCGAGATGATGTCCATCCGCGCCAGCATCTGGTCGAGGCTCTCCCAGTAGGTAGCGCCGAGCTCGTCGGCGATCACGGGAGCGACCGGGCGGCGGTTGTGATAGTGGATCTGCAGGCCGAAGGCGCGGGCACGCCGCGCCACGGCCTGGCCGATCCGGCCCATGCCGATGATGCCCAAGCGCTTGCCGCCGATGCGGTGGCCGAGCATCCAGGTCGGCGACCAGCCCGCCCAGTTCTTGCCCTCGGTGAGGATCGAGGCGCCCTCGATCAGCCGCCGCGGCACGGCGAGGATCAGCGCCATGGTCATGTCGGCGGTGTCCTCGGTGAGGACCTTCGGCGTGTTGGTGACGGTGATGCCGCGCGCCACCGCCGCCGCGACGTCGATGTTGTCGACGCCGTTGCCGAAGTTGGCGATCATGCGCAGCTTGCAATCGGGCTGATTGAGAATGTCGGCGCTGATGTGGTCGGTGACGGTCGGAACCAGCACCTCGGCGGTGCGCACGGCGTCGGCGAGTTGTTCCTGGCTCAACGGCTCGTCGTCGAGATTGAGCCTGGCGTCGAACAGCTCGCGCATGCGCGTCTCGACCGAGTCCGGCAGCTTGCGTGTCACCACGACGAGGGGCTTTTTCCTACCTGACATGTGCTGCTCTCATGAGATCCTTCAGACCTCATTAACCGGGTTCGCCGAAACTACCGTCGTCGCCTGAGAGCGGCGCTTCCCTGGACTGGTCGTGTCGGATCTCGCAGGTGGGCCGATCCGTCCCTGACAGGGCTTCGCGAGCGATTCTCAGGCGCTTCCTGGCCGCTTGTGTTCGGTCCTGTCTAGCAGAAGGCCCGGCCAAGACAAGAAGCCAACGGCAGGTCGGGACTGGCGCTTTCGGCAAGCCCTCTCCGAGCACGAAGGGGGGCAGCCGGGCGGTTCGATGGGGATCGGGCGAAGGATCGCAACGCAATCCGCTTTGATCGGAGCGCGGGTCGATCCTTTCGAGGGAGAGTGAGTTGAGTAAATTGACGTTGTGGCGTTTCGGTGCTGTCGTGGTGCTGCTGGTCTGTCTGTTCGACGTTGCCGTCGGCAGGGGCGGCGTTGCGGCGAAGGACTCCGTTCTCACCACCAGCGGCCTGCCGGTGCCGCGCTATGTCAGCCTGAAGTCGGATCATGTGAACGTTCGTGCCGGTCCGACCAAGGACAACGACGTGGCCTGGGTCTATACGCGCTCCGGCCTGCCGGTCGAGATCACTGCGGAATATGAGAACTGGCGCCGCGTGCGCGATTCCGAAGGCTCGGAGGGGTGGGTCTATCACTCGTTGCTGTCGGGGCGCCGCACGGCGGTGGTCACGATGAAGAACAAGGACGATCTCGCCCCGATCTACGAGAGCGCCGACGCGACCAGCGCGGTCACAGCGCGGCTGCAGGCAGGCGTTGTCGCGCAGGTGAAGAAATGCGGCAATGGCTGGTGCCGCGTGCTCGGCAATGGTTTCGAAGGCTGGATCCAGCAGCAGCGGCTGTGGGGCGTCTACGCCGACGAGCAGGTCAATTGAAGGCCCAGGTCAGCGCAATGCGCTGACCTCCATCCTGACGCGCTCCCGACACAAAAATGCCCGCAGCGGGTGCGGGCATGGTGCTTCGATGAAGACCTTCCGGAGGCTCAGCGCTTCTTGCGCAGCCGGACGACCATGTCGATCCGGGCGATCTCGTAACCTTCGGGCGCCTCCGGCAGCTTCGACAGCGCCAGATGCTGGTCCGGGATGTCGACCAGCTCGTGGTTGTTCTCGAGATAGAAGTGATGGTGGGCGGTGACGTTGGTGTCAAAATACGTCTTCGTGCCGTCAACGCTGACCTGGCGCAGCAGGCCGGCGTCGGTCAGCTGGTTCAGCGTATTATAGACCGTGGCGAGCGAGACCGGAACCTTGGCCAGCGTCGCTTCCTCATAGAGCATTTCGGCGGTCAGATGCCGCGCGCCCTTGCCGAACAGCAGCCAGCCGAGGGCCATGCGCTGGCGGGTCGGGCGCAGCCCGGCCGCCTGCAGCATCTCGTTGACGTCGTGCCATGGGCAGCCATTGAGTGCTGGCTGCCGGCCGTTCCCGAGATCCGGGTTGCCGCGGTCATGACCACTCATCGAGGCGTTGTTGCTGACATCCACTTCAAGCACCGCACAATCTCGCTCTCATCCACAACCGATATAGGAAGAAACCCATTCAGATGCAAGCTTATCGCAACTAACGTATCTAGAACGCTCCTAAACTGCATTTGCCGCCCGGTTCGGGCGCCGGCCCTGGTGCTGCGTCGATTTACCTGGATACGCGCATTGACGCCGCAATCCTCTATGTTAGAGAGCGCCCGGACCCGATTTGCCCTGCCATGGTGAGCGCCGGCGGCCGTGATGGCCATGTGCGCGAATCCAGGCGTCGTTAGGCCCGCCGCTGACAGCGGTCATGTTCGCCAAGTGCGATGGCCCAGCCTTCGTGCCGACGCGATGACCGGCCAGCGCGGCGCGGAAGGGGGCGGCGCGCGGGAAGGGTCCATGTCGCGCGGCACAAATTCCACCGGGGATCGTTGAGAAAGGCCACCAAGCATGCTGGATCGGCGCAGCGCATATGAATACGAGGACCTGCTGGCCTGCGGCCGCGGGGAGCTGTTCGGCCCCGGCAATGCACAACTGCCGCTGCCGCCGATGCTGATGTTCGATCGGATCGTCGAGATCTCCGAGACCGGCGGCGAGTTCGGCAAGGGCGTCGTCCGCGCCGAGCTCGACGTGAAGCCGGATCTCTGGTTCTTCGGCTGCCATTTCAAGAATGATCCGGTGATGCCGGGCTGTCTCGGCCTCGATGCGATGTGGCAGATGGTCGGCTTCTACCTCGGCTGGACCGGCGGCGCGGGGCGCGGCCGTGCGCTGGGCCTCGGCGATCTCAAGTTTTCCGGCCAGGTGCTGCCGACCGCCCGCAAGGTTGTGTACAACGTCGACATCAAGCGCGTGATGCGCTCAAAGCTGGTGCTCGGTATTGCCGACGGGTGGCTTTCGATGGATGGCGAGATTATCTATCGCGCCAAGGACCTGAAGGTCGGCCTGTTCAAGCAGGGCGCCGCGCCGACTTGAACCGGCAGGCTGCGACCACAGACAGTGCAGCAGGCACGGCTGCAACACAACACACGAGCAAGGTGAGGCGGACATCATGAGGCGGGTTGTCATCACGGGCATGGGCATCGTCTCATCGATCGGCAACAACACCCAGGAGGTGCTCGCCAGCCTGTACGAGGCGAAGTCCGGTATCTCCCGCGCCGAGAAATATGCCGAGCTTGGTTTTCGTTCGCAGGTGCAAGGTGCGCCGACGCTGAATCCCGCCGACGTGGTCGACCGCCGCGCCATGCGCTTCCTCGGCGAGGGGGCGGCGTGGAATCATGTCGCCATGGAGCAGGCCATCCTCGATTCCGGGTTGGAGCCGACCGACGTCTCCAACGTCAGAACCGGCATCATCATGGGCTCAGGCGGGCCATCGACGCGCACGCTGGTGGAAGCGGCCGACATCACCCGCACCAAGGGCCCGAAGCGCGTCGGTCCGTTCGCCGTGCCGAAGGCAATGTCGTCGACGGCCTCGGCGACGTTGGCGACCTGGTTCAAGATCAAGGGCGTCAACTACTCGATCTCCTCAGCCTGTGCGACCTCCAATCATTGCATCGGCAATTCCTACGAGATGATCCAGTACGGCAAGCAGGACGTGATGTTCGCCGGCGGCTGCGAAGAGCTCGACTGGACGCTGTCGGTGCTGTTCGACGCGATGGGCGCGATGTCGTCCAAGCACAACGACACGCCCGCCACCGCGTCGCGGCCCTATGACGTCACGCGCGACGGCTTCGTGATCGCCGGCGGCGCCGGCGTCCTCGTGCTGGAAGAGCTCGAGCACGCCAAGGCGCGCGGCGCCAAGATCTACGGCGAGATCGTGGGCTACGGCGCGACGTCCGACGGTTACGACATGGTTGCGCCTTCCGGCGAGGGCGCCGAGCGCTGCATGCAGCTCGCGCTGTCGACCGTGAAGACCAAGATCGACTACATCAATCCGCATGCGACTTCGACGCCGGCCGGCGATCCGCCGGAGATCGAGGCGATCCGCAAGGTGTTCGGCCGCGGCGAGAAATGTCCGCCAATCTCGGCGACCAAGGCGCTGACCGGCCACTCGCTCGGCGCCACCGGCGTCCAGGAAGCGATCTATTCGCTGCTGATGATGAAGAACGGCTTCATCTGCGAGAGCGCCAACATCACCGAGCTCGATCCCGCCTTCGCCGACATGCCGATCGTGCGCAAGCGCATCGACAACGCCAAGCTCGGCACCGTGCTGTCGAACTCGTTCGGCTTCGGCGGCACCAACGCGACGCTGGTGTTCAAGCAGCTCGACGCCTAAGATTTCCAACAGCACTGGTTTCGTCGGCATCATGGCCGGGCAGCAGCGCGAAGCTCATTCTTCGCACCGATGTCCGGCCATTGGCGTCTCGAAGACGGAACGATCATCCTGGCTGGGTCGATCCCGGCATGACGAAGGAGAGACATCATGCAGGGACTGATGGCAGGCAAGCGCGGCCTGGTCATGGGCATCGCCAACGACCATTCGATCGCCTGGGGCATCGCCAAGACGCTGGCTGCGCATGGTGCCGAGATGGCCTTCACCTATCAGGGCGACGCGCTCGGCAAGCGCGTCCGTCCGCTCGCCGACGAGCTCGGCGTCAAGCACGTGTTGCCTTGCGACGTCGAGGACATCGCCAGCGTCGACGGCGTGTTCACCGCATTGCGCGAGGCCTGGGGCGGGCTCGACTTCGTCGTCCATGCGGTCGCCTTCTCCGACAAGAACGAGCTCAAGGGCCGCTACGCCGACACCTCGCGCGAGAATTTTGCGCGCACGATGCTGATCTCCTGCTTCTCCTTCACCGAGATCGCCAAGCGCGCCGCCGAGCTGATGCCGGAAAGCGGCGGCAGCATGATCACCTTGACCTTCGACGGCTCCAACCGCGTGATGCCGAACTACAACGTGATGGGTGTCGCCAAGGCCGCGTTGGAAGCCTCGGTGCGCTATCTCGCCGCCGACTACGGCCGCCGCAGCATCCGTGTCAACGCGATCTCAGCCGGCCCGGTGCGCACGCTGGCGGGCTCGGGCATCGGCGATGCCCGCTTCATGTTCGCCTTTCAGCAGAAGCACTCGCCGCTCGGTCGCGGCGTGACCCTGGAGGAGCTTGGCGGCTCGGCGCTCTATCTGCTGTCGGAGCTGTCCGGCGGCGTCACCGGCGAGATCCACTACGTCGATTCCGGCTACAACGTGATCTCGATGCCGCGCCCCGAGGATCTCAAGGCGGACTGACCTCCGCGCGCATCGGCGGTATCAGGGGAACGCGAGACTCCGTCCCCCGATCGACCCAAATTTTCCCAGTTGAAGACAATGTTCCTGAACGGCTAATCAGGAAGCATTGGCGCAACTCGTGTTGGTTGTTGCGACGACGCTGCGATGCATCATGACCGGTGCATCGGCCGCGGCCGTCAGCCAGCCGCTCGCGCCGGCAGCAAGACAAGTCGTGGGGGCGATTGATGCTGCGTTCGAAGGCCCGTGTCATCGCTCTCTGCGCGATGACCGGCATTGCGCTTGTGGCAGGGGGCGCCGGGCCGGCGCAGGCGCAATCGAGCGTCTGGGACTCCACGATCTCCAACACCAGCTGGTATGTGCCGACGGCGCAGCTGCTCGCGTACATGTCGCCGAAGACGGGCTTCTCCAATCCGGTCCCGATCGGTGACCAGACGTTGTGGACCTTGGGCACCGCGAGCAACGGCGCCTTCACCGGCACCAGCGTCGCGCAGCTCAGGATCGGGCTGGCGCTGCTGACGGACACCTCGACCATCCAGGGCTTCGTCACCACCAGCGGCCAGATCACCATGCTGTTCACGCCGACCGGCGGCGGCACTGCGACCGTCGGACTCGGCTATATGCGCAACGTCAACGGCGTGACCAGCATGGAAATGCAGATGATCACCGGCGACAGCCTGCTGGTGACGCATTGGGCCTACATGCTGCCCTATGATCCCGCGACCTTCACGCCGCCGCCCTCGGCACCGGTGCCGGCCAACTCCGTGCCGCAATGGGCGTGGACCGCCGGCACGCCTTGGCGGATCGTCAGTCCGACGTTGTTCGGCACGCAGGCGCCGGGCCGTTTCGTCATCACCAACTATCAGAACGGCTATTTCTGGGGTGCGGGCGTCGCACCGCCCGGCAGCGCCGCGGCGGGCTTCACGCTGCTCGGCTCGGTGACTCCCGAGGGCAGCCTGCTGTTCAACACCCTCTCGCGCGGCACCCTGACCAGCCTCTATGGCACGGCGAGCGGCAACGCCGCGGGCGCGCAGATGCTGGTGTCGACCTACGACCTTACCGGGAATTTGACTGGAGGACTGGCGACGATGTCGCTGATCCGGCCTTATGCGGATACGCTGCGGTCTGCAGGCGGCCGCGTCGGCTTGGAAGCGGCTGACGTACTGTACCGGCTGTCGATGACGTCGGCCGGCTGGACCGGATCGATGGTCTCGGGCTTTGCCGCGCTTGATAATCTCAGCGGTCCATCTCTCAGCGCCGCCGTGAAGCAGACGTTGCCGGTGTTGACCGGGGCGGCCTCGCAGGCGACCCATGTCAGCCAGCAGGCGTTCCGGCAGACGATGACCAACAGGCTCGACGATGTCGGCAGCATCGGCTGGGCCGCTGGTCGCAATGTCTGGATGCAGCCTCTCGGCGGCACCGCGCAGCAGACGGGGCGCGATGGCGTTCCCGGCTATGACGCCTCCGGCGGCGGTCTGGCGTTCGGCGCCGACGTCGCAGTCTCGTCCCGCGCCATCATTGGCGGCGTTCTCGGTTATTCTCATCACACGATCACGGGAAGCGACGCCGCCGTGCCGAACCGTCTCGGTCTCGCCTCCTATCAGCTCGGGCTCTATGGAGCCTACGCCATCACCCGTGATGTCCTCTTCGACTATCAGCTCGATGGCGGATCGACCGATAACGGCGAAAACCGGTCGCTGAGCTTCATGGGCGCATCCGCCGGCGGCAGCTATCGCTCCTACAGCGGCCATGCCGGCGCAGGCATCAAGACGCGCATTCCGCTGCAGGACGGATTCGCGCTCGTTCCAGCACTGCGCCTGGACTACGGCACGGTTCGCAGCAATTCCTACGGCGAGAACGGTGCCGGCGGTTTCAGCCTCAACGTCGATCCTCAGATCTATCAGGAGCTCGTGACGACGGCGCAGCTGAAAGCGGTCTACGCGCCCACCAGGCAGATTCGTCTGACCAGCGATATCGGCGTCGGCTACAACGCGCTGAATCAGCCGCTGCAGATCAGCGCGGCGTTCTCGGGCGGCGGCGAGAGCTTTGTCACCCATGGCCTCGGCCTGTCGCCATGGATCTATTCGGCGGGCCTTGGTCTTGTGGCCGCCGGCAACGACCGGCTCGACCTCAGCATCCGCTATGGCATCAACGCGACATCGTCCGGTCTCGTCCAGCAGTCGGGCCACGCGGTGCTGAAGATCAGGCTGTGACGCGCCGAGCTCGTCGTTCTATTCGCGCCCGAAATAGGCCGGCAAGCGCTGGTCGAGCCGGAATTTGAGCATCGAACGCGCCATGTCGCGCAGCACATTGTTGTTCGCAGCCTCCGGCGGCGAAGCGGGGAATGCGGAGTTGTCGACGTCCCCGGCGTGAGACGGCGGTCCGACGCCGGACGTCAGCCGTGAGAGCAGCGATCTGGAGCTCGTGGCAGGCTCGCGCGTCTCGAACGTCGCGCCGTCATAGAGCTGGATATCGATCATGGTGAAGACGTGGCTGATCCGGCCGAATCCCTCGCCCCGGTTGATGACACCGACGCCGGTAACCTCGTCGTTTGTCGAGGGTTCGCTGTCGGTCCGGCGGGTGATCACGAGGTAGCGAGCGCACCCTGCCGTGCCGGCCACCTTCCTGACGATGGGCGTGAGCTTCCCGTTCTCGGCCTTGACCGGTGGCGACTGATAGAACGGATCGAATGCGCCCCTGGGGACGCTGATGCGGCGGATCCCGCTATCACCCGCGGCTGCCTTCACACGCGCGTAGACGATGTCGTCGAAACCCCAGGACACCGGCACTTCGGCGTACTCGTCGCCCAGGCGGGTCATGCCGTTCTTCTGCACCGTGAAGGCATCGCCGAGCGCGGCGATCACCCCGACCTCGCACGGTCCGCCCTCGCGAAGGGCCGTCGTCGGCTTGGCTGCCTTGGCAGCGGTGCCCGCGGTCTTTGGTGCTGTTTTGGCATTCAGCGGCGCCGGCGCCGATTGCGCCAGGGCATCGGTGCATGACCAGATCACGGCCATGAACAGCGGCGCCAGTCGGCGAGAGATTGTCACTGGGAGAGCTCGTCGCATAGGGGAGAGGATTGGGCCAATGAAGCTCGTTCGAACCGTGTGAACGCGGGCGACGGCATCATTCGATCTTCAGATAGCTCGGCAGGTCGCGATCGAGCTTCGCCGCGACCAGGGTGCGCAGCCGCTCGCGCAGGACGGTGCTGGAGGCCGCAGCCGCGAGAGGCTCGGGGAAGTCGGCATTGTCGAGCTTGTTGAGAGGATCCTCGGTGAGCCTCATGGTCTCGGCCAGCCTGGCGCCGGTATCCGCCGAGAACGAGCTGATCTTCTCGTAGGATTGGCCGTCGATGAGCGTGACGTTGACGTTCGCAAACAGATGCGAGTGCCTGAGGATCGATCCGACCCCCTGATTGTAGGCGCCGATGCCTCTGAGCCTCAGGGTGGTGTTGGGAATGGTCGTCTCGAACCTGGTGACGACGAGGTAGCGTGCGCAGTTGGCATTCGTGGTGACGTTGCGCACGATCGAGGCCAGGCTCTCCTTCGGATCGGGCAGGAAGCGCGACGTCGGATGGTAGTACGGCTCGAACGCGCCTTTCGGATAGCCGATCCTGTGCACGGCCGGGTCGCCGCCGGTGGCCGCGCGCACGCGCGCCATGGCGAGGTCGTCCAGTCCCCATCCCGGCAACGTGACTTCGTCCTCTTCGATTTCAAACACGGTGAGGCCGAACTTGCTGACGGCGAGCTGGTCGCCGAGTGCGGCAATGACGCCAAGACGGCACGGACCGCTTTCGATGGCGCCTGGTTTCGCCATCGCCTTTGTCTTTCCGGAGGGTTTCTTGGCCGCGGGGGCGGCCTTGGGCGCCGTTGCTGACGGAGCCTGGGCCCAAGCCCCGGTTGCGAAGGCAGCGGCGAGGACGACGAGCGCAAGGCGGCGGATCGGCAGGAGCGGCACGGACATGGGGACGGTTCGAGAATGCAAGGTCGTCGGGAACTCGAACTTAGTTCGCCTGCGAAGGCGCACGCAACGGTTTCCGGTCGCCACGCGCAAGATTTGCGCTTGCACGCTCTGCGATCAGGAGGCTGCCGCCTGACCGTCACGCTTCCAGCGATAATATTTCATGATCCGGCCGTGCAGCGGGTCAGCTTCCTCCTTTTCCAGCACGAAGCCCTCGCGCTCGTACCAGCGCCACGCCTTGTCGTTGCCCTTCGCGCAGCGCAGCCACACTTCGTCGGGGAGCAGCTCGCGGGTGAAGGCGAGCAGCCGGCGGCCGAGCGAGCGGCCCTGATGGGACGGGGCGATCATCAGCTGGTCGAGATAGAGCGTGGGGACGTTGATCGCGAGCATCGCCGCGAGGCCGCCGCGGTCGTCGGCGACATACAGGCTCCAACCGCCGGCGACTTCACGCGGCACGCGCTCCCTGAGGACCGCGAGCAGCCTCTCGCTCTGCGCTTCCAGGCCCGTCGAACACCAGCTCTCCATCCAGAGCCTGGCGACGGCGTCGTATTCGTCCGGGCGGGCAGGGCGGATGATAGGATGGTGCATGTGGGTGACCTTAAGCGGGGTGACGGCCTCTGCATCCGCAGCCGTGACCCGGGACGCGCGAGGGTGCGCGACCAATAGGACAACAAAAAAGGGCGGCTCGAAAGCCGCCCTTTGTGTTTCACTCGAATGGTGCCCCGGCTTTACTCGCCGGCGGCTTCGCGCGCCTCGGCGGGCGCGTCCTTCTGCTTGGCCTCGAGATCCTCGCCGGTGGTCTGGTCGACCGCCTTCATCGACAGCCGGGTCTTGCCGCGGTCGTCGAAGCCGAGCAGCTTGACCTTGACCTTGTCGCCTTCCTTGACGACGTCGGTGGTCTTCTGCACGCGCTTGTCGGCGAGCTGCGAGATGTGCACGAGGCCGTCGCGGGTACCGAAGAAGTTCACGAAGGCGCCGAACTCCATCACCTTGACGACGGTGCCGTCATAGATCTGGCCGACCTCCGGATCGGAGGCGATCGACTTGATCCACTTGATGGCGGCCTTCATCGCCTCGCCGTCGTTGGAGGCGACCTTCACGGTGCCGTCGTCCTCGATGTTGACCTTGGCGCCGGTCTTCTCGACGATCTCGCGGATCACCTTGCCGCCGGTGCCGATCACTTCGCGGATCTTGTCGGTCGGGATCTTGAAGGTCTCGATGCGCGGCGCGTATTCGCCGAGCTCGGCGCGCGCGGCGGTCAGCGCCTTGGACATCTCACCCAGGATGTGGATGCGGCCTTCGCGGGCCTGGCCCAGCGCAACCCGCATGATCTCCTCGGTGATGCCCTCGATCTTGATGTCCATCTGCAGCGAGGTGATGCCGCTCTCGGTGCCCGCAACCTTGAAGTCCATGTCGCCGAGATGGTCCTCGTCGCCGAGAATGTCGGACAGCACGGCGAAGCGGCTGCCTTCCAGGATCAGACCCATCGCGATGCCCGCAGTCGGCCGCTTCAGCGGCACGCCTGCATCCATCAGCGCCAGCGAGGAGCCGCAGACGGTGGCCATCGACGACGAACCGTTGGACTCGGTCACCTCCGACACCACGCGCGTGGTGTAGGGGAACTCGTGATGCGGCGGCAGCACCGGGTGGATGGCGCGCCAGGCGAGCTTGCCGTGGCCGATCTCACGGCGCTTGGTGCCGCCGAGACGGCCGGTCTCACCGACGGAGTAGGGCGGGAAGTTGTAGTGCAGCAGGAACGTCTCTTTGTACGTCCCCGACAGCGCGTCGATGTACTGCTCGTCCTCGCCGGTGCCGAGCGTGGTTACGACCAGCGCCTGGGTTTCGCCGCGGGTGAACAGCGCCGAACCGTGGGCGCGGGGCAGCACGCCGACCTCGCAGACGATGTTGCGCACCGTCTTGGCGTCACGGCCGTCGATGCGCTTGCCGGTGTCCAGGATGTTCCAGCGGACGATCTTGGCCTCGAGCTCCTTGAACACGGCGGCGATCCGGAGCTTGTCGTATTTCGGCTCCTGCCCCTCGGGGAAGAAGTAGGCCATCACCTTTTCCTTGACGGCGCCGACGGCAGCATAGCGCTGCTGCTTGATCGGAATCGCGTAGGCGTTGCGCAGGTCCTGCTCGGCGATCCCGAGCATCTCCTTCTCGATCGCGCCGTTGTCGATGATCGCGACGTCGCGCGGCTCCTTGGCGGCCTTCTCGGCGAGCTCGATGATCGCGTTGATCACCGGCTGGAAGTGACGGTGACCGAACATCACCGCACCGAGCATGATGTCCTCGTTGAGCTCCTTGGCCTCCGATTCCACCATCAGCACGGCGTCCGAGGTGCCGGCGACGACCAGGTCGAGCTGGGTGTCGGCCATCTCGTCGAGGGTCGGATTGAGGATGTATTCGTCATTGGCGAAGCCGACGCGGGCCGCGCCGATCGGGCCCTTGAACGGAACGCCCGACAAGGTCAGCGCGGCCGACGCGCCGACCAGCGCCACGATGTCCGGATCGTTCTCCATGTCGTGCGACAGCACGGTCACGATCACCTGGGTCTCGTTGCGCCAGGCATCGACGAACAGCGGGCGGATCGGGCGGTCGATCAGGCGGGAGACCAGCGTCTCCTTCTCGGTCGGACGGCCCTCGCGCTTGAAATAGCCGCCGGGAATGCGGCCCGCGGCGTAGGTCTTTTCCTGATAGTCGACGGTCAGGGGCAGGAAGTCGACGCCCTCGCGCGGCGCCTTGGCGGCGACGACGGTCGCGAGCACGACGGTCTCGCCATAGGTGGCGACGACGGCGCCGTCAGCCTGACGGGCGATCTTGCCGGTTTCCAGCTTGAGCGGACGCCCACCCCAGTCGATCTCGACGGAATGCTTGGTAAACATGGGTATCTTCTTTCATGAGATGATCGAAGGCAGACTCCCCGGAAACAAAAAAACCATGCGCAAGATTGCAGGGCGCTGGAAAACGATCAGCGCCCTGCGATCCTGCCATGGTTTTCTTATTTCGGATGGCGTCCATCCTTCTCGTAAATAACGGGCACCTTGCCCGTTACGCCCAGCGGCCGGATTGCTGCTGAGGCGTACTGCATGGTCCGGGAAGGATCAGGCGAAGAGCGTATCTGCCTCTTTCCAGATCCGGCCGGACCGCATGATCCCGGACTCGCGAACGCCGCGATCGAAGCGGCGTCCTCGGCATCATGCCATCAACGCGCGCTGGACTGCGCGCGCTCATTCCAACGCGAAGCTCAACGACGGATGTTGTGCTTCTCGAGCAGCGCCTTGTAGCGCGCCTCGTCGTTCTTCTTCAGATAGTCCAGCAGCGAACGGCGGGTCGACACCAGCTTCAGGAGGCCGCGGCGGGAGTGGTTGTCCTTGCCGTGGGTCTTGAAATGGCTGGTCAGGTTGTTGATGCGTTCCGACAGGATCGCAACCTGCACCTCGGGAGAACCGGTATCACCGGCCTTGGTGGCGTTCGCCTTGATGATTTCCGCCTTGCGCTCTGCGGTCACCGACATCGTCAGTCTCTTTCGTTGCGACCGGAGCTGGCAGTCAGTCCGGTCAGGTTGAACACGCGCTTGGGGATGAGTTCGCCATTGCCAATTTCGGCAAGCGCCAGAAGGCGGCCTGCGACCGTGACATAGACTGTGCCGCTACTATTGGGCGCATCCCGTCCGCGCAACAAAACGGCCTGGCCCCTGTGGAGCCTTGCCGCATCAGCCCGAGTGACGGCCAGTGCCGGGATGTCGTCCAGCGCGGTCTCAACGGGCAGGAGTGCGTCGGCGAGGCTTCCCTCACCGGACGCGGCTCTATTGCACAAAGCCTCCAACTGTTCCAGCGGAATCATGTCGTTCTCGGTAAACGGACCCACCAGGGTCCGCCGGAGCGCGCTGATATGGCCGTAACAGCCGAGGAGGCGGCCCATGTCGCGGGCCAGCGCCCGGACATAGGTTCCCTTGCCGCATTCCGCCTCGAATACCGAATGGTCGGGGTCGGGCTGGTCGACGAGGGTCAGTTCATGGATCTCGACCGGGCGCGGCTGGAGCTCGACGACCTCGCCGTCGCGGGCGAGATCATAGGCGCGCTCGCCCTGGATCTTGATCGCGGAATAGCGCGGCGGCGTCTGCTCGATCCGGCCGGTAAATTGCGGCAGTAGCGCCCGGATCGCCGCGGCATCCGGCCGGCTGTCGCTGGTCTCGACGACCCGTCCTTCGGTGTCGTCGGTATCGCGCTCCTCGCCCCAGGTCACGGTGAAGCGGTAGCGCTTGCGGCCGTCCATCACGAAGGGAACCGTCTTGGTGGCTTCGCCCAGCGCGATCGGCAGGCCGCCGGAGGCGAGCGGATCGAGCGTGCCGGCATGGCCGGCGCGCTTGGCCTGGAACAGGCGCTTCACCACCGCCACGGCCTGGGTCGAGGTCATGCCGATCGGCTTGTCGAGCACGACCCAGCCATGGACGTCGCGACGATCGCGGCGCGGCTGGTTGCCCTGACCGTTCCCTTGGCGCGGCTTGTTGCGCGGATCGTTGTTGTCGCGCGGCGGGCGTCCGTCGGCAGAATGGATCGTCTTGGCCGCGGTCGGTTCGGCGCTCGGCGCGTCGACAGTGCCGGTTTCGGGGGGAATGGTCATCAGCTCTCTTCCGAATCCGAATTGAGGTCTCTCTGCACCGCGGGTGTTCGCAGTAATTTCTCGATCCGTTCCGCTTCGTCGAATCGCTCGTCGACGCGGAAGCGGATGTCAGGTGCAAATTTCAGGTTAACGCGCCGCGCGATGTCGCCGCGCAGGAACTTCTTGTTGCGCTCCAGCGCCGTGAGCACGACGTCCGTATCCTGTCCGCCGAGCGGCATGATGTAGATCGTGGCGAGCTTCAGGTCGGGCGACATGCGGACTTCGGGCACCGTAATGATGTGTCCCTCCAGGTCCGGGTCGTGCACGTCACCGTGGCTGAGAATGTCGGCGACAGCGTGACGCACGGTCTCGGCCACGCGCAACTGACGCTGCGAGCCGCCGGAAGCGGCGCTTCCCCTCTGGTGATGGCGAGGCATTTTTCAAAAATCCAATGGATCGTCGCCCGGCGTGAGCACGGGCGAGAGGATCATTCTGATTGAGTTCAACGACGCTTCGTTAAGTTCAAGAGGCGCGGCGATTCCGCAGGTGCACGGAATCGCTGCTCGCTCGAATTGCAGCGCTCTGTAGGATTCGGACTTACAGCGAGCGCTGGATGGTCTCCACGCGATAACACTCGATGACGTCGCCGACACGCATGTCGCCGTAGCTCTCGAAGGCCATGCCGCATTCCTGGCCGGCCTGCACTTCCTTCACTTCGTCCTTGAAGCGCTTCAGGGTCGACAGCTTGCCCTCGTGAACCACGACGTTGTCGCGGATCAGGCGGACATTGGCGCCGCGTTCGACAGTGCCGTCGGTGACGCGGCAGCCGGCGACCTTGCCGACCTTGGAGATGTTGAACACCTCCAGGATCTGCGCGTTGCCGAGCATGGTTTCCCGAAGCGTGGGGGCCAGGAGGCCGCTCATCGCCTTCTTCACGTCATCCACGAGGTCGTAGATGATGTTGTAGTAGCGGATCTCGATGCCGTTGCGCTTGGCGAGTGCGGCCGCTTCCTTGTTGGCTCGCACCGAGAAGCCGATGATCGCGGCGTTGAAGCCTTCGGCCAGCGTGACGTCGGACTCGCTGATGCCGCCGACGCCGGCATGCAGGATGCGGGCGGCGACCTCCTCGGTGCCGAGCTTCTCCAGCGAGCCGAGAATGGCTTCCAGCGAGCCCTGCACGTCGGCCTTGATGATCAGCGGGAATTCCTTGCGGCCCACAGTCTTCAATTGCGACATCATCTGTTCGAGCGAACCGCGCATGCCGGAGATCGAGGCTGCCGCGTTCTCGCGCTTCTGATGCGCGCGATAGCTGGTGACCTGGCGGGCACGGGCTTCGTTCTCGACGACGGCGAGACGATCGCCAGCTTCCGGCGGACCGTTGAAGCCGAGCACCTCGACCGGCACCGACGGGCCTGCCTCCTGCAACGTCTCGCCCTGGTCCGAGATCAGCGCGCGGACGCGGCCCATCTCGGCGCCGGCGACGATGATATCGCCGACCCGCAAGGTGCCGCGCTGAACCAGCACGGTCGCGACCGGGCCGCGGCCGCGATCGAGCTTGGCTTCGATCACGGTCCCTTCGGCCGGGCGATCCGAATTGGTCTTGAGGTCGAGGATGTCGGCCTGCAACGCGATCATCTCGAGCAGACGATCGAGATTGGTCTTGTTCTTGGCGGACACCTCGACGTCGACGACCTCGCCGCCCAGCGATTCGACCTGCACCTCGTGCTGGAGCAGCTCGGTGCGGACGCGTTCGGGACGGGCGTCGGGCTTGTCGATCTTGTTGATCGCCACGATCATCGGCACCTTCGCCGCCTTGGCGTGGTTGATCGCCTCGATCGTCTGCGGCATGACGCCGTCATCGGCCGCGACCACCAGCACGACGATGTCGGTGACCTTGGCTCCGCGGGCGCGCATCGCGGTGAACGCGGCGTGGCCGGGCGTGTCGATGAAGGTGATCTTCTTGCCGGAATCCGGCGCGGTCACCTGATAGGCGCCGATGTGCTGGGTGATGCCGCCGGCCTCACCCGAGACCACATTGGCGTGGCGCAGCGCGTCGAGCAGCGAGGTCTTGCCGTGGTCGACGTGGCCCATGACGGTGACGACCGGCGAACGCGGCTCGGTGTCGGTCGAATCGTCGACGACGTCGAACAGGCCCTCCTCCACGTCCGAGGCGGCGACGCGCTTGACGGTGTGGCCGAGTTCTTCCGCGATCAGCTGCGCGGTGTCGGCATCGATCACGTCGGTGATCTTGTGCATCGCGCCCTGGCGCATCAGCAGACGGATCACGTCGACCGCGCGCTCCGACATGCGGTTCGCCAGCTCCTGGATGGTGATGGCTTCCGGAATCGTCACCTCGCGGACGAGCTTCTCCTTCTGCTCGTTGGCGGCATGGCCCTTCAGGCGCTGCGTGCGGCGGCGGAACGACGCGATCGAGCGCTCGCGCACATCGTCGGCCGTGAGCGCCGTGACCACCGTCAGGCGGCCGCGCTGCTTCTGCGGGCCCGGCTTGTGCGTGGTCTTCGGCGGCGGCGCGGGACGTGCGGCTCCGCCGGGACCCCTGCGGATCTGGCGCGGACCCTCATCCTCGTCCGGACCGGCGGCAACGGCCGCCGGCGCGCGGCCGAGCGGACCGCCGGCGGCAGGACGTGCGCCGGCCGGGCGTGCGCCGGCCGGCTGAGCGCCACCGGGCCGCGAGCTCGGACCACCAATCTGCTGCGGCCGGCTGCCCGGTGCGCCGACGGGCCTGCCGGGGGCGGGCGTCGAGCGGGCCGGTGCGGCTGCGGCGGGCTGGGGCGCGGATGTCGCCGGACGGGGCGCCTCGCCTTCACCGAACCGCTTCTTAGCTTCGAGCTCGGCCTTGCGCTTGGCTTCCTCTTCGTGACGGTGCCGCTCTTCCTCGGCCTTGCGGCGCGCCTCGGCAGCCTCGCGCTCGGCGCGTTCGGCGGCTTCGCGCTCGGCGCGGCGGCGGGCTTCCTCTTCGGCTTGGCGGCGTTCCTCGATGTCGCGCACGCGGGCATCGGCCAGCGCGCTGGCGCGCGCCGAGCGCTCGTCCTCGGTCAGGGTGCGGAGCACGACGCCGGACCCGCCGCGCTGCGACGAGCCGGATGGGCGCGGTCCGGATGAGCGCGGCGATGGCGGGGGCGGCGGCGCCTTGGCGACGGTCGGCTCCGGTGCATGCGGAGCATCGGGCCCCCCATCGCCGACGCGGCGCTTGCCGCGCTTCTCGACCACCACCTGCTTGCTCCGGCCATGTGGGAAGCTCTGGCGTACCGTGCCGGTCTCGACGCGCGGCTTCAGCGTCAAGGTCTTGCTCGGGACACTCAGTTTCTTGTCGCCCGGAGTGTTGTTGTCGGCCATTCAGTCGTCCTAATCTCGTTACCAGCGTGCGGGCTACCGCACCGTCTCATTCGTGCAATCGTCGCGATGTCTTCGTAGCTATGGCTTCAAAGTGCTATGTCTTCGAAGTCGAAGCAGATTTCGTGGCCGCGGTTCCGGCAATCTTGTCAGCGTCGGCCGACCGGTATCGGACCAGTGTCTGGCTGCGCGACAGGAATGTCCTGCTCGCCGGGCCTGCGAGCACGGCAGCATGTATCACATTTGAGCGCCCAAGTGCCAAATCCAATTCTGCCGAAGTGAGACAGCAGATGATCGGAATTGTCGGGGCTTGGTCCTGACCCCCGTCGTTCGGCCGCACCAGCGCGTCGAGCTTGCGGATCCCGTCGGCTGCGCCGTCCGCGGCATGGACGAGGGCTGCCAATGTCGACCGTGATGGCCGCTGCGACAGCGCCGCTTCCACCTTGGAGAAACCGGAGACGACCTGACCGGCCTTGGCGGCAATCCCCAGCGCTTCGATCGCGCTGCGGGCCAGCAAGGCTTCCAGGTCTTCGGCAAGGGTTGGCGGGACGCGGACGTTGGTCTTGAAGCCTCGGCTGAAATGGTGACGCCGCACCGCCTCCGCAACCGCCTGGCGCGAGGCGGTGATCCACAAGCCCCGTCCGGGCAGCTTGCGCTTGATGTCGGGCACGACCTCGCCCGACGGGCCGACGACGAAGCGGATCAGCTCGCCGATCGGCCGCACTTCGCGGCTGACGGCGCACATGCGCATGGTCGCGGACTTCTCGGTCCGCGGTCCATTGTCGAGCTCGGGGTCGGCCAAAGCGAGCATGCGGTGATGCGGCTCCTCATCTCAAGCGAGCTGGGTCAGGGAGGGGGTCATCGTGGTGTCCATGGGACGAGCCAAGCGGGTCAGGCGGGCTGTCCTTCGGTCGTTTCGTCCTCATTCTCGGGTTCGGCTTCGGCCTTGGCGAGGTCAGCCTCACTGACCCAGCCGGCCTTGACGCGGGCCTGCATGACCATGGCCTCGGCATCGTCGCGGGAGATATCGAGACCGTCGAGAATGCCGGGGAATTTGGTGGCTTCGCCACCCTCCTTGCGCTCGGTCCAGCCGACCAGATCGTCGGTCGCGCAGCCCGCGAGGTCCTCGACTGTCTTGATGTCGTTCTCGCCGAACTTGACCAGCATCTTGGTGGTGACGCCGGGCACGTCCTTCACCGCGTCCTCGACGCCGAGCTCCTTACGCCTGGCCTCGAGCTCGGCTTCCTGCTGCTCGAGGAATTCGCGGGCGCGGGTCTGCAGCTCGGTCGCGGTCTCCTCGTCGAAGCCCTCG
The DNA here is from genome assembly GCF_051168375.1 of Bradyrhizobium sp. HKCCYLRH1034. Lineage (NCBI taxonomy): Bacteria > Pseudomonadati > Pseudomonadota > Alphaproteobacteria > Hyphomicrobiales > Nitrobacteraceae > Bradyrhizobium > Bradyrhizobium sp. HKCCYLRH1034. The sequence goes on along the minus strand of NZ_JBNPUW010000003.1, from coordinate 469,229 downwards.
ATGCCGGCGAGATCCTTGAGGTCGACCAAGGCGAGCTCCTCGACCGAGGTGAAGCCTTCGGACGCCAGCAGCTGGCCGACGACCTCGTCGACGTTCAGCGATTCCATGAACACGCGGGTGGAATTCTCGAAATCGGCCTGGCGGCGCTCGGATTCCTCCTGCTCGGTCAGGATGTCGATGTCCCAGCCGGTCAGCTGCGAGGCGAGGCGGACGTTCTGGCCGCGGCGGCCGATCGCCAGCGAGAGCTGGTTGTTGGTGTCGGGCACCACGACCTCGATGCGCTCGCGGTCCTCGTCGATGACGACCTTGGCGACTTCGGCCGGCGCCAGCGCGTTGACCACGAAGGTCGCGATGTCGGGCGACCACGGAATGATGTCGATTTTCTCGCCCTGCAGCTCGTTCACCACCGCCTGCACGCGCGAGCCGCGCATGCCGACGCAGGCGCCGACGGGGTCGACCGAGGAGTCGCGGGAGACAACGCCGATCTTGGCGCGCGAGCCGGGGTCGCGAGCGACCGCCTTGATCTCGACGATGCCGTCATAGATCTCCGGCACCTCCTGCGCGAACAGCTTGGCCATGAACTGCGGATGGGTGCGCGACAGGAAGATCTGCGGGCCGCGGGTCTCGCGGCGGACGTCGAAGACGTAGGCGCGGACGCGGTCGCCGTTGCGGAACACCTCGCGCGGCAGCATCTCGTCGCGGCGGATGATCGCCTCGCCGCGCCCGAGGTCGAGGATCACGCTGCCATATTCGACGCGCTTGACGACGCCATTGACGATGTCGCCGATGCGGTCCTTGAACTCCTGGTACTGCCGGTCGCGCTCGGCCTCGCGCACCTTCTGCACGATGACCTGCTTGGCCGACTGCGCGGCGATGCGGCCATATTCCAGCGGCGGCAGGGTGTCGGCGATGGTGTCGCCGATCTGCGCGCCCGGGTTGGCGCGGCGCGCGTCATCCAGCGAGATCTGGTTGGAGGGGTTCTCGACCTTCTCGACCACCAGCATGTGGCGCGACAGCCGCAGCTCACCCTTCTTCGGATCGATCTCGGCATGAACGTCGGTCTCGCTGCCGTAGCGGGCGCGGGCGGCCTTGGCGATCGCGTCTTCCATCGCCGCGATCACGATGCCGCGGTCGATCGACTTCTCGCGCGCGACGGCGTCGGCGATCTGCAGCAGTTCCAACCGGTTGGCGCTGACGGCCATGGCTCAAATCTCCTCTAATCAGGATCGATCTCGCCTCTGCGCGCGCGATCGGCGGCGAGGCGATGTTTCTTGGTATTGGTCGGCAGCGGCTTCTTGGCCGGCTTGTCGTCTTTTGCTTTCGGCTTCGGCTTGGGCTTCGCCTGGGCCGCCGGCTTGGCGTGCGGCGCCAGCGGTGGGACGATTCCAAGCTCGCGCTTCTTCTCGCGCTCGGCCGCCTTGCCGCGGCGCATGGATTCGGCGATCAGCTCGTCGGTCAGCACCATCTTGGCGTCGCCGATGTCGGCCATCAGCAGCACGACATCCGGCTCCTGGTCCTTGGCCACGTCATCGCGGGTGATGCGCACGCCGTCGCCTTCGACGCCGGCGATGATGCCGCGGAAGCGTTTGCGGTTCTGATGTGCCACCGCCATCTCGATCTTGACGAGATGACCGATGTGACGTTCGAAATCGGAGCGGCGGACCAGCGGCCGGTCGATGCCCGGCGAGGAGATCTCGAGCCGATAGGCACGGTCGATCGGATCGGCGATGTCCAGCACCGGCGACAGCGCCCGCGACACCGCCTCGCAATCCTCGATCTGCATCGTGCCGTCGGGACGCTCGGCCATCACCTGGACCGTGCAACCACCTTCGCCCGAAATGCGGATCCGCACCAGGCGGTACCCCATTCCCTGCAGCACCGGGTCGGCCACCGCCGCCACGCGCGCCGCGACGCCCGGCTCGACGACGAGGCGGGGCTCGGTCAGGAGGTCGGTGTCAGCGGTTGCGAACGTAGGTTCCGTCATCGAGGCGTCGATCGCGTGTCTTGCTTGGTTGGGCCGTCGGGCCTGTTCGATCGCGCTCACCGGACCGATCCCGCCCGTGGCGGAGCGATCCAGGTAACAAAAAAGAGCGGGTCCGGAAGGGCCCACCCTCACTACGCGATCGTATATGAGATGATGTTTGATGGCGCTCATATAGCCGCTTTGCCGCCTGACGGCAAGGGTCGTGTCGCCTCAAACGGCGCCTGGAACTGGGAATTTGCTCCGCGCCAGGACTGCGGATCGGATCGTTTTCCCCGACCGGGAACGGCCGAATGCCGCAGGGTCTAACCCTTCATTCACCAAGATCGCTTAAAAATGAGCTGAGTTCGTGCTTTTCGCCCCCGTCGTCGTGCCGCACGGAGTGGAGCGCACGGAAACGTGTCGCGTTGCGTATCGAGTAGACGTCATGACCCCGGCAACCGCGCTGATCCCCGGCCTCGGCGGGATCGTCAGGCAGGGCAATGCTGAACGCGGCCTCGAGGCCACGCGCCGCATCGCCGACCTGTTCTTCGAGGATGCGACGAAGCTGCGTCCCGAGCACATCAATCTGTTCGACGGTCTCCTGATCGATCTGGTCCCGTTCGCGGATCTGCCGACGCGGATCGATCTGGCGGAGCGGTTGTCGCGGCTCCTCAAGGCGCCCCGTGCCGTCGTCAGCCGGCTGGCGCGCGACGACGAGGTCGCGGTGGCGGGGCCGCTGTTGCGCCGTTCGCTCGTGCTCGACGATCCCGTGCTCATCGCTATTGCGCGCGACAAGAGCCAGGGTCATTTGCTCGCGATGGCAGAGCGGACGCGCCTATCGGCCGATACGACCGATGTGCTGGTGCGCCGTGGCGATCGCGACGTGGTGCGGCGGGCCGCTGCCAATGATGGCGCAGCGTTTTCCCCGCGCGGCTATGCCGCGCTGATCCACCGCGCGAGTTCAGACGGCGTGCTGACGCTCACGGTCGGCCGGCGCGCAGATGTTTCCGACGATCATCTGAAACAACTGCTGGCCGGCTCGCTCGATGTCATCAGGCGGCGGCTGTTCGATGTCGTGCCGCCGGACAAGCAGGCGAGGATCAGGCAGGCTCTCGCCGAACTCGCCGATGCGGCGCGTACAGCGCATAGCACGCGCGATTTCGTGCCGGCGCAGCGGACCATCCTGTCGCTGTATGAAGCCGGTGCCTTGGACCAGTCGGCGTTGTTCGGCTTCGCATCCGAGCACAAATACGAGGAGGTCATCGCGGCGCTCGCCGCAATGACGGGATTGAAGATCGCGACGCTCGACCGACTGGTGTCGGGCGATCGTCACGATCCGCTGCTGATCCTGGGGCGCATGATCGGGCTCGATTGGCGCACCGTGCACTCACTGATCCTGCTGCGCCTCGGACCGAAACGCGTGCCGGCGCAGCGCGATATCGATGCGATCAGGGTCAACTACGCGCGCCTGCTGCCATCGACCGCCGAACGCGTCGTCGCGTTCTGGAAGACACGACACTGAGTGACCTCGCCGGCGCAGCGGTCAGCGCCGGCTGAAGATCAGATAGTTGGCGACGCGGCCTTCGCGCGTGGCCTTCCGCCCGTAGCGCGTCATGGTGTAGCCCGGCCAGGGCAGATGCCAGTCGTCGGCGCGCTCGGCCGTCCAGGCGAACTCCGGCGAACGCAGCAGATGCCACAGCGTCCAGGCGCAATAGTCGGCGATGTCGCTGACGAAGCGGAACTCGCCGCCGGGCTTTAGGACGCGCGCCATCGCTGCGATCGTCGCATCCTGCACGAAACGCCGCTTCCAGTGCCGCCGCTTCGGCCAGGGATCGGGATGGATCAGGTCGATCCGCTGCAGCGACTGCGGCGGCAGCCAGGCCAACAGCTCGGCGGCGTCGCCCGCCACCAGCCTGATATTGCCGATGTTGTCGGCCTCGATGGCCGACAGGATCTTGGCCATGCCGTTGACATAGGGCTCGCAGCCGATGAAGCCGGTGGTCGGACACGCCTTCGCTTCGGCGGCAAGATGCTCGCCGCCGCCAAACCCGATCTCCAGCCGCAGCGCGTCGACCGGCGGATCGTACAGCGTGGGCAGCACGGCTTCCGCGGGCGCGGCGAGATCGAGCGCGAGGTGCGGCAGCAGGTTGTCGACCAGGCCGGCCTGATGCGCCCGCAGCTTGTGGCCCTTGCGCCGGCCGAAGAACGAGCCCTGACCGTGCAGGGCCTCGGTGCCGGTGTGATCGTCGTCGACGGGCATGTTGATCGCGGGGCTCATCGCAGGGTTTGATAGAGACGGTAGAGCAGCCTTGTCCGCGGCTCGATCGAGGAGATGTACATCTGCTCGTAATGCGTATGCGCGCCCTTGCCATCGACGCCGAGCCCATCGAGCGTCGCCGTGAACGGTGCGGTGAAATTGCCGTCGGAACCGCCTCCGGTATAGGTGTCGACCAGCTCGAAGCCGATCTCGTCGGCCAGGGATTTCGCATGCTCGAACAGGGCGGCGCCGGCGTTGCCCTTGACGTAAGGCGGCCGGTTCACCTCGCCGCTCACTTCGACCGTGACGCCATCGCTGCGCGAGGTCAGCCCTAGGATCTTGGGCAGGATTTCCTCGGCATCGGCAGGCGTCGGCAGCCGTGCATCGACCTCGGCATAAGCTTCCTCAGCGATCACGTTGGGACGGGTGCCCCCACGCACGACGCCGACATTCACGGTGATGCCGCGGGCGGGGTCGTTGAGCGCTTCGAGCGCATGGATGACGTTGGCGAGTTCGCGGATCGCACTGCGTCCATCCTGTGGACGCGCGCCGGCGTGCGCGGGCACGCCGCGGATTGCCACGTCGAACCGCGCCACGCCCTTGCGTCCGGTCACGATCTTGCCGCCGTCGCGCGCCGGCTCGGTGACGAGGACGTATTTGGCCTTGCGGCCTTCCTCCTCGATCAGCGCGCGCGAGGTCGGGCTGCCGATCTCTTCATCCGAGACGAACAAATGAGTAATGCCGAGGGGCGATTTTTGACCCTCTGCGCAGAGCTGACGAAAGGCGTGAAAGGCGAGATAGGCGCCGCCCTTCATGTCGTAGATCCCGGGACCGTACGCAACGTCGCCGTCGACTGCGAACGGCAGCCGCGCGATGAACCCGATCGGATGTACCGTGTCGAGATGGCTCAGGACCAGGATGCCCGGCTCGTCCTGTCCCCACGACGACCGTGCGACGAGGTGGTCGCCGCAGCCGTCGCGTCCGGCGATCCGTTCGATCGTGGCATCGAGCCCGCGATAGCCATCCGCGACAAGGGAAGCCAGCTTGTTGACCTGATCAGGCGCCTCGGTCGGGGTCTCGATCTCGACCCATTGGCGGATGCCTTCGAGAATTGTGCGACTATCGAACGGGCTGCTGCTGGCGGTCATGAGCTTTGTAAATCGTTCTCGATGGTTACGAAGTGGTAGCAGGCGGTGGACGCGCTTGGCGCGTCGCTGGGCGGGTTGGCGGCTGGGACGCCGGAGTTCCAGGCCACATGTGCATAAAAAGATTTAGAGCGCGATAGCCTTTCCCGAAGGGGAGCCATCGCGCTCTATTGGTCGTGATCCAACCTGTCTATCGGCTCATTCGTCTGGCGGAACGCAGCGTGCCCAGCGCGTCGTCCGCAAACGTGCCCCGCTGATGGCCCCCCGAGGGCGCTGACATTCCTATGAGAGTGATCACGATAGGAATGTCAGCGCCGGCGCATCAGCTAGCCTTCTTCCGGAGCTTCACGATCAGCGATCTGCTCGACCAGGTCGACGATGCTGCGACGAAGCTTCGAATCGTGGATCCGCGTGAATGCGCGGGTCAACGCCAGTCCTTCGGAGGTTGCCAGGAAATCAGACACATAGGCGGGCGAAGCGCCTTCGCCGAAAGCTTCACCGTTGGTCCCGCCACTCGGGACCCCTTCGAACAGGAAGGAGACCGGGACCTGCAGAACCTCCGAGATCTGCTGAATCCGGCTGGCGCCGACTCGATTGGTGCCTTTTTCGTACTTCTGTATCTGCTGGAACGTGAGTCCGAGAGCCTCGCCAAGTTTTTCCTGGCTCATGCCCAACATGATACGGCGCATCCGCACCCGGCTGCCGACATGCTTGTCAACAGGGTTGGGCGCTTTCGTCGACATCTCTCAACTCCTTAGAATGGGCCTCGGAACGAGGCGGTCGCAGTATGCCTCAGGCGCTCACACCGTCAATTTATGTTCGCATGTCGTACTAACGAAGACGGCCGAGCAACGAACTGGACGGCTCATGCTGCCGCGCGAGAATGCGAATTGCAGCAGCTATCTGTCAACACTTGGGGTTTTGCTTGTCAAAAAAAATCTTACGGACCCGGAAAGAATCGAGATCTTGCTGTCGTCAGGGAAGCTTTTGAGCAACACGTCTGCGAACGACGGTGCTCAGGGCGATCACTAACAGGATCGCAACCGGAATGTCGCCGAGCCTTGCATAGGCTGTCGGCTGCAACGCAACAGGCAGCGCGGAATCCAGCACGCCCTCTGCGCCGAGAGGCAATTGCTTAACGATACGGCCGACGGGATCGATCACTGCGGAGATGCCGGTGTTCGCAGATCGAACTAATGGAAGTCCTTGCTCGATCGCGCGCCACTGCGCTTGCTGTAGATGCTGATGAGGCCCAGTCGAAATGCCGAACCAGCCATCGTTCGTCAAGTTGACGATCCAGCCCGGTCGTTCTTCGGTCGGCACGCTGTCACTCGGAAAGATCGCCTCGTAGCAGATCAAGGGAAGAACACGCGGAGCGTGTGGCACGTCCAGGTTGCGTCGCGCCGTGCCGGGGATGAAGCCGCCCTGCACCCGCGTGAGTTGCTCGAGCCCGATCCGCTCCAGCAGATTCTGGAACGGCAGGAACTCGCCGAACGGGACCAGATGCAGCTTGTCGTAGACCGACAGCACGGTGCCGTCGTGATCGATCACGTAGATCGAATTGTAGGCCCGGGTGATGGGGGTGTTGCGAGGCGCGTCGGGGGCGCGGACCGAACCGGTGATCAGCACCGTGCCCGGCGACAGCAGGTCGGCGATCTGGCCCATCGCGTCCGCCTCGCGGGTCAGGAAGAACGGGAACGCCGATTCCGGCCAGATCAGGACGTTGGTGTCCCGGACGCCGGTGGCGTTCGGGCCGGAGGCGCGGTCCGACAGCGCCAGATAGCGGCGCATGACATCGGCCTTGGCGCCATAGTTGAACTTCACGTCCTGCTGCAGGTTCGGCTGCATGATCCGCAACTTGAGGTCGGCGACGAAGGCCGTCGGATGCAGGCCGAGCCGGATGGCGCCGAACACGCCCATCATCACGAGCAGGGCGGCGGCCGCGGCCGGCGCCCGCCAGCGCTCACGCCATGTCTTGCCGTCGATCAGCACCGCGGGGCTGGCAAAGATCGCGATCGCCAGGAACGTCATGCCCCAGATCCCGATCAGCGAGGCCGTCTGCGCCAGCGCGAGCGGCTGCGACAGGGCATAGCCGAACGTGTCCCAGGGGAAGCCGGTGAGCGCGTGGCCGCGCAGCCATTCGCTCGCGGTCAGGCAGACGGCGAGCGCCAGGATGCGGGTTGCATCACGCGTCCAGATCAACCGGGCCAAGGCGAAGCCTAGGGCCGGAAACAGCGCGAGATAGGCCGGCAGGCCCAGCACGGCGAACGGCATCAGCCAGGCGAAGGTGTCGGCATCGACCAGGAACGCGTTGCCGATCCAGTAAAGGCCGGGGACGAAATAGCCCATGCCGAAGCAGAAGCCGGTGAAGGCGGCAGCCGGGATGCCGCGCCGCCGTCCCGCCGCGGCGCCATCGATCAGCCAGACCAGAACCGGGAAGGTGATCGCAAGCACCGGCCAGGCGTTGAACGGGGCCATCGCGAGCGAGGAGAGCGCGCCGGCGGCGAGCGCGATCGCCGCACGCTTCCAGCCCCAGGCCAGGACAACGCCAATGGCGAGGCCGCGAATCGTCGATGGGCGGATCACTGTGAGCTGGCTCCATCGCCCCGTGGCGGGCTGCTATCGTCGTGGACCGGCGCAGGGCCGGCCTCTGTCGGCGGCGGCTCGGCCGGGACGTCCGTGTCCGCCGGGGTCACTTCCGGCGCAACGTCTCGACGCCGGCTTTCGCGCTGCGGGCGGGGCGTCGGGCGTTCCTTGCGCGGCGCGATGCGCAGGCGCTTGACCCGGCGCGGATCGGCATCGAGCACCTCGACCTCGAAATTGCCGGGGCCGGAGATCAGCTCGCCGCGCACCGGCAGCCGGCCGACATGGTTGACGAGATAGCCGCCGAGCGTCTCCACCCCTTCGCCCGCCTCTCCCGTCACGAACTCCTCGCCGATCACCCGGCGTACGTCGTCGAGGCTGGCGCGGGCGTCCGCGATGAAGGCGTTGTCGGCCTGCCGCACGATCGCCGGCGGCTCGTCGCTGTCGTGCTCGTCGTCGATCTCGCCGACGATCTGCTCGACGATGTCCTCGATGGAGACCAGCCCGTCGGTGCCGCCATATTCGTCGACGACCAGCGCCAGGTGGATGCGCGAGGCCTGCATTTGCGCCAGCAGGTCGATCGCGCGCATCGACGGCGGCACGTAGAGCAGCTTGCGGATGATATTGGCCTCGAACAGCGGCATCGACAGATCGACGGCCTTGAGATCGAGGCCGGCGGGCAGCGGCTTCTTGCGCCGCGCCTTCACCTCGTCGGAGACCCGGGCCTGCGCCGTGGTGAAGGCAAGCAGGTCGCGGATGTGCACCATGCCTTCGGGGTCGTCGAGCGTGTCGTTGTAGACGACGAGGCGCGAATGCGATGCGCTCTCGAACAGGCTCATCAGTTCGCCGAGCGTGATGTCGCGCCGGACGGCGACGATGTCGGCACGATGCACCATCACGTCGGCGATGCGCCGCTCGTGCAAATCGAGGATGTTGCGCAGGAGCGTGCGCTCGACCGCGGAGAAGCCGATGTCATCGGGCGTCGAGGCATCGAGCACGACCTGCAGGTCGTCGCGAACCGAGCCGCCGCCTTTCCAGCCGAACAGGTTGCGCAGCGCGCGAAACAGCCAGTTCTCGCCCGGCGAGCGGCCGAGCTCGGCCGGCGGCACCACGGCCGGCAGATTGCGCGTCTGGCGCGGATTGTCATGGATGGGCTCGGAATCGGCCATGGTCAGTTCATCCGTTCCCGATCGGCATAGGGATCGGGGATGCCGAGATGGGCCAGGATCTCGGTCTCCAGCGCCTCCATCTCCTCGGCCTCGTCATCGGTCTCGTGATCGTAGCCGATCAGATGCAGGAAGCCGTGCACGGTGAGATGGCTGAGATGATGCTCGAACGGCTTCTGTTCGTCGTCGGCCTCGCGCCGCATCGTCTCATAGGCGATGGCGATGTCGCCGAGCATGCGCGGGGCATCATCCTCGCCGCGCGGTCCGGTCGGCTGCAGCGCCGGAAACGACAGCACGTTGGTGGGCTTGTCGATGCCGCGCCAATTGCTGTTCAGGGTGCGGATGCCCTGGTCGTCCGTCAGCATGACGGCGATCTCGGCGTCGCCGACATCGGCATCGACCGTCTCGGCCGCGGCGAGAATGGCGCGTTGTATGACGTCCTCGGCGTCAGGCTGGTCCTGCCAGCAATCGGCTGCGACGATCACCTCGGTCGTTGGAATGGGACTTTGTGGCATCCTGGTCGATATCTGTGCGGATGGCGCTGGAACGACGCGACCATCGGCGTGCTTGCTCTCGCGTCAGCGGGCTTTCGGCCCCTCATAGGCGGCGACGATGCGCGCCACCAATTCGTGGCGGATGACATCCTCGCCGGTGAACCGGACCTGTGCGATCCCCTCGACACCGTCGAGCAGGCGCGCGGCTTCGGCGAGTCCGGAGGTCTGGCCGTTCGGCAGATCGACCTGCGAGGGATCGCCGGTGATGATCATGCGGCTGTTCTCGCCGAGACGCGTGAGGAACATCTTCATCTGCATCGATGTGGTGTTCTGCGCCTCGTCGAGGATGATCGCGGCGTTGGTCAAGGTGCGCCCGCGCATGAAGGCGAGCGGCGCGATCTCGATCTCGCCGGCCTGCAGCGCGCGCTCGACGATGCGCGCGTCCATCAGATCGTACAGCGCGTCGTAGATCGGGCGCAGATAGGGATCGACCTTCTCACGGAGGTCGCCAGGCAGGAAGCCGAGCCGCTCGCCGGCTTCGACCGCCGGGCGTGAGAGGATGATGCGGTCGACTTCCTTCCGCTCGAAGAGCTGCGCGGCATGCGCGACCGCAAGCCAGGTCTTGCCGGTGCCGGCCGGGCCGATGCCGAACACGAGCTCGTGCCGCTTCAGCGCGCGGATGTAGGAATCCTGCGCGGCGGTGCGGGCGCGCACCGGGCGCTTGCGCAGGTTGATGCTCTCGAACGCGTTCTTGGCGTTCTTGGCGTCGAACTCGAACAGCGAGCCCTGCGCCACCACGGCGCGGATCGCGCCCTCGACGTCGCCCTGCGCCAGATCGTGGCCCTTCACGGCCTGCGCATAGAGCGATTCGAGCACGCGCCGCGCGGCATCGCAGCCGTCGCGTGTTCCGCCGATGGTGATGTGGTTGCCGCGGGAATCGACGACGACGCCGAGCCGTCGTTCGACCAGGGCCAGATTCTGGCCGTAAGGCCCAACCAGGGCGGAGGCGGCACGGTTGTCGTCGAAATCGATGACGACCTGGGTCTCGGGGGGCATGGACATGTCGCGGTCGTACTTGCGGCTGGGAGCGAGGGAAGACGGATCCGATGCGCTCTTGGGCAAGTGCTCAGCCTCCGATGGACACGAGGGGCGTGGGGGAGATCACTGCCGGCGCGGCCGTGACGAGCTCGCCGAGCAGGCTGTAGCGTTCGAGACTGTCGATCCGCACCGGCAGAACCTGGCCGATGATGTCGTCGGACGCCATGACGTGGGCCGGTTGCAGATACGCGGTCCGTCCGACCAGTTGCCCGGGCTTGCGCGCTGGCCGCTCGAACAACACGTCGACGACCTGGCCGATCGCGGCCTTGTTGAAGGCTGCTTGCTGGCTGTCGATCAAGCTCTGGAGGCGCTCCAATCGCTCGTCCATCTCGGTCGCTGACACCATCTCCGGCATGTCCGCTGCCGGAGTTCCCGGGCGCGGCGAATACTTGAACGAATACGCCGCAGCGTAGCCGATTTGGTCGATCAGGGCGAGGGTGGCGCGAAAATCTTCCTCGGTCTCGCCCGGGAACCCGACGATGAAATCCGAAGAGAATGCAATGTCGTGACGGGCGGCGCGAAAACGGTCGACGACTTTGCGATAGTCAGTCGCCGTGTGTTTGCGGTTCATGGCGTTCAGGATGCGGTCAGATCCCGACTGAACCGGCAGATGCACGAACGGCATCACCGCTTCGAGATCGCGATGCGCCGCGATCAGGCTGTCGTCGACGTCGTTGGGATGGCTGGTCGAGTAGCGGATCCGCGCCACGCCCGGAATCTCGGCGATCCCATGGAGCAGCCGCCCCAGCGTCCAGGGCCGGCCGTCAGGGCCTTCGCCGTGATAGGCGTTGACGTTCTGGCCGATCAGGGTGATCTCGCGAACGCCATTGTCGACGAGCTGCGTCACGTCGTCGACGATGCGTGTCACCGCACGCGACATCTCGCTGCCGCGCGTATACGGCACCACGCAGAAGGTGCAGAACTTGTCGCAGCCTTCCTGCACGGTCACGAAGGCCGAGACGCCGCGGGCGCGGATCGCCTCGCGGCTGGGCTTCGCCAGGAAGCCGAACTTGTCCTGGGCCGGGAATTCGGTCTCGATCGCCCGCTCGCCGCGGCGGGCCTGGGCCAGGAGCTGCGGCAGATGGTGGTAGCTCTGCGGGCCGACCACGACGTCGACGGTGGGGGCGCGGGCGATGATCTCCTCGCCTTCCGCTTGCGCCACGCAGCCGGCCACGGCGATCTGCATCGTCCGGCCGGCCCGCGCGGCGTCCTCCTTCGCGACCCGCAGCCGCCCGAGCTCCGAATAGACCTTCTCGGAGGCCTTTTCGCGGATGTGGCAGGTGTTGAGGATCACGAGATCGGCGTCGCCGGCCTCGGCGGTCTCGACGAAGCCCTCAGGCCCCAGCGTGTCCACCATGCGCTGGGCATCGTAGACATTCATCTGGCAGCCATAGGACTTGATGTGCAGCTTGCGCGGCGGCGTCATGAACCCTTGCATGCAGTCGGAGGCGCGCCCAATTCGGCGCCGCGCTCAGATATAGGCTAGGGGGCCGAAAATCCAGCGATCGCGGGCTTTTTCTCGGCCAGCCGGCTCAGAATCGCCGGCAACTGCCGCATGTCGTCGAAAACCACGGTGGCGCCGGCCGCTCGCAGGTCGTCGGCGTGCCCGGGCCGGCAGTGGCTGCCGCCGTGAAACCCGAGCACTGTCATGCCGGCCGCGACACCGCCCCGGATACCGGCCGTGCTGTCCTCGACCACCACGCAGGCCGCGGGACGCGCCTTCATCTGCGCTGCCGCGAACAGGAACAGATCGGGCGCGGGCTTGCCGTTCTCGACTTGGGAGGATGAGAAGATGTGCGGGGCGAGGCGATCGTAGAGCCGGGTGGCGCCAAGGCTGACGCGCATGCGCTGGTGCGAGCCGGAGGAGGCGACGCACACCGGCACGTCGATGGTGTCGAGCGCCTCCGCGATCCCGTCGATGGCCGCGAGGTCCTGCTCGAAGGCGCGGAACAGGCGATCCTGCAGTTTCGGGTTGAAATCGTCGGGCAGGGAACGACCGAGCTCGGCCTCGACCTCGAGCTTCGCCTGTTTCAGGGAGCGGCCCAGGAACCGCGCGAACACCTGCTCGGTCGTGATCGGATAGCCGCACAGGCTGAGCACGTCGGCGTGCGTCTGACAGGAGATCACCTCGCTGTCGACCAGCACGCCATCGCAATCGAAAATGACGAGATCGAGGTTCGAAGCCGGCGCCGCGTCAGCCATTCGTCTCTTCGTCGAGCGGCACGCAATACAGCTCCAGCCGGTGATCGACCAGCTTGTAGCCGAGCTTGCGGGCGATCTCGGCCTGCAGCTTCTCGATCTCCTCGGAGGTGAACTCGATCACCTTGCCGTCGCGCAGATTGATCAGATGATCATGATGGCTGTCGCGCATCTGCTCGTAGCGGGCGCGGCCCTCGCGGAAATCATGGCGTTCGATGATGCCGGCATCCTCGAACAGCTTCACGGTGCGATAGACCGTGGAGATCGAGATCTTGTCGTCGACGGCGACGCAGCGCCGGTACAACTCCTCGACGTCGGGATGGTCGCAGGCTTCCGCGAGCACGCGGGCAATGACCCGGCGCTGCTCGGTCATGCGCATGCCGGTGGCGGCACAGCGGGCCTCGATTCCGGTGGAATTGAGCGCTGGCGTGGTTTTCAAGGAGGTCATCGTGTCTCGCCTCAAGGATGCGCTTTCTGCCACCAAGCGCAGGTTACGACAAGTCCCGGCGCATCAGAAGCGCATTCAACTGTTCCCCGCCGGGCTGAAGGTAATAGCGTTCCCGACGGCCCACGGTCGCAAATCCGGCGCGTTCATAGAGTCGGCGGGCCGGCTGGTTGTTTTCCTCCACTTCGAGAAAGACCGTCCGGACCCCGCGCCCCGCGAGGTGCCCGAGATGCTGCAGCAACAGATCACGAGAAAATCCGCGGCCGCGCTGATTTGGGTCAAGTGCAACTGACAATATTTCCGCTTCGTCCGCGCCGATTCGCGAGACGATGAAGCCGATGAGCTTCCGCCCGAGCCGCAGCCGATGGATCATGGTGTTGCGCTCGGCCAGCATCGCCTCGAACTCGCCTTCGCCCCAGCCGCGGTGAAACGAGGCGGCGTGGATCTGGGCGAGCCTGGCGGCGTCGCGCGGCGCGGCCGCTTCGATCAACGGTTTGGGGCTGCCGAGCCAGCGGAAGAACATGTTCATGACGAGACGGCCGTCTGCGCCGGTTGACGCGCCGCACCGGCGGGCGGCTTGACGTCGGGCGCGCGCAGATAGAACGGCCGCGCCGGCGCGTGCGCCGGGTCGGCGGCCGCGCCGAGCCAGGCGACCCAGCCGATGTCGGGCCCGTCTTGCGAGTCGACCGCAACTGGCGCGGCTGCGTCCTTGGGCCACCGCTCGGCCAGCAGCGCCGCGGCGTTGCCGACGAGGTGCGGGGCGCCGAGCCGCGCGGCCGCCAGGACGTCGTCTGTCGCAGCGACCTGGGGCGCGACCAGTTCCTCGCCGCTGCCGCTCACGACTTGGTAGTAGACATGGTCGTGCCGGGCATCGATCGCCGAGATCACCGGGTTGGCGCGGTCCTCGCTGACGATCGGCGCCGCGTAGGCCGACAGCGTGGTCACGCCGACGACCGGCTTGTGCGCCGCCAAGGCAATGCCGCGCGCGGCGGAGAGGCCGACGCGCAGCCCGGTGAAACTACCAGGACCCGTCGTCACCGCGATGCGGTCGAGCTCGTGGAAGCCGACGCCCGACTGGCGCATCACGCGCGCGATCAGCGGCATCAGCGCCTCGGCGTGGCCGCGCTTCATCGGCAGCGTTTCCTCGGCGCGCATCGCGGCCGAATCAGTGTCCAGAACGGCAGCCGCGCAATGGTCGAGGGCAGTATCGATGGCGAGGATCAACATCCGGTCAGATTCACATTGAAAGGAGCGCCGAATACCTTTTTGGGGCTTCGATAAAGTCGGTTGCCGCTTTCTTACATCCTGATCGGGAAAAACGCATCACGGCGCACGACCGCAAACTACTGAATTGGCGCTCATTCAAGCAAATCTTTCCGGGCTGTTGGATTGATCGTTCGGTTCGACGTTCAGGCCGCCGCGCCATCCCGGTGGCAAAGGCGATGCCCGGCGCGAGGGGGCCGGGTCGAGGCGATCAATCGCTCGCAAGCCGGTGCTCGGGTTCGGCACCGATGGCATGGGGGTCGCCGCCTCATCCGGACCAGCCTCAAACGCCCAATTCCGCTCGGTCAAGTTCGAGCGCAGTGGGGGGCGACGAACAGGTCCGGCGAAAGTACCGATTGGCGCAAGTCTGGGCGGCGCCGGCGAAGCCGGTCGGCGCGCCGAGCGCGGTGACGAGCGAGATACCGTCGAGCATGCGGTGGGGGCGGCCGTGGCCGCCACCCTCGGCGGCGCAGCGTGAGCAGAGGCAAATGCTGATTAGCGCGCAGATCTGTTCGCCAACCCCATTCGCCATTGCCTTCCTACATCGGCCGGACTTCAACCACCTCGGGCACGAAGTGCTTCAGCAGGTTCTGGATGCCGTGCTGCAGGGTCGCGGTCGATGACGGGCAGCCCGAGCAGGCGCCCTTCATGTTGAGATAGACGATGCCGTCCTTGAAGCCGCGGAAGGTGATGTCGCCGCCGTCATTGGCTACGGCCGGACGGACGCGGCTCTCGATCAGGTCCTTGATCATGCCGACCGTCTCGGTGTCGGCCTCGTCGTAGAACTCGTCGTCCTCGTCGGCGGATTCGTCATTGGCGGCGCTGCCGTCGGCGAGCAGCGGCGCGCCCGACATGTAGTGCTCCATGATCGCGCCGAGGATCGCCGGCTTGAGGTGCTGCCACTCACCGTCGCTCTTGGTGACGGTGATGAAATCGGCGCCGTAGAACACGCCGCTGACGCCGTCGACGGCGAACAGGCGCTCGGCCAGCGGGGAGCGTGCGGCGGCGTCGCGGCTGCCGAACTCCATCGTGCCCGCGGGCAACACGACGCGGCCCGGGATGAACTTCAAGGTGGCGGGATTGGGGGTGGCTTCGGTCTGGATGAACATGGTTTTCTCCGGCAGCGCCGGTTCAAGGCCGGCCTGTGGTGTCCTCATAGCAGATGGCGCGAACGCGCGCACGATCAAGGGGGCATGGCCGGCGTTTCCGATCTAAGCCTATGAAAGAGCGTCGAGATCGGCGTCACCGAGATCGCCCGGCACGATCACCAGCGGGATCGGGAAGGCACCGCTCGTCTTGGTGACATGGGTGACCAGCGGGCCGGGGCCCTCGGGGCCGGAATGGGCGGCGAGCACCAGCAGCGCGATGTCGCTGTCGTGCTCGATCGTCTCCAGGATCTGCGCCGTCGGCTCACCCTCGCGGATCACCCGTTCCGGCGCGGTCACGCCGATCGCCGACAGCAGCGCCGCGGCCTGGTCGAGCTCGGCATGCGCCTGCTCCTGCGCCTCGGCCCGCATCAGATCGGCGACCCCCAGCCATTGCTGGTTCTGGTCCTCCGTTTCGATGACGTGCAGCATGACGATACGGCCGCCGGAACGGACCGCCCAGCGGCCGGCATAGCGGACCGCGCGGTCCCACTCCTCGCTGTCGTCGACCACGACCAGGCATTTCGGCGCATGGCCGGTCTGGTAGCTCTGCCGCTGCGCCGCCATCGCGTTCCCGCCTGCTGCTGCGAGTCGATCCGGCCGCGATGCTGCCACAGCCCATCTCCGTTGGGGAGAGGGCTGCGGGTTCCATCGCGCCCGCAACGACAGCGGTGGTGCGGCTTCTAGTAGCGAGGATGTCGCTTCGCTCATCCTGGCTACGGCCGCAAGGCCGACTCCGGAGCGCGCGCCGTGCTGCTTAGGGCTTGCGGATGAAGCCGACGATGTCCTTGGCCGTCTTCATGGTCTCCGCGGCGATGGCCTGGGCGCGGTCGGCGCCGTCGACCAGCACGGACTCGACGTAGCCGGGATCGGCGGTCAGGCGCTTCATCTCCGCGGCGATCGGCCCGAGCTTGGTGACGCACAGCTCGACCAGCGCGTTCTTGAAGCTGGAGAACTGGCCGCCGCCGAAATCCCTGAGCACATCGGCCTTGCTGCGGTCCGACAGCGCCGCGTAGATGCCGACGAGGTTGTCGGCCTCGGGACGCGCGTCCAGCCCCTTTTCCTCGGTCGGCAGCGGCTCCGGATCGGTCTTGGCCTTGCGGACCTTCTGCGCGATCGTATCGGCATCGTCGGTCAGGTTGATGCGCGAATAGTCCGAGGCATCGGACTTCGACATCTTCTTGGTACCGTCGCGCAGCGACATCACGCGCGTCGCGGGACCGGTGATGAAGGGTTCCGGAAGCGGGAAGAACAGGCCGTCGCCGAAGCCGTGGCTGCGGATCGAGTCGCCGTAGTCATTGTTGAACTTCTGCGCGATGTCGCGGGAGAGCTCGAGATGCTGCTTCTGGTCCTCGCCGACCGGAACATGGGTGGCGCGGTACAGCAGGATGTCGGCGGCCATCAGCACCGGATAGTCGTACAGACCGACCGATGCGTTCTCACGGTCCTTGCCGGCCTTCTCCTTGAACTGCGTCATGCGGTTCAGCCAGCCGATGCGCGCAACGCAGTTGAAGATCCAGGCGAGCTCCGCGTGCCCTGAGACCTGGCTCTGGTTGAAAACGATGTGCTTCTTCGGATCGATGCCGGCGGCGATGAAGGCGGCGGTGACCTCGCGGGTGTTGCGCGCGAGTTCGGCGGGGCCGCCCCAGACATCGATCGGCATGGTGATCGCGTGCATGTCGACGACGCAATAGATGCAGTTGTGGGTCTGCTGCATCTTCACGAAGTTGACGATCGCGCCGAGATAGTTGCCGAGATGCAGGTTGCCGGTCGGCTGGACGCCCGAGAAAACCCGTTCCACGAAGGCCATGGTCACTGTTCCGGATGAATGGATTTGGGGTCGTTTGGCACGTGCGCCTCAAAGGTGCAAGTCGCCGGCGGGCTTTTGCCGGATCGCCCGGACGGTTTCGCGCCAGCTTACGGCGCCCAGGGACAACAGAAGCACGCCGTAGAGGATGATGGCGCCGCTGATCAGGGCGGCGAGCAGGGCGGCCGCGCCGAGATGGCTGCTGCTGCTCCACGTGCCGTCGAAGCGGCCGGCAACCGTCCAGAGCAAGGCGCCCATGACCACCGCAGCCAACGTGATGCGCGGCAGCCGGCGCCGCGAGGCGGGGGAAAGCGCGAAACCAAAGCTCGTGGCGCCACGCCGGATCAGGACCGCCGCATTGGCCCAGGCACCGAGCGCGAGCCCTGCCGCGATGCCACTTGCCGCAAACAATTGTGCGAGCAGGAACGCCAGCGCGATCGCGACACCGCATCCGATCAATGTCGCGCGCAGCGGCGTCCGCGTGTCCTCGCGCGCGAAGAAGGCGGGCTGCAGCGCCTTGGTCAGCACCTGCGCCGGCAATGCCGCCGCGAGCCATGTCAGCACCCGCGCCGTCGCGGCGGCATCGTCCGGACTGAATGCGCCATGTTCGAACAGCAAACGAATGATCGGCTCGTTCAGGATCATGAGTCCGAGCGCCGCAGGCAGCGCGAGCCCGATCGTCAGCTCGAGGCCGCGCGATTGCACCTCCGCCAGAGCCTGCTTGTTGCCCTCGTGCAGCGCGCGCGTCAGCTCCGGCACCAGCACCGTGCCCATGGCAACGCCGACGAGCCCGAGCGGCAGCTCGATCAGGCGGTTGGCGAAATACAGCCACGACACCGCGGAAGGCGAGGTGGAGGCGATGACCGCGCCGCCGACCGCGAGCAATTGCGGGCCGGCGCTGGCGACCATGCCGGGCAGCGCCCTGGCGAAGAAGCCGCGCATTTCGCCATGGAAGGTGACGCGCACCGGCGAGGCGAGGGGGCCGTCGCGGCCTCGCCGCGCGAGCATCGCGAGCTGCAGCAGCCCGGCGACGCCGATCGTGGCGGCGAGCAGCAGCGCGGCGCTTCCAGGGTCCGGATGTTGCATCAGCAGCACGATGGTCACGCTGATCAATGCCACGTTGAACAGCAGCGGGGCGAAGGCCGCGAGCGCAAAGCGTCGTTGCGCGCTGGACAGTGCGAGCAGCACCGTCGAGGGGCCGGCAAAGGCGAGATAGGGCAGCATCAGCCTGGCATCGTTGACGGCCAAGGTGAGCGTCTCTTCACCGGCGAAGCCCGGCGCGAGCACGGTCATCACGAACGGCATCAGCAGCGCCAGCACCAAGGTGGCGGCGAGCAGGCCGGCGCTGACGGTGCCGAGCACGCGGCCGGCAAAAGCTGCCGCATGCGTCGTACCAGCCTGCTGGTATATTCGCAGCCAGGCCGGCACCAGGGCTGCATTGAGCGCGCCCTCCGTCAGCAATCGCCTGACGACGTTGACGAGCTGAAACGCCGCGAGAAATGCGTCCGCGACCGGACCGGCGCCGAGCAGCGCGGCCATCAGCGCATCCCGGACGAAGCCGAGCAGGCGCGAGGCCAGTGTTCCTGACAACACAGTCACGAATGAGCGGATCATCAGGCTTCTATAGCAGCGCCGCTTGTGATAGGCCGCAGCGTTTGCAAAACGCCGTAAACGGGGCCAGTGGATGACTGACGCGAAATACGATGTTCTCGGGATCGGCAACGCGATCTTCGACGTGCTGGTGCATGCCGATGAAGCCTTTCTCACCCGGCACGGCATGACCAAGGGCAGCATGGCGCTGATCGACGAGGCCCGCGCGGCCGCGATCTATGCCGATATGGGTCCGGCCACCGAGATGTCCGGCGGTTCGGGAGCCAACACCATCGCCGGCCTCGCCAGCCTGGGCGCGCGTGCCGCTTACGTGGGCAAGGTCAAGGACGACCAGATCGGCCGGATGTACCGGCATGATATCCGCGCCGCCGGCGTCACCTTCGATACCGTGCCCGCTGCCGACGGCCCGGCGACCGGCTGCTGCTACATCCTGGTGACGCCGGACGGCGAGCGCACCATGAACACCTATCTCGGCGCCGCGCAAAATCTCACCGCCGCGGACATCGATCCCGCGCAGATTGCGGCGGCGCGCATCATCTATCTCGAAGGTTATCTGTGGGACCCGAAGGACGCCAAGGATGCGTTCGTGAAGGCGGCGGCGATCGCGCATGACGCCGGACGCGAGGTCGCGCTGACCTTGTCGGATTCGTTCTGCGTCGATCGCTATCGCGAGGAGTTTCTCGACCTGATGCGCGGCGGCACCGTCGATCTCGTCTTCGCCAACGAGGCCGAGCTGCATTCGCTGTACCAGACCTCGGATTTCGACGGCGCGCTGAAGCAGCTGCGTGAGGACGCCACGCTCGGCATCGTCACCCGCAGCGAACAAGGCTGCGTCGTGGTGTCGAATGACGGCGTGATCTCGGTGCCGGCGCATCCGATCGAGAGCCTGGTCGATACCACCGGCGCGGGCGATCTGTTCGCCGCCGGCTTCCTGTTCGGGCTGGTGCGCAAGACCGGCTATGAGATGGCCGGCCGCCTCGGCGGCCTCGCCGCGGCCGAGGTGATCCAGCATATCGGCGCGAGGCCGCAGGTGTCGCTGAAGGAATTGGCGGCTCAGAACGGACTGAAGGTGTAGGTCGAAGCTGTGGTCACGCAGCCGTTCTCTTGCGCTTCCGACACCACTCTCTGCACCGTGATATCTCTGCACCGTCATGGCCGGGATTGACCCGGCCATGCACGCTTCTTGAGTTGTCGTCGTGAAAGACGAGGATGCCCTGGCCGAGCCCGGACATGACGTCGAACTAACAACGAGTCCGCTCGGGGCGGGACTGAGCTATCAATCTGCTCACGCCGCCTTCTGTCCGCCCGCGGCATCGAGCCCGGCATAGACTCCGCGCTCGAAGCCTGCAAAGGTCTCCAGGCACAGCCGGTCGGCGAACGGCAGGAGCTGCATCAGGATCACGCCGGTGACGTCGCGCGAAGGATCGATCCAGTAGTAGGTGTTGGCGAGGCCGGCCCAGGCGAGGCTGCCGGCACTGCGGCCCTCCGGGGTCTGCGCCGTCGTGATCATGAAGCTCAAGCCCCATTTCTTGACGATGTCGGGATAGAGATCGACGTCGTTGGTCACGCCGGGCACCGCCGCGGCCATCTTCGTCATCTCGAGCTCGCCGATATGGTTGTCGCGCATCGCCGCGACCGTCTCGGGCTTGAGCACCTGGTTGCCGTTGCCACGGCCATGGTTGAGGATCATCCGGGTGAAGCGGATGTAGTCGCCGGCCGTGCCGTAGAGCCCGCCGCCTCCCATGTGGAATTCCGGCTCCTGCTCGAGCTCGAACGGGATCGGCGCTAGGCTGCCGTCCTCGCCGCGGGCATGCATGCCGACCAGACGTGCGCGCTGCGACGGACCGAGCTTGAAGCCGGTATCGTCCATGCCGAGCGGCGCGAACAGATGGTCGCGCAAGTACGCGTCGAGCTTCTGGCCGCTGGCGGCCTCGACCGCCTTGCCGACGAAATCGATGTTGATGCCGTATTCCCAGCGCGTGCCCGGATCGGAGGCGAGCGGCAATTTGAGAGCGTCGTTCTTGCAGGTGATGATGCCGGGCGTTCCGGCCTTCTGCACATAGGTGGCCATATCGCCGTTCCACATGTCGTAGCAGAAGCCGGCGGTGTGGGTCATCAGATGGCGCAGCGTGATCGCGGTCTTCGCCGGCCGCAGGATCGGCTCGCCATTGGCGTCGAAACCGTTGAGCACCTTGGGCGCGGCGAGGTCCGGCAGCACCGTGCCGATCGGCGCATCCAGCGACAACCGGCCCTGCTCGACCAGCTGCATCCCGGCCGCGCAGGTGATGGCCTTGGTCATCGAGGCGATCCAGAACACGCTGTCGGTGGTCATCGGGTCGTCGCGGCCGAGGTCGCGCTTGCCGAAGGCGCCTTCGTAGATGATGCCGTTGCTGTCAGCGGCAAAGGCGACGACGCCGGGGATCTCTCCCGCCTCCGCCTTCTGCCGCAGCACGCCGTCGATGTCGGTCTTGTTCTGCATGGTCTCCTCCGTTCCGTTCTTGATGACGGTAGGCGATTGTTTCTCGGGCCGGCCTGGGCAGCAAGGACCGCCGGTCTTACGGCCGGTCGCGATCTCGTGATGATGCGGCGCGAACGAAGCAGGCGGGGACAACAGCGCTGCGGAGGCCACAGCGCTTCAATTTCTCGCCAGAATCATGATTAGTTCCACTCAGTCGCGAGTCCGACACATGGGGCCATGTTCCCACCACGGCCTTGCGACTGTTGTGAGTTGCAACCATTTTTGCATTAAAGGGTTCAAGAACCGGCTTTTTCGAGCCGATGGCATGGCTTTGGCGGCAATGTCCGCCGTTGGGGGCGATATGATTTCAACGTGGAGCGAGTGGAAGCGGTATCCCCGCCCGGGGCGCGGCGACAATATCGAGGCGCCGATCACGCCCGGCATCTACGAAGTGCGCATTGCGGCGACCGGAGCGCTGTATGCGTTCGGCGCGGTCGACAATGTGGCGCAGGCCCTGGCGCTGCTGCCCGTGGGGCAGAAATCATGGTTTGGCCGCCGTGATCCCGCCGCCTTGCCGGACCTGGAATACCGCACCTGCGCGACCTCGACCAAGGCCGACGCCAAGGCGGCGGCGGAGCGCATGATCGGCCGGCGCGAGACCTATATGAGCGGCGCGGCCTGATCCCGGGTCGGCTCGTCAGCATTCAGCATTTGGTGCCGTACAGGCACGGATCGCCGGATCGAATGTACCGTTGAGGAGGCGCACGCGCCGTGCGCCGCCGCCGGGGCGTGGCTATATTCGGACACGATCGCTCGCTTTCGAGGAGTAGCCCGATGACACCGCCCGCCGCCGCCCGTGCCTCCACTGCCGCCCCGAGACTGCGTGACCGCCTGAAGGATCCGTCGCTGCTGCGTGAGCAGTGCTACATCGATGGTGCGTGGGTCGGTACGCCGGTGCTCCCGGTCAACAATCCGGCCACCGGCGCCGAGCTCGCCAAGGTCGCGCAGCTCGGTGCGGCGGAGACCACGCAAGCCGTCGAGGCCGCCGCGCGCGCGTTCCCGTCCTGGGCCCGGCTGACCGCCAAGCAGCGCTCCAATACCTTGCGCAAATGGTTCGAGCTGATCACGGCCAACCGCGAGGACCTCGCGCTGATCCTCACCTCCGAGCAGGGCAAGCCGCTGGCGGAGGCGCTCGGCGAGGTCGATATCGGCGCCGCCTATATCGAGTTCTTCGCCGAGGAGGCGCGTCGCGTCTATGGCGAGACCATCCCGACCCAGAAGCCGGATGCGCGCCTGCTGGCGCTGAAGCAGCCGATCGGCGTCTGCGGCGCCATCACGCCATGGAATTTCCCGAACTCGATGATCACCCGCAAGGTGTCGCCTGCGCTCGCCGCCGGCTGCACCGTGGTGCTGAAGCCGGCCAACGAGACGCCGCTGTCGGCGCTGGCGCTCGCCGTGCTGGCCGAACGCGCCGGGATTCCGGCGGGCGCGCTCAACATCGTCACCGGCGACGCGCCGCCGATCGGCAAAGTGCTGTGCGAGCATCCGTCGGTGCGCTTCATAGGCTTCACCGGCTCGACCGAGGTCGGCAAGATTCTCTATCGCCAGTCGGCCGGCACGGTGAAGAAGCTCGGGCTCGAGCTCGGTGGCAACGCGCCGTTCGTGGTGTTCGACGATGCCGATGTCGATGCGGCTGTCGAAGGCGCCATGGTCTCGAAATATCGCAACATGGGCCAGACCTGCGTCTGCGCCAATCGCCTCTATGCGCAGGACGGCATCTACGACGCCTTCGTCGCGAAGCTCGCCGCCAAGGTCGCGGCGATGAAGATCGGCGAGGGCACCGAGGCCGGCGTGACCCAGGGGCCGCTGATCAACGAAGAGGCGGTTGAGAAGGTCGAACGCCACATCGCCGACGCGGTCAAAGGCGGGGCGACGGTCGTCACCGGCGGCAAGCGCCATGCGCTCGGCCGCACCTTCTTCGAGCCGACCGTACTTCGGGACGTCAAGGCCGACGCGCTGGTCGCGCATGAGGAGACGTTCGGCCCGCTCGCGCCCGTCATTCGCTTCAAGGACGAGGCCGATGTCATCGCGATGTGCAACGCCTCGCCGTTCGGCCTCGCGTCCTACTTCTATGCCCGCGATCTCGGCCGGGTCTGGCGCGTCGCGGAGGCGCTGGAATCAGGCATGGTCGGCGTCAACACCGGTCTGATCACCACCGAGGTCGCGCCGTTCGGCGGCGTGAAGGAGAGCGGCCTCGGGCGCGAAGGCTCGCATCACGGCATCGAGGAATACCTCGAGATCAAATACGTGATGATGGCGGGCGTCTGAGCTCTGGACGCCTGGGCTCAGGCCGAGCTCAAGCAGTCTTGGGCAGCTTGTCCACTGGCACAAGATAGGACTTGTTGCCGACCTGGAAGATGACCTTGCCGCTCTTGCCGTCGGTCGTCGAGATCTGCGACTGACCGAACATGATGACGTTGTTGTAGACGATCCCCGTGCCCTGGCGCGTGACGCCGTTGGTCGTGACGCTGACCTGGGCCTCCTTGCCGCTGACGGACAGCACGCGAAAGCTCGCGCTCTGGCCGTTTTCGCCGTTATAGCCGGCCCAGCTGCCGACCAGATTGCTCTCGTCGGCGGGAGGCGCCTGCTTCTCCAGCATCGCGGTGGCCTTGCCGCCGCCGGCCGAAAACAGCAGCACCGCGTTCTTGCCGTTCTTGGTGCCGAGCGTGACCGCGCCGAAGTCGATGGTCGAGCCGTTGACCTGGCCGATGCCGCGTTCGGTGCGGCCGTTATGGGTGTATTCCACCGTGGCGGCGGCGCCTCTGATGTTGACGACCTTGAAGCTCACGGCCTGGCCGTTGGCCGTCCAACTGCCCTTCCACTCGCCCAGCAGGTTGCTCTGGCGATAGACCCGCTCGTTGGCGGGCGAGATCTGGTTGGTGCTTTGGATGGCGACCATGTGTGCTTCCAAGGAGCTCGACTGCTCGTTTACCCCGTGTGTCGGATCGTTGCAGAGTGTTGCTAACGAGACGTAGGTCGAGGGGGTTAACGAACGGTGAACTGCGGCTACGAGCCGCCCGTTCCGCGCTGCGGCCCATCGTCTCAGCGTCTTCCTGTGGCGACGAATAGCCCTCGGATGAATGCGACGGCGCGAAGCCCCACCGGGCTGCACGGGCGTAAGCGAGCCGCTTGCCCAGACGCGCCGGATCGTCGACCATGACGCGGCGAACCACGACCTCTCAATGTGCGAGCTCACCATGACCGCAGCCTTCACGCGCGTCGGTGTCGGCCAGCTTCCGGACGCGGATGCGCGCCGCCTCGATGCGGACGGTTATCTGCTGCTGCGCGGCGCGATTCCGGCGGACTGGCTCCCGCCGCTGCGCGATGCGTTCGAGGCGGGCACGCTGCCATCCGAGCAATGGCCGGTGCCGCGCGGCCGCGACTGGCGCCACGCGATGGTCGATCTCGATGCCACGGTGCAGCGCGCCTGCCGGCTGCCGGTGATGCTCGCGGCCGTGTCTCACATTCTCAAGGCGCCGTTCTTCCTCGGCCAAGTCGAGGGCCGCGAGCCGCTCGCCGATGGCGGCCAGCAGCCGTTGCATCGCGACGGCGTCGACCGGTTCCGTACCGACGCCGTCTCGGCGCTCGCCTTTCTCGATCCGTTCGGCCCCGACAACGGCGCGACGCGGGTGGCGCCGGGCACGCATCGCCGCGACACGGATGATGCGCAGGCTGCCCCGTTGGTCACGACAGGCGAAGCCGGCGACATCCTGCTGTTCGACGTCAACCTGCTGCACGGCGCGACCCGCAACCGCAGCGGCGCCCGCCGCCGCTCGCTGCTGATCACCTACGCCACCTCGGTGCAGCTCGACGCGTGGCGACGGACCCGCGCCTTGCGTGCGGTGCGCATGGACCAGGACGAAATCTTCGGCGCGGAGTAGCCGCGCCATCCGCGCAGCTTTCAACCTTCCAGCCCAAATCCTGCAGAGGAGGACGCTCATGAGGCTGTACGATTCCGCGACGGCACCAAGCCCGCGCCGCGTACGTATCTTCCTTGCGGAGAAGGGCCTCACGATTCCCACCGTTCAGCTCGACCTGCGCGCCGGCGAGCAGTTCCGGCCGGAATTTCGCGCGCTGAACCCGCAATGCACGGTGCCGGTCCTGCAGCTCGACAGCGGCGCTGCGATCACCGACATCATCGCGATCTGCCGCTACCTCGAGGAGCTGCATCCTGAGCCGGCCCTGATGGGGCGCAGTGCGGAGGAACGCGCGCTGATCGAATGCTGGATGCGGCGGATCGAATGGGATGGCA
This sequence comes from Bradyrhizobium sp. HKCCYLRH1034, assembly GCF_051168375.1. Lineage (NCBI taxonomy): Bacteria > Pseudomonadati > Pseudomonadota > Alphaproteobacteria > Hyphomicrobiales > Nitrobacteraceae > Bradyrhizobium > Bradyrhizobium sp. HKCCYLRH1034. The sequence goes on along the minus strand of NZ_JBNPUW010000003.1, from coordinate 443,283 downwards.
TCTACGCCATCCAGGAAGCGTTCCGGAACAGTGCGCCAGGGTTGGAGAGCCGCGCTCTGCCCGGCCCGTTGCCGCTCGAGCAGATTCCGGCGCTTGCCGAGCGGGGGCGTCTCCGCGCCGCGCACTACTTCGCGTGGCTCGATGCGCGGCTGGCCGATCATGCCTTCGTCGGCGGACCCGACTTCACCATTGCCGACATCAGCGCCATGGTGACGGTGGATTTCGCGGTCCGCGCCAAGCTCGATCCACCGGATCACCTCCACCATCTCGCGCGGTGGTATGGTGTAGTTTCGAGCCGTCCCAGTGCGAAGGCTTGATATGATGAGCCTCGGTCGTCACTCCGTCCTGCTCGACCTCGACGGCACTCTCATCGACTCCCAGCCCGGCATCGCCGCGAGCGCCCTAGTGGCGTTGCGCGCGCTCGGGCATGCACCGGACGACACGCTCGATATCCGCAGTGTCATCGGGCCGCCGCTGCAGGACATGTTGCGGGCGCTGCTGCAGGCGTATGACGACGATCGGGTCGACGAAGCGGTGACCGCCTATCGCCAGCATTACGGCGAGAGCGGACTGTTCGGCAGTGAACTCTATGCCGGCATCCGGGACGCGCTGCACGAGATGCATGGCGCGGGGGTGCGGCTCTATCTCGCGACATCCAAACGGGAGGTGTTTGCGCGCCGCATCCTCGAGCATCTCGATCTCGCGTCGCTGTTCGACGCCATCCACGGCTCGGTGCCGTCAGGTCTGCTGGACCACAAGCCGGAGCTGCTCGCGCATATTCTCACCGAGCGGAATATCGCACCCTCCGACGCGATCATGGTTGGTGACCGCCGCCACGACATTGCCGGCGCCCATGCCGTCAGGATGCGCAGCCTCGGCGTGCTCTGGGGCTATGGCAGCCGCGACGAGCTCGAGTTGGCCGGCGCCGACCGCCTCGTGGAATGTCCGGCCGATCTCGCGCGCACCGTGCTGTCGATGCTGAGGGTCTAGCTCGATCACAACCTCCTGTGTTCGCGACACCCCGATCGGTTCGCGCGTCAACCTTGCACCGGAACCGGAAAGCCGCGAATATTCGCGGCAGGTCAGTTGTCATCACGGGACTATCACACACATGCAGTTCGACGACGTCATCCTCGGCCGCCGCAGCATCCGCGGCTACAAGCCCGATCCGGTGCCGCGGGCGCTGATCGAGGAGATCATCGGGCTTGCGATGCGCGCGCCGTCGTCGATGAACAGCCAGCCCTGGAATTTCTACGTCATCACCGGCGAGCCGCTGAACCGCATCCGCGCCGGCAATACCGAGCGGATGGTCGCCGGCGTCCCGCAGTCGCGTGAATTCCGTATCGGCCAGCCCTTCGCGGGCGCGCATCGCGAGCGCCAGGTGCAGGTCGCCAAGCAGTTGTTCTCCGCCATGGGCATCGCGCGCGACGACAAGGACAAGCGACAGGACTGGGTGCTGCGCGGCTTCCGCCAGTTCGACGCACCGGTCTGCATCATCGTGACCTATGATCGTGCGCTCGATGGCAGCGACGACACGCCGTTCGACTGCGGCGCCGTCACCAATGCGCTGGTCAACGCCGCCTGGTCGCGCGGCCTCGGCGCCGTCATCAACAGCCAGGGCATCATGCAATCGCCCGTGGTGCGCGAGCACGCCGGCATCGCCGACGACCAGGTCATCATGAAGAGCATCGCGCTGGGCTGGCCCGATCACGATTTCCCCGCCAATGCCGTGGTGTCGGAGCGGAAGCCGGTGAAGGAAGCGACGGTGTTCGTGGGGTTCGAGGACTAGACGGGCATCTCGGGGACCGCAGGGAACGACAGACGTCGTGGCTTCGATAGCTCGAAAAATCACAGATGCCTTATTGGATCAGACGGATACTTCTCAAGTCTGGAGAGCTCGTTACCGAGAAGGAGCTCCGTCGCGATGAAAATTATTGCGAAGGTATCTCGCCGGTCGTCGGAGAGGTTCTGACCGTGCACTGTCGCGGGCGGACATTCCGCGCGGAAGTCGTCTGGGGAAACTGGCCCGGACGAGGTCATTCGGCCGATATGGTCGTGCCGCTCCGCGTCAAAGAGATCTAGCAGAAGAAACTCCGGCCAAAAAACGAGCCTGGTCAGGGCGTCATTCGGCGCTGCCGATCGGGGCGAGGAGCACACGTTTTGCGTCAGCTATCGAAAAATTTGACGTCGAATTCCTCTTGCATGATTTTGTTGTTGCTATTTTTCCGAAGTCGTGTTCTTATCCGCGCATCCCGTCCTCATGCAGAGGGGCGTACGCGTCGTCACGATACGTAGAGGCGGGGAGCGGTGGCCGCGTGCCTGTCAGGCGCTCTTGCGCTGACGAACGGCAGCGCGCGGACGGTCAAGCCGTGTGGTCCTGGCGCCCCGATGCTGGCGCCAATCTCGCGATGACGTTCGTGCGTCGTGGCGGGCGACGGGGGCAAACAAGCCGGTCCCCGGGGAGAGTACGGAGCAGCCGTTAAACCCATCGCGCAGGGAGGGCCGGGATGTCTCGGCTGAACCTGTGGTGACCGCCGCGTGCATTTTCTTTCGCACGCGGGCCATGGGGGCGGCCAGCTCCCGGCCTTCCCTGCGCCCTCGCATTTTCAGAGGGCGAGATCGATCAGCATAGCTCGGGCAAGCATGGCCGCGAGATCGACGCAGCGCGTCTCGTTAGCAACTCTCCGATGATCAACGATGCCTTGGCTGATGTGAGCACGCGCCTCGCAGAACGATCAGTTCTCACCTCGTCCCGCTTGCGGGGAGAGGTCGGATTGCATCGAAGATGCAATCCGGGTGACGGGGGCTCTCCGCGAGTCTGGTGTGCATGGAGAGCCCCCCTCACCCCAGCCCTCTCCCCGCAAGCGGGGCGGGGGAGCGCACCGCCGATACGGTACCAGTTCGACTCCCACTCCGAAGAAAATACTGCCTTCGGCTCCGTCATCGCGGCGAGAGACGTGCAGTGCTCAGATCTTCAGCTCGCTGCCCGTCACCCGCCGGAACGCCTCCAGATAGCGCTGGCTGGTCGCATCCACCACGCTCTGCGGCAAGGGCGGTGGGGGGGCGTCGCCGTTCCAGCGGCCGGCACGGCGCTCGGCATCGAGATAGTCGCGCAGCGGCTGCTTGTCGAAGCTCGGCTGCGGCTGGCCCGGCTGATAGGCATCGACGGCCCAGAAGCGCGACGAGTCGGGCGTCATCACCTCGTCGATCAGGATGATGTGACCGTCCTTGTCGCGGCCGAACTCGAACTTGGTGTCGGCGATGATGATGCCCTGCTCGCGCGCCAGCTTTTCACCCAGCGTGTAGACCGCGCGCGTCATGCTCTCCAGCGTATACGCGGTGTCGTCGCCGACCACCTCGCGCATTCGCGCAATGGTGATGTTCTCGTCATGGCCGGTCTCGGCCTTGGTCGCGGGGCTGAAGATCGCGGGGTCGAGCTTCTGGCTCTCGACGAGGCCGGCGGGAAGCTGCTCGCCGGCCAGCGTGCCATGGGCCGCATATTCCTTCCAGGCCGAGCCGGAGAGATAGCCGCGGATCACGCATTCGATCGGGAACACGGTGGTGCGCTTGCACAGCATCGCGCGCCCGAGAATCTCGTCGCGATGCGGCGCCAGCGCTGGCACCTCCGCGATGATCGTGTCGGTGTCGGCCGAGATCATGTGGTGATGCACCACGCCTTCGAGCGCGTTGAACCAGTAGGCCGAGATCTGCGTCAGCACCGCGCCCTTCATCGGGATGGTTTCGTTCATCACGACGTCGAAGGCCGAGATCCGGTCGGTGGTCAGCAGCAGCACGCGGTCGTCGCCGACGGCATAGATGTCGCGGACCTTGCCGCGGCCGATCTTCGGGAGCGGCAGATTGCTGGCGAGAAGCGTGGTCATCGTGCAGAGCCTTCGAAACGGGAGCGTTGCGACCGCAATAGCCTATTCCGGCAGCGGAATGAACTCGTGCTCCTGCGGAACGGCGGCGAAGCGGCCGGTTTTCCAGTCCTGCTTGGCCTGCTCGATGCGCTCCTTGCTGGAGGAGACGAAATTCCACCACACGTGCCGCGGCCCTTCCAGGGCGTCGCCGCCAAGGAACATCATCCGGGTCGGCTTCACCGTGCGCACGCTGATGGCGTCGCCCGGGCGGAAGATCAGGAGCCGCGGGCCCTCGTGGCGCTCGCGCGCGATCTCGACCTCGCCATCGACGATGTAGATGGCGCGCTCCTCGTGATCGGGATCGAGCGGCACCACCGTGCCGGCCTGCGCCGTGACCTCGACATAGAACCAGGGCGAGACCATCGTCACCGGCGAGGCCGCGCCGAACGCCTTGCCGGCAATGACGCGCGCGGAGAAGCCGGTGTCGCTGACCGTCGGCAGCGCGTCCGCCGCGTAGTGCTGGAAGCTCGGCGCGATCTCTTCCGATTCGACCGGCAGAGCGATCCAGCTCTGCAGGCCCAGCATCTTCTGCCCGTTCTGCCGCTGCAGGTCGGGCGTGCGCTCGGAATGGGCGATGCCGCGGCCCGCCGTCATCAGGTTCATCGCGCCGGGCTGGATCTCCCGCACGTTGCCCTCGCTGTCGCGATGCATGATGGCGCCGTCGAACAGATAGGTGACGGTGGCAAGCCCGATATGCGGATGCGGCCGCACGTCCATGCCCTTGCCGGACATGAACTGCACCGGGCCGAAATGATCGAAGAAGATGAACGGGCCGACCATCTGGCGTCGGCCGTGCGGCAGCGCGCGGCGCACCGCAAAACCGTCGCCGAGATCGCGGGTGCGCGGCACGATGACGTGCTCCAGCGCATCGCACGAGGTGGGATCGCCGAACTCGGGATCGATCGATGGCTGCCAGCTCATGGGGCGCTCCTGCAATGTGGTCGCGCGAGCTTAGCAGCTTCACGAAGGCGAGGGCAGGGCACGAGGTCGCGGCATCCGCGCGATTTGAACGAAGCGAAGCTCCGGCCTAGAGTTCCGGCGCTGACAACGGACCCGTGACGATGACGCTCGAAAGCCTCGATCTCGCGCTTCGCGCCGCCGCCATCGCGCTGCTGGCCGTGCTCGCCGTCGCGCTGGGACGCGATCTCGGCAGGCAATGGCGCGGCCGGCTCGCGATCGCGCTGGCGCTGGGCTCGGCCGCGCATGCCGCGACCTTCAACATCGGCGGCACGGCCGCGCCATCGCTCGCTTCCGCGCCGCTGATTGCGGTGGCGACCGCCGATATCGTCGTGCTCTGGCTGTTCTGCCGCGCGCTGTTCGACGACGGCTTTGCGTTGCGTTGGCTGCACGGCCTGATCTGGCTCGCGGTGTTCGGCTTCAGCCTGCTGAGCTGTCTCGTGCTGGGGCCTGCCGGACATGGACGGCTCGTGATCGTCGCCAATAATGTGCTGGCTCTCGGCTTCCTCGGCCTGACCTTGGCGCAGACCATCCGTTCCTGGGCGGCGGATCTCGTCGAGGGACGGCGGCGCATCCGCGCCTTCGTCGTGATCGCGGCGCTGTCCTACGGTGGCGTCAATGCGCTGCTGCAGATGGCGTCCGCCGGCCGGGGCCCGTCGGAGCTCGCCAATGTGGTCAACGCGGCGATGTTCTTGGCCGTGGTCGGCGCCGTTGCGCTGATGCTGCTCAAGGTCGGTGCCGGCGATGTGCTCGCGCCGGAGGCGCCACCGGCCGCGGCGCTCGAAGCGGTGGCTCCGAAAGCCGCCGACCGCAGGTTGGTGGACGCGCTGATGCGGCTGATGGCGGACGAGCGGGTTTATCGTCAGGAGAACGTCACGATCGGCATGCTGGCGACGAAGCTCTCCATTCCTGAATACCGGCTGCGGCGGCTGATCAATGGCGAGCTCGGCTACCGCAACTTCAACACCTTCCTCAACGCCCACCGCATCGAGGAGGCCAAGGCCGCGCTCGCCGATCCCGCCCAGGCCGAGGTGCCCGTGATCACCATCGCGATGGACGCTGGGTTCCAGTCGCTTGGGCCCTTCAACCGCGCCTTCAAGGCGGTGACCGGGGTGACGCCGACCGAATACCGGCGCATGAGGCTGTCGGCGGCGTGATCTGTTCAGCCTTGAAACTGCAGAGGAATTCCAGAATCGGCGAGATCCCGGCGATTCTCGGCTGGGATGATTTCCGAAATCGGCGAGCGTCCGGGCCGCAGCCGCAGTCTGGTCCGGCAGATCCAACTGCCGGAGCTCCTCATGACCAGACGTCGCCTGCTGCTTGCCCTCGTTGCCACCACCGCGCTGACCGCCCTGGCGGTCGGCGGCGCCCGCGCCCGCGATGTGCCGAAGGTGGCAACCGGCTTCATCGCCAGCCTCCTGTGCTCGGAGACCTTCGTCTCCGGTCTCGACCCGGACCGCACGCTCTCCGAGACCCGGGCCGCGATGCCCGGCGCCGGCCTGCTGAGCTGGGCGATGGACGTCCGCGTCGATCGCGCCGCCAAGGACGTCACCGTGACGCTGCTCGGGATCGGGCAGAGCCGGGCAGTGTATCGCGACGGGCTCGGCTGCCACATGGACCATGGCGAAGCGGCGGATTGGCCGGCCATCCGGCCCGCTGCGCCAACCCCCGCCTTGCTGCCCGACATCGCTCCGCCACGCGTCGTCGCGCCGGTCACTCCGGCCCTCGCGGCAGCGCTGGATCGCGCCTTTGCCGAGCCGGACTCGCCGCCGTTCCGGCATACCCATGCTGTCCTGGTGATGAAGGACGGCAAGGTGATCGCCGAGCGCTACGCCCAGGGCTTCACGCTCGACACGCCGCTGCTCGGCTTCTCTGCGACCAAGTCAATGACCGCGACCTTGATCGGCATTCTCGTCCGCCAGGGCAAGCTCGCGCTGCATACGCCCGCGCCCATCGCGGCGTGGCGGGACGACAAAGATCCGCGCCACGCCATCACCGTCGATCACCTCTTGCGCCACACCGCAGGCCTCGCGCTCGGCAGCTCGCTGCAGGCCTCGCTGTTCTCTGTGCTCGAGCCTGTCAACCGCATGAAATTCGTCGAAACGGACCGCGCCGCCTTCGCCGAAACCATGCCGCTCGAAACCACGCCGGGCGCGGTCAGCAATTATCACGACGGCAACACCGTCATCCTCTCTCATCTCATCCGCGACGCCGTCGGCGGCAGCGCTGCGGATGTGCTGCGCTTTGCGCATCGCGAGCTGTTCGATCCGCTCGGCATGACCAGCGTCACCCTCGAATTCGATGCCGCCGGCACACCGGAGGGATCGAGCCAGATGCTGGCCTCGGCGCGCGACTGGGCGCGGCTCGGCCAGCTCTATCTCGACGACGGCGTCGTCGCCGGCCGGCGCATCCTGCCCGCGGGCTGGGTCGCGTATGTCAGCGCGCCGACGCCCGGCGCGTTCGTCGGCCTCGGCGCCGGCTTCTGGACCAACAGTGGCGACAGCTTTGGCGCCAACTACCGCACCTCCCATGGCTGGCCGCGCGACGCGTTCTTCGCCAAGGGCACGCTCGGCCAATATGTCATCGTCGTCCCGTCGGAGCGTCTCGTCATCACGCGTTTCGGCCGCACCGTGAACTGGCCGCCGGAGGCCGATGGCGTCGCGCAGCTCGTGAGCGACGTGATCGCGGCGACGCAGGGAGAATGACGCATGCGTTATGCTCTTCCCAAAGCGGTGGCCTGCTCGACACGTTCGAATCGCTCCAGCGACAGGATCGCGTCGGCGAAGCTCTGTGCCCGGCTGCTCAGCACTGGCCGCGCCAGCGTCAGAAACTTGTCGCTCATCGCCTGTGCTGTCGGGAACGAGGTCGGCTCGCCGGAGGGATCGTCGTGCAGCCGCTCGTGCACGCCATCCGCGGTGGTGATGGTGACGCGCGCGCCGAACGGATGGCTGCGGCCGATCTCCAATTTGTCGTCCTGCACGACGTCGAACTTGTCGGCCAGCGCATTGATCGCGGCGTCACCAAGGCGCGTGTAGTCGTCCCAGCCGAAGCGGCCCTGGTCGAGCGCGAGCGCGCCGGTGAAGAACATCGAGAACTGGCCGCCGACGATCGAGGTCGGATGGCGCTTGGTGGCGGCATCGCCCGTCAGGGTGATGCCGTTGCGATGCAGGCCGATCTCGACGCGCTTGACCTGGTCCGGAGTCAGATTGTGCTCGCGGCGGAGCGCGATGATGGCGTCGATCGCAGCATGGGTATAGCGGCAGCTCGGATACGGCTTCACGCCGATCTTCATCGTCTCATAGGTGGAGCCGAGCCCCGCGACCGCCTTGTCGTGATGCGGCGTGTCGGTGTAGCCGACGAGGAGGCCGTGCTTGCCCTCGACGGATTCGATCGCGCCGACGAAGTCGTTCTTGGCGAGCGTCGCCGCGATCACGCCGTTCATCGCCGACGCCCCGACCTGATAGCGCTTGTTCCAGGCGCCGTTGACGAGAAACTGCAGCGAGCCCGCGGCCTGGCTGCCGGACACGCCGAAGGCGTAGATCAACTGCTGCTCCGACAGGCCGAACAGCTTGCCGGCCGCGGCCGCCGCGCCATAGGTGCCGGCGGTCGCGGTCGGGTGGAAGCCGCGGGCATAATGCGAGGTCGGATCGAGCGCGTTGCCGAGCCGGCAGCACACCTCGTAACCGGCGACGATCGCGGTCAGGACCTCGCGGCCCGAGGCGCCGACCATCTCGCCGACGGCGAAGGCGGCCGGCACCACCGGCGCGCTCGGATGCAGCGAGGAATCGGCGTGGGTATCGTCGAAGTCGAGCGAATGGCCCATCGTGCCGTTGAGCAGCGCCGCCACCGCCGGCGTCCAGGTTCTGTCATCGCCGAATACGGTCGCCTCGCCCGCTGCATCGAGCTTCAGCGCCGCCAGCATCTTCACCACCGACGGCGTCGATTCCGCCTCGCGCCGGGCCCGGATGGCGCTGCCGAGGAAGTCGAGCGTCAGCACCTTGGCGCGGTCGAGCACCTCGGGCGGGATATCGTCATATTTCAGCTCCGCGACATAGGCGGCGAGCGTTGCGGTTTCCTGGGCCATCGTGTTTCCTCGCATCGTTGCAATGACCGTAGGCAAGCCGATTCCGCCTTTCAAGCCGGTTCGGCCCGGTGGGGAGCTGCCATGCCGCGATCGCGCTGGTGCTTTTCGAGGTGAGCGACTGATGGTGTCCTTGAAACGGCTGTTCGGCCGGTTGCGCGCCCGCAAGGCGCCGATGTCGCTGGCGGTCCGCGGCACGGTGGCGGCGACGCTTGCCTTCGCGATCGCCACGGCCTTCCACCTGAAGCTGCCGCTGTGGGCGGTGCTGACCTCGCTGATTGTGACGCAAGGCAGCGTCGGGCGCTCGCTGAAGGCAACGCGCGACTACATGTTCGGTACCATCGGCGGTGCGATCTATGGCGGCGCCATCACGGTCTTCATCCCGCATTCGGGCGAGCTGCAACTGCTCGGCATGCTGATCCTGGCGGTGACGCCGCTCGCCTTCATCGCCGCGATCAATCCAAGTCTCAACGCGGCGACGGTGACGGCCGTGATCGTGCTGCTGGTGCCCACGATGGGCCATCTCGATCCGCTGGGATCGGCGATCGACCGTGTGTTCGAGGTCGCGGTCGGCGCGCTGACCGGGCTCGCCGTTTCGTTCATCGTGCTGCCGTCGCGCGCGCATGTGCAGATGCGTAGCGCGGCGGGGCGTCTGCTCGAACTGATCGCAGCCGCCTTCACCGAGCTGCTGGCCGGCCTGTCGCGCGGCCGCGACAACGACGCGCTGCATCGGATCCAGGACGGCATCGGTACCGCGCTCACCGAATTGAATGCGACAGGAGCGGAGGCCGAGCGGGAGCGCTCGGCGCGGCTGTCCTCCGGCGCCGATACCGGCCCACTGCTGCGGACGATCCTGCGCCTGCGCCACGACGTCGTGATGATCGGCCGTGCCAGCGTGGTGCCGCTGCCATCCGAGCTGCAGGCGCGCTTGTCGGGACCGGTGGCGCGCGTCAGCGATGCCATCGCGAGCTATCTGCGCGGCTGTGCCGCAGCCATCCGCAACGGTTCCGGCCCGCCGGCGATCTGGCCGATCCACGTCGCGGTGAAGGCCTATGCGGAAGAGGTCGCCGCCGTCCGCAGCGACGGTCTCACGCGGGGCCTGCCGGGTGACGCCGCCGAGCGCTTCTTCGCGCTCGGCTTCTCGCTGGAGCAGATGCGCCAGAACCTGATCGACCTCGAGCGCGTCGTTGCCGAATGGGCGGGCGCGTCGACCGGGAAACCGCATCGACCGGAGCGCGACGAGACGCCGGATACAGCGGGGGCCTGATCTCCTCATCGCGACAACCGCAGGAAGCGCAGCACCAGCAGGGCTGCATAGATGGCGGTGCCGATCGACAGGCCGATCCAGATCCCGGTCGCGCCGAGCGCGGTGTGGAAGGCGAGTGCATAGGAGGCGGGAAAGCCGATCAGCCAGTAGCCGAGCACGGCGAGCAGCAGCGGGATGCGCGTGTCCTTGATGCCGCGCAGCGCGCCGACCGCGATCGTTTGCAACGCATCGGTGATGAAGAAGGTCGTGCCGATGAGAAGCAGCATGGCGGCGAGCGTCGCCGTCGCTTCCGCATCGGCGAGGCCGGCGCCGAGGAACAGCTGCACGATGTCATGGCGGGCAATGACGATGCCGAGCGTGAACAGCATTGCGAGACCTAGGCCGAGCGACATTGCCATCAGTCCGGCGCGACGGACTCCGGCCGCATCGTTACGTCCGGCGGCGTGGCCGACGCGCACGGTCGCAGCCATGCTGATGCCGAACGGCACCATGAACAGGATCGCCGTGATCTGCAGCGCGATCTGATGCGCGGCGAGAGCGGCCGTGCTGATCAGCCCCATCAGGATCGCCGCCGCCGAGAACAGGCCATATTCGAGCAGGAACGACAGCGAGATCGGAGCGCCGATGATCAGGAGCTGCCGCATCAGCCGCCAGTCGATGCGCCCGAGCCGGGCCAGGACATGATAGTCGCGGAACGGCGGGCGCAACGCGGCGAACCACAGACCGGCAAGAAACGTTCCGAGGTTGACGGTCGAGGTGGCGAGGCCGACGCCGGTCAGGCCGAGCTGCGGAAAACCCCAGTGGCCGTAGAGCAGCGGATAGACCAGCAGCGCGTTGAGCGGGATCGCGGCCAGGGTGATCCAAAGCACCGGCTCGGGGCGGTTGACGGCGCCCATGAAGCTGCGCAGCGCCAGGAACCACAGCATCGGCGCGATCCCCCAGGCGAGACCGGCGAGATAGTCCTGCGCGAGATGCGCCACGTCCGGCGCCTGTCCGAGTGCGAGCAGGATGATCTCGCCGTTCAGCGCGATCAGCATGATCGGCAACGCGATGAACAGCCCGGCCCACAGCCCGACACGCAGCGCGCGCCGGACCAGCCCGGCGTCGGCCGCCCCGAACGCCTGCGCGGCGAGCGGTGCCACCGCCGACATCAGACCCATGCCGAAGGTGGAGCCGACGAAGTAGACGGTGCCCGCTAACGCCGCCGCTGCAACCGCATCGCCGCCGAGCCGGCCGATGAAGGCGAGATCGGTCGACATCATCGCGATCTGCGACAGCTGCGTCAGCGCCATCGGCGCGGCCAGGCGGACCGTCTCCCAGAGTTCGAGGGCGAGAGAAGATGTCGGCGCGGCCGGCGGCGGCGCGTGGTCGGTTCCAGCTGTCGAGGTCATGATCGAGGCTATAGCAGTCCCCGCAGTGACGTGCACATCACGCCGTCGTCGTCCTGGGCGGTGCGAGACGAGAGCGTCGCGGCAACGTCATCGTTGGAGCTTGGGTTCGCGATGGAGGTCGAGAACTGCTCTCGTGCCAAACCAGATCGGATCGGACGGCCACACGCGTTCCCGCGGCACGCCGTGCCCGGGTGATGCTCGATTTGCTCCCCTCGAACAGGAAGAGGGGCAGGGAAGGCCGGGTGCTTGACCACACCCATGGCCCGCCTGCAAAAGAAGTAGCAGGCGGCAGTCACCACAGGTGGGCCGCACATCCGGCCTTCCCTGCGCCATGGTTGGAACGGCTTATACGTACTCTCCCCGGGGACCGGGCTTGTTTGCCCCCGTCACCTGCGGATCGCCCGCCGGCTTGACCTCAGCATCGGGAGGCCAGGACCATACGATTTCGCCGTATGCGACAGCCCCTTCGTCCACGCGCCAGCCTCGAGGAAACCCCAAGTGCGCGCTGTGAGCCGCCGCATCCATCGCATCCCACCCTCAACGGTCCGTGACGATCGCGAAGCGCCCCTCTCATGAGGACGGGACGGGTGCATTGTTTCTGATTTTCGAAATAGAAGCAAGCGAAAAATTCTGAAAACCGGCAAGACGCAACGTGGTGGCTCGGCTGGGCTGCCGCGCGGTTCGATGCGTTCTCCGTCATTGCTTGCGGAGTATTCAATCCGGGGACGGAGAGCCGGCGCGGCGGCGGGTCGAAGACTTGCGCGGAATCAGGCGGCCGTTGCGACCTGCCGGAGCATCGCCTTCACGACGAGGCGGTGAAACGGCTTTATCACGGCGAGATAGACGCGGCCGAGAGCGTTGTGGGTCTGCACCAGAGTGCTCGCTGTTACTTGCGTGGTCGCGCGATGAGAGACCACGTCGACCAGGACACGAAAATCCAGATGCTTGTCGTCGAAGCCGAGCACGATTCGTTGCGGCGTTTCGTCCACGACAGGAAACATCCCGATCAGAGGACGTGGGTTGCCTGGGTCCGCGCCCGAGGTCTTCAGACCGAAGGGTCTGACCAGCAGGTTACGGAGCTTCAGGAGCGCCGCCATCCACCAGGGCGCGTGACCGAGCATGCGCTCGGCCGCCGTGCGGGCATCGATGGCCGGCTCGTCAATCGCGATGCGAAATGCATCAGCGAACTCCGCGCCGGCGAGCCATCTGGTACGGTCGACGTTGGGAGTGATCTCGCTGATGGCCATGTGCAATGAGCCTCACATGTCACGGTTGTTCCCGCGCTGTGCGCGATACGAAGCATCATCGCACACGGATGTCCGCGAAGCCAGCACGCGAATGCCATAGCGCTGCTCGCAATGACGGCGGAGAGATCCTGCGCGAATAGCGCTACCGTCCGCGTTCCGGAACGCGCGTGATCTTGGCGCCCAGCGCATTCAGCCGCTCGTCGATGCGTTCGTAGCCGCGCTCGATCTGGTCGGCATTGTCGATATACGAGGTCCCCTCGGCGCACAGCGCGGCCAGCAGCATGGCCATGCCGGCGCGGATGTCGGGGGAGACGACGCGGGCGCCGCGCAGGCGGCTCGGGCCGGCGACGATGGCGCGGTGCGGGTCGCACAGCACGATGCGCGCGCCCATCGAGATCAGCTTGTCGACGAAGAACATCCGTGACTCGAACATCTTCTCGAACATCAGGATCACGCCCTCGCATTGCGTGGCGGTGACGAGTGCGATCGACATCAGGTCGGCGGGAAAGGCCGGCCAGGGCTGGTCCTCCAGCTTCGGCACGTGGCCGCCGAAATCGTCCTTGATCCGCAGCGTCTGCTCCGAGGGCACGATGAGATCGTCGCCGGCAACCTCGCAGACGATGCCGAGCCGCTCGAAGCCCATGCGGATCGAGCGTAGATGCTCGGTGCCGGCGCGCACGATGCGTAAGGGAGAGCGCGTCACCGCGGCGAGCCCGATCAGCGAGCCGACCTCGATGTGATCGGGCTGGATCGAGTAGCTCGCCTGGCCCAGCGTGCTGGCGCCATGGATCACCATCGTGTTGGTGCCGATGCCCTCGATGTTGGCCCCGAGCGCGACCAGGAAATGGGCGAGATCCTGGACGTGCGGCTCGGAGGCGGCGTTGCGCAAGTAAGTCGTGCCATGCGCGGCCACCGCGGCCACCAACGCGTTCTCGGTCGCGGTGACACTGGGCTCGTCCAGGAAGACGTCGGCGCCCTTGAGGCCGGAGGCGCGCAGCTCGATCCTGTCGGTCGCGGTGACGGTGGCGCCGAGCTGCTCGAAGGCGAGGAAATGGGTGTCGAGGCGGCGGCGGCCGATGACGTCGCCGCCTGGCGGCGGCAGCGCCACTTCGCCGCAGCGGGCGAGCAGGGGCCCTGCCAGCAGGATCGACGCGCGGATGCGCGCGCAGAGGTCCGGATCGAGGTCCGCGGCGCGGATCTCCTTGGCATGGATCGTGAGCCTGTTCCGGCCGCGCCATTCGGCGGAGGCGCCGACCGAGCGCACCAGCTCGACCAGCGTCTCGGTGTCGCGGATGCGCGGCACGTTGTCGAGCGTGACCGGATGCTCGGTCAGCAGCGCGGCGGCGATGATCGGCAGCGCGGCGTTCTTGTTGCCGGACGGCTCGATCGCGCCCTTGAGCCGGTGACCCCCCTCGACGATGTATTGAATGGGCGCCATGCGCGAAAAGTCCGTTCTGAGATGGTGATTCGCCCGGGGACCGGCGAAAGCGGAACATCGATCTTCAACGGAATTAACACGGAAGGGATGGGCAGGCCACTGCTCCGCAGACTCAGGGTGCGCCTGGTCGTCTATCGCGCCAGTGCGGAGTATCCTCGGGCTGGACGTCGCGACTACACGTCCACGTTGGCCGACAGCGAGTTGTCCTGGATGAACTCGCGGCGCGGCTCGACCACGTCACCCATCAGCTTGGTGAAGATGTCGTCGGCCTCGTCGACCTCCTTGACCTTCACCTGGAGCAGCGTACGGGCCTCGGTGTCGAGCGTGGTCTCCCAGAGCTGTTGCGGGTTCATCTCGCCGAGGCCTTTGTAACGCTGCATGTTGATGCCCTTGCGGCCGGCATCGGTGACCGCCTCGAACAAATCGACCGGGCCATGGATCACGGTCTGGACGTCGCCACGGCGCAAGGCGCCGGGCTTCGCATAGGCCTCTTGCAGGCGGGCCGCATATTCGTCCAGCTTGCGGGCATCGACGGACGCGAGCAATGCGTCGTCGATGACGGCGACGTCCTTGACGCCCCGCACGGTGCGCTCGAAGGTGAAGCCCTGGCCCTCGACGAAGTGGCCGATCCAGCCGCGCTCGACCTCGTCGGCCAGCACGTCGAGCCGTTTTGCGATGTAGGCGGCCGCGGCGTCCGCCGTCGGGATGTCGCGGGTGATGTCCGGGCGCAGCACGCCGGCGATCGCGGCCTGCTCGACGACCTTGCGGTCGTAGCGCGTGTGCAGGTTGCGCAGGATGTTGCGGACGAGACGCGCTTCCTCGACCAGCGCCAGGAGGTCACGCCCCTTGCGCTCCTCGCCTTCCGCCGTCTTGAACACGCAATCGTCGAGGCCGGTGCCGATCAAATAGTCCTCGAGCGCGCGCTCGTCCTTCAAATACTGCTCGGACTTGCCGCGCGTGACTTTGTAGAGCGGCGGCTGGGCGATGTAGAGGTGGCCGCGATCGATGATCTCGCGCATCTGCCGGTAGAAGAAGGTCAGCAGCAGAGTGCGGATGTGGGCGCCGTCGACGTCGGCGTCCGTCATCACGATGATCTTGTGATAGCGCAGCTTGTCGATCGAGAACTCGTCGCTGATGCCGGTGCCGAGCGCGGTGATCAGGGTGCCGATCTGCTCGCTCGACAGCATCTTGTCGGGGCGCACGCGCTCGACGTTGAGGATCTTGCCGCGCAGCGGCAGCACCGCCTGGAACTCGCGGTTGCGGCCCTGCTTGGCGCTGCCGCCGGCCGAGTCACCCTCGACGATGAAGAGCTCGGACTTGGCCGGATCCTTCTCCTGGCAGTCGGCGAGCTTGCCGGGCAGCGAGGAGACGCTGAGCGGGCTCTTGCGGGTCAGCTCGCGCGCCTTGCGCGCGGCCTCGCGTGCCGCCGCGGCCTGGATCACCTTGCCGACGATGGTCTTGGCCTCGCCCGGATGCTCCTCGAACCAGGCCGCGAGCGCCTCGTTCAGAACGTTCTCGACCACGGGACGCACTTCCGAGGACACCAGCTTGTCCTTGGTCTGCGACGAGAATTTCGGATCCGGCACCTTCACGGAAAGAACGGCGGTGAGACCCTCGCGACAGTCGTCGCCGGTCAGCGCGATCTTCTCCTTCTTCGCATTGGCCTCGGCGTAACCGTTGACCTGGCGCGTCAGCGCGCCGCGGAAGCCGGCGAGATGGGTGCCGCCGTCACGCTGCGGGATGTTGTTGGTGAAGCACAGCACGTTCTCATGATAGCTGTCGTTCCACCACAGCGCAGCTTCCACCGTGATGCCGTTGACCTCCGAGCGCACCATGATCGGCGCCGGAACGATCGCCTTCTTGTTGCGGTCGAGATATTTGACGAACTCCTCGACGCCGCCGTCGTAATGCATCTCCTCGCGCTTCTCGACCGCGTGGCGCATGTCGGAGAGCACGATGTTGACGCCGGAATTGAGGAAGGCGAGCTCGCGCAGGCGATGCTCGAGCGTCGCGTAGTCGTATTCGACGTTCTTGAAGGTCTCCGTCGAGGCCAGGAACGTCACCTCGGTGCCGCGCTTGCCCTTGGCCTCGCCAACCACTTTCAGCGGCGCAATCGCGTCGCCATGGGCGAACTCGATGAGATGCTCCTTGTCGTCGCGCCAGACCCGAAGCTGCAGCTTGCTCGACAGCGCGTTGACGACCGAGACGCCGACGCCGTGCAGTCCGCCGGACACCTTGTAGGAGTTCTGGTCGAACTTTCCGCCGGCGTGCAGCTGGGTCATGATGACCTCGGCGGCGGACACACCTTCGCCCTTGTGAATGTCCACGGGAATGCCGCGGCCGTCGTCGCGCACGGTGACCGAATTGTCCGGATTGAGCACCACCTCGACCGCAGTGGCGTGACCAGCCAGCGCCTCGTCGATCGCGTTGTCGACGACTTCGTAGACCATGTGATGCAGGCCGGAGCCGTCATCGGTATCGCCGATATACATGCCCGGGCGCTTGCGCACGGCATCCAGGCCCTTCAACACCCGGATCGATTCTGCGCCGTATTCGTTCGCGGTTGCAGGCTCGTTGTCGGCGATGGTTTGCCGGGCGGGTTCGGTCATGTGGGGCCTTCGGAAGGGGTGGTCGAATCGGCATTGCAGATCGCATGCCGAGAGCGCTCTTTCTCTCACGAAAGGAGCCACGCGCCTAGCGCAAAGTGGCCCGTCGTAAGACATTGAAGAGATAGCGCTTTTTAACGGTTTTTCAAGGCCTGGCGAGGGTCGTTTTCGTCCCCTCCGAAAGCCGGATTCAGGCCATTCCCGTGGCTGGTTTTGAGGCGTGCGGCGGGGCGCTTTCGCGTGCGATTCAGGGCACGAGTCACGCGTGACGCGGCAGGTGCCGCCTCAGTAGAGCGGGAGCGGCAGGGCGGTGCCACCCGGGCCAACCATGAGGCCCCAGGCATCGCCGGCGGCGAGCTCCAGCGTGTCGATCACGGCGGGCCGGCGGGCGATCTTCAGCTCGTAGCGGTGCTTGCCTGGCGGCAGGTCGAGCAGCGGGCCGTTGGGCGATTGCGGGCTGCCGGTGCCGGCCGCGATCCCGATCGTCTGCCCGTTGATGGTCAGCACGGCGTCGGTGTCGCCGATATTGCCGAGCATCAGCTTGGCCCGGCCAGGCTTCGGCAGGATGCCGGCCTTGGCCGCCGCTTCTGCATTCCTTTGCACCAGGTTGACCGAGGTCTCGCCTTTGGCGCGCCCGAGCGTGAGCACGGCGGGTCCCTGCGACGAGGTAAAGGTGAGCCGGACCCGATCGGGGCTGGCCTGCGCGTCCTCGGGCTTCTCCCGCCAGCCGAGCCTGGTCAGCTCGGCGCGGTAGAAGGCCGTGACGGCACCGAGCTCGGCCGGGACGCTGGCCTCCAGCTCCAGCCGCAGCGGCGTGTCCATTCCCGGCGCCCTGGACCGCGACAGCGCGGTCGCGCTGTGCTGCTTCGGCACCGGCAGCGCCGAGTCGGGATCGGCCTCGAGCGGCGTCGCGTCCTTGGCCGGTCGGGCCTCGGCCGAAGGCCTGGCGGCGGCGAGCAGGCCGGTGCCGTCGGCCGTGACGTTCACCTTGGGGCCCATCTGCATGATCGTGAACGCCACCGACTTGCCCTTCGCCGAGAACTCCAGGCGCGCCATGGTCGGATTGTCGATCACGGTCGGCGCCTCCTTCCAGCCGGCCGTCTTCAACGTGGAACGGAAGAAGCCGGCGAGTGTCTTCACCGACGAAGCCGACTTGAACGCGAGCTGTCCCCGGTCGCCATCGAAGCTCACGGCCTCGGCGGTCTCGGGCAGCGCGATCGGCGCCGGATTGCCGGCCAGCGGCTTCACGGGCGCATCCGACATGGCGCCGGCCTGCACGGCGCGGCGCGCCTCGTCGGCGGCGATCACCTGCTTGGCTATCGCGGCGGTATCCGCCATGAACCTGTCGTCGGCGTCCTTCTTCGCCTTGGCGCGGGCGGCCAGGGCGGCTTCGGTGGTGCGCATCGACAGCTCGACCATGGTGAGATCGTACTTGCGGGACAGCTTCAGCGTCCCGGTGTCCTCAGGCGCGACGACCTTGAGCGTGACCTCGTCCGGCATTCCCGGACCGGCCGTCTCGATCCGCCAGCCGCGCGCAGGGATCTCCCGCGTGTAGAAGGCGAGCACGGCGGGCAGCTCGGCGATGACGGCGCCATTGGCCTGGCGGCTCGGCGAGGCCGCGCTGCCGAGGCTTTGCGACCACTTGGTCGGCTTCGGCATCGGCAGGCCGGCGTGGTCGTCGCCGGCTTCGAGGGTGGAGGGCAGCGCGAATGGCGCGATCCGGATCTCGACATGGGTCCGGCCGTCGTCGCGCCGGGTCAGCGTCAGCATCACCGGATTCTGCCGGCGATAACCGTCGCCGTCGTCATGGCCGTAGAAGGCGCGCACGCCGCCCGGCGCGGTCTCGCCCAGATCGGCATTGGGCCAGCGCGCGGCGGCCTCGGCCGTCAGCGGCTGCCAGCCGAGGGCGGACATCTCCTTGCGGAACAAGGTCAGCGCCGCATCCAGCGTCATCGGCGCGATGCATGACAGATAAGGCCGCGTCTCGTCGAACACGATGTCAGCAGCGCCATCGGGGAACGGCAAATTGGCGTAGATCCGCTGCGGCGAGTAGGTCACCTCCGACTGCCCGGCGCGGCCGGCGCTGCCTGTGAAGAAGACCAGGAGCCCCTGCTTGCCCTTCTTGTAGTTGAGCGTCGGATTGCGCTCTTCGAGCGGCCTGACATAGCGCACCCAGCCGTCGGCGCTGAGCAACTGCTGCGTGGCGGCATTGGCCGCTGCGACAGGCGCCGGCAGACGATAGATGGCGCGGTAGCGATCGGGATGCGACGTGTCTTCCACCGCACCCTCGAGCCGCGGCAGCGCGTGGACGTCGACGATGGCGTCGTCGGCGCGCGCAGGTCCGGCACAGCTCGCGAGCAGCAACAGCCCGCACGCAAACCGACGCAGCCGCGGCGCGGCGATGGCCTGCTGCCAAAGCTCTGACATCATCGATCTCCGGGATTTCGAGTTCGGGGCGCTTGTGCCCTCGGGCGCTGGAGGAGAGCGGTTGGCGCCGGCGTGCCATCCAACGACAACTAGTCGAGCCGGCGAACTGATAGGTTCAACGGCGGAATGAGCTACCGCCGCGCGCTGATCCGCCCCGCCTCGACGTCGAAGATCTCGCCGAGCTCGCGTAGTTCGGCAAACGCCGCGGGATCGGCGCCGGTCAGCCATACCTGGGCACCGAGCGTGCCGAGCTCGGCGAACAAAGCGGTGCGGCGGCCGGGATCTAGATGGGCGACGATCTCGTCGAGCAGCAGCATCGGCACGATGCCGGTGGTTTCGGCGACCAAGGTCGCATGCGCAAGGATGAGGCCGATCAGCAGCGCCTTCTGCTCGCCGGTCGACGCGTCGCGCGCCGGCATGCTCTTCGGCGCATAGACGACATGGAGATCGGTGAGATGCGGACCGTCGAGCGTGCGGCCGGCGGCGGCATCGCGCGCGCGATTGTCGCGCAGGACAGCGCGATAGCGGTCCTCGACGGCGAGGGCCGGCTCGCTCAGCAGCGCATTCTCCATCCAGCCGTCGAGCGCGATCTCGGCGGACGGGAACGCCGAGGCTTGTCCGCGCTGGCGCAGCATCGCGGCGAGCTTCACCGCGGTCTGGCCGCGGCTCGCGGCGACGGCGACCGCGAGCTCCGCGGTCTCGCGCTCGATCGCGTCACACCAATGATCGTCGAAATTGCGGACCTCGAGCAGCCGGTTGCGCGAGCGCAGCGAGCGCTCCAGCGCCGACACCCGGCTCGAATGCTCGCTGTCGATCGCGAGCACCAGGCGGTCGAAGAAGCGCCGCCGCTCGGAGGCCGCGCCCATGAACAGGCCGTCCATCGAAGGCGTCAGCCACACCATGCGGATGTGATCGCCGAAGGCGGCGGCCGAGCCGACCGGTTCGCGGTCGATGCGGCAGCGGCGTGTTGTGTTCGCATCGCTGCGCGGCGGCTCGATGCCGGTGCCGAAGGTCGTCAGCCCCAGCGCGCCCTCGACCTCCGCCGAGACCGCCCACGACCCGTCGCCCTGGTTGTCGGCGACGTCCTCCAGGGTGGCACGGCGCAGGCCGCGGCCCGGCGCGAAGAACGAGATCGCCTCCAGGCAATTGGTCTTGCCGGCGCCGTTGGCCCCGACCAGCGCGACCATGTCCGCCTGCACGCTGACGCTGGCAGCGCGATAGCTGCGAAAATGCGTCAGCGCGAGACGGTGGATGCGGGAGGGGGTCATGGGGTGGAGTTGCAAGCCCAGTTCTGTCATTGCCGGGCTTGACCCGGCAATCCATCGTCCGCGTCAGCGGACCATTTCATCATAGAGATCGCGCCAGTCCGGGTAGTTTGCGACGATCAAGTCGACCTTCCATTCGCGTGACCAGTGCTTGATGTTCTTCTCACGTTGCAGCGCCGCCGCGATTGTTTCATGCGCCCCGAAATAGACGAGGCGCTTGATGCCATAGCGGCGCGTAAAGCTCTCGGCGAGACCTTCGCGGTGCTCATAGACGCGCCGGACGAGATCATTGGTCACGCCGACATACAGCGTGCCGCCCGGCTTGCTCGCGAGGATGTAAACCCAGTAGGCCATTTGTAAGGATGGATGGCCGGGTCAAGCCCGGCCATGACGGGTTAAACTCGATCTCGCAGAAGTCTCGCCTCACACCCGCATCGGCATCAGCACGTACAACGCATTCCTGTTGTCGCGGTCCTGGATCAATGTCGGCGAGCCTGGATCGGCGAGCCGGAGCACGGCGACCTCGCCCTCGATCTGGGCAGCGATGTCGAGCAGATAGCGCGAGTTGAAGCCGATATCGAGCGCGTCGGCGGCGTATTCAACCTCGAGCTCTTCGGTCGCGCTGCCGGAATCCGGATTGGTCACCGACAGCACCAGCTTGCCGGGCGCCAGCGCCAGCTTCACGGCGCGGCCGCGCTCGGAGGAAATGGTGGAGACGCGGTCGACGGCGGCGGCGAAATCGGCCTTGTCGACGACCAGCTCCTTGTCGTTGTTCTGCGGAATGACGCGGCCGTAATCCGGGAAGGTGCCGTCGATGAGCTTCGAAGTCAGCACCACCTGCCCCAAGGTGAAGCGGATCTTGCCCTGCGACAGCTCGATCCTGATCTCGCTGTCATTGTCCTCGATCAGCCGCTGCACCTCGCCGACGGTCTTGCGCGGCACGATCACGCCGGGCATCTCGGCGGCGCCGGCCGGCTGCGGCAGGTCGACCTGGGCGAGGCGGTGACCGTCGGTGGCGACGGCGCGCAGCGTCGGCTGCTTGGCGGTGCCGCCGGCGTGCAGATAGATGCCGTTCAGGTAATAGCGCGTCTCCTCGGTGGAGATCGCGAACTGCGTGCGGTCGATCAGGCTCTTGATGTCCTTGGCGGGAACCCCGAACGCATGCGTCATGTCGCCTGCGGCGAGATCCGGGAAGTCGCTCTCCGGCAGCGTCTGCAAGGTGAACTTGGAGCGGCCGGCGCGGATCGCGAGCACCGCGCGCTCGCCGTCGCTCTCCAGCACGATCTGCGAGCCGTCCGGCAGCTTGCGGACGATGTCGTAGAACATATGCGCCGGAACTGTGGTCGAGCCCGCGGTGGCGGTCTCGGCAGCCAGGGTTTCCGTCACTTCGAGATCGAGATCGGTCGCGCGCAGCGACAGCCGGGCATTCTCGGCGCGCACCAGCACATTGCCCAGGATCGGGATGGTGTTGCGGCGCTCGACCACACGATGGACGTGGCCCAGCGACTTCAGGAGCTGTGCGCGTTCGACGGTCACCTTCATTGTATTATACCCGCCCGTTCCAACTGAGCTTGTCCTGGAATGCCGGCGGGCTATAGCAGCGCCGCGGCCGATGGCACCTCGCGCCCGAACGGCGCTTGGCCAGCGTCCAGGAGCGTGAGGGGGAGGCGTAAAGTGGCGCGGATGGGGCTCAAGCGCAAGGGATGCGGAGCCGATTTCCCATGTTTCGGCAGGCTCTTCCGTGACCCGGAGGCGGGGGCCGAGCATGACGTCCGAGGACAGCGTCGAACGGCCGGGACAACGGCCCGGCTGGGGGCGAACCTTCTGTCCGCTCCCCTGGCCGTGCGTGCCCTCTAATCCTGCAACTGGCGCTTCAGCGACTCGACTTCGTCGTTCAGCGCGACGTCCTTGCCGACGAGCGCCTCGATCTTGCGCACCGCATGCAGCACGGTGGTGTGGTCGCGCCCGCCGAAGCGGCGGCCGATCTCGGGCAGCGAGCGCAGGGTCAGCGTCTTGGCGAGGTACATCGCGACCTGGCGCGGGCGCACCACGTTGGCGGTGCGGCGCGACGACAGGAGGTCGGAGCGGCTGACGTTGTACTGCCGCGCCACGACGCGCTGGATGTCCTCGATCTTGATGCGCTTCGGTTCCTGCGGCCGCACCAGGTCACGCACCTCGCGCTCGGCCATGTCGAGCGTGACCGGCTGGTTGTTGAGCTTGGAATGCGCCAGCAGGCGGTTGATCGCGCCCTCGAGATCGCGGCCGTTATGGGTGATGGAGCGGGCGAGATAGTCGAGCACCGGCTCCGGCACGTCGAAGCTCGCATGATGGGCGCGGGCCGCCGCGACGCGCGACTTGAGAATGCCGAGGCGCAGATCCTCGCCCAAAGTTGCCATCTCGACGACGAGGCCGCCGGCAAGCCGCGAGCGGACGCGATCATCGAGACTTTCGAGGTCGGACGGCGGCCGGTCGGCTGCGATCACAACCTGACGCCCCGCGTCGATCAGCGCATTCAGCGTATGACAGAACTCCGCCTGGGTGGATTTGCCCTGCAGGAACTGCAGGTCGTCGATCACCAGCACGTCGATGCCGCGCAGCGCCTCCTTGAAGGCCAGCGCCGTCTGCGATTTCAGCGCTGCGACGAAGCCGTACATGAATTTCTCGGCGGTGAGGTACAGCACCTTGCGTTCGCCGCCGGCGTTGCCGGCCCAGGTCACGGCCTGCAGCAGATGCGTCTTGCCCAGCCCGACACCGGCATGGATGTAGAGCGGGTTGAACATCACGGGATCGCCGCGGCGACCGTCGGCGACCTGGCGCGCCGCCGCATGGGCCAGCGTGTTGGCGCGGCCGACGACGAAGCTGGCGAAGGTCAGCCGCGGATCGAGCGGCGAGCCGCCGAGCGCATCATGGCTCGTGGCGAGCGAAGCCGCAGCCGACGCCGTTCGCGCGTCGGCGCTGGTCGCCGGCCTGGCGTCGTTGCGTTCGGCGCGGCGGGCTTCGACGGCGACGGGAGCTTCCTTGACCGGCGCCGCGCAGCGCATCGCGGTGCGAACGGACAGATCGATACGGTGCACCTCCGGCATCTCGGCCTGCCAGCACGACAGCACGCGCTCGGCATAATGCGCCTGGATCCAGCTCTTCAGGAAACGCGTCGGCACCGACAGATGAACGCTTTCGTCCTGGACGGCTTCGAGGTCCATCCGCGCGAACCAGCTCGTATAGACGTCCTCGCCGACGGTCGAGCGCAGCCGACCCTTCACGCGAGACCAGCGTTCCTGTTCCGAATTTGTCATGGCAGTCGCAACTTTTCGAATTGAGTGGTGGTGTCGTGTGATCGCCGGGCAGACGTCCCGTGAAAGGACACGTGTGCCGCAGCGAGACCTCGAGCGGAGGCTCAACTCCAGACATGGCTCGCCGTTCGGCGTGGACGCCGTCGGGCCATCAATGCTGGTGGAAGAAGCTTCTCCGCGAGGTCAGCGCATACTCAGATGCGCGATGGACGCGGGAGGGCCGATCGCCGTGCTGGCAATGGCCGGGCTGGAGATGTCGATCACTTCAGTGTTGACCGCCAAGGGTGCGTTGTCCGGAACCAGCCTATAGTGTGTGCTCGCAATGTGTCCGTAAAACATGCAACCTCCCCGCCCTGCCGTGATTGCTCACGGCAAGTTGTCATCCCAATGCCGCCGCGCCCGAACCCCAAGATTCAGCCGCACCGCCGTACATCCCCGTCCAACTTGTCCACTCGGTGAGCGAAGCCGCCACGAGCTCCAGCCGGGTCGACCGATGTCGTATTTCTCTTGTTCAAAGCGGCGCAACGATGATGCTGCGCCCGAGAAATTTCGACAAAGTTCGATCGTTCCCCATATTGCTATGGGTACAGATCCGGCCATCGCTTTGGAAAGCGTCGCCAACGCGCACACCGCCGCCGATTTGCACGTCCGCCCCGTTTCTAAAACCGCGCTGGTCTCAAGATCGTGGGCGCCGCGAGTGATTAAAGAAATACACGATGCGTCAGGACTCGCAATCCATAAGATCGGAGCACGCGTTACGAGTCTTCGCAGCGGTTGCGACGCGGTGTTGCGCGTTAAGAAAGCAACGTTTTGAATCATCGCGAGGAATCTCGGATGTGACAAACAACATCGTCTGCCCAAAATTTCTTCATAATTTTTTTATGTTTCGACCGGCCTCACCCGCTTTTCCAATCACTTGGTCGCGCTATGCACTTAAGTCATTTTCGAAACGATGTTTTTCGCGATTGCTCGAAGCGGGTAACTCCCGCGATGCGCGGTGCGCAAAGTGAGCGGCGCATCGCGCGCTCTTGACATCGATGCGCAAGCGCGGCGCGCAGATTCGCAGCTGTTTCAGATGAGACAATATTGTCACTGCGTAAAAATACGGAACTTCGTGTAGTTCCGACGGAACATGTGTCAGGCGCGCACGACATCGCGCGGGTTCCACCACGCGCGAAGATCGTATTCGCGATGCGATATCACCATCAAGATGTGACCATCAAATGGAGAAGGCGCGGCGAGCGATGGAGGGATGCGCGACAGCCGAACGCGCAATTGAAGATGGTACAAAAGAAAAGCCCGGCGCGAGCCGGGCTGTTTGCATCTTGATAGTTCGTCAGCCGATCGTCAGCGTCACTTCGCGAGCTTGGCGATCTGATGCGTGAGGCGCGACACTTTGCGGCTCGCGTTGTTCTTGTGAATGATGTTGCGCTGCGCGGCGCGCATCAGCTGCGGCTCGGCATTGGCCATCGCCTTCAGCGCGGCGTCGCGATCGCCCTTCTTGATCGCGTCCTCGACGGAGCGAACCGCGCCGCGCATCTGGGTGCGGCGCGACTTGTTGATGATGGTGCGGCGGGCAATCTTGCGCGTCGCCTTCTTCGCGGAAGTCGTGTTGGCCATGCTCTCAAATATCCTTCGGCGGCGAGCAGTCGCCGCTCTTGCGGGTACGCGCGCGGCCCGCTTGACGCGGCCCCATCGACGCGGTGGGTTGTTCGGACGCCTCTCTGAGAATGCCATGACCGGAGCGGGTGCTCGGCGGATCGGCGCTGCTCAAAGAACAGCGGCGGCGGGATTGCGCCCACCGCCAATGGCGACCTTATAGGGGCAGCCCTGCCGAGCGTCAACGGTCTCGGAGCGGCCCGCGGCGGCCGGAATCGACCAAAACCCGGTTCTAAGCCCCTGACGAGGTTGAATTTCTGCGGGGCCCCCGCTATGGCCTTGCTGCCCGCAAGGGCGAGCGAGAGAGGGCAGGTGAGGCATGATCCGCGGTTTTTTCCGTCTGGTAGGGCTGTTGCTGCTGGCCGGAAGCTTCATCTTCCTGGTCTATGACGGCGCGCGCTGGGTGGCCGACCAGACCCTGCAGTTCACCCGTTTCGGCCAGCTCTGGAACGACGTCCACCAGGCGAGCCAGGCCGCCTTCAAGGCCTGGATCGAGGCCAAGGCCCCGTTCCTGTGGGAGTGGATCGTCAAGGTATTTTTGGACCAGCCAGTGTTTGCGGTGCTTGGCCTGCTCGGAATCCTGCTGATGCTGCTGTTCCGGCCGCGCAAGCCGCTCATCGGCTACGGGCGCGACTGAGCGCGGCTGTTCGTCTCGCCGCGCCGGCAGCTGTCTTGGATTCCGCTGGCAGCGCGGCGCGGGAACCGCTGGCGCGGCGTAACAGCGCTACTGCCGGACCCGTAGAGCCCTATATATTCCCCTGACAAGAGGTCATCGCGCCGTGGGCCGTCCCGCGGGCGCTGGCCATGAGCGGAGACATCCCATGTTCTTCATGCGCAAAGCCCCTGTCATGCCGTCTGCCGCCGAGGCGCTGCCCGGCCGCGCCCAGCCGATCCCCACCGCCGCGACGCATTTCGTCAACGGTCGCCGCCTGTTGCCGCCCTATCCGGACGGCCTCGAGCAGGCCGTGTTCGGGCTCGGCTGCTTCTGGGGCGCGGAGCGCAAGTTCTGGCAGCTCGGTGACGGCATCCACGTCACCGCCGTCGGCTATGCCGGAGGCCATACGCCAAACCCGACCTACGAGGAGGTGTGCTCGGGGCAGACGGCGCACACGGAAGTCGTGCTGGTGGTGTTCGATCCCAAGATCATGTCCTACGAGCGCCTCCTGAAGACGTTCTGGGAGAGCCACGACCCGACCCAGGGCATGCGTCAGGGCAACGACGTCGGCACGCAATATCGCTCGGCGATCTACACGTTCAGCGACGCGCAGCGCGAGGCGGCCGAGGCGTCGAAGACGGCCTACGAGTCGGCGCTGCGCGCCAAGGGGCTCGGAGCGATTACGACGGAGATCGTCCCGGCAGGGCCGTTCTATTTCGCCGAGGATTATCATCAGCAGTACCTGGCCAAGAATCCGGCCGGATATTGCGGCCTGGGCGGAACGGGCGTCGCGTGCCCGATCGGAGTCGGCGTGAGCGCATAGGCAGGCTGAGCGCGCCCGATCACGGTGAACATTGGATCCCTCTCCCACGCCGTGGGAGGGGGATTTTTTCGGGCGGCTTTGACCGTCGCCCGCTTGCGACGGGGACTACACGCGCCAACGGTTTGTTAACCTTAACCGCGCATGACTAGCGCACATCCTCATTCAAGGATTGTTCGAGTGCGCGCGTTGTTTGTTCCGGTCATTGCCGTCCTGTCCGCGATCCTGTTGTCGGGCTGCATGCAGACGATCTCCCCCGTCGCTGCCGTCCAGCCGCAGAGCGATCTCGACGCGATGGCCTATGGAACGCCTTCCACCGGCCCGGTTGCCGCCACCGGGCAGGGCGGGGCGATCCCGGCGCTGCGCAACTCGTTCGCTGCCGCCACCGGCGCAGGCGCCTATGTCGTTCCCGCCGGCTATGCGCCGGCGCGCCGCGACTCCGCCTATCATCTCGACGCTGGCGACAAGCTGCGCGTCGTCGTCTACGGCCAGGAGGGCCTGACCAACACCTATGCGATCGATGCGTCCGGATCGATCACGATGCCGCTGATCGGCAGCGTGCCGGCGCGCGGCCGCACCACCGCCGGCCTCGCTGCCGAGATCACCGCCAAGCTGCGCAACGGCTACATCCGCGAGCCCTCGGTGGCCGTCGAGATCGAAGCCTATCGCCCGTTCTTCATCCTCGGCGAGGTGCAGGCGCCCGGCCAATACCCCTACGTGCCCAATATGACGGTGGAGAGCGCGATCGCGATCGCCGGCGGCTTCTCGCCTCGGGCGCGGCGCGACGTCGTCACCCTGACCCACACCGATGCTTCCGGAGCCGCGCGCTACGAGGTGCCGCTCGGCACCTCGCTCAAGCCGGGCGACACCATCCAGGTCGGCGAGCGCTGGTTCTGATCTCCGCACGAGTGATTGCGGCTCAACGCCTACCTGAGCACCTGCGTCGACCCGACGCTGAGTGACGCGAGGCTCCCCGCAATGACGGTGGTTGGACGTTCAGCGCAGGTGCTGCGCAAAGAACGCCAGGCTGCGCGTCCAGGCGAGATCGGCGCTCGGCTGGTCGTAGCTGGCGCGCTCGTCGCAACCGAAGCCGTGCTGTGCGCCGGGATAGACGAAGATCTCGACGTCCGGCCGCTTGGCCTTGATGGCCTCGACGTCGCGCAAGGGGATGCCCGCGTCCTTCTCGCCGAAATGTAGCTGGGTCGGCACCGTCGGCTTGTCGTCGGCGAACCGCGCGACAGCGCCGCCGTAATAGCCGACGGCAGCGCGGAGGCCCGACAGCTTGGTCGCAGCCGCATAGGCGATGCTGCCGCCGAGGCAGAAACCGATGATGCCGACCGGCCCGACATTCTTCACGCCGTCGATTGCGGCCTGGGTGTCGCGCAAAAAGGCCGCCCAATCCGGATTGGCGACGAACTTGCGCGCGACCGCGATCTCGTCGGGCGAATAGCCTGAGGTGAAGCCGGGCTCGACGCGGTCGAAGATCGCCGGCGCGATGGCAACGTAACCCGCGGCGGCGAGGCGGTCGCAGACGTTGCGGATGTGATGGTTGACACCGAAGATCTCCTGGATGACGACCAGCGCGCCCTTTGCAGTTCCCGTCGGATCGGCGCGATAGGCGCCGAGCTGGAAGCCGTCGGATGCCGTCAGCTTGATATCTTGTCCCACGTTCTGTCCTCTTGCGGTCGTCAGGCGCGCGTCAACGCCACATCCAGTTGGTGCCGTAGTCCTCTTTCCAGCCGGTCAGCCGTCCCCTGCGGAACTTCAGGTAGAGGCGGTGATGGTGCGGGACCAGTCCGCTGCCGCCGAGATTACGCAGTGCCAGAAAGGTCTCGTTGCCGGGCGCGCCGTTCAGATAGATCAACGGCTGCTCCAGCACGCGCGATGTCTCACCGACATCCATGCCGAAGGCAAGCGGCGTGACGTTGGATAACATCGCTGTGAAAGGCGCGTCGGCGACGCCGAGCGTCTGCCCCGCCGCAGCAGGGCTTACGGCCGACAGGCTCGGCAGCATGGCCGCAGCCAGGCACAGCGTCATGCGTACGGATGGTCTCATGGGCCGAAATCTCCTTTCGCTGTCGGCGTTGGCTGCATCTCTTCTTAGCGTGCCCGGCGTCACCAGCCCAGCATCGTTCGCGCTGCACAACACAAATGCCGTTTCATGTGGCAGGCCGGCGTTCAAATCCCGTTGCGTCGCCGTCGCAACGCGATCATTCTTATGATGGCTGGCATCTATCCGGTGGGTCCCAGCGAATCGATAAAACCGAACTTCGCCGTAAGCGAAGTCGCACGCCGGGCGGGGAAGAAACCAAATGCCCAATCTCACCATCAACGGGCGGACCATGTCCGTCGACGCGGCGCACGACACGCCGCTGCTATGGGTCATCCGCGAGCAGTTGCAGATGACCGGCACCAAGTTCGGCTGCGGCGCCGGGCTGTGCGGCGCCTGCACCGTGCATGTCAACGGCGAGGCCGTGCGCTCGTGCCAGACCATGGTCGGCGACGTCGCGAACAAGAAGATCACGACCATCGAGGGGCTGTCGCAGAAGGGCGATCATCCCTTGCAGAAGGCGTGGATCGCCGAGCAGGTGCCGCAATGCGGCTACTGCCAGTCCGGCCAGATCATGCAGGCGGCCACGCTGCTCGCCAAGACCACGAGCCCGACCAAGGAGGAGATCGTCGCGCATATGGACGGCAATCTCTGCCGCTGCATGACCTATTCGCGGATTCAGAAGGCGATCCAGCGCGCCGCGTCCGAAATGCGCACCGCGTCCAACTCGAGCGACCGGAGAGCGACATGAACCAGCACGTCAAAACCAATTCCTCGGTCGCGACCGATCTCAGCCGCCGCTCCTTCCTGGTCGGCACCGCCGCCACCGGCCTCGTGCTCGGCTATGCCGGCCTCGCCGACAGCGCACTGGCGGCCGCGGCGCCGGCCAATTTCGAACCCAGCGTCTGGTATGCGATCGCGCCGGATGGCCTGGTCACAGTGACCTGCGGCAAGGCCGACATGGGCCAGCACATTGCGTCCACCATGGCGCAGATCGTCTGCGAGGAGCTCGGCGCGGCCTGGAAGGACATGCGGGTCCAGCTCGCCTCCAACGATCCGAAGTTCAACGATCCCGTGCTCGGCGCCCAGATCACGGGCGGCAGCTGGAGCACGATGATGAACTTCGATGCCATGAGCCGCGCCGGCGCCGCGGGCCGCATCGCGCTCACCGAAGCCGCTGCGACCGCGATGGGCGTGCCGGCCAACGAACTCGTGGTGCGCGACGGCGTCGTGATGCATCCGAAGTCCAAGAAGCAGATGAGCTACGCCGAGATCGTCAGGAGCGGCAAGATCACCAAGAGCTTCACGCCTGACGAATTGAAGGCGCTGACGCTGAAGACGCCCGATCAGTACACGATGATCGGCGTCTCGGTGCCGCAGCTCGACATTCCCTCCAAGACCAACGGCACGGCGAAATATGGCATCGATACGATGCTGCCGGGCATGGTCTACGGCAAGGTCGTCACGCCGCCGGTGCGCTTCGGCGCGACGGTCACGGCGGTCGACGACTCCGAGGCCAAGAAGGTGCCGGGCTTCATCAAGGCGGTGACGCTCGACGACAAGACCGGCTCGACCTCGGGCTGGGTGGTGGCGGTCGCCAACACCTATGCCAACGCCAGGAAGGCGGCGGACGCGCTCAAGATCAGCTATGACAAAGGCCCCTATGCCAATGTCAGCACCGACACCATCATCACCGAGGCGATGCGGCTGCAGGCGCAGGACGATGCCGGGCAGTTCTTCGTCAAGGACGGCGATCCCGTTGCAGCGATGTCGGGCGCGGCCAAGGTGCTGGAGGCGGAGTACACCACCAGCATCAACATCCATGCGCCGCTGGAGCCGATGAACGCGACCGCCGAGTTCAAGGGTGACATCCTGCACATCTACACCGGCAATCAGTTCGCGACCCGTTCCGGCGCGATCGCGGCGGCTGCGGCCGGGATCGATCCGAAATACGTCGTGATGCACCAGGCCTGGCTCGGCGGCGGCTTCGGCCGCAGGCTCGATGCCGACATGATGGTGCCGGCGGTGCAGGCGGCCAAGGCGGTCGGCAAGCCGGTCAAGGTGATCTACTCGCGCGAGAACGACATGACGATGGACTACTCGCGGCCGCTCACTTACCAGAAGGTCAAGGCCGGGCTCGACAGCAACGGCAAGCTGATCGCGCTCAGCCATGACGTCGTCTCGGCCTGGCCGACGGCGCGCTGGGGCATCCCGGACTTCCTGTCGCCCTCGGTCGACAAGAAGGGCCCGCTCGACTCGTTCACGGTCAATGGCGCCGACTTCTTCTACACCGTGCCCAATCATCATGTGCGCGCGATCAAGAACGAACTCGCGCATAATGCGACGCCATCGGGACAACTCCGTTCGGTGG
Organism: Bradyrhizobium sp. HKCCYLRH1034; assembly: GCF_051168375.1. NCBI lineage: Bacteria > Pseudomonadati > Pseudomonadota > Alphaproteobacteria > Hyphomicrobiales > Nitrobacteraceae > Bradyrhizobium > Bradyrhizobium sp. HKCCYLRH1034. The sequence goes on along the minus strand of NZ_JBNPUW010000003.1, from coordinate 411,839 downwards.
CGCCGGGTTGGACGTTCTGGGCGGTCGAGAGCATGATCGACGAGATCGCGGTGGCCTCGGGGCAGGACCCGGCGCAGTTCCGCATTGCGCTGCTCGACGGCAAGGGCAAGAACGACGGCGGCGCGCAGCGATTGCGCAACACGCTGCTGGCAGCGATGGGCCTGTCCGGCTACGGCGCCAGGAAGCTCCCGCAAGGCGAAGGCATGGGCGTCTCCTGCGTTTCATCGCAGGAGCGTGCCACGGCGAGCTGGACGGCGTGCGTCGCCCATGTCGCGGTTGCGCCCACGGGCGCGGTCACGGTGAAGAAGCTCACCGTGGCGACCGATGTCGGCACCCAGGTGCATCCCGACAACATCCGCGCCCAGGTCGAGGGCGCGGCGCTGTGGGGGCTGTCGCTGGCGATGTACGAGAAGGCGACGCTGAAAGACGGCGGCATCGAGCAGACCAACTTCGACAGCTACACGCCGCTGCGGATGAGCCAGGTGCCGGAGGTCGCGATCGCCGTGATCGCCAATGGCGAGAAGGCGACCGGCGTCGGCGAGCCCGCGGTGACCGTGGTCGCGCCAGCGCTCGGCAACGCCATCTACAACGCCTGTGGCGCGCGGTTGCGCTCGCTGCCGATCACCGCCGCAGCGGTCAAGGCGGCGATGAGGGCCTAGCGTCGTCGCGAGACCATTCCTGTATCTGGGAACCGCCGGAGCTCGTCTCCGGCGGGTCTTTTTTGCGCTGCGGTCAGGTTCTCGCGCGGCACGATTTGAATGATCCTCTTAACGTCTCGCTCACCTGAAACGATACAGCTTGAATGATCGGCTTAAGCCGCGACGAACCCGTATCCCGGTAACTTGCATGGGCAGCAAACCGCAGGGGGCGAGCACGTATGAGCGCGACAGCCAAGCAGACCGTGACCCAGACCGCGAACAGGCGCCATCTCCTGCTCGCGTCGGATCGCGGTGACCAGAGCAGCGAGCTGGCGCGCATCCTGCGCTCGGTCGGCGACGTCGACATGATGCCGACCACCGAAATCCCCGAGAACCCCGGCAACCGCTTCTCCGGCGTCATCGTCGACATAAACCTGCGTTCGCCCGAGAGCGTGCAGCGGGTGCGCAAGAAGCTGTCGTCGCGCGCCTATAGCGACGTGCCGCGGCTGTTCGTGCTCGCGGAGGCGCTGCACCACGCCACCATGCAGGCATGGGCGCTCGGCGCCACCGATACCATCGCGCGGCCGTTCAGCCCCGCCGACGTGCTGCAGCGCATCCGCTCGGCGCTTCCCGCCGACGACGGCTATGACGAGACCGATCGCGGCAAGCTGCTCAATCGCGGCGTCGAGGCCGCGCAGGCCATCATGGTCAAGATCTTCGAGAAGCTGCCCACTGGCGCGCATCTGACGATGGAGGACATCGTCGCGGCCGAGAACAAGATCCTGAAGGCGATCAAGCACTCCTCGCTGCGCGAATGGATGACCGTGGTCGGCTGTCATCACAACGACACCTATCGGCATTGCCTGTTCGTGACCGGCCTTGCGGTCGGCTTCTCGATTCATCTGGGCATGCGCGACGACGACCAGCGCCGGCTGGTCCGCGCGGCGCTGCTGCACGACGTCGGCAAGGCGTTCATCCCGGTCGCGATCCTCGACAAGCAGGGCAAGCTGACGGCGGAGGAGATCGCGCTGCTTCGCCAGCATCCGCGCCGCGGCTACGAGGCGCTGTGGCGGCAGGGCGGCTTCCCGCCGGAGATGCTCGACGTCATCCTGCATCACCACGAATTCCTCGACGGCTCCGGCTATCCCGACGCGCTGCACAACGAGCAGATCAGCGACATCGTGCGCCTCACCACGATCGTGGACATCTACGCCGCGCTGATCGAGCACCGCGCCTATCGGCCGGCCTTCACCCATGCGCGCGCGTTCCAGATCATGGAGAACATGGGCCCGAAGCTCGACCAGCAGCTGCTACAGGCGTTCCGCCCGGTCGCGATGGGCGCGCATTGACGCGATCGCCTGAGAGCGCATCCATCGCCCGAGGGTAGCCGCTCGACGCAAGTGCATCTCGGCCGAGGCGCACTATCCTACCCGCCAATCGGTGAAAGGCGGGAGGAGCAGCATGGGCGCAGCCGAACAGGCCGGCGAGGTCATTCCCGGGCACATCGCCGCCGCGCTGGTCGATCCGGCCTGTTATGCCGACCACCGCATCCATGATGCCTATCGCTGGCTGCGCGCCAACAATCCGCTCGGGCGGGCCGAGCTCGATGCGTTCGATCCGTTCTGGGTGGTGACGCGGCACGCTGACATTCTCGCCATCAGCCGTCAGAATGATCTGTTCCACAATGCCGACCGTGCGACCACGCTGACCAACAAGGCGGTGCTGGAGCGCGTTCACAAGATTACCGGCCAGCCCAATCTCGTGCGTTCGCTGGTGCAGATGGATGCGCCGGACCATCCGAAATATCGCGCGCTGACGCAGGGCTGGTTCATGCCGGCCAACATCGCCAAGTTCGAGCCGCGCATTCGCGAGATCGCGCGGGCGACCGTCGGCCGCATGGCGGCGAAGGCTGCGGCGAATGGCGGCGTCTGCGATTTCGTCGCCGACGTCGCGCTCCATTATCCGCTGCACGTGATCATGGAGATTCTCGGCGTGCCGGAGGAGGACGAGCCGCGCATGCTCAAGCTGACGCAGGAGCTGTTCGGCCCGCAGGATCCGGACACGGCGCGGGTGCGGGAGGCGCTGTCGGCCGAGGTGTTCGCGGCGATGCTGCAGGCGGTGGTGGCCGATTTCGCCGCCTACTTCCAGCGCATCACCGAAGACCGCAAGGCTCATCCGCGCGACGATCTCGCCACCGTCATTGCCAACGCCAGGATCAATGGCGAGGACATGCCGCTGCACGACCGCACCAGCTACTACATGATCGTGGCGACCGCGGGTCACGACACGACGTCGTCGTCCACGGCAGGCGCGATCTGGGCGCTGGCGGAAGATCCCGAGCAGTTCGCGCGCGTCAAAGCCAATCCCGAGCTGATCCCGGGCCTCATCGACGAGGCGATCCGCTGGATGACGCCGGTCAAGCATTTCATGCGCAGCGCCACCGCCGACACCGAGCTCGGCGGACGCAGGATCGCCAAGGGCGACTGGCTGATGCTGTGCTACGCGTCCGGCAATCGCGACGAGGCGGTGTTCGAGCAGCCCGACACGTTCCGCTGTGACCGCAAGCCGAACCGCCACGTCGCGTTCGGCTATGGCGCGCATCTCTGCCTCGGCCAGCATCTCGCCAAGCTCGAGATGCGCATCCTGTTCGAGGAACTGCTGCCGCGGCTCACATCGCTGTCGCCGGCGGGGCCGGTGCTGATGACGCGGGCAACGTTCGTGAACGGACCGAAGAAGCTGCCGATCCGCGTCACGATGGGCTGACGCGGCGCTCAATCCAGCAGCTTGCGCAGCTCGGCCTTTGCGACCTTCTCGAGGGTCGAGCGCGGCATCTCGTCGACCAGCTTGACCTCGCGCGGCACCTTGAAGTCGGCGAGCCCGGCGCGGCAGGCGGCCAGCACCTTGTCGGGCAGTTCGTCGCGCGCGATCCCGGGCTGCGGGATCACGAACGCGACCGGCACCTCGTCCAGCATCGGATGCTTCCTGGCGACGACGGCGGTCTCGCGTACGCCGGGCACGGTGATGATCACCTGCTCGATCTCGGACGCCGCGACGTTCTCGCCGCCGACCTTGAGCATGTCCTTGGTGCGATCGCCGAACTTGATGAAGCCGTCGGCCAGGCGCGTGACGCGGTCGCCGGTCAGGAAGAAGCCGTCGGCATCGAAGCTCGTGCGCGTCGCTTCGTCGTTGTAGAGATATTCGGCGAACAGCGACAGGCCGGGCACGCCCTTGATGGCGAGATTGCCGGTGGCGCCGACCTCGGTCGGCCGGCCGTCATCGTCGGTGATGCGGATGGTGTATTCCGGCGCCGCGCGGCCGATCGACATCGGCGCGTTCGGCTGATCGACCTCGCCGACGATGCCATGGGTGATGGTCTCGGTCATGCCCCACCAGCCGATGATCTTGATGCCGAACTTGGCGAAGGCGGGCGGCTCGGACACCGCCGTGCCCCACAGCCGGAACTTGTGATGCTTCGGTACCTCCTGGTCGAGCAGCGCCTTCATGCAGAACGGGATGGTCGAGGTCCAGGTGCTGCCATGCTCGAGCGCCGCGCTCCAGAACCGGCGCGCGGAGAAGCGCGGCTGGATCACGCAGGTCGCGCCGACCCAGAGTGTGGCAAGCATCGAATAGGCCAGCGCGTTGGTGTGGAACAGCGGCAGATAGGTCTGGTGCACGTCGCCCTGATGCAGATCCTCATGGACGGCGTTGACCTTGGCGCCCCACAGCGCGTTGGCATGCGTCCACAGCACCGCCTTCGGCCGCGATGTCGTGCCCGAGGTGTATTGCACGCTGCACGGCGCCAGCGGATCGGCCGGCCGCCGCGGCCGATCGGCGCTGTCGGCAAACAGCGCTTCGAAGCGCTCGCCTCGTTCGACGGCCGACGCCTCCGCCTGACCCGGATCGTGCGAGATCACGGCGATCCATTTGAGACCGCGGCAATGCGCTGCGATCATCTCGGCATAGGCCGGCTGCGTGATCGCAGCCACCGCGCGACAGTGCTCCGCGAAGTAGCTCATCTCGGCGGCTGCCGAGCGCGTGTTGGTCGTGACGGCGAGCGCGCCCAGCTCGACGCAGGCAAACCAGGCAAGCATCGCCTCGACGCAATTGTCGAGATGGATCAGCACGGCATCGCCGGGCTGGACGCCGCGCTTGACCAGCCCGGCCGCCAATGCGCCGACACGCTCGTGAAACGCGCCATAGGTCCAGCGGCGCGCCGGTGCCTCGAACGGCGCCGAGATCAGGAACGGATGATCGCGCCGGGTCTCGCTGCGCAGCTTCAACAGCCACGGCACGTCCATGCCGTCGAACGGCGTCACCGTGCCCGCTGCCATCGTCGTTCCCGTCATCTTCGCTCCCGTCGTTCTTGAGTACGGCCTGTCTCCGGCCGCTTCGTTCTCGTCGTCATCTTCTGCCACCTTGCGCCGTCGCGATCAAATCGGGATTGAACCCGTCTCCGTTCGCGGGCGACCAATGGCGCGGCAAGACACGCCCGGAGGTTTGCATGCAGGCCGAGCCACGACCATGGCGGCTGCCCGATGCCCGCTATTTCCAGATCGCGGCATTGGCGACGCTGCTGGCGATCAATTTCGCCATGATCGATTTCGGCGCGCGTCCCGCAGCGAGCGTGGTCGCGGTCGCCATGGCGCTGCTCACGCAAGTGGTCTGCTGCCGCATCTCCGGCGCGCCGCTCGATCTCAAGTCTCCGCTGATCACCGGCCTGTCGCTCAGCCTGCTGCTGCGCGCCGATGCGCTGTGGCTGCATGCGGCGGCAGCCGTGATCGCCATCGGCTCGAAATTCGTGCTGCGCGTCGACGGCAAGCACGTGTTCAACCCGGCGGGGCTGGCGATCGTGGCGCTGCTGTTCAGCTCCAAGGGCGTGTGGATCTCGCCCGGCCAATGGGGGACGGAGATCTGGTTCGCGAGCCTCGCCGGCTTCTTCGCGATCCTGGTGCTCGGCGCCTCTCGACGCGCGGACATCGCATTCTATTTTTTCGCCAGCCATGCCGCACTGCTGCTGCTGCGCGCCGCCTGGCTCGGCGATCCCCTGGCGATTCCGCTGCATCAGTTGCAGAGCGGCTCGCTGCTGATCTTCACCTTCTTCATGATCTCCGACCCGCGCACCTCGCCGGACTCGCGCGTCGGCCGGCTGCTGTTCGCGCTGAGCGTTGCGGTCGCGGCGCACTACCTCACCTTCGCCATGCAGATTCGGCCGGCGCTCTACGTGTCGCTGATCGCGCTGTCGCCGCTCACGCTGCTGCTCGACCGGCTCGTCCCTGAGACCCGCTTTTCCTGGCGTTCGCCCGTTCCCGAAGGAGTGTCGACATGACCCTGCGTTACAGCAAGCTCTTCCGCACCGGCGTCGCGGCCGCCGCGATCCTGGCGAACGCAGCGATGGCGCCCGCGAATGCCTTTTGCGGCTTCTATGTCGCCCAGGCCGACGCGAAGCTGTTCAACCAGTCATCGAAGGTCGTGCTGGCCCGCGACGGCGAGCAGACGGCGATCACGATGGCCAGCGACTTCGAGGGCGACGTGAAGGAGTTCGCGGTGGTCGTCCCCGTGCCGACCTTCATCGAGCGCAAGCAGATCGGCGTGGTCGAGCCGAAGACCATCGACCATCTCGACAAATACACCGCGCCGCGGCTGGTCGAATATCATGATGCCGATCCATGCGCGCCGGTCGTCGTTGCGGCGCGGGCGATGCCGGCGGCGCCGATGATGGCAGGCGCTGTCTACGAAATGACCCGGCGGAACTACGGCGTCACCGTCGAGGCCAGCTACGACGTCGCCGAATACGACGTGCTGATCCTGTCGGCGCAGGAGAGCGACGGACTGACGCGCTGGCTGACCGACAACGACTATCGCATCCCGCAAGGCGCCGAGGCCGTGCTCGGCAGCTACATCAGGCAGGGCATGCGGTTCTTCGTCGCGAAGGTCAATGTCGAGCGGATGAAGGGGATCGGCGGCTCCCTGCGGCCCCTGCAGGTGCGCTACCGGAGCGCCAAGTTCATGGTGCCGCTGCGGCTCGGCACGGTCAACGCCAGGGGACCGCAGGACCTGATCATCTATGCGCTCACCAGGAGCGGCCGCATCGAGGCGGCCAACTATCGAACGGTGAAGATCCCATCCGATATCGATGTTCCGCTCTATGTGAAGGACGAGTTCGGGCCGTTCTACAAGGCGCTGTTCGAGCGGGCGGTCGCGCGCGAGAACATGCAGGCGGTGTTCGTGGAATATGCCTGGGACATGGGATGGTGCGACCCCTGCGCCGCCGATCCCATGAGCAACAAGGAACTGGTCGAGCTCGGCGCGCGCTGGATCGGCAGCGACGATGACACCGCCTTCAGTCTCCGCCGGGGCACGGCCGGAGCCAGCGCCTTCGTGACCCGGCTGCACGTGCGCTACGATGCGAAGTCCTTCCCCGAGGACATCGTCTTCGCCGAGACCAAGGACCGCAGCAATTTCCAGGGCCGCTATGTCCAGCACCATCCCTGGCGCGGCGAGGCGTCCTGTGCCGCGGCGAAGACCTACCGGGACAGTCTCGCCGCACGTTTCGCCACGCAGGCGACGGATCTTGCGCAACTGACCGGATGGTCGCGCAGCGAGATCATCGCGAAAATGGACAAGAGCGGCGAGACCGTGACGAAATGACCTAAGGGCGGCCTCGGCTCAATCCTGATATGAGGAGATCTCGATCAGGCTGCCGTCGGGATCGCGGCAATACACCGAGCGCAGCGTGCCGCGCGCGCCCTGCTTGGCGACCGGGCCCTCCTCGATGGCAATGCCGAGCGCCTCGAGATGCGCCACCACCTCGTCGGGGGTGCTGGTGGTGAGGAAGCAAACGTCGTCGCTGCCGGCCGCGACATGGTCGGCCGTGAACCAATCGACCTTGTCCGCGTCCTTCGGTCGCACGTTGATCTTCTGGTTCCCGAATAGCAGCGACGTGCGCCTCGCCTTGCCTTGTCCGGGATCGAACACCTGGACCGTCATGCCCAGCACCTGTTGGTACCACGCCGTCGTGCGGTCCACGTCGGCGACATTGATGACCAGATGATCGAGCGCATCGACCTTGACCGGCATGGGGCTCTTCCCTCCTGATGGGGCATCGATCTCGCCGCAATCGCGGCACTCTGCTACAATCGATCCCGGCGGCTCGTTAACCGCCGCTCAACGATAATGCCTGAGGAAACGCATGATTTCACGTCGTACCGCGCTTGGTCTGATCGCCTCCGCCGTCCCGTCCATCGCTGCCGTTCGCAAGGCGTCCGCGGCCGACTATCCCACCCGTCCCGTCCGCTTCGTGGTGGGTTATCCTCCGGGCGGCGCGACCGACATCCTGGCGCGGCTGATCGGCCAGCGGCTGTCCGAGACGCTCGGTCAGCAGTTCATCGTCGAGAACAAGCCGGGGGCCGGCAACAATATCGGCACCGATGCCGTCGTGAACGCGGCGGCCGACGGCTACACCGTGCTGCTGGTCAATCCGGCCAACTACATCAATGCGAGCCTCTACACCAATCTCAAGTTCAACTTCGTCCGCGACATCGCGCCGGTGGCCTCGTTCAACCGCGTCCCCAACGTGATGACCGTCAACAAGGACATCGAGGCCAAGAACGTCGCCGAGTTCATCGCCTATCTCAAGGCAAACCCCGGCAAGGTGAACATGGCCTCGTCCGGCAACGGCACCTCGGTGCATCTGTCGGGTGAGATGTTCATGGCGATGACCGGAACCAAGATGCAACACGTGCCCTATCGCGGCGCGGCGCCCGCGATCACCGACATGCTCGGCGGCCAGGTGCAGGTCATCTTCGACAACATGCCCTCCATCATCCAGCACATCCGCTCCGGCTCGTTGCGAGCGCTCGGCGTCACCACGCAGCAGCGTTCGCCGCAATTGCCGGACGTCCAGGCCGTCGCCGAGACCGTACCCGGTTACGAGGCGAGCGCGCTGTTCGGCATCGGCGCGCCGAAGAACACGCCAAAGGAGATCGTCGAGAAGCTCAACAAGCAGGTCAACACCATCCTGGCCGAGCCCGAGATCAAGGCCCGTCTGGTCGATCTCGGCGGCGAGCCGCTGATCCAGTCGCCGGAGCAGTTCGGCGCCCAGATCGCCGCCGAGACCGAGAAGTGGAAGAAGGTCGTCGAGTTCGCCGGCCTGAAGGTCGAATGAGTCGACCTGGCGACGCCGCAATCGCTGGGCCGCGTGCCGCGACGGGTCTTCGATGAGGCGCCGGCCCGCGAGACGGGCGTCGAGGGCTGAAGGTGACGTGCCGCGCATGCGACACGTCACGGCCTTGGTTGGTGATCCGTTCCGCCGATTTGTCGTTTTTTGACCATGCCGGTGTGGTGCAACCCTCCGGCCAAAAGAGGAACAGATCATGCGCAAGGTTATGATGATGGCAGCCGGCCTCGTCGGCGTTGCACTTGGTGGCGGTATCGCGCCGGCCTCCGCAGGCGGTTACGACTATCCCTGGTGTGTGCAGGGCCGAGGCGTCGGTTACCCCGGCGACTGCTCCTATCAGACCTTCGAGCAATGCCGGGCGAGTGCCTCCGGGCGCAATGCAGGCTGTGGCATCAATCCGCGCGTCGCGTTCGATCCTGCCCGCCGCGGCCCCTCGGTCTATGTCGACATGCCGCCGCCGCGCCGCGTGCACCGCTATCAGTATTACTGACGCCTCTACGGAGCGGGTCGGCACGCGCGGCCAAGCGGCTGACGCAGGCGCGCTTCCGGAATCGCGCGGGCTTGCATCGACTTTGCGTTCGTATATACTTTGTATTGCAAAGTTAAACGAGCCGTTCCGGGCCTCAGGTGAGACATGCGCGACCTCGATAAGGCGCTGGCGGACATCATCGCGATCCGCAGCCAGCTTGCGGCGGGCACGGCATTTCGCGGCTACGGGCCGGCGACGATGGCCGCGACCTCGGCCGTAGCGCTGGTCACTGCGCTGCTTCAGCAGCTGTTTCTGCGCGACCCGACGGCCGACGCGTGGACGTTCCTGCTCGGATGGGCGGCGGCAGCCTGCGTGTCGCTGACGATGATCTGGTTCGAGATGCGGGCGCGGTCGCGCCGGCATCATTCCGGCCTTGCGGACGCGATGATTCATCAGGCGGTCGAGCAGTTCCTGCCAGCGGGCATCGCTGGCGTCCTGCTCGCGGTGCTGCTGTGGAAGTTCGCGCCGGAGGCGCTGTGGATGCTGCCGGGCCTGTGGCAGATCCTGATGTCGCTCGGCGTGTTCGCGTCGGTGCGCTCGCTGCCACGCACGGTGGCGCTTGCCGGGGCGTTCTATTTCATGGCCGGCTTCGCCGTGCTGCTGGTCGGCAGCGCCACGCATGCGCTGTCGCCATGGACGATGGGGCTTCCGTTCGCGATCGGACAGGGGCTGATGGCGGGCATTCTGTATTTTGCGACCGGAGAGTCCGATGTCGAAGACTGACGGCAGCGCGCCGTTCTCCTATGACGGCCTCGATCGCGTCATCCACGAGAAGGCACGGCTCGGCCTGCTCACCTCGCTGATGGCGCACCCGAAGGGTCTCGCTTTTGCCGACCTCAAGCAGCTCTGCGGGCTGACGGACGGCAATCTGTCCCGCCATCTGCAGGTGTTGCAGGAAGCCGGTCTCGTCGAGGTCACCAAGGGCTATGAGGGCAATCGCCCACATACCACCTGCCGGCTGACCAAGGCGGGACGCCGCCGCTTCCTCGATTATCTCGCCGTGCTCGAGCGCCTCGTCCGCGACGCCGCGGCGGCTGCCGGCAAGGAACATACGCCATCGTCGGTCGGCCTGATCCCGGGCCGCATCTGAATCGCGCATCGCACTTTTTCGACCTGGAGCTTTGCAATGCAAAGTAGTCTGCAACCTAAATCGCCTGCTGTGGTGGATGGCCTGCATGTCGGCATCATCATGGACGGGAACGGCCGCTGGGCGACGCGCAAGGGCCTGTCGCGGCTGCGCGGGCACGAGGCGGGGGTCGAGGCGATCCGGCGCGTCGTCGAAGCCGCGCCCGACCAGGGCATTGGGACGCTGACGCTGTATGCGTTCTCCAGCGACAATTGGCGACGCCCGCGTGCCGAGGTCGCCGCCTTGATGGCGCTGTTGCGGGTCTATCTCGCCAGCGAGGTGGAGTCGCTGGTACGCAACGGCGTCCGCCTCACCGTGATCGGCCGTCGCGACCGGCTGCCCGGCGGCATCGCCGACGCGATCGGCCGGGCCGAAGCGGCAACCCGCGACGGCAGCACCCTGCATCTGCGCATCGCGGTCGACTATTCGGCGCGCGACGCGATCCTCGAGGCCGCGGCGAAGGCCCGCGAAATCGACGGCCTGACGCGTGCGGCGTTCTCCGACCTCGTGACCGGCGAAGCCGGCTTGCGCGACGTCGATCTGATCATCCGCACCTCCGGCGAGCAGCGGCTGTCCGATTTCCTGCTCTGGGAAGGCGCCTATGCCGAGCTGCATTTCACCCAGCGGATGTGGCCCGATTTCGATGCCGCAGATCTCGCGCAGGCGCTCGCCTCGTTCCGCGGCCGCGAGCGCCGCTTCGGAGGACTCGAGGCGGTGCCGCTGGCGCCGGCACCGGTCGCCTGACGACGGCTCAATCTTTCCGCACATCGGGGAATCATCTACCGCTTGCAGCACGAGCGCAGAGATCCCCTGATGAAGCACAAGCAGCGCCGGCCTGCCGGCAAGCCTCCGGTCAGATCCGGATCGATGGGCCACACCGATAGGCCCGATGCGCTGTGCGCCGCCGCGCTGCGGCTGCTGCGCGCCGGCCGGCTCGCGCAGGCCGAGGATGCGTGCCGCCGCGCGCTGACGCTGGACGCGGCCTCGCTCGACGCGCTGCGTGCGATGGGACAGGTCTGCCTGGCGCTCAAGCGCGCCGATGATGCGATCGAGTGGTTTGCCCGCGCCGTTCGGCAGGACATGTCCGCAGCGGAGTCCTTCGTCGGCTTGGCGCAGGCGCTGCGGGGCTCCGGCCGCGTCGATGAAGCGATCAAGGCCTATGATCGCGCGCTGCAGCTTCAGACGGATGCTGTGGAGAGCTGGGATGCGCTTGGCGAACTGCTGCAACTGAGGGGGCGGCACGCCGAGGCGGCGCTGGCCTGTGATCGGCTGCTGCAGCTCGCGCCCGATCGTGCCGCGACGTGGTTTCGTCTCGGCGAGGTGCTCGAAGCCCAGGGCCGGCGTGACGAGGCGGCGCTGGCCTTCGATCAGGTGGCGCAGCTCAAGCCAGATCACGTCGAGGCGGCCAATAAGGCCGGAGCGCTTCATTTCGATGCCGGCCATTACGAGCAGGCCATCTCGCGCTTCGGGCAGTCGCTGGCAGTGATGCCGGATCAGGCGGGTGTGCTGTACCTGAACGGCATCGCGCTGCGGCGGCTGCGCCGCTACCAGGAAGCCGAGACTCTCGGCCATCGCGCGCAGCTGCTGGCGCCCGACAATCCCGACTTCGCCAATGGCTATGGATGCATCCTGCAGAACCTCGGCCGTCACGATGACGCCGTCGCCATGTTCGACAAGGCGATCGCGCTCCGGCCGCAGACCGCGGATTTCCACAATCATCGCGGCACGTCGCTGGCCGAGCTGCATCGCTTTGCAGAGGCGTTCGAAAGCTTCGATCGCGCCGTCGCGCTGAAGCCTGATCTGGCCGATGCGCATTGGAACGCGGCGCTGTTCCGGCTGCTGACCGGCGACTTCGCCCGCGGCTGGGCGGCGCGCGAATGGGGACGAAAATGTCGCGCCGTCGGCTTCGTCGAGCGCAGCTTCGAGGCGCCGCTGTGGCTTGCGGACGCGCCCCTCGCCGGCAAGACGATCCTGCTCCATAGCGACGAGGGGCTCGGCGACACGATCCAGTTTTCGCGCTACGCCACCCTGGTGGCCGCGCAGGGCGCGCGCGTCGCGCTCGAGGTCGACGCGCCGCTGCAGCCGCTTCTGTCCGGCCTGGACGGCGTGGCGCAGTGTCTTGCCCGCGGCATCGATGCGCTGCCTGCCATCGACTATCACTGCCCGCTGTCGAGCCTGCCGCTCGCCTTCGCCACCCGGCTCGACACCATCCCTGCTGCGCCGTGCTATCTGCCGCGCCCTCCCGAGGCGCGCCGGGCGATCTGGGAACAGCGACTCGGTCCGCATGACCGCTTGCGGGTGGGCCTGGTCTGGTCGGGCAACCCCGCGCATCTCAATGATCACAACCGTTCGATTCCGTTGCCGACGCTCGCGCCGCTGCTCGGGACTGGCGCGCGGTTCGTTAGTCTGCAGAAGGAGCCTCGGCCGTCCGACAAGGCCGCGCTCGCCGCGCGCGACGACATTCTCGATCTCACCGCTGACATCCGTGACTTCGTCGATACGGCGGCGCTGATCGACAATCTCGACCTGGTCATCACCGTCGATACCAGCGTGGCGCATCTGGCCGGCGCGCTGGGCAAGCCGACCTGGATCATGCTGCCCTTCACGCCGGACTATCGCTGGCTGCTCGGTCGTGACGACAGTCCCTGGTATCCGAGCGTGCGGCTGTTCCGCCAGGACGCGCGACGTGACTATGCCGACGTCGTTGCGCGCGTGCGCGAGGCGCTCGCCGCACAGCTCGCGATGGTCAGCGTGTGCTGAACGTTTGAGCATCAACGACGCCATAACTGAAACGTGATCGGCTGGCTGAGCCGCCGGCGCGTGCCGCCCGATGGCGATTGAGCTGCGTCAACGGATTTCTGCGTGCGTATGGCACACGGAACGCCTGCTTCAGCGACGAAGGCGTTTTTGGAATGAATCAGCAGGAATCCGAGCTTGGCAGTGACATCCGGCCTGTTCGTGATACGCATGCTGGACCCGGCGCTGTCGTTCCCTCGTCGGCGCCTGTTCCCGTGTCCCATCAGCCGCGGCGCAGGTGGGCGTTGTGGCCGTTTCTGCTGCTCGTGCTCGCCGTCGGGGCGGCCGGTGGTGGCGGCTACGTCTGGTGGCAGCGCCTGCATCCGCCGCTGCCGGTGGGCATCAGCGTGAGCAACGGCCGCATCGAGGCTGACGAGATCGACATCGCGACCAAATATGCCGGGCGCGTCGCCGAGCTGCGCGCCGATATCGGCGATCGCGTCGAGGCCGGGCAGATCGTGGCGCGGATGGACACGAAGGAGCTGCAGCAATCGCTGTCGAAGGCGCAGGCCCAGGCCGAGCAGGCGCAGCACGTCGTCGACCAGGCCCGTGCCAATCTCGCGCAACTGCAGGCGCAGAAGACGCTCGCCGAGCAGGAGATGGAGCGCACCCGCAGCCTGCTGCAGAGCGGCTGGACCACGCGTGAGCTGGCCGATCAGCGCCAGCAGGCGCTCGACAATGCGACCGCCGGCCTTGCCGGCGCGCAGGCGCGGATTTTCGAAGCCGAACGCGGGCTCGAAGCGGTTCGTCACGACGTGGCGCTCTACACCGTTCAGATCGCCGACAATTCCTTGATCGCGCCGAAGCCCGGCCGCATTCAATATCGTCTCGCCAATGTCGGCGAAGTTCTCGCCGCCGGCGGCAAGGTCTTCACCATGCTGGACATCGGCTATGTCTACATGGACGTGTTCCTGCCGACCGAGGAGGTCGGCAAGGTCAAGATCGGCACCGAAGCGCGGATCGTGCTCGATGCCTATCCGGATCGTCCGATCCCGGCGAAAGTTGCGTTCGTGGCGAGCCAGGCGCAGTTCACGCCGAAGACGGTCGAGACCCGCAGCGAGCGTGACAAGCTGATGTTTCGCATCCGTGTACGCGTCGATCCGGATAGACTGGCTGCGCATGCCGATGCCGTGAGGAGCGGATTGCCGGGCGTGGCGTATGTCAGGTGGAATCCCGACGTCGCATGGCCGGCGCGTCTGCAAGTCTCGCCATGATGGCCGACATGATCGGCGATGCGTCTCCGGTCGCGATGGTCAGGAACGTCTCGCAGCGCTATCGCGGCGTGATCGCGCTCGACAACGTCTCGATCGACATTCCCGCCGGCCGCGTGGTCGGGCTCATCGGCCCGGACGGCGTCGGCAAGTCGTCGCTGCTGTCGATCCTGGCCGGCGCGCGCGCGATCCAGGACGGGCAGGCGCGCGTGCTCGGGGCCGACATGGCGGACCGGCGCGCCCGCACGCAGGTGTGTCCGCGGATCGCCTACATGCCGCAGGGTCTCGGCAAGAATCTCTATCCCGATCTCAGCGTGCGCGAGAACATCGCGTTCTTTGCCCGGCTGTTCGGCCAGTCGAGGTCCGAGCGCGACTGGCGCATCGCCGAGCTGATGGAGGCGACGGCGCTGTCCGATTTCGCCGACCGGCCGGCAAAAAAGCTGTCCGGCGGCATGAAGCAGAAGCTCGGCCTGTGCTGCTCGCTGATCCATGATCCCGATCTGCTCATCCTCGACGAGCCGACCACCGGCGTCGATCCGCTGTCGCGCCGGCAGTTCTGGGACCTGATCGACCGTCTGCGCGCGCGCAGCGCGGCGGGCATGAGCGTCATCGTCGCCACCGCCTATATGGAGGAGGCGGAGCGTTTCGACTGGCTGATCGCGATGAACGACGGGCGCATCCTCGCGACCGGCACGCCGACGGAGCTCAAGGCGCAGACCCACGCGGCGTCGATCGAGGACGCGTTCGTCGCGCTGCTGCCCGACCGGCCGGCGCGCGACCGCGCCGAGATGCCGGCCAAGTCCGAGCTCGACGGCAGCCACGAGACCGTGATCGTCGCGCGCGACCTGACCTGCCGCTTCGGTGATTTCACCGCGGTCGACGGCGTGAACTTCCAGATCCGCAAGGGCGAGATCTTCGGCTTCGTCGGCTCCAACGGCTGCGGTAAGACCACGACGATGAAGATGCTGACGGGGCTGCTGCCTCCTAGCGCCGGCGAGGCGCTGATCTTCGGCCGCTCCATGGAGGCCGGCAATCATGAATCGCGCAGCCGCGTCGGCTACATGTCGCAGGCGTTCTCGCTGTATGGCGAGCTCACCGTGCGGCAGAACCTGGTGCTGCATGCGCGGCTGTTCCATCTGCCGCTGGCCGCTGCCGGGAAGCGGATTGCCGAACTGGTCGAGCGCTGCGACCTCACCGACCATATCGACAGCCTCGCGGCCGATCTTCCCCTCGGCATCCGCCAGCGCCTGTCGCTCGCGGTGGCGATCGTCCACGGACCCGATCTGCTGATCCTGGACGAGCCGACGTCGGGCGTCGATCCGGTCGCGCGCAATCAGTTCTGGCGCCTGCTGATCGAACTTTCGCGTCAAGATGAGATGACGATCTTCGTCTCGACGCATTTCATGAACGAGGCGGCGCGTTGCGACCGGCTGTCGCTGATGCATGAGGGGCGGGTGCTGGCGACCGACACGCCGGACGGCCTGATCCGCGCCAAGGGCGCGCAGACGCTGGAGCAGGCGTTCATCGCCTTCCTCGAGCAGGATGCCGGCGTCGCCGATCCGCCGGTCACGCTGACCCAGGCGCGACCCTATCCACGCCCCGCCGATCGGCCGCGGGACGAGCAACGGCAGGCCGCCGTCAGCCCGCGGCGGCTGCTCGCCTATACGATCCGCGAAGGTCTCGAGCTGATCCGTGACCCGATCCGGCTGATGTTCGCGCTGTTCGGAACGGCGTTCCTGATGATCGTGATCGGCTTCGGCATCTCCACGGACGTCAACAACCTGACCTTCGCCGCGCTCGACCGCGATCAGTCGCCGGAGAGTCGCGCCTATCTGTCGGAGCTCAGAGGCTCGCGCTATTTCGTCGAAAGGCCACCGCTCGCCAACTATGCCGAGCTCGAACGGCGGATGAAGAGCGGCGACATCAAGGCCTCGATCGAGATCCCGCCGAACTTCGGTGTCGACATCAAGCGCGGCCGGCCGGCCTTCGTGTCGGCCTGGATCGACGGCGCGATGCCGTTCCGCGCCGAGACCATCCGAGGCTACCTCGAAGGCACGCATCAGCTCTATCTCTCCGATCCCGCCGTCAAGACGACGCAGCCGTTGCCGGCCTCGCCGGTCAATGTCGAGATCAGGTTCAAGTACAACCAGTCCTTCGACAGCATCTACGCGATGGCCCCAAGCACGATCGCACTGCTGCTCGCGCTGTTTCCGGCCATCCTGATGGCGCTCGCGGTCGTGCGCGAGAAGGAGCTGGGGTCGATCACCAATCTCTATGTCACGCCGGTGACGCGGCTCGAATTCCTGCTTGGCAAGCAGCTGCCTTACATCGCCGTCGCGCTGGTGAATTTCGCGCTGATGTACGTGATGGCGATGGTCCTGTTCCGAGTCCCGCTCAAGGGCGCCTTTCTGCCGCTGATGGTCGGCACCTTGGTCTACGTCGTCACCACGACCGGCTTCGGCATGCTGATCTCGACCTTCTGCCGCACCCAGATCGCGGCCCTGTTCGGGACCGCGATCCTGACCGTGCTGCCGGCCACGCAATTCTCGGGCATGCTGGTCCCGGTGTCGTCGCTGTCCGGCGTGGCCAAGCTGATCGGCATGGTCTTCCCGATGACGTACTACCGCCCGATCGCGGTCGGCACCTTCACCAAGGGGCTGGGCTTTGCCGATGTCGGCGCCGACATCCTGATCCTTTTGATCTTCATTCCCGTCCTGACCGGGTTCAGCCTGGCGATGCTGCCGAAGCAGGAGGCGTGAGCCATGATGCGCTCGCTCTCCAACGTGTTCTGGCTCGGAACCAAGGAGCTGCGTAGCCTGTTCGGCGACGTCGTGCTGATCGGGCTCGTGATCTATTCGTTCACCGTGGCGGTGATCAGCCAGGCGCAGAGCAGTTCGCAGGAGCTGCATCGCGCCTCGATCGCCGTCGTCGACGAGGACAGCTCCGAGCTGTCGCGCCGGATCGCCAGCGTATTCCAGCTGCCTTACTTCCAGCCGCCTGTCTACATCAGCCAAGGCGAGGTGGAGCGGCTCATGAACAGCGGCCGCTTCACGTTCGTGCTCGACATCCCGCCGAATTTCCAGCGTGACGTCCTTGCCGGGCGCAAGCCGTCGGTGCAGGTGAACGTCGATGCGACCGCGATGATCCAGGCGGGAATCGGATCCGGCTATGCGCTGCAGATCATCAATACGGAGGTCGCCTGGTTCGTCGCCCGCTCCGAGACATCCTCGTCCGCCCCGGTCAACCTGGTGACGCGGATCGCGTTCAATCCCAACGTCACGACGGCCTGGTTCGAAGGCGTGATGGGCATCATCAACAGCGTCACCATGCTCGCGATCATCCTGGCCGGCGCGGCGCTGGTGCGTGAGCGCGAACATGGCACCATGGATCATCTGCTGGTCATGCCGCTGTCGCCCTTCGAGATCGCGATGTCGAAGATCTGGGCCAATGCGCTGGTGATCGCGGTCGCCGTCGCCATCGCGCTCTACGCCGTCGTGCGGTGGTATCTGCGCGTGCCCATCATGGGCTCGATCCCGCTGTTCATGGTGGGCACCGTGCTGTATCTGTTCTTCGCGACCGCCGTCGGGCTGTTTCTCGGCACCATCGCGCGGTCGATGCCCCAGCTCGGTCTGCTCTATATCCTCGTCGCCGTGCCGATGAACCTGTTGTCGGGCGGGATGACGCCGGTGGAAAGCCAGCCGGTGTGGCTCGCCACCATCATGAAGGCGTCGCCGTCGACGCATTTCGTGTCGTTCGCCCAGTCGATCCTCTATCGCGGCGCCGGCATCGATGTCGTCTGGCCGCAATTCGTAGCGGTGGCGGCGATCGGCGCGGTGGTCCTGGCGTTGACCTTGCGCCGCTTCCGGGCGGCGATCGCGGCGGCCTGAGCCCGCCCTCGACCCTAACAAAAAAGCCTCGGCACTGGGCCGAGGCTCTTCCTTGAATGGCGTCGCTATGGATGACGGCGATCAGTAGCGCGCGGCCGCCGGGCCGCCAAACTTGTAGTTCACGCCGACCCGGACCGTGTGGAATGAGAAGTCCTGGGACAGGCGCTCGACGTAGTTCGAGCCGGGCGGGGCGAAGGTGCTGCCCGGGACGTAGGCCGAGGTGTAGTTGATGCTGCCGAGGTCGGTGTAGAGATACTCTGCCTTGACGGTCCAGTTCGGTGCGAACGCATGCTCGACACCCGCGCCGACGGTCCAGCCGACCCGGGTCTCGTTGGCCGAGGCGGTCTTGGTGTAGCCGTTTGCCGAGGTCAGATCCCAGCTGCCCTTGACATTGCCGACCGCGAGACCGCCAGTGACGTAGAACAGCGTCGTATCGACCGCGTAACCGGCGCGGCCGCGCAGGGTCATGAACCAGTCGTTCCGGATGCTCTCGTTGAAGGTGCGGGTCGTGGGCGGGTTGGCCGCCGTGTAGACAGTCCGCTTGTTGAGGTCCGATCCGTTGATGTCGGCCTCGATGCCGAAGACGCCGGCGCCGCTCTGCCAGTTGTAGCCGGCCTGGAGACCGCCGAGCACGCCGGCCGGATTGAGCCGGTTGTTGCTGATGTTGACGAACTCATTCTGGAAGGCGGCGCCCTCGACCGCCCAGCTGCTGGTCTGGTCCAGCGTCGTGTTCAAGTTCGACCGGCCCCAGCCGTAGCCGACGCTGCCGCCGAAGTAGAAGCCGGTCCAGTTGTAGATCGCGACCGGAGGGGGAGCCTTGGTGTAGCGGGCCGGCAGATCCGCGGCGAATGCGCCGAGCGAGCTGGCGAGGAGCAAAGAGACGGCTGAGGCAAGAGTCTTCATCGGTCACAATCCTCAATCAAAATCAGCAACATTGAGACAAGCTTTTCTCACAATTCGGCCGATTAGGCTGTAGTTCAACTACAACACTCGTGAGCGTAAGTATCTGTGACGACGTCACTTTCCGCGCGTGTGGTCTTAACCTTAAGTCATTGTAAATCCGACGAGGCGGTCAACTGATACCGAGCCGTTTCGACGAAGCGGACAATCGGCCGCACCGCGTTAGTCAAGGATTCGCCAACCATCCGGGCACGCGGTCTTGCCCGCTAACGATTTCGCAAATCGGGCGCGTGCACCTTCGGCGCGTCCTGGGGGACGGAGAGGGGAGAGCATCATGATGATGAATGGGGAAGCGGTTCTCGAGAACGTGCGGCGCTATCGGACCATCGCCTCCTTGTACCGCCAGACTGCGGCATTTCGCCCACATCAGCGCGACTCGCTGCTGGCGCAGGCGGCCGAATGGGAAAGCCGTGCGGTCGCCGAGCTCGAGGATTATTTCGTCGCTCGCCAGGCACCGTCGCAACCGCCGGCGAACATCAACTACAATATTGGCCATCACGGGGCCTCCTACCGGCCGTCGCACCGGCAGATGGCGGCCGCGTAGTTCTTCGGGCACAGCGCGTCATTCCCGCGGCGCGATCGGCGCCAGAGCGACAGTGAGGGAGTTGTCACAGCGCGTCTCCATTTCATCTGCAGGCCGGGGTCTGGCGCAGGACTTGCTGGGTCTGATGTCAGCTCCGCCATGGATGGACCTGAATGAGATCGCTCGGGCGCGACCGCGGCATGTGTGCCTGGGACGATTTCGCCCGGTCGTCGACCGACGCCCGGCTGTCGCTGGCGCAGGCGCGGTCGGGGCAAATTCCGCCATTCCTGCTGCTATCGGTACCCGGCATGAGCGCCGGCGAGCATCGCCTTTGCTCCGAGCTGTGGACCCGCGACCGGATCGCAGCCAGCAGCGCCGAGCGGGCGCGGCTGGATTTTGGCTTCGATCTGACATTCCGCGACAAGCTTCGTGTCGGATACCTTTCAAACGACTTCCACGACCACGCCACGGCGCATCTGCTGATCGAAGCGCTCGAGGCGCATGACCGCGATCGCTGCGAGCTGCATGCGTTCTCGTTCGGCGCCGACGATCGCGGCGCCATGCGGGGCCGGCTGCACGCCGTCTTCGACGGCTTCCATGATGTGACCGCGCTGAGCGACAGCGCCGCCGCGGCCGCGGTGCATGCCGCGCAGATCGATATTCTGGTCGACCTCAAGGGCTATACGCGCGGCGCCCGGACCGGAATCCTGATGCTGCATCCGGCGCCGGTCCAGGTGAATTTCCTCGGCTATCCCGGGACGCTGGGCGGCGACATCTGCGACTACATCATCACCGATCCGTTCATGACGCCGCTGGCCGTTGCGGCCGATTATTCGGAGAGTTTTGCCTACATGCCGCATTCGTACCAGCCGCACGGCCGGGCGGCGCTGGGCCCGGCGCCGACCCGTGCCGAGGTCGGCCTGCCGGACGCCGGCATCGTGTTCTGCTGCTTCAACCAGGCCTACAAGTTCACGCCCGCGGTGTTCGACCTGTGGTGCCGCCTGCTCGACGCGACGCCGGACAGCGTGCTGTGGCTGCTGGCGTCCGATCCGGCCGAGGGCAATCTGCGCGGCGAGGCGCTTCGGCGCGGCGTGGCGCCCGGTCGCCTGGTGTTCGCGCCGGAAACGACGCAAGGCGAGCATCTGCGCCGGCTCCAGCTCGCCGATCTCGTGCTCGACACCGCGCCCTATGGCGCCCACACCACGGCGAGCGACGCGCTGTGGGCCGGCGTGCCGATCGTGAGCTGCGCCGGGGATACGTTTGCCTCGCGGGTGGCTGGCAGCCTGTTACATGCGGTCGGATGTCCCGAGCTCATTGCATCGGACGAGGCCGACTATCTGGCGGTGGCGCTGACGCTCGCCGCCGAGCCGGATCTGCTGCAGGCGGCCAAGGCCAGGCTCTGGCGCAACCGGCTGGCCGCGCCGCTGTTCGACGCTGCCGCCTATGCCCGGTCGCTGCAGGATCTCTACGACCAGATGTGGCACCGCCGCCGCAGCGGCGGCGCGCCAGGGCCGATCTGGGCGTCGAAGTCTTGAGCAGGGACGAGGCGGGCCTGCTGCGCCTTACTGCGTCGCCATGCGTCCGGCAGCGAGGATCCCGATCAGGGCCGTCAGCGCGCCGACGCTGGTCGCGTTGATTGCGACGAGCGACCCGTAATTGGAGTTGGCGACCTTCATCAGCGGCGCGCCAAGGCGGGCATCGATCAGCAGATAGGACACGAATGGCAGTCCCAGCAAAGGCAACGACATCAGGCGCTCCGCTGGCCGGAACAGCAGCGCGCCGAGCAGGGCGCAAGGCAGCAGGAACAGCTCGACGCCGCTCTGCGCGCCGAACAGCTTGACGGAGAACACCGTGTTGGCCGTGCCGGTCAGGACCATCAAGGCGCGGCCGGCGAACGGACTGCGCCGCGCGAGCATCGGCACGCTGGCGAACAATGGCGTCGTGAGCAGCGTCAGCCAGGCCGGCCACGCCGCCGCGCCCACGATAGCATGGAGATAGAGCGGATAGAACGGCTGGTTGGAGACGATGATCAGCGCGACCTTGGCGGCGATGTCGGACTGCGGGTCATCGGCCGACGCATAGGCCTGCACGGCGGCCAGCCCGCGTGAAAACATCTCAGCCATTCAAGTCCCTCAGCTCCGCAAGAAGGTGCGCATCACCGGCCCGGAAACGCGCGCGCCCGCAGGCCGGATCATGCGTCGCGCATCGCACGGTCAAGAGTTCAGTGCGGTCCGCAGCATGCGTGCGAGATCGGCGCTCTGATACGGCTTGGTGAGCAGCAGCACACCGGCATCGAGGCGGCCGTGGTGAACGATCGCGTTCTCCGTATAGCCCGACGTGTACAGCACCTTGAGGCTGGGACGCCGCTTCAGCGCCTCGATCGCGAGCTGGCGGCCGTTCATTCCGCCAGGCATGATGATGTCGGTGAACAAAAGATCGATCCGCGTCGCGCTGTCGATCAGCGCCAGCGCCTCGTCGGCCTTGCTGGCCGCGAGCGTCGTGTAACCGAGCCGCTTGATCTGGGCGATGACATATTCGCGCACCAGCGAATCGTCCTCGACGATCAGGATCGTCTCGTCGCCGCGCTCCATGCCCTCGGCGCCGATGGTCGACAGTGCCGCATCGGCATCGGCATTGGCCTGCGGCAGGTACAGCTTGACCGAGGTTCCGTGCCCCGGCTCGCTGTAGATCTTGATGTGACCGTTGGACTGCTTGACGAAGCCGTAGACCATGCTGAGGCCGAGGCCGACGCCCTTGCCGACGTCCTTGGTGGTGAAGAACGGCTCGAACACCTTGTCGAGCAGGTTGGCGGGAATGCCCTCGCCGGTGTCGCTGACCGCGATCATCACGTAGTTGCCGGGGATCACCTCCGGGTTCATGCGCGCATAGGCGGCGTCGAGCAGCACGTTCTTGGTTTCCAGCGTGAGCTTGCCGCCGTTCGGCATGGCATCGCGCGCGTTGAGCGCGAGGTTCAGGATCGCGGTCGACAGCTGGCTGGGGTCGATCATGGCCGGTGCTGAATCGTGCGCCAGCATGGATTCGATCTCGATCTGCTCGCCGAGCGTCCGGCGCAGCAGGCGGGCGGTGTCGACCACCATGCCGTTGATGTCGACGCTGCGCGGCTGCAGCGGTTGGCGGCGGGCGAACGCCAACAGGTGTTTCGTCAGGTCGGCGCCGCGCGCCGCCGCCGAGTTGATCAGGCTGGTGATCTGCACCAGCTGCGGCCGGTCCTTCACCGCCTCGGCCAGGATCTCGATGGTGCCGGTGATCACGGTGAGGATGTTGTTGAAGTCGTGGGCGACGCCGCCGGTGAGCTGGCCGATCGCCTCCATCTTCTGCGCCTGCCGCACCTGCGCCTCGGTGGCCTCGATCTCCTGGAACCGCCGGACCATGGCTTCCGCACTGCGCCGTTGCCGCGTCTCCTCCTCGAGCTGCGCATAGGCGTTCCGCAGCTCGGCGCGGGACGGCATCGTCAGCACCCGCGGCAGCAGCAGCAACAGCGCGGCGGCGATGCCGACCGACAGGAAGGCCAGGAAGCCCTTGGTCGCCGCCTCCAGGCTGTAGGCCGGAACCCAGATCGTGAGCACCTCGATCAGCCGTGTCAGCCCGCAGACGGACACCCACAGCGCAAAGGCCCAGAAGATGTAGCTGAACTGAAAGTCGCGGCGGCGATAGACGATGAAGGCGAGCACGAACGCGATGGTGAAGAAGGCGAAGGAGATGAGGATGTCGGACACCGTGTTCACCCAGATCAGCTCAGGTGTCCACAGCAGGCACTCGCCATGCGGCGTGAGCATCGACATGTCCGATATCCCCAAAAGTGTGGCCGACGGACCGTGTCGCCCCCGCGGCGCGGTCGGTTCCCTTAGCAGATCATCGAATTTCCGTTGAGCACACAAGGGTCCTGACTGTCGCGACGCGCACATTTGGTAGAGGGGCACCGCAGGGATAGTAGGCCCTCGCGCGTCGACGCGGATTGCGCACGGCCGAGCCTGTGCCTGGAGCTCCGCTCGACATCTGAGGCTTGACGATGTGTACCGATCGGTATAGTCTGTACTATACAGTACACAAGGAGATGTTCCGTGAGCTCTCTCGCCCCGCCGTTCACGCTGCAGACAGCCACCCAGAAGGTGCGCATGGCCGAGGATGGCTGGAACAGCCGCGACCCCGAGCGCGTGTCGCTGGTCTACACCCCCGACAGCCGGTGGCGGAATCGGGCCGAGTTCATCACCGGCCGCGCCGAGATCGTCGCCTTCCTCTCCCGCAAATGGGCCAAGGAGCTCGACTACCGCCTGATCAAGGAGATCTGGGCCCACAGCGATGACCGGATCGCGGTGCGCTTCGCCTATGAGTGGCACGACGACAGCGGCAACTGGTTTCGCTCCTACGGCAACGAGAACTGGGAGTTCGACGCGCAGGGGCTGATGCAGCGCCGTTACGCCTGCATCAATGACCTGCCGATCAAGGCGGTCGATCGCAAATTCCACTGGCCTCTCGGGCGCCGGCCGGACGATCATCCCGGACTGACCGACTTGGGACTTTGACGCAGGGAGAGCCATGCGGACGCTCAACGAGCGCGCCGACGTCATCCCGCTGATTGCCGAGGTGTTCCGCGAGTTCGGCTTCGAGGGCACCTCGCTCAGCCGGATCACCGAGATGACGGGATTGGGCAAAGGCAGCCTCTATCACTTCTTTCCAGGCGGGAAGGACGAGATGGGGCGGGCGGTGCTGGCGCATGTCGACGCCTGGTTCGAGCGCGAGATCTATGCGCCGCTGCGCGATGATCCGCCGGAGCAGTCGATCGCGCGGATGTGGCGTGGCGTCGACGACTACTTCCGTTCCGGCCGACGCGTCTGCCTCGTCGGGGCGTTCGCGCTCGACGAGACGCGGGATCGCTTCGCCGCCGCCATCGCCAGCTACTTCACACGCTGGATCGAGGCCTTGCGCGATGCGCTGATCCGCGACGGCTGGCCGGCGGCACAGGCCGCCGACGGCGCCGAGGAGGTGGTGCTCGGCATCCAGGGTGCACTGGTGCTGGCGCGCGCAACCGGTGAGGCGGCCGTTTTCGGCCGCGCGCTGACGCGGTTCCAAGCGCGCCTGCAACGATCATCCGGCGTCTGACTCCCGAAGCGCCGGCGACCGCTGCCTCAGCAAGCGGCAAATGGCGGGCTGAAATATCGGCGCGCGGCCCTCGTGAAATCGTGGTTGTCTCGAGCAACGTCTCGAGCAGCGGCGACATCCAGGGAGGTCCGGCATGAACGGGTTAGGCGGTCTCAATAAATCCGACAACGGCGTGGTCATCGGCCTGGTGCAGCTGCAGCTGCCGGTCGTTGTGAGCAAGGACGACCTCGCGCGGCAGACCGAGAAGATCGTCTGGATGGTCGGCAAGGCCCGGCGGAATCTCGGCACCATGGATCTCGTGGTGTTCCCGGAATACTCGCTACACGGGCTGTCGATGGACACCAATCCCGAGATCATGTGCCGGCTCGACGGGCCGGAGGTCGCCGCGTTCAGGCAGGCCTGCATCGACAACAAGATCTGGGGCTGCTTCTCGATCATGGAGCACAACCCCGACGGCAACCCCTACAATTCGGGTCTGATCATCGACGACCACGGCGACATCAAGCTGTATTACCGCAAGCTGCATCCGTGGATTCCGGTCGAGCCGTGGGAGCCCGGCGATCTCGGCATACCCGTGATCGAGGGACCGCGCGGCGCCAAGATCGCGCTCATCATCTGCCATGACGGCATGTTCCCGGAGATGGCGCGGGAATGCGCCTACAAGGGCGCCGAAATCATGATTCGCACCGCCGGCTACACCGCGCCGATCCGCGACAGCTGGCGCTTCACCAACCAAGCCAATGCGTTCCAGAACCTGATGGTGACGGCCAATGTCTGCATGTGCGGCTCCGACGGCTCGTTCGATTCGATGGGCGAGGGCATGATCGTCAATTTCGACGGCAGCATCATCGCGCACGGCACGACGGGGCGCGCCGACGAGATCATCACCGCCGAGGTGCGCCCCGATCTCGTGCGCGAGGCCCGCATCAACTGGGGCGTCGAGAACAACATCTATCAGCTCTGGCATCGCGGCTATGTCGCAGTGAAGGGCGGCGCGATGGATTGTCCCTACACCTTCATGCACGACATGGTCGCCGGCACCTACCGGCTGCCGTGGGAGGACCAGGTCAAGGTCACCGACGGCACCTCCTGCGGCTTCCCGGCCCCGACACGCGCCTTCGGCAAGCTCGGCAGGGCGGCGGAGTGAGCGAATGCGGCGGCGCGCCCAGCCGCCGCAAGCTTGACAGATCGATCCTCCGCCAATTATTTTATACTTAAAATAATTGGCGGACAGGTCTTGTCATGAGTGTTTCGGCGAAGGTGATCCCCCGCGACTGGCTCGACTGGCCGTTCTTCGAGTCGCGTCACCGCGCTCTGTGCGACCAGCTCGACCGCTTCGTCGGCTCGGGCGTTCTCGACGACGTCGATCACGGCGATGTCGACACCGCCTGCCGCAAGATCGTTCGCGCGCTTGGTGCCGCAGGCTTGCTCGACAGCGCCGTCGTGGCGCCCGACGCGGATGCCGGCGCGATCGACTCGCGCGCGATCTGCCTGTCGCGCGAAACGCTCGCTTATGCCGACGGCCTCGCCGATTTCGCCTTCGCCATGCAGGGACTGGGCTCCGGCGCCATCGCGCTCGGCGGCTCGCCGGAGCTGCGCGCCAGTGTGCTGCCCAAGGTGCGCGCCGGCGAATGGCTCGCGGCCTTCGCGCTGTCGGAGAAGGAGGCGGGCTCCGATGTCGCCGCGATGGCCTGCGCGGCGCGGCTGGACGGCGATACTTACGTGCTCGATGGCGAGAAGACCTGGATTTCCAACGGCGGCATCGCCGACGTCTACACGCTGTTCGCCCGCACCGGCGAGGCGCCCGGCGCGCGCGGCATCTCCGCCTTCGTCGTGTTTCCCGACGATCCGGGGTTCTCCGTGGCCGAGCGCATCGAGGTGATCGCACCGCATCCCCTGGCGACGCTCCGCCTGCAGAATTGCCGCATCCCGGCCAACCGCCGGCTCGGCGTGCCCGGCGGCGGCTTCAAGCTGGCGATGCAGACGCTCGACATCTTCCGCGCCTCGGTGGCGGCCGCCGCCCTCGGCTTCGGCCGTCGCGCGCTCGACGAGGCGCAGGCGCATGCGCAGAGCCGCAAGATGTTCGGCGCCACGTTGTCGGACTTGCAGATGACGCAGGCGGCGTTCGGCGAGATGGCGACCGAGACCGACGCCGCCGCGCTCCTGACCTACCGCGCGGCCTGGCGCCGCGACGTGCAGAAGCTGCCGACCACGCGCGAGGCGGCGATGGCCAAGCTCACGGCCACCGAGACCGCCCAGCGCGTCATCGACCGTGCCCTGCAGATGTTCGGCGGCCGCGGCGTCCGCAAGGGCGAGATCGTGGAGAGCCTCTACCGCGAGATCCGCGCGCTGCGCATCTATGAAGGCGCGACCGAAGTGCAGAAGCTGATCGTCGCGCGCGAGTTCCTGAAGGCGCGGGCCGGCGTGGTGCGTGGCTGAGGCGCGCTGCGCGTCAGGCCCGCAGACGCAAGGGCGCCTGCCAGCCGGGATCTCAGTCGCACGCAGCCTCGCCCATGGTCACGCGGCGGCCTCGGTCGTCACGCAGCAGTTGGATTTCGATCTCGTCGAAGGCGAACCGAGCGATCGCCTGCAATGGGGCGACCACCCGTTTTCCGAACGTCCACGGATCGGAGTTTCCGCGCGGCATGGGAAACGCGAAAGGACGCGAGGGGATGCGGAAGAGAAGGCGGCCATCCCAGGACTCGCGATCGCGCAGCTCAGGTTGCCGCATGCCGACGTGACTCAGATAGGCTTGGTAGGCCTGCTCTCGTAGCGAGATGGTCACCCTGAAGCCCGTGAAGTCGATGTCGCCGCGCATGTACTGATCGTAGACCAGTGCCTCCTTCACCTCGACGCTGCCCAGTGCGCTGCCGCTCTCGTCCGGCCGAAAAGAGAAGAAGCGGTCCGAACACATGCGATTGTAAGGGACGATGTCGTGGCGCGGCGGTCGCTGCGTCAAAGCCCGATCCAGGCCGCTGCAAAAGCCGATGTCATCTATGTCGCCGCGGACAGGCTCGAAAAAGAGTCCTTTGGGGGGGAGCGACGTCTTCGTGCAGTGAACTCGAAGAGACCGAGGGAGAGAGTGACTTAGCCGCGTAGTCCAACACGGACAACTTGGTAGCTGAGCCAGCGCCGTGACGCTGCGACGTCGAGATCCGCTGTCTCGAACCCGACCGCGTCTTCAAGTGGAAGTCGGAGGCGTACCTCCTCTGGATACTTCGCTCCCGACCTCTTTCGCAGGAAAATATTTGAGCTCTCCGAGGGCTTGCGATCAAGAAATCTGCGGATCAACGGCACCATCGCTTCCGCTTTATCCTTGAGCAACGTGCGACGCTGAGGTCTCTCCAGGTCGGAATGGCGACGGCTGAGCTCTTCGGCTTGAACAATCATTGCGCGGGATGAGCCGTGGTCTGCGGGCGGTCCTCGCCGGTTGGTTCGGCACGGGTTGGCTGCTCCCCGCGCAAATTCGCGACCGCGCGGGTGGCCGGTTCCCCTTCGGCGCGGCTGCGTCCTTTTCCGGCTTGAAGATCCTCCGGATCCGCAACCATGCCGCCAAAGGCCGCAGCCGTGCTGCAGCCGAGGGCCGGATCGGCAGCATTGTCGGCGAAGATGCCGCGATTGAAGCCATCCGACAGATGGCAGCGAACGGAGCTGATGAGCAGGCGATCGATGTGAACACGCGTCGCGTGGTGCATTGCCGAGGCAACGTCGTGCCTGACGTGGGAGCGATCCACGCCGGCTCGGATGATGGAATGCTCGATCGCCGCCGTGCATGGCCCCGGCGGTCCTTCGATCCAGGCACGGACGCTTTCAGGGCGGCCATTCGCCGTCGCGGCCACGAAGTGTTCGACGCCGGAGCTCGCCGCAGAACAGCGTCCTGCAGGTACATCGTAGACGTAATGAACGGTCTCACCTGCGAGCTGCGGTGGCGGTGCCGTCCGGTCCACAGCGCAGCCTGCAGCCAGCACCGCGAGGGCGATGGCGAGGCCGCTTCTGATCGGTGCCATGTTTATCGCTCCTTGGAGGACCGTCATTCGATCAGGAAGCCGGCATCGCCACGCAATCTCCGGCCCGGCACCGGCACCTCGATCGGGCCTGCCCCGGGGCGGGTCGTTCCAAGACGGCCGAATATGATGCGCTCAAGCTCGGAAGGCGGCCCGACGAAGTCGGTCGGGACCGGTATGCGTGCCGATTCGCTGATCGGGCGAACGATTGTCGGCGTGACGATGATGATCAGTTCGGATTCGTTCTTCCGGAACTGTGTCGACCTGAACAGAGCCCCCAGTACCGGTAGGTCGCCCAGCCCCGGCAACATGTCCAGGCCGGTGTTGAACTTGTTCTGCAGCAGTCCGGCGATTACGAAGCTCTCCCCGCTGCCGAGCTCGACTGTGGTCTCCGCCCGCCGGGTAATCAGGCTCGGGACGCGGGCGCCGTTCATGATCAGGGCGCCTTCGTTCGAGAGCTCGCTGACCTCGGGCTTGACCTGCAGGTTGACCAGACGATCGGAGAGTACCGTCGGTGTGAACTCCAGTCCCACGCCGTAGCGACGAAAGTCGATCGAGATGCGGTCCAGCCCTTGGGCGACGGGGATCGGAAATTCGCCGCCTGCCAGGAAGTTCGCCTTCTGACCCGAAACAGCGGTGAGCGTCGGTTCTGCCAGGATTGAAACCAGTCCCTCCTGAGCGAGCGCATCCACGATGGCAGTCACACTGTAGCTGCCGTTTGCCGGCGTATTGATCCTCCCTGAGGCCGCCGACGAGAGCCCAAAGCTGAAGCCACCGGCCGAGCCTGCGGCCTCCCAGTTGACGCCGAGTTGCTTCACCGCGTTGCGCGAGACCTCGGCAATACGGACCCGCAGGTTCACCTGCGTGCTACCGCCGATCTTCAACTGATTGAGCAGCACCTCGTCCTCGCCGAGGAACTGCGCGCAGGTGGAGCGGACCTTCTCGGCGATGTCGGCGTTGGGCACCAGCCCGCTCAGCACCGCGCCGCGCGGCGTCCGCGAGAGCCTGACGTCGAGGTCTGCGAATTGAGCTCGCAGCAGCTGCCGTAGATCACTCTCGTCATAGGCAATCGCAATCCGGAACGTCGCGACGGTCGCGCCGGAATCGTCGAGCGCGAAGAGCGTCGTACGGCCGGGCTTTTTGCCGAAAACGAAGACGCGGTTGGCAGCCGCGACCTGGACGTCCGCAACAGCCGGCTCGGCGACGAAGACCTTGGAAGCCGGACGGGGCAAGGTCAGCATCTCGCCCTGAGACGCGTAGATCCGCACCTGTTGCCGCGCGTTGGATGATGCCGGCGCGCAATGAACCAGCATCGTAAGGATCACCACGATCGAGGTCAGCCAGGCGGATGGCGAAATTCGAAACGGTCCCATCGTCAGCGCCGCATCGCCGAGAGCATCTCGAGATTGAGCCTCACGTCCTCTTCCCGAAGGTCGACCCGCGCAAGCTTGGCGGCGCCATCGCGATCTCCGCTCAGCGCCATAGCGATCACGAGGTTCTGGCGTGCACGAGGCGAGGCGCTCTCACCGAGCGCGATCGGCCGCAGAACCGTCATCGCGTCGGCGTACCGGCCCGTCAAGGTAAGCGACAGGCCCAGATTGTTGCTTGCGATCATGTCGGCGGGAGCGATTGCGAGCACCTGACGATAGGCTGTCTGAGCTTCGTCATGGCGGCCGAGCATGTCGAGAGCCACTCCGAGGCCGTTGAGCGCCGGAATGTTCTCGGGGTCCGAGGTGAGCACGCTGGTGAAGATTGCCAGGGCGGGCTCGGCTTGATGTTTGGCGAGCTCGCTTCGCGCTTTTCTGATTCGATCGTCCTTGTCTTCCATCCCGGCGACTTGGTTGGCGGGAGCTGCTGCGGCTGCCGTGGAGGCCGGGAGATTGCGACCCTCGACCGAGGCGGGTGCGGTCGTGGGCGTCGGCACCGGTCCGCCAATGTCTGGGCTCAGCGACGAACAGGCGCAGAGCAGACCGGCGATGCTGCCAGCCAGCGCCATTCGCCTGCAAACACCGGCACTTGGTTTCAGATGGTCGTTGAACGCGGTTTCCCGGCCTTCAGAGCTACGCATGTACTTCCTACGGATATTGCACTGTCTTATAGTTCAAGTCTCGAAACCTCGCAGGTGTCGTCGCGGGTTGACTGGTTCATTGCATCGCCGGGATCGGGGACGGTTCAGCCTGCTCGCGTGATTCATCCAATCCAAGGACGGCGATCGGCTCGACCCGAAAGTCCTTTGAGATTTCCTGATAGGAGAGCACGACCACATCGAGACCGGACGGCGCAAGCAGCGTCCAGACCACCCGGCGCAGGTCGGCGGAGGCCAGTACAATACTCGGCGATGCGGCAAGATGATCGACGTCGGCAAGCTGCCGGGTCAACGCATCAAGCAGGCGCGTGCTGACGGCAGGATCGAGAGACGTCTGAGCGTTTTCATCGAGGGCGTGCACGGCCGTTCGGATCGCTTCCTCTGTCTGTCGATCAAGCACGAAGCAGCGCAAGGTCCGATCAAATCCTGAGCTTTCGAAGCAGATCTGCCGGCGCAGCGCCAGCCGCACGTGCTCGACCAGCATGACGCTGCTCTGCTCCCGCATTCCCCACTCGGCCAGCGTCTCAAGAATCAGCCGCAGATTGCGGATGGACACCCGCTCGTCGAGCAGCCGGCGAAGGACATCGGTGATGCGCTGTGTAGGGACCACACGCAAGGCCTCGCGCACCAAGTCGGCGTAGTCAGCCTCTAACTGGTTGAGCAGGCGCTTGGTCTCCTGTATGCCGAGGAACTCCGGCGCATAGCGGACAAGAACGCGCCGCAGCTCGGCATCGACTGCGGAGATGGCCGCTCCCCCCGCCGTTCGGGTTGCCGGCTGATCCAGTTCACCGGACGAGAGCAGAAGAGGCACGCCATGCAGCTCGATCCTGAAATGACCGGGCGCCAGGGCGCTGCTTTCGTCGACTGCCGCCCCTGGACAGGCGCATCCGAGCCAGTCTGCCACGTCCTGTCGCGTCCGCCTGATCCGATCATGAATGCCGGCTCTCCGCAGTTCATCGCACAAGGCGGCTTCCGCGAGGATCATGATCGGTGCAGACTTGGCCGCCGGGATAGCGATCCGCGAACTTCTCGTGGGCTCTGACGGGTCGGACGGTTGCGCCGTGCCGGAGGTTCGTTGGGCTCGCCGTCGAGCCAAGAGCATCGCAACGCCGGAGCCGCCGAACACGGTGGCCATAAAAAGGAAAATCGGCGCCGGAAAACCCGGTACGAACGCCAGCCCGAGCATCATGAGACCGGCCAGCTGCAGGGATTGCGGCTGCGACGTGATCTGCTCCATGATCTCGGAACCAAGATTGCTCGGCGCTTCTGTCGCAACCCGGGTCACGACCGTTCCCGCCGCCATCGACACGAACAGCGCCGGGACTTGGGAGACCAAGCCGTCGCCGATCGTCAACAACGAGTAGAGCTGGATCGCTTCGCTGATGCGCAGCCTATGCTGCACGGTGCCGACAACGATGCCGCCAACGAGGTTGACGGCGATGATGATGAGACCGGCGATCGCATCACCTTTGACGAACTTCATGGCGCCGTCCATCGCTCCGTAGAGCTGGCTCTCGCGCTCCAGCCGGCGTCGGCGGCGCCGGGCCTCGGCCTGGTTGATGTCGCCATTGCGAAGGTCGGCATCGATGCTCATCTGCTTACCCGGCAGCGCATCGAGCGTGAATCGGGCAGCAACTTCGGCGACCCGTTCAGATCCTTTGGTGATGACGACGAACTGGACGATCGTGATGATCAGGAACACCACGAGCCCAACCACGACATTGCTGGAAACGACGAACTCGCCAAAGGTCTGAACGATGGACCCGGCATCGGCCTGGCTGAGCACTAGGCGCGTAATGGTGATGGAAATCGAGAGCCGGAACACCGTGGATATGAGAATGATTGCCGGAAGTGCGGAGAATTCGACCGCGGCGTTCAAGTAGAACGCCACCATCAGCAGCAGAATCGACGCGCCGATGTTGACGGACACCATGACGTCGACGAGCGCCGTCGGAATCGGCAGGATCATCGCCGTGATCGTGGTGACGATCAGGATGACGACGAGAAGCTCGCGCTTGTCGTTCGACCAGCGGGTCAAGCTCTCGACAATGGCCGTCATAGTTTGCGGTTCCATCCAAGCGGGATCGAAACCTTCGTCACATTGATCGAAACGCAGAGCGGCATGGTCTTACAAGCTCACGGCGAGCAGGTCTGCGCCGCGACGCAATACGACCCGGTCTTGTTCGATTCGATCGACGATCCACCCTTCGCTGATAACGGCGCCTGCGAACAGCTTCTGACCGCGTCCATCAATGACATACGGCCCATTTCCGGCCCAAATCGCCTGAACGGTCAAAGGGGCGCTACGCTTTACAGATTTCGCCTCGACCTGGCTCGTCAACACGATGGCAATGCCGAACGTGCCGTCGAACCATCGCTCAATGTCGCGCCACCTGCCTAACGCCGCGGGTTCGATGTTTCCTCTCGCCGTGATGGCGTTTGAGTCGCTGACAATCTCGACGGTCGTGAGGCCCGCAGTCAGCAATCGCTGGCGCAGCGCGTCCGCCGCGCTGTTCAAATCCGCCACCGGCGCGCCGGGCTCCGCGCCGGCCCGTCCCGTTCTGTCCTGGCCGGGCAGTCGTGCGGGGGTAAGGGTGGGGGCGGGCGAATTGGGCGCGTGCCTGCTCGGATATTTCGTCGAACAGTCGGAGTCGCAGCGGGGGGATCTCAGCCGCTCAGCTGTGGCATAGCCGCCATCGCCGGGCACCTTGTCCGCACCAGCGGGAAATCCCTGCAGAAGCAGGGCTAGACAGACCAGGATCGCGGCGGTGCCGAGTCCATACCTCAAGAAGGTATAGCGGGTCGTTCTGCGCTTGCGGGTGAAGCGGAGCCGAATTCCATTCAGAACGACATCGGCCGGATAACGACTGATCCGTGCTTCTCCGGCACCGAGCAGGGTGCCGTTCAGCAGAACATTATCTGCGGTGCCTTCGATTTCGCAACAGTCCGCCTCTAGCGCGAACCGCGCGTGCAAAGGAGCCAGACAGTCATCCATGAGAACGACATCGGCGTCCATCGAGTGACCCACCAGATAGGTCCCGGCGTCGAGTTCTTGCCGGACCCCGGCATGAAGGCCCGATCGGATTGTGAGTTCGAATGGGGACGGTGATGCCGGCATTCTCTGCCTCTCCATCAGGGCCTAGCAGCCATGTTGGCAGCGGAGCGCTCGGTACGAACGCCCCGTGCCGTAAGCGGTTGGTAGCTGTCCGAGGGCGATCGCTGGATCAGCCGACGTTCGGGCGCTGCTGCGCGACCGTCTCGATCGATCCCCAGTGCGTCTTCTTGGTCGTGATCTCGGCATTCGTCTTGATCGCTTCGTCGAAGGCACTCTTCATCTTCGCGATCGCGCTATCGATGCTCGAGTTCGATGACGTCGTCGAAGAAACGGAGCCTGTTGAATGGGACATCGCTTTATCTCTCTATGTTCGTGTTGCGTTGAGGATTGGGCTGTCGGGGAATGCCCTCCAGCCGGGAAGTGATCGTTCACGTTGTCCACGCTGATCACCTCTCGGCTGAAGCGGCGGCTTGGATCCCGTCCCGAGGCGCACCTTGTGAGGTACGCCTCTCGCGCTTCCTTCAACGTCCTGGTCTCATCGCTCTCGTCGCGTTGCGAGAATGAGGCCTCGTTGCTTTACTCAGCTCTGTCGGTGATATGGTTGTCGGCCGAGAGGTGTCCCGCGGAGCGGTCGCATGGCGATCCCGAGCTTGAATCCGCGAGTTGCAGAATGATCGAGGAAAGCTTGTCGAGGATGTTGTTCTTCGTCGCTTGGTCAAGGCCCTTTGCCTCTGAGACTTGGCTGACGAGCTGATTCAGCGTCTTGAGTATCGAGCTGTTCGCGCCGGGTTGATGGGATGGGCCGGACACGAGTTGCTTCAGGATCTTCGCGATCCCGTCGAGCAGCTGACCTTTGGCGGGATCGCTGGGCCCAGTGGAATTCGTGATCTGATGGGTCAGGTCACCAAGGATCTTGGCAACGCGGCCGTTGTTCCGCGCGTCGCACTGGCTCGGTCCGCCCCTCAGGATGCTGATGGCCGCCGAGATCAGAGCCGCCTTGTCTGCAGGTGTCTTTGCGTCCGCGACCAATCCAAGAACGTCCGATGCTATGGAAGACGTCCGCGGATCTTGCTGCTGCGAAGCGGGCGGCATCGACGACTGCCACCAATCCCCCGTATCACAGCGATGAGCTGGATGAGCTGACGACCCGCCGGGCGTGGGCTGAAATCCTGCAAAGCCGGGCCAGGACGACGCGTGTCCGTGCGGACCCATCATGTGACCGGTGTGAGCTTCACGTGAGGATGATGCGTGGGAGCTGACCCTAGACATGCAACTCTCTCCTTGTTTGCGATCCGATGTCTTATCTGTCTTGTTCTGAGCAAAGGGTCTAACGAGGCGTCAGTCGGCAGGCTCCGTCACGGATCCCGGGTTGCACTATTCTCGTCGCCAACGGATGCCATCTCCTGAATACCGTCCTGAGCAACAGTCATGAGCATGAACGCGGCCGCCTGCGGCATTGCGCTGAGAAACGCCTCCTCGAACTTTGCTTGATCCTCAGCCGAGACTGCCTCGCTGCTGCTCGAGGCGCTTGCCATCGCGGTCGTCATGCTCGATGCTTCTACGGCCATTCTGACACTCCTTTGATCCGTCCGGTCGATCTGGCAGGACTTGCGAACCCGTTGATCTGCGTCATGGCACGTCGCCTGGGGCGTTGAGCTTGACCACTTGGACGTGCTCCCCGCGATAGACGGTGACCGACGATGGCTGGTCAGCTCGAGGCTTCAGTGCTGCGAGCGTACGCTCCACCGCTTGGATGTATTGCGGGGGACCCGAGACCAGGGCCATGTCGCCCTGCTTGATGGATCTGAGTGAGAATCGCGCGTCGGAGAGCGCGAGATCGCGAAGTGCGGCTTCGAGACGCTGGAGCGGCACGGCACCGAGTTGAACGAGCCTGCTCGAAGCTTCCTTGTTGCTAGTGACATAAATCCGGAAGCCGTCGAAATACCAGTCGAGTCCGTAGTTCCGGGATAGATGCTCGATGAATTCTCTGGCCTTGAGTTCAGGCAGAGGCCCGCGCACACGTCCCCGTACTTCCGGGCTCACCTCTAACCGCAGGCCGGTATTTCGTCCGAATTCCTGAAGAACGTTGCCAAGGTCTTGGTCGACGATGGTGTACCTGTAGGACTCGGTCGGCCAAGCAGGTTCACCCGCGTCTGCGGACGTGGTGTGGATTGCAGCCGCCGAGAGCGTCAGGCAGACGGTCGCGATCGCAGCCCCGCTGCGCAATGGGACCAGAACCCGAGATGCCAAAGGGTCGCATGGGAAAACGTGGCCTTCGTGCGGCCTTGTCGCGGAACAATCGTGGCAATCGTGTAGTTGATCGCGCGTACCCACGAGCAGACTCACATGTACTTGTTGCTATCAGCTCATCTCATTCAATCACAGCGGTCGCGGGTGCGTCGGAGAATATATTAGGAAAATATTATGCTCTGCCCCGCTGGGCGCCGTGCAAAGCTCTGTCTGATCCGTTGTGCAAGCCATGGTCCGGCTGTCCTTGTGAGTCATTATTTGTTTGGAGTGAGCAATGGCGAGAGCACGAGGGGTCCTGAGACGGCATGGAGCGGTGACATGACGACGATTGCGCCGTTGGGTGGCGTCACAGCTTCCGGAACAGTTGGTGTCAGTTTCGGAGCCGTTGAGCCCGGAGCGGCCGCCCAGCAGTCGTTTCAGGACGCTCTGCATAGATCGGTCACTAAACTGCCTATGGAGCCTGAGCACGCCGTCGACCAACTCGGCGGCAAGGTGATGGAGTGGATGGAGAGTTCGTACGAGCGGGTCCAGCGCAATGTCGCGCCCGAGCTCAATCTCATGCCGGAGCCGGCAGCATCCGGTCCAGCGTCTTCCAACATTGGCGGAACGGCCCTGGGAGCGGACAAGCCAGACGCGGGCCGTCAGGCCCTGCAAATGCTGGAGCACGCATTCTCGTTTGCCATTGAGGCGACGCTGATGTCGAAAATCTCGACCGAGTCGACCCGGATCTTCAACACGTTCTTGAAGGGACAATGAGAATGGCCGGTTGCGGCAAACAATGGCTGGCCGCTCGAGGGCGCGGATTGAATTTGGCGCTGGTGCTGGGCTTGGCGTTCATGCTGAGCGGTTGCAAGGGTGAGCTCTATAGCCGCTTGAGCGAGAAGGAGGCTAATCTGATGGTGGCCCTTCTGCTGCACCACGGCATCGCCGCCGACCGACTCCAGGCAAAGGACGGTAGCAATACTGTCAGGGTCGAGCAGGAGCGATTTGCCGACGCTGTGACGCTGCTGAATGCGTCCGGGTTGCCGCATGCGAAGTTCGAAGACATGGGCAGCATATTCTCAAGCAATGGTCTGGTGTCGTCACCCACAGAGGAGCGAGTCAGGTTGATTCACGCGCTCAATCAAGAGTTGGCAAGGACGATCATGGAGATCGACGGAGTCATCTCTGCCCGAGTCCACGTGGTGCTGCCTAAGATAGACCCGTTGCGTCACGATCAGGTTCCGTCGTCGGCGGCATCGGTGTTCATCAAGCACGACGCGCGCGCCGAAATCGCCGTGCTCCTACCGCAGATCAAGACCCTCATTGCCAACAGTGTCGAAGGACTGACGTACGACAGGGTGGCCGTGGTTTTCGTGCGTGGCAGTTCGGATCCCGTCGAAGTCAGCCCCTCCACGTCGATCGAGACGACGGCATCCGTTCTATCTCACGACGGATCTGCCCTGCGTGACGGTCCGCTCATCCTGCAGGTGTCAGCCGCTGTAGGGGTGGGGCTGCTGGGATCGATCGGAATCTTCCAGCTCTGGCGCCGGGCACGCGTGGGATATGCGCAACGCAACGCGCCGCGTCGTGAGGCGCGAAGGCCGGCGCGTGATCCGCTGCGTGTCGTATCCTAGTGCGATTGAAGTGGGCTTGGCCGGCAAATGAGTAGGCTTGTGCAACCTGGAGCATCCCTTGGTTTGCGTGCTCCGAAGGTCGGCGGTGGCTGCGAACCCGGCGCGCCGGTGGGGCATTGGCCGGTGATCGATATGGACACGTTTTGTCGATTGCCGGCACGCTACATCCACGTTGAACGATTTCTCGCGTGCGTACCGGGCGTTTCGCCCGGGCTTGCCGCACGGATACTCGCCTGCGACCGACTCCACCGAGATATCTCAGAGCGGATCGTTGTGCATTATGAGCTTGATTGCTGCACGGCAGCCGACGTCGCTGACACGCGCAGTCGCATTGCGCTTCTCGACTGTGAGCAGCTATGCCGCGTCGGTGAGCTGGCCGGCGGTGTTTGGCATGCCCACGCAATTCGTTCCACGGTCCTCAAGACTACGCTCCGGGAGCATCTCGGAGAATTCGATTCCCGACTCCACAAGGTCGCGCTCGCCAATATCGATCTGTCGCCCAAACCCGATCGCCCCCCGAATCCATCTGCGCTTGCGGACCTCATCCGAGGTGATGGGATGCAATGTCTCAATGCCGCAATCTGGCGACTCCCCGCCACCTTGCGCAGCCGCATCCTTCTTCGATTTCCGATTAACTCGCCGCTGGGCTCCTCGGTCTCGCGGCGACACCAACAGCTTGGTCCGGAGATTGTTGATCGCGTTCTAGCCGATGGGATGGTGCCGTGAAAGCCCCCGAGAGTGACAAGCCTGTCGGCACGTTCCATCCGCTCGGACCCGTGGTTCGAGCCGAAGAGGCGGAGACCTGGTTTTCCGCGGCTGCCTCTCTTGCCGACGCCCGGCGGCAATGCGAGCAGATCGCCGCGCAGGCCCGGCTCGCGTTCGAAGAGCAGCGCATGAGAGGCTTCGAGGATGGTCGTCTCGCGGGAGTTGAGGAGGCGGCCCGCCTGATTGCGGAAACGAAGGTCACGGTTGATGATTTCGTCGCCGATCTGCAAGACGAACTTATCACGCTCGTCGTCGAGATCATCAGGGAGATCCTCGGAAGTTTTGAGCCGGACGATCTCGCCGCGCGCGCCATCACCAGAGCACTCGAAGAGATGCGTTCCGGTACGGCCCTCGTGCTGATGACTGCGCCGCAGGAGATGGAGTCCATCCGTGTACGAGTGGCGACGCTGCTGGAGGATGGTGCCGACCAGCTCACCATCGTGTCGGACCCGCAGTTTGCGCCGGGGCGCTGTATGCTTTGGAGCGAGTTCGGGCAGATCGATGTTTCCGTTGACGCCCAACTGGAGCAGCTCGCCTTGGCGCTGCGTGCCGGTTTCGAGGGGGTGGAGCCATGATGCCGGCAGGCTCTGCCACGCACCGACTCGCGCGAATCCTGCCGCAGTTGCGTGAAGCTGCAGGCCGTTCGCAACTGCGCCCGATCCGCGGGCGCGTGATTCAGGTGTCAGGGACCCTCATCAGGGCGATCGTTCCCGATGCGCGTGTTGGCGATATCTGTTTGCTCCGTTCTGCCCATGCCTCGGCTGATCTGCGGGCCGAGATCGTGGGCATCGAAGGCGGAGTCGCGTTGCTGACGCCTCTCGGAGACGTGGCGGGTCTCTCAACAAGAACGGAAGTCGTCTCGACAAGGCAGGCCCTCGGCATCATGGTTGGGCCAGCGCTGCTCGGCCGCGTCGTCGACGGGCTCGGGCGCCCTCTCGACGTTCAGGAACGAGGATGGCCCGAGTTCGACCAGATTCGACGAGTCCGCGGAGCTGCGCCGGCGCCCTTGGCACGGCGGCTCGTTGACGGCCCTTTGTCACTTGGTATCCGGGCGATCGATGGTCTGCTCAGCTGCGGCGAGGGGCAGCGGATCGGCATCTATGGCGAACCCGGCGCGGGCAAATCGTCGCTTGTCGCCCAGATCGTCCAGAACGCGGACGTCGACGTCTGCGTTGTCGCACTGATTGGCGAGCGTGGGCGCGAAGTTCGAGAAATGGTCGAGCGCTGCCTGGCTGGAGCGGCTCGGGCGCGATCAGTCGTGATTGTCGCAACCTCCGACCGGCCGCCGACGGAGCGCGTCACGGCTGCCTATGTCGCCGTGACGATCGCGGAGTACTTCCGGGATTGCAACGCACGCGTGCTCCTAGTGCAGGACAGTGTCACTCGCTTTGCGAGGGCATTGCGTGAGATCGGACTGGCCGCGGGCGAGCCGCCGACGCGCCGGGGCTTTCCGCCGTCGGTGTTTGCGGCATTGCCCGAGTTGCTCGAGCGGTCCGGTCCCGGAGTCGCCGGCTCAATCACCGCATTTTACACCGTGCTGGTTGAGGGGGATGGTACCGCGGATCCGATCGCGGAGGAGACGCGCAGCATTCTGGACGGGCACATCGCGTTGTCACCTAAGCTCGCACAGTCGGCGCATTTCCCTGCGATTGACGTCGTGTCCAGCCTCAGCCGCGTCATGGATCAGGTCGTGACGAGCCGTCATCGCTCTGCAGCCAGGAGGGTGCGTGAACTCATAGCTCGCTATGCAGAGCTTGAGTTCCTGCTGCAGGTTGGGGAGTACAAGGCCGGATCCGATCCGATCGCCGATGAGGCGATCGCCAAGCAGGATGCTATCAAGTCCTTTCTGCGGCAGGGCCTCGGCGAGGTCGTTCCGTGGGATCGCACGATCCATCAACTCGAGCAGCTCGCGTCATGAGGTACGATCCACTGCTCACGCGCATACGCAGGATGCGGATCGTTCTCGGAGAGAGGGAGCGGCGGGCGAATTCCGCGCTTCAGCGCGGCGTGGAGGCACAGGTCGAAGCGGCTGCAGAACTGACGCAGATCAATCATGCGCTCGCGTTGCAAGCAGCGGCGCGTGGCGCACGCGAACGTCAGATCTACCAGCAGATGGTAGGGCGTCCAATTTCCGCGCGGGAGATCACCCAACTTGACGCGCAACTCAGGCGCCTCGAGTCGCTGGCAATGGCGCTTGCCGAGCAGCGCCTTGCGAGCATCCGTACGCTCGACCATGCGCGTAACGAAGTTCAGGGTCTACGCCTCGAATTCGTGAAGGCTCATCGGAGGCGTCGCAAGTGGGATGAGTTATCGCAGCAATCACGTCGCCGTCGCGAGGGCCGTGAGACGTTGCTAGAGGAGATGGCTAATTCGGACGGCAGGGCGGCGGGGCGGCAAGCATGAACGCGCCATTCCCCGCTCGCAGGCGCGGAGCGCCTGACGGTGAGATCACCGAATTTCATCCGGACGTGCTATCCATCGCTGATGTTCTACGTGCCCGTCGTTGGTGTCGGCGACTGGCTGAACTCACCTGCGAGTTGGCGGGTCTGCCGCTGCGGATTTCCTTCTCGGGCGCCTCCTCGGGCGTTTGGAGCCGGCCGGCGTGTCGTCTGCATTTTACGATCGGCGGTGATCCATGCGCCGTAAGTCTGCCTGTCGAGGTGATCGATGCAACGCTGCAGGCGATTGATGGTCCGCCTCGAACTACGCTCGCCGAGCCCGATCTGCTGCTTCTGATCGAGTTCGCCTGCGCCGCCATACTTGATGCAATCGAGGAGACGCTCGGCCTCCCCGTCATCCTCACGCATGCTTCCTTCGATGGCAGCGTTCCGGACTCGATCGGAATCCTGTGTCGCGGCAGGTTTGGCGAACGATCGTTCAGTGCTTACCTGTCTTTACCAGAGCCATACGAATCCCGTTTGGCAAATCAAGTTCAAGCATTGGGTCCGGCTGCCGCCGCCGGAGTTCCGATCTGCGCGGCCTTCCGGCTTGGTGTTACGCGCGTTAGCGCCCGCTTGCTTGCGAGCTTACGGCCGGGAGACATCGTGATCATCGAACACGCGATGCCGGATGGACGCGTCGCCGCCGTCTTCGGCGAGCGTCGTCTCACCTCATGCCGCTTCGAGGGAAGCGACGCGACAGTGGTGGACACGTTGCACCAGATCAGAGGCGATCTTCATCATCATTGGACGGCTGTGGACATGACGGCACATGAAAGCGTCGATACAGGCGCAGACGATGTGAGCCTGGACGACCTCCAGATCAAGCTCCTATTTGAGATCGGCCAGCTCGAGATACCTCTCGGCGAGTTGCGCATGATTGCGCCCGGCTATGTCTTCAATCTCGGTCGGGATCCGCGACATGCAATTGAGATACACGCGGGGAATCGGCGGATCGGGCAGGGCGAGATCGTCAGGATCGGCGAGGCAATCGGCGTGCGGATCAACAGATTGTTCAATCACGAATGAGCTGAAGCCGTGACCCAGTTCAATTTGTTCGCTGTTCTCGCGGTCATCGCCGGACTTGGCCTTGTCATCTTTGTCGTCGTGACGATGACATCGTTCGTCAAGATCGCCGTGGTCCTGTTCCTGATCCGGAACGCGCTGGGAGTGCAGCAGACGCCTCCAAACCTCGTGCTCTATGCCATTGCGCTGGTTCTGACGGCCTATGTCAGCGCGCCGCTAGTGGAGACCGTGTATGAGCGCGTCAATGATCGTCCCAGCGAGTTTCAAACCTTTACCGACTGGAAAGATGCTGCTGAGCGGGCAGGCCAGCCAATTCGCGAACATCTGAGCCGGTTCACGACGGTCGCGGAGCGAGAGTTTTTCGTCACCGCCACCGGCAGCTTATGGCCCGATAGCAGCAGGGCCAAGCTATCGAGCGAAGATCTCGTTATCCTCGTTCCCTCCTTCATGAGCTCGGAGCTCAAGCGCGCCTTCGAGATCGGATTCCTGCTCTATCTGCCCTTCATCGCGATTGATCTCGTGGTGTCCGCGGTTTTGATGTCCCTGGGCATGTCGATGGTGCCGCCATCGACGATCTCCGTCCCATTCAAGTTGCTCTTGTTCGTGATGGTCGAGGGCTGGTCCAAGCTGATGCATGGCCTGGTGTTGAGTTACGGATAGCCTGCGAGATGGGGAGGGGAAGCAATGGGCCAAGCAACGATCGTCGATCATCTGGTCAGGGGTCTGACGGTCGTTCTCATATTTGCCATGCCTCCCCTGGGTGTGGCGATGGTTGTTGGCCTCTTCGTCTCAATTCTTCAGGCCGCAACCCAGATTCAGGATCAGGTGCTGCCGCAGACGATCAAACTGATTGCCGTCGTGGCCACGCTGGCGGTGTTCGGCGCAGTGTTGGCGGCACCGCTGATCCAATATGCCGATCAGATCCTTGCGGATTTTCCTGCACTGACGCGTTGACGGGCCTTCCCTTCATAGCGCTCGGAGGGACATGGGCGACGCGGAGTGGCGATGGGGCTTGACCTCATGCCGTTGGACAGCATCGAGGCGGGGGCCAATCTCGTCTTCCGTCATCTTCTTTCGTTGGCGCTCGCCATCGCGCGTCCCAGCGCCTTCGTCATGACCTTTCCGGTGTTTGTTCGCCTCGGGCTGACCGGCTTGATTCGTGGTGCCTTCGTGGTCGCGATCTCGCTACCGGTCATGACCGGACTTGTTGAGGTGCTTCCTCCGATCGGCACGCAAACATTGCGATTGGTCGCGGTCGGGTTCAAGGAAGCGATCATCGGAGGGCTCCTTGGTCTGCTGCTTGGGATCCCGTTCTGGGCCGCCGAGGTCGCGGGCGACCTGCTCGACTACGAACGTCAGGCCCCCGATGCCCAGCTTCAGGATCCCAACGCCATGACCGAGTCCACCGCGTCTGGCACGCTTTTTATGCTCGCTGCGGTGGTTCTGTTCGTCGCAGCCGACGGCTTTCATAGCGTCGTCGAAGCCCTTTATGGCAGCTACAGGCTCTGGCCGGTCATTGAGCTCGCGCCGTTGCTACGCGCGGAGAGCGGCCTATTGGCGCTGGAAATGCTCGTCCGCGTGCTGCAGTTGGCATTGATCCTGGCATTCCCAGTGCTGGCGGCCATGTTCGTTGCGATGTTCGCGCTGATGGTGATCGCCCGTTTCGCACCGCAGTTGAATGTGTTCGATCTTTCGATGGCGGCGCGCAACTTGGTCTATTTCCTGGTTCTGCCGCCCTATGCGGCCGTTCTGCTCGATCACTTCGGTACTCAGCTTGGAGAGTTGACCGGAATCCTGGACCAGCTAGGGCAGTTCCTGCGATGAGTGAGGATGGCGGCACTGAGGAGCGGACGCTGCCTCCGAGCGAGCGGAAGTTACGTAAGGCGCGCGAAAAGGGACAGGTCTTTCGCAGCACCGATATGGTCGCCGGTGCATGCCTGTCGTCCATGCTGCTCTATCTCTGGCTGATCTTGCCGGAGCTTTTCGCGCGGCTACGGGGAGCCATGATGCTCGTGGGCGATGCGGGCGGGCAACCGTTTCGGGAAGCTGCGGGCACGATCGGAACGATGATGTACGAAGCCGCCGTGCCATACCTTGCAAGGGGGGCGGCCATCGTCGTCCTAATGTCCCTCGTCGTCAACGTCGCCGTCACCAAGGGGATCGTCTTCAGCCTTGACCCTATCAAGCCCCGCGCAGAGCGCTTGCATCCCGCAAAGGGTTTGAAGCGAATTTTCGCGCTCAAGAGCCTGATCGAGCTGGTGAAGAGTCTGGTCAAGACGACCCTGCTCGTCACGATCTCGGTTTTCGTCCTCGCGATGTCGCTCAACTCCTTGGTTCACACGCCAGGATGCGGCCTTTCGTGCCTCGCGCCGGTGATCGGGGCGGTGATGGCACCGCTCGTCGTCGCGGCAATCGTCGTGCTGATGGTGGGCGGCCTTATCGACGTTCTCTTGCAGCGCGGACTGTTCATGCGCGAGATGCGGATGACACGAAGCGAGGCGA
This sequence comes from Bradyrhizobium sp. HKCCYLRH1034, assembly GCF_051168375.1. Taxonomy (NCBI): domain Bacteria; kingdom Pseudomonadati; phylum Pseudomonadota; class Alphaproteobacteria; order Hyphomicrobiales; family Nitrobacteraceae; genus Bradyrhizobium; species Bradyrhizobium sp. HKCCYLRH1034. Next base: position 367,130 of record NZ_JBNPUW010000003.1, on the reverse strand, counting down.
AGCGCGAGCGGAGAGACCAGGAGGGCCTGCCGGAGGTGCGCTCCGCACAACGCCGTCAGCGTCAATCGCTGGCGCACGGGGGAGGGCGGGGAGGAATCGAAAGCGCAACACTGGTCATTGAGGGCGACGATGTGATGGTCGGGTTGCGCTATGTTCCGGGTGAGACACAGGTCCCAAGGCTTGTGTGCAAGGGACGTTCCGTCCGCGCGCACAACCTCACCGAAGCTGCCACTGAGCTCGGCATTCCTCGTCTGCGCAATCCAGACCTTGCAGCGGAACTCGATCGCCGCATCGCCCAGGACCATTACATCACTGAGGAGTTTTTCCAGCCAGTGGCGTCGGCGTTGCGCGCGAGCGGCATGTCCTGACTGTCGCTGCGCCGCCCAACAGTATTTTCATAATATATTCCGGATCAGCGGCTGGCTGACGTCCTACAATGCCGCTCGGAGTTCACCGAATGGGCTGCACGGCTGACGATATGCGCCGGCCAAAGCAGCACTGTCGCCATTGACGGGGAGACGCGCGAATGCGGATAGATGACGCAGGTGGTGGTTCGGTCGTCGCCAGCCCGCCGCCTCCTCCGCCTCCGCCGCCACCCCCGCCACCACCTCCTCCGCCGCCGCCACCTCCGCGGCCGAAGTCCACGGCGTCGTCTTCGGGCATGCTCGATCGCAATTCGACGCACAGCGTTGGATCGTCATCGACGGCACCTTTGCCGCTCTTTCAGCCCGCTCGGCCATTCATGGGTCCGGTTCTGCAACCGACGCCTGTGTTGTTTGGTCCCCCTGTTCCGCCGAAGGCGGTGGCCGCGTGTCCGGGGGTCCCCGCCCCGGCGTCGGCGGCGCCGGTCCCAGACGCCGTTTCGCAGGCAAAAGCGGTTCAGACAAAGGCGCAGACGACACTCGATGGTGATGCTGGAAAGCTGCATAAACTGCAGACCGAACTGAATGATGCACAGGGAACGAAGGCTCCGATCGGGTACGGTCGCGGCGCGGGCGCCGCGGCGGCTGCGCATCAAGCCCATATCAGCGATCTGAAGAAGCAGGTTGCGGCCGCTCAGCAGCAAGTCACCGCCGACCAGGCGGTGTTGAGTTCGGCCAAGAGCAATCTGAGTGCTGCACAACGCATCGACGCCGCCGCAGCGAACTACAAGCCGGCACCGCCGCCGGTCACCGTGAAAGATCCAGTCGCGCGGAAAGTTGCCCCGCTCGTCGACGCGGCCTCGGCCCAGGTTTCCGCGGGAAAGGCCAAGGTCACCGCCGATACGGCTGCTCTCGAGCAGACCAAATCGCAGCTCGGCCGTCTGGACACCGAGATGGACCGGGGGATCAGCGCCGGAACATTGCACCGTCTGTCGTTGCTGAATCAGCAGCAGGATGCGCAGCAACACAAGCTGGCGACGGACCAGCGCAAGCTTGATGCCGCGAGCGCCGACCTTGCGGCAGGGAAAAGCGTCGTCTACGGGCAGCAGGCCGCGGCGGACAAGAAAGAGCTCGAGAGCGCTTCCACAGCGCTGAAGAAAGCCGGTGTCACGATCGACCAGAACGAAAATCCGACCCAGGCGAATTTGACGCCATCGCAGCTGCGCGCCTATGACGACTTCACCGTGGCGCGGAGCAAGCTCAACGCCGATGTCGGCATGGTCGCGCAGGGCAAGGCCCAGCTCCAGTATTATGCTTCGAATTACGAGAAATACGGGACGGTTGCGAAGGATGCCCAGGATCGGGTGAACGACGCTCTGCATCCATTGGGGTACACCGTACGTGCAACGCGCGGCAGCGATCCGCAGCAGGCATCGCTCGATCTCAAGCTCGCGAACGGGAATGCTGATTACCAGAATGCAGGCTGGGCCGCGGCTCAGCACCGAGTGGCATTTGCGGCGGCAGCGCAGACCGATCTTGAGGCAGCGCAGGACTCCGATCTTGCCAAATTGTCCCCGCAAGCCCGGCAGACCGCTACCACGGCGAAGATCGACTACGATCAGGCAAGCGCCTATCAGAACAAAGTCGGGACCGACCTCGCCCTGATCAAGGGCCACCAGGCCGTCTCGGATGCGCAGGCCGCCTATATCAAGAATCCGACGGCCGCCACGGAGCTCAAGCTGAACCAAGCGCAGCATCAGTTGCGCGAGCTCTCGACAATGTCCGACATTGCGACGGCGGGCTTCAAGTCGGCAACCGGGCTTGCCTACGCCGACCGGCGCAATACGACATTGGCTAATCTGGAGCAGACCTATAGCCATGTTCCCTTGCCCTCAAACTCGCCGGTGTTGCAGCAGATAGCGCAGGCAAGAACTGATGCGGCATCGGCCGGCCTGATCACGAAAGAGCTGGCTGCAACGACCAACAGGCTGGTTCAGGATTATCGTGTCACACAGAGCGAGGCGGCGGTCGCGACCGCGCAGCAGTCCGCCAACACTGATTTGGTACAAGCTGGCAATGTACAGGCTGTAGGTTTCACCAAAGCGGGCAGCGCCCTGACGACGGCTCAGCAATCGCTTCAATATGCACAGCTTCAACAGAAGCTGGCTCAATATCAGCTGCTGGACTCTCAGTTTCGGCTGACGTTGCCGCAAAATCTACTCGATCCGCAAACGGCCGCTGACCAGAGCGCGCTCTCGCATGCGTACAATACATTCTTTGCGCAGCATCCGGGCGCCTTGAGCGATGGCGCGGTCGCTGAGCAGCTTGCGAGCCTCAAGGACGCGAACGCGCGAGTGGATATCGGTCAAGGGCTGCATGAGCTGCAGGATGCCATCGACAGGGAAGACAAAGCGCTCGGCAACCGCAGCCTTCTGCAGAAGGGCGGCGATTGGGTCGGGGGACTGTTCGGTGCCAACCGGTCTGAGCTCGAGTCGGATCTGCAGGACAAAAAAGAGGCGCTCACGGCCCTGCAGAAAAATCAGGGAGGGATGACTGCCCAGGAGGTCAATGCCCAGTATCTGAACATCATGGGTAATCTGGCCACCCAGAATGACCGGATGTTCGAGAACGAGCGCAAGACCGACGCCAATTGGTCGAGTGCACAGGAAGTCGTGCGCGACGTCGCGATCGCCGCGGCTGCGACCGCGGTTACGATGGCCACGGCCGGAGCCGGCGCGCCGGTCTTGGCCGCCCTCGCGGCGGGCACATTGGTGGGAACGGGAACGGCCGAAGCCATCGACACGGCCCAGAATGCAGCAACTGTGTTCGGTGGCGGCGACATTCACAGCAATTCTCACATCTCACTCGATGCGGCGCTGACCAACAACTTCTTCAAGGGTGGCGGCAGCTGGGATGAGGTGAAGCAGGCGGGCGTCGATGCGACCGTATCGGGCGTGCAGTCCCTGGGCGCAGCAGGCGGGGCGTTGACGGGCGGAGCGACGGAGGCCTTCATTACGCGCGGCCTCGACCAGGCCGCAAGCTCGGTCGTCTCGAAGCTGGCAACCGGATCAACGGTCATGGTCGCCAATCAGGGGGTCATGGGCCTCGGCAACGTCGCGGGGACCTATGTCGAGTCCCAGTATCAGCTCTCCGAGGGACGGCTCACGCAGGACGAAGCCAACGCGCAGATGAAGGATGCGTTCTCGGGATACTTCAAGAATGTCGCGATGGCCGGGGTGACTGGCGGTCTGACGAAGTTCGTCGACGGCAAGGTCGCCGTGCGGACCGCAAGCGCGGCACGGCCGAATGGCCTCGTGTCGAACCCGCTTTATCAGACAGCCTCCCAGCTGGGCGCGAACACCATGCTGACTGCGGGTCCCGGCCTCCTGTCAGGCAAGGCGCCGACCACGCAAGACTATCTGTCCATCGGACTCAATACAGTTTCCGGTGTGGCTTCTCATCACTATCAGCAGAGCAGATCCCGCACCGCGACCGAAGCGGGCCTTGCCGGACAGCCCGCTGCGCTCGACGCGGGAAGGAAGGTGTTTGACGCCTATCAAGGTCGGACGAGCGGCTCAGCGCCGAATGGCATCCGGCTGCAGGCCATGGATCCTGCCGATTTCGCCCGTGCATATCAAAAAGCCGGCGGCCAGCACGATCCGGCGGCCGTCGATGCTTTCAGCATCGCATCGGATCAGGGGCATCGCGTCTATGTGCGGACCGACAGATTGAGCCCGGACGTGGTCGCACACGAGGCCGTGCATGCACTGACCTCGGAATCGTTCAAGAAGCTCGCAAGCACCTTGGTCGTTGATTCAAGCCGGCCGCATTCGAACTTGAACGAAGGTGTGACCGAGTTTCTCGCCTCGCAGGTCGTGCCGCGCCGCGGCACATCGCCCTATGCGACGGAGGCAAAGATCGCGGAGGCCATTCGCGACCGGATGGGGGAGACCGACTTCCACAAGGCGGTTTTCGGAGGCGATCCAGCGGCACTCGCATCGTTCCGGCAGACCGCTTTGGGGTTGCAGGATACGCCAATCAGCCAAGATCACGCGGCCGATTGGGCTCTGGCCGCCTCGACGACACCTCAGGCGGGAGGCGGCGCCAAGCGCATCGCGAATCGATTGAGAGAATGGGTCGCTGCCGCTCCGCCCGCCGCAGCATCGGCAGCCGTTGCCGGCGAACTGGTGTTGGCCACGCATGGTGCGCCGGCATTGGGCGAGGCCATCGCTGATCTTAATCCAGTAGGTCGCGCGTTTTTCAACAGTCCCCTGGCGCATGCGCGGGTTAGGACGTGGCTCGGGTCGTCTCGTGAAGCGGCGGCTCGCGCCGTCGTCGCCTCGAGTTTCGGGACCAACGCCTCGATCAATTTCATGAAGGCTGCGAGTGGATGGCATACAGACAGGGCCGCCGCCATATCGGACGGTTTGCTCGGTCTTGGGCAGGCAGCTTTCGCCTTGCGCAATGGTGTGAGCTCCCAAGCGCTGATGCGCTCGCGCGGGACGAAAGTCGACGTTCTGCCAGGCGATACGATGGTCAGCATTGCCCAAAGGCTTGGCCTCATACCGCGCGACCTCACGCGAAGCAATCCTAGCGTTCAAGACATCAATCCGACAGTTACCGCTCTCAACAGTTCTGGTGCGACATGGGCCGAGATTGCGAAGCGCGAGGGGGTCGATGTCAAGACGCTCGTGGCGCTGAACCTGGATCGGCATGGATGGTCGATCCCCGCTCGGAAGGATTCCGCAGGCGCATCCGTTCCGGCAGTCGATGACGCACGCGTGCAAGCCGGTCAAAGCCCGCAGGAGTTTCTCGACAGCCACAGCACCTCGCTGCGATCGATCGCCAAGGCCAACGCCAAGAATGTAGCGCCCGCCGAGATCCTGGTTCCTCAGCGGCTTCGTCAGGTCACGAATGGCGTGACCTACGGGGAATTTGCAACCGATCAGGGACTCAGCCTGAAGCGGCTGTTGGAGGCGAACGGGCACCGTGGTTTGTCCATCCCACCACGACGGGTTTATGATGCAGCGAGCGGTGGCCGCGTGCTTCGCGGGGCAACGACCGATCGCTTGCAACCAGGCGAGTCACTGGAGAGTTTCGCTCGCAGGCATGGTGTCGGGATCAAGAAGCTGATCACGGCAAACAAGGACAGTCGTGCACCTTTGCGGATTGACGTTCCGGGCCAAGCCTCGTCGGCCAGCAACCCAACAGCCGTGACATGGGAACAGATCGCCAAAAAAACCGGTGTGCCTCTCCGACGTCTGTTGTCGATGAGCGGCCAGAATCTGCACGTTCCCGGGCAAAAGCAAGCCGTCGATCTCCAGCCGGGACAATCTCTGAGAGATCTCGCAAAGGAGCATGGCACAACAGTCAGAAAGATCGTGTCCGAGAACCGGACTTGGATCCCCCAGACTTACGAGCTTCCGCGGGCCGGGGCTTGGGTCGGTGACAAGCTCTCGGTCGACCGCGTCTACGATAATCGTGACGTCCAAGATCCGTCGAAGGGCAGGCTGACATGGGTGCAGGTGGCGCGGAGAACGGGGCGCACGACGAAAGAATTGATGAGCTACAATAAGGCCAGCTCTGCAAACAAGAAGGACTTGGCTCCTCCAACTGTAAATATTCCCACCAAGTCAAGTTGGGAAACATCAACCAAATCCGGAAAAGGCCTTCAATTTGTCGGCGCGATCGGGCTCGTTCCGGGCAATCTGGTAGCGGCTGATGTACACGCTCACGCGGGGAACTGGGCGCTCATTGGTCCCGATGTCGGTGTCGCTGTCGGGGTCGGCCTTGCTGCAACGCGTTCAGCGGTCGGGTCCGTTGCGAAGAGTGGTGCAGCAAAGAAATGGGCGAGGGCCCGTCCCCGCGACGCGTGGACCTCCGGACTTTCTTTCGGCGCCAAGGGTTTGATCAAGTACATCGAATCGTTCCGGCCCTAAGGAACGGTTCTGACATTCGGTTCAGTAGATCTGCGTGCCGGATGTCATGTGCCAAGCCGCACTCGTCACTGGTTTGCCGCGGCTCCGATGCGCGCAATCCGACGCTCCGAAATGATTCGCGCGTCGGGGTTCGGCACCAAGCCGCCGAATGCTGAAGGTGCGTTGTTGGACGATATGAAGGACCCGCGATCTCCTGAGGCCATCGCTATCTCCTGAGCCTGTATGCGAACGCATGGTTCTCTCCGGCGTTGCAGCAGATGCTTGGCCCATGTGTGCGTCGCCTCCGACGCCGAGTAGTCGAGAACGGCGTCGCCGCGATTCCTCGATCGCCAGCTCGTTGGGCCAGGGGAATTTCGTCAAGAAAACGACTCAATGATGCTTCATGCTTCGGTTGAGTTTTGTAGTTGCACCTCATGATGGTTGTGTGTCTTTTAGGGCAAGCAATCATTGGCTGAACTGGCCATGGAGATCGTGATCGATCTGAGTCCTTCGGGTCTCGCCGGTCGCGATTGCGCGACAGTCTTCGCGAGATGAGTCCCATATGCGCAGCGCAACATTGATTTGACGCTTGGTATTATCGTGCCGAGCTGATATTTTCTCAAAGCAATCTTAAGTTGTCGAAGACGGTTGAATCGCACGGGCGGCAGTGCGTCGTGCCGCAGCCATGAAAGAGTATCGTGTAGGTTGGCCATTGGTTAGCGCATGAAGGATAGCGGTGTTCCGCTTATAGGAAGGGACCAGGAGTCGAACCGGCTTCGCGAGCTTCTCCCGAGCACGAATGGACGCGCTGTCGGCGCGGTCCTGATAGGAGAGGCTGGTATCGGCAAGAGCCGTCTGGTCGAGGCACTGGCCCTAACTGCGAAGCAGCGCGGTTTCTGTGTCGCGAGGGGGGCCGCCTACGAGATGGCCGAACCTCTGCCCTATGGATTGTTCGCCGACACGTTCTCCCAATGGGCTCGCGAGCAGCCGACACTCCTCAACCATGCTCGCAATGATATGATTCGGCCGCTGTCTCGCCTGGTGCCGGCGTTCGCGGCCGCTGCGGATCTTCCTGCTCTCAAAGGACTCTCCGGACCGGACGAGCGGTTTCGGCTGTTCGAATCCGCCGTTCATCTGCTTCATGCGGTTGCAGTCGAATCTCCACTGTTGCTCGTGCTGGAGGACTTGCACTGGGCCGATCGCGAATCCTGGTCGATGTTGCTGCATTGCTTACGCTCGACGCGATCTCTCCCCTTGCTAACCGTCATGACCCTCCGTCCCGACGAGACCGGTGGCGAGCCGCTGGAACTCAGTGCGATGGCGCGTGAGAGCGAACTTCACCGGATCGCGGTTCGGCCGCTCGAGCCTGCGGACACGATGCGCATGCTTGAGTCGTTGGCTGGCGAGCGGCTTCCCGCATCGCTTGCGACGGCAATTCATCGTGAGACTGGCGGCAATCCGTTCTATGTGCGCGAGCTCTTCAACCACCTCGTCGAGGAGGGAAGATTTCCGGGGCGCCAGGGCCAATGGCCCGCCGATCTCGTGACCAACGGTGTCGGCATCCCGGCCGGATTGCGTCCGCTGCTGTCGCGACGGTTCGCGCGGCTCTCGGGGCCGACCCTGGGGATGCTACGGATCGCTGCGATATTTCCGGAAGGCTTCGATCTCGGCCGATTGCAGCTTCTGATATCGGATTCCGAAGAGACGATTCTCGACCATATCGACGAGGCGATGAGGGCCGGGGTCCTCGTCGTGCGAGGTGATGGCTACGTCTTTGCGCATGCGTTGCTGCGGCGTGCCATGTACGACGAACTGAACCCCGACCGGCGAGCGATCTTGCATCGGCGCGCGGCGACGCGTCTCGCCGAGCTCGATGCCGATCCCGGAGAGATTGCACATCAGTATCACGCTTCACAGCGCATCGCGGGTGCCGAGATCGGCCGGGTCTTCGCACTGAAGGCAGCCGAGCGCGCGCGAGCGAACTATATCAGCGAGCACGAAGCTGCATTCCTTCGGATCGCTTGCGATCTCGCAGGCGATGCTGTCTCGGACGAGATGCTTCGTGATCTCGCGCTTGCCCAGGCCGCATCACTCGATGTCGAAGCCGCCGACGCGACGTCGCGCCTTCTGTTCGGCCGATGCTGGGAGCGGCAGCCATCATGGATCATGAGTTTCTTGGTGACGATTGCCCGCAGGCTGCGCGACGCCGGCGCTCCCACCGAGATGTGGCAGCCTCTGGTGGAGCGCGGACTGGAGGCCTGCGGTGCTCGCCGAGATTTGCACTGGGCCCGATTGGAGGTGCTCCGACAGCACTGGCGATGCCGATGGAATGACGGGACGTTTGAGACGATCTACCACGCGCCGGATCCGCGTGCGCTCGATCTCGTTCATCAGCTTGGAGACGAAGAGGACCGTGCCTCGGCGCTCGACCTGTATGCTCCTCGATCAATCGAACAGACAGAGCAGGTGCAACGTTGGGCCGCCGAATGGCAGAGTCCGGCGGCCATCATCCGGGCTCGAGAGGTCGTCACCCATGATTGGATCTATCGGCATGGACAACTCGCCATGGGGGTCGAAACTGCGCACGACCTGTTGCGGGATGCCAAGTGTTTCGGGTCGCTTCCTGGCCAGATCGAGGCCTTAACCTCTCTCGCGATTGCCGAGGCGAGCCTGGGCCATTTGACAAGCTCCGACGCGGCGCTGCGCGACGCGCGTGCGCTGGCTGTCCGACTGGGACCGTGGCACCGGTTGCATCTCGCCCTGGAGCTTTCCGCGGTCGCATGGCGGGCCTATTTGTATGGTGGCGACTGGACGGCAATCGGCAGAATCGCTTCGCGTGCGCTGCAGATCGTCAAGGATCATCCGGTGCGCCTTGGACAGATCGTGCTCGGCTTCGCCGCTCTGACTGAAGCGTTCTTGCCTGGCGAAAACGAATATGACGTTCGCATCGAGGCGCTGCTCCGATCCTTGGAGAACACAAATTGCGACAGACAACTGTCGGATGATGCACTTGGGCTCGGGGTCTGCGCCGCCTGGCAGCGTGAGGACGTCAAGCGCGCGCGCCGGTTCGAAGCGTTGGTCCGCACTCCAAAACACGGAAGCACGATCGGTGCAGCCGGTGAATGCCGTGAATTCATCCTCGGACGTCTGGCCGCCCTTCAGGGTCACACGGTTGCGGCATGCACACACTTCGCAAAGGCCCGCGGCGACCTTGAGCGGGCAGGCCAGGTCTGCCTCCGAGCGCTCGTCGATCTTGACGAGGCGATCGTGACGGGAACCTCAGGCGACAAGCCGTCCTCGCATGCGCTGCTGCAGCGGGGACGCGAGCAGTTCGTAGCACTCGGCATGCGAAGCTGGCAGGAGCGTGTCGATCGAGCACGGATAGAGGGAGTCGAGGTCGGGCCGCGCAACTTATACGCGCGAGGCCCTGATGATCTTTCGCCGCGAGAAATGGAGATCCTCAGCAAGCTCGCTGCCGGCAGCCGCTCCAAGGCCATTGCCGCGGAACTACGCCTTAGTGTGCCGACCGTCAACAGACACATTGCGAACATATATATGAAGATCGGCGTGAGCTCGCGCGCCGCTGCAACCGCTTACGCGATGAGACACCGTCTCAGCATGCTCCAGTGAACCAGTACACATCGATTGCATAGTTTTTATGATGGTGACGGCTGCAATGAGTGCGTAAGCTTACAGTGTGTAAAAAAATGACAGTCATGGGCGGACAACGAGTAGCAGGGCAAGGGTTCGACGTCGGGCGTCGCCGAACCCGTTCATGCGTGCTCGTCGGCGCGGTCGGAGCAATCCGGGAACAAGGCATACGCCTCTCCGGTGCTACGTCCGCGGCCGGCAAGTTGCGTCCGCCTAGGGTGGTTCAAGGGGACGTGGCATGCGTGATACAGACGGGGATATCAGCAAGGTAGACACCGCTTACACTAAGCTCAAGGACCTCGTCATCCACTATGATCTGGTCCCTGACAGCAAGGTCCGGGTGCTTCCGGGAGAGCATCTGCACATTGACGATCTGGCGGATCGCGTCAATGCGAGCGCAACGCCTGTGCGCCAAGCGCTGGAGCGCCTGCAAGGCGAGGGACTGATCGACAGCATCGCGAAGCGAGGCTTCTTTTCCAAGGTTCCGAACGCGTCCGAGCTGCAGGACCTGTATGAATTTGCCCGGCTGGTTCTTGAGCACAATATCACGAGGCCACTCGATCCGTCCTCGGTCGCGCGTCTCGGCCGGGGTTTGATGAAAGTGGAAGCCGTTGCAGTGGGCCACTCGGCAACGAAGTGCGTCAAACATCATGCGATGACCATCGAAAGCGTTTTCGAACAGATCACGCAGCTGTCGCGAAACGAGCAGATGCTGAGAATGATGCGGAACTTCAATGATCGCAGCCGGTATGTCCGATGCCTCTCGATCCTGCAAAGCCCGGATCAAGGCGCCCAGGTACGCGAATGTCTCGAGTTGATCGAATTGCTCCGCGATCAAGATCCGAAAGGTGCGTGTGCCAAATTGGAAACGCACATGTGCCGGATGATCGTCGATCTGCCTGAGCTCATCAGGGAGGCTAGGTCACGCTGGACGATGGCCGCGGCCATATAGATCTCATTTTGACCGTAATGCCTGGGGCACATCGACCTTCGACCTGTAAGAGGGTCCAAGACTCCGGTTGCGGGTGAAGCTCTGGATCCGGCATGCGCGGGGAGAATTCGCGAGGTGACCGAAGCGTAGGTCAGGTCCATCATTCGAGCCCTGGCGTGAGCGGGAGTGTATCAATGTCGGCGTGGTTTTCGAGCCGACTGGAACTGCCGCGTGAGCTCTCAAGGGCTTGGCCGGTTATCGCGGCCATTGCCATCCTGGCAATCGTGGGAGTCGCGCTGCTGTCCTACCGATTGGCCCTGAGCGCTGGGCTCGCGCAGATGAGCCGCGATTCCGATGATCGGCTCACGTTGATCGGCAGCACGTTCGATGCAACCGTTGCCCGCTTCCGATATCTGCCCACGGTTCTTTCACTCGCCGACCCGGTGCGCCGGCTGTTCCGGACACCGGGCGACGAGGCAGTCGTCGAAGCAGCCAACCGGTATCTCAAGTCGCTAAATCAGGCCGCGGGATCGGCCGAGCTCTACGTGCTGGACACGGCAGGGGTGGCGCTGGCAGCAAGCAATTATGATGGAGCAAAGAGCTTCGTCGGGCATGCGTACGACTTTCGCCCCTATTTCCAGAGCGCAATCCGTGACGGGGAAGGGCAGCTCTATGCCGTCGGGGTGACGACCGGCCTGCCTGGTTACTTCTTGTCGCAACGGATCACGGAAGGCGAGCTTACGATCGGGGTCGCCGTCGTGAAGATCGATTTGACGCCGCTGGAAGCCGATTGGGTCAGGGCCGGTGATCTGGTGGCCATGGAAGATGAAGGAGGTGTGGTGATCCTGGCCAGCCGCGCGCGGTGGAAATATCACCCGCTGCGAACGCTGCCCTCGAGCGCGGTCGCGCGTCTCAACAAGTCCCGGCAGTTCGGCGACACGATCGAGAATGCCCCGATCCTGCATTCCTCGGCGGCATCAGGCAACGTATCGGTCGGACTGGGCGACGACAATGACGTTCACGAATATGCGCTGCGTGCGCGGCATCTGCCGGCGCATGGGTGGCAGCTCCTGATCTTCTCGGATATCGGAGACGCGCGACGGCATGCAATGACGGTCGCCGCCACAGCCGGTTTTGCCGTTCTCACAATACAGCTGCTTGGACTTGTAGCCTATCAATGGCGGCAATCGATGAAAGCCAAGGGCGAAGCGAACGAGCTGCTGGAACGAAGTGTTGCGGAGCGCACGATGGAGCTGCGCGAAGCCAATCGTCAGCTGACGAGTGAAGTCCTGGAACGGACGCGCACCGAACAGGAGCTGCGACAAACCCACGAGAGCCTGGTGCAGAGTGCGAAGCTTGCCAGTCTTGGACAGGCGCTGGCGGGGGTGGCGCATGAAATCAACCAGCCACTCGCGGCACTCACCACTTACATCGCAAGCAGCCGAGTCTTGTTGCAACGCAACGAGATCGAACGGACGGCCTTGAACCTCGACTTGATGTCATCCATAGCCGAGCGAATGATGGCATTGATCGGTCACTTGCGCATGTTCGCGCGCAAGGAGACCGGGGCAACCAGCAGAGTCGATGTCGGTGTGGCACTTGGCAATGCGATGCGGCTTCTGCAGTACCGGATCAGAAATGAAGGTATCGAGGTTGTCCTGGACTTGCCCGCGGAGCCGGCTCACGTCGAAGCGAACCCGATCCGTCTCGAGCAGGTCTTCGTCAACCTGCTCTCCAACGCGGTCCAGTCGATGCGCGACCGCCCGCGCCGAGTTCTCAGCGTTTGCATCCGGCGTGCGGAGAGCACGGTTACGATCGAGGTCGCAGACACCGGCAGCGGAATCTCGGCGGATCACATGAAGTCGCTGTTCGATCCGTTCTTCACCACCAAGGAAATCGGTGAAGGGCTCGGCCTCGGTCTTTCAATCAGCTATGGAATCGTGAGGGAGCTCGGAGGCACGATTTCGGTTGAGAGTGAACTGCAAATCGGAAGCCGGTTTCGGGTGACCCTGCCGGCGCCGCCCGCGCCGACCTAGACCTATCGGGGTATGTGGATGAGCAAATCGATTCTTGTCGTCGACGACGAGGAGATCGTTCGCAGCTCGATCAGACAATGGCTGGAGCTGGGCGGCTTCGACGTGCGCACCGCCCGAAATGCGGACGAGGCGCTGTCGATGCTTCAGGCCGAGCTGCCCGACGTGGTACTGACCGACTTCCGGATGCCGCATCGATCCGGCATCGAACTGATGCGCGACGTGCAGCGCATCGATCCCGACATTCCGGTCATACTGCTGACTGCGCACGGCGACGTTGCACTCGCGGTTGCGGCCATGCGCGAGGGCGTCTACGACTTTTTGCAGAAGCCTGCCAACCCGGATCATATGTCTGCCGTGCTGGCGCGGGCGGCAGAACAGTCAGGATTGAAGCGTCAACTCAGGCAACTCACGAGCCGGCTCGGCGCCGAAGGTGAGCTGGAGCGACGTCTCCTCGGGACATCGCCCGCGATGGCCACGCTGCGAAAGTCCGTTGGCGAGCTCGCCGAGCACGACAGGGATGTGATCCTCTTCGGCGAGAGCGGCACGGGAAAGGAGGTCGTCGCTCGCGCACTGCACGACCTTGGTCCGCGGGCACGAGCTCCTTTCGTTGCGGTGAATTGCGCGGCCGTCCCCGCCGAGCTGTTCGAGAGCGAGTTGCTGGGTCACGAGGCGGGAGCGTTCACCGGCGCACGCGGGGCTCGCATCGGGAAGTTCGAACATGCCAGCGGCGGAACCCTCCTGCTCGATGAAATTGAAAGCATGCCACACGCGTTTCAGGTCAAGATCCTGCGCGTTCTCCAGGAGCGCGTGGTCGAGCGGGTGGGATCGAACCGGCTGATCCCGATCGACGTCCGTGTGATCGCCGCCGCGAAGGCCGATCTCGCGGCCGACAGCCGCAGCGGCCGCTTTCGTGCCGATCTCTACTTCCGCCTGGCCGCGGCGGAGATCCGTCTGCCGCCGCTGCGCGAACGGGGCAACGACGTGCTGCTGCTATTCCAGCATTTCGCCGCGGAAGCCGCCCGGCGCAGCGGCCGTGACTTGACCCCACTCGGAGCCGAGGATTTCGATGCGCTGCTGACCCATGACTGGCCAGGCAACGTTCGGGAATTGAAGAACGTGGCTGAACGCTACGCGCTCGGCCTGGCCGCAACGGGTCGCCGCGTCGCGGAAATTCTGCGGCGGGCCGAGGGAGCGGGCGCAAGGCGCTCGCTCTCCGAGCGTGTCGCAGCTTATGAGCGCATGCTGATCGAGGCGTCTTTGCTGGAGCACAACTGGTCGGTTGTGGCGGTTATGGAAAGTCTCGGCGTGCCACGGCGGACGCTCAACGAAAAAATGGCAAGGTACGGCTTGCTGCGACCCAGCCGAACCTCCTGCTAGGCACGAGGCGGATTCCCGCTCACACGCCGACGCGGATCGGCGGAATTCCGCTGAGCGCCGCGAGCCCGTTTCACGCGGGGCGCAATGCAACCATCTGAAATGGCTTTGTTTGCCGGCGCGGTCGGCGGCCGCGGCCGGCTGGCACGCGGGTTGCTCAGGCATGAGCACGATTGGCCTTAGAGCCTAAGAAAACGTGCACTCGGAGGACGCCATGAATTTTGAGCGAGCTATCAACCCCACCTTCGTTGCGGCCGCCGATGAAGCACGCCGTGACGGCCTTAGGATGGGTAGCCGCTTGCGCGCGATCTTCGTCGGCTCGATCGGAAATCTGGTGGAATGGTATGACTTCTACGCCTATGCTGCGTTTGCGTTGTATTTCGCCAAATCGTTCTTTCCTGAGGGCGACGAGGTGGTGCAGCAGTTGAACGCCGCGCTGCTGTTTGCCGCCGGCTTTCTTGTCCGCCCGCTCGGAGGCTGGCTATTCGGCCATTTTGCCGATCATCATGGCCGCCGCAATGCCCTGACCTTGTCGGTCTTGATGATGTGCTTCGGCTCTCTGATCATCGCCGTGACGCCCACCTATGCGTCGATCGGCTTTGCGGCGCCGGTCCTGCTCGGTTTCGCGCGAATCGTGCAGGGAATCAGCCTTGGCGGTGAATATGGCGCCAGCGCAACTTACCTGAGCGAGGTCGCGGACGAAAAGAACCGCGGATTCTATTCCAGCTTCCAGTATGTGACTTTGATTGGAGGCCAGCTCTGCGCGATCGTCGTTCTCCTGGTCTTGCAGAAGGTGCTTCTGACGGAGGAGCAGCTTCGGGGATGGGGCTGGCGTATTCCGTTCGTCATCGGCGCGCTGCTGGCCGTCGTGGCCGCCGTCATGCGCCGCAACCTGCACGAAACGGATATATTCACCCGCGCGAAGTCGGCAAGACAGGGGAGTTCGCTGCGCGCGCTGGGGCAGTTCCGACGTGAAGTCCTGCTTGTTGTTGGACTAACAATGGGGGGAACTGCGGCCTTCTACACCTATACCACCTACATGCAGAAATACTTGAAGCTCTCCGTCAAGCTGACCGATGATCAAACGACCATGGTCACGGCCTGTAGCCTGATCTTCGCAATGGTGCTGCAGCCGCTCTATGGCGCCCTTTCCGATCGCATCGGACGCAAATGGCTGTTGATCGGGTTCGGACTGGGCGGAACTCTGTTCACGATTCCGCTTCTGAACACGCTGCAGGGAGTCCACGATCCGTTTACCGCATTCCTCCTGATCGCGGCGGCGTGGTTGATCGTATCCGGCTATACCTCGATCAATGCGGTGGTCAAGGCCGAACTGTTCCCAACTGCAATTCGAGCAACGGGCGTAGCTTTGCCATATGCATTGACCGTCTCGATCTTCGGCGGCACGGCAGAGTCGATCGCGCTTTGGTTCAAGTCGATCGGTCACGAAAGCTGGTTCTATTTCTACCTCACCGGCTGCATTGCGACCTCTCTTGTCGTCTATCTCGCCATGCGCGACACCCGGCGGCACTCGGCGATCGATCGTGAGCAGAAAGCGAGATGAGCGGCGCGTCGCATGAGCGCGCGACGCGCCGCGCAGCCTTCGGCTCAAGCCCGCCGGATCAGCAATCCTCGCGCAGCAGGTATCGATATGGACAGCGAATTCAATCGAGTCGATGTTGCCTACGCCCGAATCAAGGAATTGGTCACACATTACGAGTTGACGTCGGAGTCGAAGATCATTTTGCCAGGCGAGCACCTGCGCATCGACGAGCTTGCGGACTATGTCAGGGCGAGCGCGACACCGGTGAGACAAGCTCTCGAGCGTCTTCATGGCGAGGGGCTGATTGATATCGTTCCGAAGCGAGGCTTCTTCTCGAGGGTCCCGGACGCAGCGGAGCTGCAGGACCTCTATGAGTTTGCTCGGCTGGTACTCGCGTATAATCTCAGGAAGGCTTTGGAGTCGTCGTCGGCCGTACGCTTTGGCCGAAGCGCGATGGGAGTGGCGGCGCTTCCGCCCGCGAATTCGGCAAGGAATCGCGCCAAGCATTATGCTGCCGCCATCGAGGGTGTGTTCGAGCAGATCGCGCAGATATCGAGGAACGAGGAGATGCTGCGAATGATAAAAAACTTCAACGACCGCAGCCGGTATATTCGATGCCTCGTCATCTCCCAAGACGCCGATCCGGACTCCGAGCTCCGTGACTGTCTTGATATCGCGGACGGCGTCCGCAGCCAGAACGCCGCGCGCGCGTGCGCGCGCCTGGAAGCCCACATGCACCGAACGATCGCAAATTTGCCAGAATTGATACGGGAGGCCAGATCGCGCTGGGCCATTGCCGCCGCTGCAGGCTGAACCATCCCACCTGGTGGTCTCGCACTCACGGCGCCCGCGAAGTTCGACGGTCGATCGTTGCCATCGATCGAGCTGGTGGGTCGTTTGCGTTCGTGTGGACTGGCAAACTGGTCTTTAGCTGCAGTCTCGTGCCGACCTAACTCGACGTTTGCGGACGTGTGCGGCCGACCGCAAGGAGCCGCTCCTGATAGTTGCGCTCGAACCGTTCACGGTCGACGAGCAGCGGCCGCGGTTTGAGGGCTACCTCAGCGTCCCGGGCATCCAGGCCCTGGAGCGCTATGAGGAAGTGGAGCTAAGCCGGTATTGATGAACTCCAAAAGATCCGCCGGGTATTCGAGGAGGTGCGGCCTTATGGCTCGCTCGATGCCGAAGCCGCCTACAAGAACGCTGAGCTTGCCCGCGAAGCGGCTGGCAGCCGGGTCAACCGCGCCAGCCGCGCGCTCCAGCTCGAGACCGAACTGCGCATCGATTCGGGCCGCCGCGCCGACCGCTTCGCTGGCGGCTCTCGGGCGCAACCGGGCGGCGCGCAACCGTCAACAGGCAGCAAGGGTGCGGCATGATATGCGGCGGGTCGAGCGCCGCAAGCGCACGCGGCATCTCATTGAACTCGGCGGCCTCGTCGTCAAGGCTCGTGTCGTGGACTTGACCGGCGATGATTGCGGACCGATCGCCGCTCGGGATCATCGCGGCCGTGCCGGTCATGGATGGTCAGAACAGGGTCGAGAGCGCGCGCATCCTGACGATGAACGCAAAGGCGCGCGAGATCCTGCGGATCCATCACGTTTTCAGATTCACACCATCGGCGAACTGATCCGACATACCAGCAATCCGCTGGGCTGGACGGTCGTCAAGACCGTGCAGGATGGCCAGGCAACGCGGATCGACTATCACAGCCCGGACGGTGAGCTGTTCTCGATGGTGATCGAATATGTCGCCCAGATCGTCCTGATCTCCCTGGCGGAGCTGAACCGGTCGGAACAGCCGGAGATTGAACAGCAGCCGGAGGTGAGGACAGCAACCCGCTTCGCACGGATGATCGGGCTGAGCTGAGATCGGCAAGTCGTCTGCGCGCCGCCTGGCGCAGACGATGCTCAGGAGCCGTCCGCCGATCTCGGGATGGTCCAGGCGCTCCAGGGCCGGCCCAACGCCATTGGGACGGTGTTTCTAGAATCTGTCCTGGCCACCGTAACTTGGTGCCGTTCAATGTTGACGAACGACCCTGTAACGCCATCTTACAAGAACTCCACCCGAACTAACTGCGTCGACTCCTTCGACCGAGAGTCGTTGTGGCAAGCGCGGCGTAGGCTTGCACGGAGCTCTCCGGCGCAAGGGTCCTTCAGTCGAGGCAACCTCAGTCCGCCTTACGACGAAGCTTGCGCTGCAGTTCTCGCTCATGCTCGCATATTCTTCGGCGACCCCGCCGCGCCTGCTTGGTGCGCTCGGGATGTGAAAGTAGTATCGGGACGGGAACGTTATCCCGGAACGTCCTAATCCATGACGGGCCCGGCTCTTTGAGAACCAGCGCTTTGATCTGAACGATCATCGGTCACTGCTCGTCGTGCAACATCCAAGACGACCTTGATTTCGCAAATCGGGTCGTTGAGGTGTCGACCATGCCGACCCGCTGCGTCGGCGTTCCGCCGAGCGTCACCACCATCAAGGGTACCGATGAGCGCAGCATGGCCCACGACCTACGAACCGGCGATCGCGAGGGCTTGCGTATCAGCCATTGCTGGCATTCCGTCGTCCGGCGAGCCCGCTGGCCGAGCGCTGCGACGGCGTCCGCCCCGATACGGTAGGGCATCTAAGGCCGACCGCCTGCGGCGTTCGTTAGGGATCACAGCGCCAACCGGCCCGGGAAGCCGCTCTCGCAACGGTCGACGTGGGCGCCGCATCCTTAGTGCGTTCCACGACCACGCGATTTCGGCCCGCCGTCTTGGCTGCGTAGAGCGCCTTGTCTGCGCGGTTGACCAGATCGAGGAGCTTGTCGCGCGGATCGTCGAGAGGCGCGAGCCCGATGCTGACGGTCACGCGTTCGCTGCCCGGCAGCCAAGTCCCGACGTTCGACACCGACCGTCTCACCTGCTCGGCCACGTGTTCGGCCGAGGTCTTGCTCAGGCCGATCAGCGCGACGCAAAACTCTTCACCGCCGTAACGGCCGACCAGATGCGGCGCGCCGCAGAATGTCTGCAACTGGTCGGAGAGCCCGACCAGCACCTTGTCGCCGAAGGCATGGCCGAACCGATCGTTGATCCGCTTGAAGTGGTCGGCGTCGACCATCATGAAGACAAACGGACGCCGAGTGCGGATTGCTTCGGTCAGCAGTGCTTCCGCCTGTTCGAAAAAGGTGCGACGGTTGAGACAGCCGGTCAGTGGGTCGCGCGAGGCAAGATATTGCAACTCGAGATTCTGATCGGAGATATGCCGCTGTGCCTTGCGCAGCTCCTCGACCGACGCGCTCAGCCGCATATTGGTTTCATGCAAGGCCGTCACGTCGGTGAACGTGACGATGGCGCCGCGTGCCGTCCCGCTGCCGTCGAGGATGCGCGTCGCGTTGACGACGAGCCGGTGCATGCCGCCGCCGGCATCGCGAATGCTCAGCTCCGCGCCGAGCACCGGATGCTCATGATCCAGGGCGACACGCCACGGCAGATCGCTTGGCGCAACCGGAGCCGCCACCGACGAAAGCCACGGCAATCCGCTGGCCGGAGAGCCGAGCTCAAGTTCGCCACCGGTCAGAACGTTGTGTTTGAAGGCCCGGTTTGCGAGCAGCACGCGCTCGTCGTCGTCAATGATCAGCACGCCCTCAGCGAGGGTATCGAACGCCGCCTCAATCCGCTTCGGAATCGTGCGACTCGGATCGAGCTCGCGCAGGGCGCGGCCAAGCACCAGGTAGAAGCCGGCAAAGCCCGTAACCGCCATGAATCCCACGAACGCGAACAGGGCCGGCCCCAGATCGAGCGGGTTCGCTCCGCTGGTGAGCGGCCTGAAGGCGATCTCGATCCGACCGGCAGGCGTGTCATCATTGAACAGCGGCACCTGGATATGCGTCGCGGTCGACTTGCCGTCGGGCAGCTCGCGCCAGTGGGTCAGGTGGCGATCGGATCCGGCGAGGATATTGCCATGCGCGTCGCGGATGGCAATGGAGAGGATGGCTGGGCTGCGGCTGACCACGACGTCGATCGTGTCCTTGATCGCGGCCGTGTCATTGCGGCTGGCGAGGACGGCGAGTTGCACCGCCATCGCGGTTGCGGTGACGCCGCGCTGCTCCAGCTCGGCTCTCTCCTCGTTTGGCAGCAAGCCAAGCGAGGCGGCGACGAGAATTAGGCTGACGGTCAAGGATACCAGACCGAGGCTGAGCTGGAGTTTGGGGGACAGCCATCGCTTCATCACGTGACGTCCGCGAGCGATCGACTGGCTCCCTGGCCGCCCTCGAACATCGCATCAACCTCGGACGTGGCGCGGGTCCTTTCCGTCCTCCGCGGCCGCAGCACCACCATCAAAGGATCGAAGCCGCGCCACAGCGGGACCGAGGCCAGGAACGCGGCGAGCAGCGTCCCGCCGCGCAGCAGCCAAGCGATGAAGCCGACGGTCAGGACCGAGCTTGCGGCCGCAATGGTGAATTCGGCGGCCCTCAATGACCTCGCGGCGGAGCGGGCCACACGCGAAATTTCCTCGGCAATGGTGGTCGCGAGCGCTTCGCGATTGAGGCGCGACAGCGCAAGATCGACCATGCTTCGGGCTGGCGCAGGCGCGATCGTGGTGGGCGGCGCGGATAAGATCGGTGGCTCGGGGGCAGCTTGGGCGGGTTGGCTCGGCGGCGGCACGGGTGCGGCGGCCGGCGGAGCCGCAGCGGCATGCTCGGCTGCGGACTTTGCCGGGCCGGCTGCAGGGCCTTGGCCTGCCGAACCCTGGGAAGCGCTCGAGGCAGAGGCCGCACCGCCCAAGCCGCCATGGCCACCTCCAGCACCGCCGCTGGTCCTTCCATTGTTCACTGACTCAGCTGCGGCTCCAAAGCCGTTCAAGACGCCGGAATCGGGCGTGGAGGACGGCGAGGGGGGAATCAGAGCGGGCGTCGATGGGGCCGGAATGAGATCCGTGTTCGCGGACGATGAGCCATTGCCGGCCGTCCCGGGCGCGGCAGCCGCAAACAGGTAACGATTGCCCGGCGCACTCACGCTCCCCGGCGGCACCGACTGGTAGGTCGCGTTCCAGATCGCAGGATTGCCGCTGTCCAATCCGCCGAAACTGTCGGCGCCGGGTGCGGCCGAATAGATCAGCCAGCGGCCGGACGTCGCGCTCACCGCGCCGCTGCCGGCATTGTTGATGAAGGCACGAGCTGCCGATAGGACCGGGCTTGCGGCGACCACCGCGCTGCCGCTTGCGATCGTCAGGTCGCCGGCCGAGAGGATCGTCGCGTTGGCGTTGGCGCTGATTCCGCTGATCCCCTGTACCGCACCGATGGTCAAACTCTGTGCGTTGTTGAAGGTGAGCGCGCCGATGCCGCTGGCGGCAAGCGTGCCGACAGTGTTGTTGGCGCCAAGCACGTAGCTCGTTCCGCCCGACAGCCGCAGCGCCGTAGCAGCGATGGCGCCGCCGATCTGGCTCACCGCACCAGTGTCACTGATCACCACCGGCGCCGCGCCTGAGGTGATCGTGGCGCCGAGCCGGTCGCCGCCGCGACCGTCGAGGATGAGGGTGCCGGTGCCGTTGTTGGTGATCGCAACCCCGGCTGCAGACGTGTCGATTCCGACAGCCGAGGCGGACGAGGTGCTGCCTGCAAGGGTGACCGCGCCCGAGTTGGCCGTAATGGCGTTGCTACCGCTGGCGACGAGGCCGGATGCGGTGCTGCTCGTCCCCCTCAGCTGCAGGTCGCCTGAGGTCGTGAGCGTGCTGCCTTGATCGATCGTCACTCCGGCCCCGCTGGTGCTCGTGCCGGCGAACGTCACGGCGGTTCCGCTCAGATTGTCGATCGTGGTGCTGCCCCGCAAATAGATGCCGTTGCCGCTGGTCGAGCTGCCTGAGATCGACGTGGTGCCGGAGGAGGTCACATTGGCGTTGACCGCGACGCCGCTTCCGCCGCTACTCGTTCCGCTGATCGACACAAGCCCCGAGCCGCTGGTGGCGAGCGTCCCGCGCAGTTGCAGGCCATCAGCGGACACCGAAGTGCCTTGCAGGATCAAAGCGCCGCTCGTCGCGGTCAGCGTGTTGCCTCCGTTGGCGACCATGCCGACATTGCTGTTCGAGGTGCCGGTCAGCGTCACACTTCCCGTTGCGGTGAAGCTGGCGAGCGATGCCAACACGCCATAACCCGTGCTCGACGTTCCAGCCAGCGACATGGTGCCAGATGTAGTTACAGCAGAGAAATTCCGGAACTGGAGTCCGTAGCCGGACGGATTGAATCCCGAAATGGCCAGCGTGCCAGCGCCGGAATTGCTGATGGCGTCGGTGCCGGCAAAGAGCACGCCGGCGCTCCCGCTGTTCGTCGGCCCCGTGTCGTTGGAGGTTCCAGTGATGGTCAGCGATCCGCTGCCCGAGTTACTGACCGTCGCACCGGAGAAGTAAGTGCCGACCGTCGAGCCCGACCCGCTCGTGGCGGTGGAGATGCCGCTGACGGCGACGTTCCCGCCCGTTACGGCGAGGCTCGAGGCTGATCCAAAGCTGACGCCGTCGCTCGCCGTCGAGATGCCCGCGAACGATACGTTGCCGGACACAGTGTTCGTCCCGGTGAAGTTCACGCCAAAGCCGCTGTTTGACGTGCCCGAGAACGTCGCCGTGCCGGTCCCCTGGTTATCGATGGTCGTGGCGCCCTGGAAGAAGACGCCGCTGCCGGAGGTCGAGCTGCCTGCAAAGCTCGGCGTGCCGTTCAGAATCGTGACGATGTTGCTGCCTTTGAACGACAGGCCTTCACCGCTTCCCGACGACCCGTTCAGTGAGACGGAGCCCAGGGTGGTCAGATTGCTGCCGGTATTGAAGCGGATGCCACGACTGGCGCTGGGTGTGCTGCCGATCAGCTGGAATGTGCCGGTCCCCGCGTTGGTCAGCGCCAAGGTGCCGTTGCCCTGATCCCAGACGCCATTCGAACCCGTCGAGGAGCCGCTCAGCGTGAGATTGCCCGAGTTGCTGGTGATCGCGGAGCCGTTCAGGTACAGGCCGTAGGAGGTGCCGGTGTCGGTGCCGGAGATCGAGATGTTGCCCGACGTCGTCAGGTCGGAATTGATGGCCGCGCCAAATCCCCCTCCCGCGCCCGCAGCCGAACTGCCTGAGATCGAAAGAGCTCCCGTCCCGGAATTGGTCAGCGTTGTTGGTGTGGCGGTAAAGAAGACGCCGATGCCGGTGGTACTGGCTCCGCTGACGGTAAGGTTTCCGGCGGTGTTGGTGACGAGGTTCGAGCCTTGGAATTCGACACCGTTGGAGGTGATCGATGTGCCGGTGAGCGTGACCGTGCCCGACGTGGTCAGGCCCACGCCTGAGTTAAATGCGATGCCCTGGGATCCGGATGAGGTCGTGACCGTGCCGTTCAGCGCGAGCGTGCCGCCACCAGAGTTGGTGAAGGTGTTGTTGCCACTGTTGATCGAGAATCCGACGTTGGATGACGTCGTCCCGCTCAGGGTCAGACCACCGGAATGATCGGTGATGGTGTTGTTGCCCAGCAGATAGACGCCGACACTGCTGTTCGACGTTCCGGTGATGCTGACTGCGCCGGCGGTATCCAGACTCGCACCGGCCTGCAACACGAACGCCGGCAACGTGGGGCTGCTTCCGCTGATGCTCAACGTGCCGCCGCCGGTGTTGGTGATGGCGTTCGATCCGGCGAATACGACCCCGTTGCCGGAGGCCGAGGTGCCCGTGAGCGTCAGAGCGCCGACGTTGAGGGTGCTATTGGCCAGCCAGACAGCCGCGTTGCTCCCCGCCTGAACTGCGGACCCGGTCAGCGCGCCGCCATTCGTGTCGATGGTTGCGCCGTTGATAACGAGCGAGCCCGAGCTTCCGGACGCAGCCAGATTGACGTTGAGGGCTCCGCCGGTGGCCGTGATGCTGCTGCTGACATTCACGTCGCGGCCGGCCGACACCGAGAATGTCCCGCCGCCGCTGGTGCTGATGCCCGCATTGACGTTGACGTCACGCGCGGCGTTCAACGTCAGCGAGTGGCCGCTGGCCCAGGTCACGGCGTTCGCCACGGTGATGTCGCCGCTCTGTGACCCGCCGCTTCCGGTGTCGACGGTGACATTTGCCGTCGCCAGCGCGCCTTGCAGCGTGGCGACCGACAGCACCGAGCTGTTGCCGGTCGGCGAGTAGGTGTTGCCGCTGCTCGACATGTTGCTATCGGCCGCGGTCGAGATGGTCACGTCATAGGGGTCGAGCAGCAGCGTGCCGGTCTTGCCGCCCGTGGCGGTCAGGTCGACACTGCCGCGGAAGTCCAGCAGGCCGTGGCTCGAGACCTCGGCGCCGCCGCCATTGCCGCCATCAGCGCCGGTCGCAACGACGCTGCCGCGGAAGTCGGTCGTCTGCTCCGACCACAGCACGACCTTGCCGCCATCGCCGGCACTGCCTTTCGCCGAGATGGTCGCGCCCTGCGCGACCGAAGTGGTCTCGGCCGTCGGCACGTCATCGGCGACCAGCTTCGCGGACGGATCCCGGCCGCCGCGCATATCGCCGCCGATCAGCACCTTGCCGCCGCTCTTGCCGTCGGCGCTCACCTTCGCGGTCGCGGTCAGCGCAACCTTCTTCCCGGTCACCACGATGGTGCCGCCGGCATTGCTGCGGCCGCCATTGGCCGCAAGCCGTCCTGATATGGTCACCGCGCCGCTTCCGCCGCCGAGCACGATGCGGCCGGAGCGGCCCGACAGCGAGCGGGCGCTGAGCACGCCGGACACGTTGACCACGTCGCGCACGGCCTGCTGGGCCGCCGCCGCCTTGATCTCGATCGCGCCGCCCGCCGCCTTGATCCTGCCGGCGATGTCGATGATCGCCTTGCCATCGGCGGTGGTGGACTTGGTGGGAAGCGCGACCTGCAGGAAGCCGTCGCCTGTCGGATTGAGCGTGATCGCCTCTCCGGCGCCGAGCCCGACGCGGCCGAGCGGCACGGTGATCGTGCCGCTGTTGGACACGGTCCCGCCGATCAGCCCGACAAATGCACCGCTCGCGCCGGAAATCGCGCCGGCATTGCTGACGGCGGCCGAAGCGCCCTTGCCGGTGAAGATCAGGCGGCCGGCGTTGAAATCGGCATTGCCGATGTCGAGCGTCGAGGCCACGAAGCCGCCGCCAACCTGCACCGACCCAGTTGGCGTGATTGCGATGCCGTTGGGATTGACCAGGAACACCTGCCCGTTTGCGCTGACCTGGCCGGCAATGGTCGAGGTCGTCGTCCCCGTGACCCGATTGAGGATGGCTGCGCTCGAGTTCGGCTGGACGAAGTTGACGCTGTTTCCGGCACTGACAGAGAAGCTGTTCCAGTCGACGATCGCCCTGGAGGATGTCTGGTTGATCGTGAGGGTATTGCCCGCCGGCGCGCCGATCGTGGCCTGACCTGACACGACGCTGCCGCCCTGCGGCAGACCGGCCTGCGCCAGCGCGCGCGATGATATGGCGAGCAGAGAGGTGCAGCCGAGCAAGAGGGCAGCGCGTCTGCGCCATCCGCTCGCCGCTCGCGCGTTTCGTGCGTGGTCGAACGCGCGCATCAGAAGCTCACCGTGCCCAGGACATTGGCCCGCCAGCCCTGCCGCACGCCGCTGACGTCGGTGAAGCCGCGCGCGATCTCGACTGCAAGGCTCGCATCGGCGGAGCTGCCGGGAATGCTGACGCTGCTGCGGACGCCGGTCCCCACGGCTCCCGCGTTGAGGGCGGCTTGTTCGACGGCCGAGGGACTCGCGATCCAGCCCCGGCCGCCGGCTGCAAACAGATAGGGCGATGCGGCGGCCCCCGTGCCGAACGCATTGAACACGAACGGGTAGGCCAGCTCTCCGCGCAAGGTGAAGCCCTCATCGGCATTCAACGTGCCGGACGCGAAGGCAGACAGCGCGTCGCTTCCGTCGAGCGACAGCTGCTCGGAGCGCAGCATGGCCTTGCCGCCGGTGATCTGGCTGGTGCCGATGACATCGAAGCGGAAGCCGGCGGGCAAAGGTTGCGACAGGCGCGCGGTGGCCGCAAGCTTGACGAAGTCGGGCGTCGCGCCGATCCGCGACAACGGCACGCGCGAGGTGATCGCGTCCTCGGCATTGCGTCCGCCGAGCCCCTTCGAGAGCTGCGCTCCGAGCTGCAGCCCTGCCTGCGACGGCAACGTCGTGGCGTAGTCGATGCCGCCGCGAAGCACGCGGTAATGATCGTGGCTGAGCGCCACCCCGAAATCCGGCGCCGAGATCTGCTGCTCGACATCCTCGACGGCGAGGTTGGCGTAGAGCGACGCCTTTCGCGACAGCCCGATCGGCCCGCGCAGGCGTAGCGCGAACCGGTCGAAGCTGCCGAGCGAAGCGGGGGCGCCGGGCGTCTGCTTCGTGACCGTCCGCGAATGCGTGTATTCCGGATTGACCGTGATGCCGTCCGCTCCGATCGGCACGACGGCCCCGCCGCCGTAGAGCGAGACCGGCGCGTCGCCTGCCGAGGCCGCACGCAAATCCGTGCTGAGTCCGGCCGTGCCGTAGATCTGCTCGCCAGCGCCGAGCGCGCTGTTGAGCGCCAGCGTGCCGCGCAGCTGCCAAGTGCCGAGCGAACGCGACAGGCGATCGTCGGCTCCGGCCGAGCCCGAGATCAGCCGATGCTCGCCCTCGAGCACGAGCCGTACCCCGCCTTCGCGCGTGCCGCGCACCAGGGTGCTGCGCAGCCTCAAGCCGGGAACGTCGCCCGCGATCAGCAGCGCACGCTCGATCTGTTCGGTCGTGAGATGCGGCCGCCCCAGGAGCAAGTTGGTCCGGCCGGCGACCACGTTTCGCACGCGCTCAGGAAGCGTATTGACGTCGATCGCTTCGATGAAGCCGTCGATGACAACAAGGCGAAGTGTCCCGCCGTCGACCAGCTGTTGCGGCGGCACGCTGACCCGCACCAGCGGATAGCCGGCGCGCGAATAGAGGCCTTCGAGGTTGGTCGCGAGCGCATAGATCTGGGCAACGCTGACACGTTGGCCCTTGACGCGAGCGATCAGGGGGTCGGTGAGCGTGCGAAGCTCGGGAAACGCGCCATCGAGCTGCGCCTCGCCGACCACGACGGCCATGGCTGCGTTGCCGGGCGGCACGGCCGTTTCCAACGGCCCCGGTAGTCGCAACGGCTGCTCGCCCGCCGGGAATTGAGGTCGCAGGCTCGGCGGAGTCACCTGACTGGGAGCTGCGATCTGGGATAGCGCGGACGAGGAGTACATCAGCGCCCCGATACTGGCTGCGGCACATAGAAGGGAGCTGACAGGCTTCGCCATATGCCGCTTCGACTCATGTCACTCCGCGAGCCAACGGTGTTGTCCGAGGCGCGCGCACTTCTTTCAGCCCAACGACCTAAGCGCTTCATGCTTAATGGGACGTTGAAGTGGAGCTCTCTGCGGGGCCAGCCAGTAATTCCACGGAGCGATCATGAGCCAGCCAGCGCCAAGCCGTCCTCCTCGCCGACAGGTACACGCTCCATGAGACGCACGGCTATTCCGCAGCCATGATCTCATTGGGACTTCGGCTTCGTCAATTTCGGCGAGGCGGCCGAGATAAAGATCGACACCTTCAACTTCACCCATTACGGCCTTGTCTACGGCAGGGTGCTGAGCGTCTCGCAGGACGCCGGCGCCCTGGCCGAGACCGGCGTTAGGCGCCGCGAACAATCCGCAGATGTAAGCCTCACTAAAGTGCAGTTTGATTGACCATTATGCCATATTTGACCACCCGGCGATTGAGCGATGGGCTGGGGCGCGTGGTCGTGTCCCCGGTGGTGGTGTAGCTCGGTAGAGCAAAGCCGCTCGGACGCGCGCCTCCGATAGCGCCGTAGCGGGCGGGCGGCTTTGCGGTGGTCACCGGCAGTTCTCCGGTAGGATCGGGTTGCGACACGCCAACGCAACCGAGGAACCACCGATGACCGACGAAATGATGAACCTGCGCACGCTCGTGGATAAGACCCCCGAGCGCCTGGCCCAGCGCAACGGCCATCGCGACCGGACCTGGGAGACTCGTGCCGGCACGGTCGAGCTTCGCATCCCCAAGCTGCGCAAGTGCTCCTACTTCCCCGGCTTCCTGGAGCCGCGCCGGATGGCCGAGAGGGCGCTCACCGCCGTGGTTCGGGAAGCCTATGTGCAGGGCGTCTCGACCCGTTCGGTGGACGATCTGGTGCAGGCCATGGGCATGACCGGTATTTCGAAGAGCCAAGTGAGCCGGCTCTGCGCGGAGATCGACGACAAGGTGAAGGCGTTCCTCGCCCGTCCGATCGAAGGCGACTGGCCGTATCTGTGGATCGACGCCACCTACGTGAAGGTGCGTCAGAACGGGCGCATCGTGTCGGTCGCGGTGATTGTTGCGGTCGGCGTCAATAGCGATGGCCGACGCGAGGTGCTCGGGATGGACATCGGTCCCTTTGAAGCCGAGACGTTCTGGACCGCTTTCCTGCGCAAGCTCGCCCGCCGCGGCCTGCGCGGTGTCAAGCTGGTCGTGTCCGACGCCCATGAAGGTATCAAGGCCACCGTCGCCAAGGTGCTCAACGCCAGCTGGCAGCGGTGCCGCGTGCACTTCATGCGCAACGCGCTGGCGCATGCCGGCATGAGCGGCCGGCGCGTGGTCTCCGCCTTCATCGCCACCGCCTTTGCCCAGGACGATGCCGAGGCTGCACGAGCGCAGTGGCGGACGGTCGCCGATCAACTCCGCCCCAAACTGCCCAAGCTTGCTGGCTTCCTCGACGAGGCCGAAACCGATGTGCTGGCCCATATGACGTTCCCACCGCAGCACCGGACCAAGCTGCACTCGACCAATCCGATCGAGCGCCTCAACGGCGAGATGAAGCGCCGGACCGAGGTTGTCGGCATCTTCCCCAATGAAGACGCCATCGTCCGCCTCATCAGCGCGATCCTGCTTGAGCAAAACGATGAATGGGCCGTCCAGCACGCCCGCTACATGACACTGGAAACAATCGCGCCGTTGAGCGATGATCCCACCGTCAGCCTTCCGGCGATCGCCAGCTGACCTGCCCAGCTCTCCCCGGCGAACGCGCTGCCCCACCGCTAGCTACACCACGCAATGGGACACGATCCCGACGCATCGATATTGCCGCCCGACAAAATCACCCCGACCTTCTTTCCGGCCAAGCGGGCGCGCTCTTGCAAAAGCCCGGCAAGCGGAGCGCCACCCGCGCCATCGGCAACGTTGTGCGTAACCGGAAAATAGGAACGCACCGCTTCGGCGAGGTCGTCCTCATACCAGCAACCCGATTGGACCAGCTAGCTAGGGCTGCTGCGACGGTGGCACGCGACGATCAGAATGCTCGCCGGGGATATTGAGCAGGGCCGGGAGAGAATGCGCTGCGGACCGATGCGCAGGCGAGGCAAAAGCCAGCAGGCTGTCCAACCGCGTCACGGGACCAAGCCAGGACTGGCGCACCCGACACGATTCGAACGTGTGACCTTTGCCTTCGGAGCTTTTTAACTTGCCCTACGCAAAACAGCGCCAGGGCATCCGATGTTTCGCTATCGTACTGAAATCGCACTGCAAAATTGGAATTCGGCCCGGCGAGCCGTATCCTATGATACGCCCCGATTTCCTTCCAACTGCTTACGTGGTGCTTACGCGGGAGAAGGGCTTCGGACGGGAGAAATCCTGTGACCAAGCTCACCAAACGCGTCGTCGACAGCGCCGAAGCCCAGGGCAAAGACTACGTCATCTGGGACGATGAACTGCCCGGCTTTGGCCTACGCGTATTCAAGTCGGGCAAGCGCAGCTATCTGATTCAATATCGCTCGGCTGGTCGTTCCCGCCGCTATACGATAGGTGTCCATGGCGTTTGGACGCCGGAGCTCGCGAGAAAGGAAGCTAAGATCCAACTGGGGAGGGTGGCGCAGGGTGATAACCCTGCCGAAGAGCGGCAGCTCGACCACAAGGCTGTGACTGTCAAAGAGCTCTGCGAGTTGTACCTCAGAGACTTCGAAGCGGGCCTTCTTCTTGGTAAGGGCGGACGCCCGAAGAAGGCGACGACAATGGTGACGGACACGGGTCGGATCAATCGCCATATCGTGCCGCTGATCGGCACTCGTCGCGTCAAGGACCTCGTCAAAGCCGATATCAACAAGGTCCTCAAGGACATCATGGCCGGCAAAACCCGCGTCAGCGTCAAAACCAAAAAGCTCCGTGGAAAGGCCAATGTCCGCGGCGGTGCTGGCACGGCAACGCGGACTGTAGGCCTCCTCGGCGGTATACTCACCTATGCGGTTGAAGCTGGCATTATCGAGAGCAATCCTGCTCACGGCATTCGCAAGCCGAAAGACAATATGCGCACGCGTCGCCTCACCGAAGCGGAGTATCGAACGCTCGGGGAAATGTTGCGGGCAGCCGGCCATGACGAGAAATACGCAACCACCGTCGACATCATTCGCCAGATCGCGCTTACCGGCTGCCGCCGCAGCGAGATTATCAATCTCAAATGGTCGGAGGTCGACACCGAAACAAGTTGTCTGCGGTTGGCAGACAGCAAAGAGGGCGCCTCTATCCGTCCAATCGGACTCCCTGTGGTCGAGTTCATGGAAGCTCGTCGAAAGCAGAAGGTCGGATCCTATGTCTTCCCCGGTTCTGGGGATGACAACGCCTTCGGCAGTTTCCCAAATCATTGGGAGCAGCTTTTTAGAAAATCGTCACTTCCGGATGTAACCCCGCATGTCTTGCGTCATAGCTTCGCCAGCGTCGCCAACGATCTCGGGTTTACTGAAGTGACCATTGCGGCTCTGGTCGGTCATTCGAAAGGATCTGTGACTAGCAAGTACATCCATTCGCTAGACACCGCGCTCATTATGGCAGCAGACAACATTTCCGGATACATCCGTGGTCTGTTGGATGGCATTAAGTTCAAGCAGACGACTTATGCGTTGGATCGCAATTCTCGCGAAGCGGCGCTAGCGCGATTTCTTGCGGATGCAATCGATGAGCGGCTCGCGCGCGCTGAGGACGTTCAGCGTCTTGTCGTCTAGAGGTCCGAATAGGTACACGGACTGCACTCGGAGATAGCCGCAGAGCCACCATCAGTTCAACTTGTCAGAAGGGCGTAGTCATCGAATGCGATGAAGATCGCCTCCTGGTTCATAAAATCAGGATTTTATTGCTTCAGATCGATTAACTTCATTCGCAATCAGTGCATTGAGAGCTTATATTTACACTAGATCAATCACCTTGGCTTCACCACTGGGAGCGAACTCGACCTTGTAGCCGAAGCGGGCGTGCAGCTCGTCCCGCGCCCAAACTTTATTGTACTGCGTCGCATAATTGAATACAAGTTTCTTGCCCCGCGATTCTGCCAGTACGATCCTGGCGATCGCCTCTGGGTCAGGGTGACGATGTACAGCTCCGTTGGACGAGATCAGCCATAGCGGCGAGTCGAGGAGATCGATGAGTTGCGAGGTGTTGTTCGCCGCGCTCCCGTGATGCGGCACCTTGATAGCATCGAAGCGGATGCGCTGGTCTTGCGGCTGAAAACGCCGCAAAGCGCTCGCGAGATCGTCTGGATGTCCGTCGGCGCTGAACATGACGCGCCGGTGCTCGTGTTCCAGCACGAACGAGATACTGGTGCCGTTGGGTTTCTTGGTGTCGGCTACGTCGCGGTCGCGCGCCAGCGCCTCGACATTCTGAACCGTCGGCACCGGAATGACCCGTTTGGTAAGCACGACTTCCGGGGTCTGATTGAAATTGAGGATCGCCTTTGACCAATCCTGAGCGAAGGCGGCAAGCTTCTCGCGCGGGGGACCGAGCAGGGTCAACACAGCACCTGAGGAGAGGCAAAAAGACGGTAGCTTCCCGGTCCCCCCGTCGATCATCACCGGGCCATTGCGCAAGGTTGTGTTCCAGCCATAGCCGCGGTCGTGAACGAGCTTGGCAAAGCTTATTCCTTGCGGGACATTGAGCGTAGGTATCGGTTTTCCGGCGCGCGGAGCCGGGCGCAGGTCCTTGGCGAGCTTGAGGTGGCGCATCTCGTTGAACCAGAGTTCTCGTATCGTCGGCGCGTCGTCCGCACCCACCAAGTCGAGCAATCCCTCGATATGATCCGCGTCTACGTGGGTGAGCACCATGAGATCGATGGTCGGACCAGGACGAGGCGCAAGACCGGCGATCAGCGGGCGCAGGTAATGGCGGGCCGTCGCGGTCCGGCCGCCGTCGATCAGCAGGCGGTGCGTGCCCGCAGCACTCGCGGTCTCGACCAGAAAACAGTCGCCGTCCGCGGCGGGAAGCATGGTGATACGAAACATTGGCGTGCCTCTCGCTAGAATGCGAATGGGATTCTCGTTCCTAACAGCAACGGCACGACGATCAGGATCACGTTCCAGCCGATCAAGGCGTCCATCAAGGTGGGGTTCAGCAGCGGCGAACGAAATCGACGTGCCTCAAGGTCAATAATGAAGGTCTCGAGCCCACGGCGTTCGTCGCCCACACGCGGGTTACCTGGGTCGAGCGCGCGCAGATCCTCTCCGGCTTCCTTCAATTGCTGCTCGAGCGCGTCCCGCGCACCGGCGCCGCCGTAGATCGCATCGAGCCGGCGGTGGAACGACCGTACGGGCAAGCGTGCGGCGAACACGAAAATCGTAAGCGAGACGAGCCATAGCCCGAGAAACGACCATTGATAAAGGCTGCGATAGTCCGGCAGGTCCAGCGACCGTCCGGTCGTCGTCGTATCCAGGCCGAAATGCCACACGATCCACCAAGCGGCGAACCAGTGGCACAGCGCCATGCTGGTGAACACCGCGAACCAGAAAACCCCTTCGAGGCTGCGCATCGCTTCGCGGGCGGCGGGCGTAGCAAGGCTGACGATCCGGATGTTGTGCCGCTCCATGACTTGGCCGAGATGGCCGTATCCGATCAGCCGTCCGAGGGTCGACCCGATGAGCAGCCCGGTGCCGGGCATGACCATGCCAAGGACAATCTGCTTCCAGGTGTCGGCGTCGAAGGTCCAGTCGAAGCCCTGGCTGTGGGCGATAGAAAAGAAGATCGGGACCATGATGATGGCAATGGAAATTGCTGTGCGCCTCGTCCACGTCTGCATCGTTCGGCGGAAGTCGGCACGAAAGGCTGACCAGGTCTCGTTCGAGCGAACCGTTACGCCGGCGCCTTCGCTCAGACGCTCGACCGCTTTCTCAACCCGATGCCCGATGCGGAAGGCCCACCACAGCGCTGGGATCGCACCCGCGCCGGCGAGTACCGGCATTAGATCGAGAGGTGCGCCGCCGTCAACATGGTCGAGAAGGTTGAAGAAGAAGTAAGTCAAAGTGAGCCACGCCAAACCGACGAAGACCCATTCCATCCATGCGAAGGAACGCAACGGCGCGAGTATGGATCCCGCTTGCATCAGGCTCCTCCGGTCGCGACTTTCAGGTCTGCAGGCGACGAGAACAGCGTTTCGATGAAGGGCAGCGCGCGCGTAGCCTCGCCGGGTGTTTTCAGGGCATCGGCGATCGCCTCCGCCGGCTTGCCGCCATGCTGGGCAGCGAGTGCGAGCCATCGCCAGAATTCGTCGATGGTCGGCTTGCGGACGAGCGGCTTGGGTCCGAGATCAACCCAAAACGCCGCCGCGGCGTCGATCAGCGGGGTATTGGGCACGTTGAACTCCTTTAGGCGCGCGGTCAGTATCCGCTTCGACACGCTCAGATCGATCTCGATGCGATGAACGACGCAACGCCGCAGGAACGGGTCGGGTAGCCGGCGCTCCGCGTTCGATGTGATGACGATGATGGGTCGTACGTTGGCCGGACAGATGACGGCCGTGTCTATCTCCTGGATAGTGAACCGCATTTGGTCCAGTTCGAGCAGGAGATCATTGGGAAAATCGCGGGGCGCCTTATCGATCTCGTCGATTAGCACGACGCTCGGCAGCGTAGGCGGAGGCCCGCGCCAGCCGAACGCCTTTCCAAGCGGACCCGGCCGAAGAAATTCGTCTTTTGGGACCTCCCCGGCGTCATCCTTGGCGAGTTGGGATTTACGGTACCACGAGACCGCATCGAACTCGTAGCAGACGTCTCGTGCGCGCGAGTCGGATTTGACGTTGAACTCGTGGACATGGTCGGTTAGCTGGAGGCGGTGCGCGATCCACCAGGCCGCGAGGGTCTTGCCGCTCCCCGGCTCGCCGGTGAGAAGGAGCGGACGTCCGAGCGATAGAGCGACGTTCACGGCCGCGAGCAGCGGGCCCGTCGCCTGGTAGTTCTTCGCGAACTCCCGATAGGGACGTGCGAAGGAAGTGACGCGTTCGGTCCGCCGCTTCAGCGCGTCGTCGCGATCGAACGCACCTTCCTTTATCAGGTCAAACTCAGCCATTCTGTTCTCCCTGTTTTGTGCCTCGTCGCGACCATCGGATCATCTGCGCGCGCTTTTCGAGCCTGGCGTGGATAAGCCGGAACATTCCGCTGGCTTCCTGCGCCAACTCATTCGCCCTTGCGTCGATCTCGTCCGGTGCGTAGCTGTAGAATAGTCGGAACTGCGCCAGATGCGCTGCGATTTCGCGCGGCGCCACCGGCCCGAGCAGCTCGGTGATGAATCCCTCGCCGGCGAGCGTGGGCCCCTCGGCTACGGTGTTTTCTTCGTTGAACGCGAAGCCGAGCACGACGTGGACATTGCCGCCCTGTGTATCGATCGCGGTGTGCAGACTGCTCCAGGTCTTGAGATATTCGTTGATCGCAGCGATATTGGCACGCGTGAATGGGCCGTGCACAAACAGCAGAACCGTCCGCGGCTTGCTGAGCCGGATCGCCTCGTCGCGGATGCGCTTGTGGTTAACGTTCGTAACGTCTTCCGGATCGAGCGGACGGCCGAGAAGAGCGATCAGGATGCTGACGAGGTCGTCCTTCTCCGACTCGCTTGCCGGCCTCGGGTCAAGCTGGAGACCGACGCGTAGCTCGACTGTGCTCCAGTCCGGAAACGTCTCCGCCAGATGGTCAATAAAGCGCTGCGTGAACACGTCCAGGCTCTGCTCGGGTGGGCCCTTCCACACCACCACGTGCGGCGCCTTCGGCGAGAGCCGAAGGCGTGGCCCGAGTCGGTCCGCGATGCTGGCCAGCGCATGCGTGCGGTCGACGCGCATTGGAAAGTCGCCAGCGGATTCGAGGTCAGGAACTTGCCGTTCTTCGGTGCCGAGCGCCGACCACATTTCGTACTGCACCGAGATCACGGTGGTGGCCCAGCGTCCGGCCAGCATGGGGGGCGGCGACGTCGACAGCACGTCGCGGATCGCGGCATGAGGTGCATGCCCGCCGATCACCACCGCGGGCAGGGCCTTTTCGGCGATCGCCCTGCTGTCGGCGACGGCTGCAAGGGTTCGTGTGGCAAGCACGGTCGCGGACATTGGCGACAGCAGACGGAAAAAGCTGTTGCGCTCGGCGGCGGCGCTCTGGCACGCATTCACCCAAACGATTGGCGCAAAACGTGTGATGTCCCGCAGGTTCTGTACAGCAGCGCAAATCTCGCCTGCATCGACGTGCCGCATGATCTTTCCGTGGTCGAACCAGAATACGGTCGAGTTCCCGGATGGCTTTGCGTGGCCGTAGAAGTAGACGATGTGGGGGCGCGCGGTTTCCAGTTTAGTCGTGAACTCCTCGAACGTGCGGGCATGGACTACATGACTTTGCAGCCCCGGTTTTTCGTAGTACGGCCCGAGTGCAGTCTGGATGACCTTTAGGTGGTCCTTCCCAAACGTCTCTTCCTTTCCTTTCGCATTCAGCGGAATGACCAGCAGGATGACCGGATAGGGCGGCAGCTTCGTCTCGAACGGCGCGGTCGCACCACGGTCCGGCCAAGCGTCGACCGTGATTGATCCGGCGCCGGACCGCGTGCGCGACAGGAAGTTGGCCCGATCATCGTCGGCGGTGGTAACGAAGCTCCAGGGCAGACGGTACACCAAATCGACAAAATCGCTGTCTGCGTCCGGGGCGCCGGCGGGCTGCGCGGGCGCGAGCAGCGGGACGAGGTGGATCCAGCGGTCGCCGATGCTACGCTTGGTCCCGAACAGCGCGCGATAAAGCCGGCGACCGATGGCACGTTGTGTGGTGAGCGTAATCTTGTCTTCGATCTCCTCGAGTTCATCGATGATGGCCCATTGGTCGAACAGTGTGGCGAATGTCGCCCCTTTTTCATAGGCGGTGTCGCGGGCGAGGCCGGTGGCCTCCCAAGGGCCGTTGAGGTAGACCTCCTGTCGGCTGCGCGGCGCACCGTCGGTCGTAGTCGCCACTGAGCACCGCTCGATGCTGCCGTCATTGGCACGGCGCAGATAGATGGTACGCCGGATCATGCCGACACCGATTGTTGGGCATCGGGTTCGGGCTCAGCCTCGGCTTTCGACATTTCGGCGGGCTTCTTGAGCGCGTAGGTGAGAGGCCTGATCACGAGACGGCCGCCGCTGATCGCCGCGAGTCTCCGGCCGCCGCTTGCCGAGGCAATCACGCGCGAGCCGTCGATCGCGGGTCCGATAGATTGGTGCAGTAGCGACATGGAAGAGAATAACCGGACAGTGCCCGGACGCCCGACAATGTCGGACTGGCGCGTTAGTACGCGCCCGGAGGGGGTGAGCGGCAGACCAATGACGTCGAACTCCCCGCCGCTGCCGAGTACAGCGATGCAGACGCCCTCGAATGAGATGCCGCTATTCTTGGTTTCTGCCGTGTTGTCGATCGGTTCGATGCGCGCCGCCGCACGGTCCTCGACCGGAAGGCACACGCTGATCGTGGCCGGCTTCAGGTTGACGCGTGCGATCTCGACGGGGGGCGACTCTTTCGGGCTCCCGCTGTCGTTCGCGATGATGATGATCCGCCCGTTGTCCAGTCCGACGAGCAGCGCATAGGAATTTTCCGCGGCGCGCATCACGTCGAGGCTTGTCGGAACGCCGTCGAAACTTGCGATCCGGGAGAACCTTTCCGAGGTCCCGCCGATGCCGACGCTCAACACCCGTCCGTCGCGCATGCCGGCAATCACGCGATTGCCGTCAATGACAACGAGGCTTTCGATGAAGCTTTCAAGTAGAACATCATCGGTCCGGAGGCTGCCGCTCTCGGTGTCGAGCAGGCGAAGATGCTGTCCTGATGGACCGCGTAACGCGAGGGTGCTGCCGCCAGGGTCGAGTACGAACAGCGGAGCGGTCGTCACGTTGGTGAAGTCGCCTGCCCAACTGCCCAGATCGACCTTGAGCGGAGCTGGCCGTTCGCCGCTGCCCGACGTTTCAGGGAGCCGGAGCAAGCGCAGTGCATTGCTGCCAATCCATACCGCCGCGACCGCAGCCGTTTCAGCGACCGCGATGCGTCGAACGCCGCCGGGCACCGACAGGGCGATGCGCTCCCGCGTCGCGTTCGCTGAGTTAAGCAGGAGCAGGACCGACTCGCTCTCACGAACCTCGCCCTCGTACAGTATTTCATTACCGCTCGACAGGAATGCGGCTACGGGTATGGAGCGGTCGATCGTGGGCAGACGCAAACGAACTTCCGGGGTCGCGACCGTCCACTCCGCCGGCACGATCCGTTGGCGTTCGGTCTCGTAGCCGCCGTCGAACCCCGCGATTTGCAGGCGCGCGCCAGCGCTGAATGGTTCAGCCGGTAAGCGGATCGGCTCAGCAGCAAGGGACGGCTCAAGGGTTCCACCCGGATACGCGAGACCCGGATATTCCGGCGGCCGAAGCCGTCCGATCAGATCGTTGATCGGATCGGGGTCGATCAGGCCCTCCTCCTTCAGCGCGTTGATCTCGCGAAGCGCGTGGTCCGGAGTGGCGTCGAACAGCAGCGACTGAGCCTCAATGTAGCGCTTGAGCGCCTTGGCGGTCGCCCCCTTTGCTGGCGCGAGCGCGATCGCCGCGCACACAAGGTCGAGCACCTCCTTGCGCTGCTCCGGCGAACGCCGGCCGAAATGTTCGAGCAATGCGCGGCGCGTTCCGGCCTCGAGGCGCAGACCTTCGGGCCCGAGAAAGCCGCCCGGCAGCGCGGTCAAGCGTGAGAATGCGAGCTTGTGCGGCGTGAGCTTCGTATGCCGTTCGCGTAACCGCAGTCGCTCGGCAAGGCTGAAAGATACAGGCTGTATCAACGCGCATTCCGCCGCCCAGTCGAGTGCGTCTCCGAGGCGTTGCGCCAGCGTCTCGGCGCCGGCCCGCTCCGATTTCGGAAACGCAATCGGGACAGCAGCGATCCGGTCGGGCGCGAACAGCTGCGCAAGCCCGTCGCGCAGGTGCGGGCCGGTCGCCGGCACGACGATCGCGCCGGAGTCTTGCAGCGCAAGCTGCCTTTCGTCCCATAGCGCGGGATCGCGCAGCTCGAGGAACAGCAGTGGACCGTTCTCGAGCATGCGTCGTAGCACGACGATGTCGCGCTCGGACAAGCGATGCGCCTCGGCGAACACGATAGTGATGGTCCACCCTGGCGCGGCGATCGCGGAGTCGACCAGTTCGAGTTCCGGCCGCGCAAGCCATTGCGCACCGCGACGCAGAAAGAACGATCCCGGAAAGTCAACGCGATCGAGTGCGACGCCGCGTGCTACGAGGGTGTCGGCAAATTCGGTTGGCAGGGTATTCCAGAAGCGCGCTTCCGACGAGGAATCGAGCAGCAGAAGGACTGTCGGCAACTCGCGACGCGGGACGAAATGAATCCTTGATGGGTCGTCGCCTCGGAGGCGGGCTGCGATAGTGCGCCGCGCGTCGAGGCGACTCGGGTCCGGCTCGCCCGCGCGGTAACCAATGATCTCCGCGATCTCGATGGCGAGCGCGGGCCCGATGAAGGGATCCGCCCGTCCGCCGATCGATCCGACCCGGAACACCGAGCCATCGCCCGCGACCTGCCCCCTCGACCCGGACAGGGGACCGCGCCGCGGCCCGCGCGCCACGTGTGTCCGGCTCGCGTAGGCGCTCCACGCGATCAGGGCGAGAGCTACCACGAAGGTCGCGGAGGCGGCAGCGTAGAGCCACACTAGCGGCGCACTGATATGGTCCTCCGGTCCGCAAGCGCTCGGAAGCGCGCAATGCGGTAGCTGCGACCCGTAATCGAGATTCACAAAGATCCAGACCATGATCGCGACGCCGGCGACCACGAGAGCCTGCTTACGATAGGATCCGAGCCGCGACAGGCTTCCGCTGGTCCGCTGCAACGCCTCAGTTGTCCGCGTCCGCAATTCGTGGAGCAGGCGTCGTCGGGGTGGAGGGTCGTGTCGCGGCGTCGCCGTAGGCGTAGTCGGAAGCGTAGTCGTAGTCGTAGTCGTGAGAACCGACGCGGGCTGGTCGTCGAACAAACGCCGGAACACTTCGACGAACTCCCCAGCCTCGCCGGGGCGGCGCGCGAAAATCGGCAAAAGCACCGCAGCAAGCTCGTCGCGGGCCCACTCTGCTTGCAGCTTCGATAGAGCGGCCGCCGCGGCCGCCTCGTCCGGACCCGAAGCGATGCCGCGAGCGCGCAGCCCGAAAATCAGAGCTAGGATAAAGGTTGCATCGATCGCTCGACGCTCACTCTTGCGACCTGCACCTGCAGGCGGCGCGATACCAGGATCACCTCCCATGATTTCCCCCGTTTAGGCATATGGCGCTCGCACCCTTCAATTGCGGCTGGATGTTATGATCCCGAGACAGAGCGCTGCAACCACAGAATGAGGGAACGCCGCGCGCCGGCAAGTTAGAGCTGCCGCCGCAAAAAGGTGATCGTATTCATGACGGTCAGCACTGAATATGGGAATAGCCGCAGCGTATAATGTCCGCAGCCGAAGCGGATCCAAGCCGGGTTCAGCCCGTGTGTCGACAGCCTTTCCACGTAGCGACGGGTCGATTGCGGAATAAACACCGCGTCGTGCCGGCCTGATATAATCAATGCGCTATTAAGCCGTCGGCTGAGCCGTTTTGCGTAGGTTGCCGGGCTGATGACCGCCCACGCGGTCCGTACGTCCTCAAATGTAAAGCGTCGTTCGAGGCTCGACTTGACGTGGGCCGTGGCCGAACCGGTCCAGACCACCTCGGCGAAATCATCAGCCATCAGGATCAGGACAGCAGCCGATACGCGAGAGTCCAGCGCTGCCACGATTGAGCCGATCGAGGATCCGACGCTCACACCAATGATGCCAAGCCGGCGGAATCCTTGCTGTTCGAGCCAGGTGAGGCAGGTACGCGCCTCGAGGATTGCCTGCCGGTTGCTTCGGATCGTGAGCCCGAGATTTTCGCAGACCAACTCGCGGGCAAAGCCGACGTTGGGGGTTTGGCGCTCATGATGGTAGGGAAGACTCAGTTGCAGGCAGGAGATGCCGGATACCGCCAGCACGCGAGCGAACGCGCGGTAGGACTCGAGCTCGGCGTTCCAGTGATGCAACATGACGACGGCGCGCTCGCGGTGGCGTGCTTCGTACAACCGAGCTCGCACGATATCATTGGCAACTCCGCTCGCGATCGGGCTTTTGAACGTTAGGCTGTCGCGGTCTTGCGTGAATTCGACCGGCAAGTCGGGCTCGAAATAGCGATCCGGGCTTTGGATGGCGGCATCCGCATGGCGTAACAAGGCCGCAAGATCGTCGGGTT
This sequence comes from Bradyrhizobium sp. HKCCYLRH1034, assembly GCF_051168375.1. NCBI lineage: Bacteria > Pseudomonadati > Pseudomonadota > Alphaproteobacteria > Hyphomicrobiales > Nitrobacteraceae > Bradyrhizobium > Bradyrhizobium sp. HKCCYLRH1034. The sequence continues at coordinate 326,844 of NZ_JBNPUW010000003.1, read as the reverse complement.
TCCCACCGCTATCGAGTAGATCGAAGCCGACCGAAGGGGCGGCGCAAAACTTGATTGCGGCCGCTTTCGCCGCAGCGGCATGCTCGACTCCATCTACGTATCGTTGCCAGGAAATCAATTGCAATCATTTCCGAAGCGTCTCCGCGCCGCTTCGTCCAAGCGTAGCGAATCGGTCGCGATTGTCGAGGGCTAACGTTGTCGTTGTTGCTGCAGCTCACCTTGCTGCTTCCGGACTGACTAAGCTAGCGAATTTGAGCTACGAGATGGCTGATAGGATGGCACCTCCAGTCGTAGTTCGAGCGCGATCTTGAAACGACGCACAGGTACCGTCTAAGTCTTGCAGAGAAAGCTCGCCTGTCGGGTGGCAATCGTCCGGGTAGTTCAAAGGACGACGACGCTATGGCGGACTGGAGGGATTGCAGCCTAGAGCTCATATTTCGAACTCGAGGTAGAGCGTTGGCTTCGGCCCGACATTCGTGGTTAGTCCCTCGTCATCTGTCCTGAAAGTTCCCCCCGACGTTCGATCGTCGAGGGCTTTGACAAGGCCCGCCAGCGGCATCGCTCCCCAACTCATCTTTTTAGCTACGACCTCGTCGACTGGGATGACCGCCGTTTTGAGCCGCTTCATGAGCTCGAGCCCCTGCTGCCGCAGGGTCGCATTGTGGCTTCCGTGGTGACCGACTTTGTAGAACACGGTCCGGGCGAGCAGGTCGGGACCGGTGACCGTGCGCCCGTCGGGGTGCCTCCAGGACAGCGACTTCCAAGAAAGCCAGTTGCCGACCTGCGCATCTCCGGCGAACAGCATGACGTCTCCGCCTTGCAGTTCGATCGCGAGGACCAGGCTCGTGTTGTTCGTCGCGGACTGAAGCATCAGGGCGAATTCGTCGGTGCCGCCCAGCCAGTCGCCGTCGATCCGCCGCCATTCCGAGGCGTCCCCCGGAGTGCCCCAATAATGGTGCTGAAAGAAGGGCATCGAGCGCGCCGCCTCCAGCGGAATGCTCGAAGAATCCGCGAATGGCCGGACGTCCGTAAGTTCGGCGAGGGCGGTGTAGACGCCCGCCGCCAGCAGCCCGGTCCCGTCCAGGGCAAGCTCGTAGACTTCAGGATTGCGCTTGGACGGGTTGAAGTGCTTGATCGCCTTCTCGTCATGCGGCGGTCCTAAGACGTAGATGGTCGCGCCGGTCCCTGAAACGACGATCGGTTCGGTCACGTCGGGGCGCAGGTAGCGCGTTTTGGAATCGTCCACCTTCCGCTTGACGACGTCCAAGGCGGCCTTGGTTTTTTCCCCGGCGGCTCCCAGCATGCCTGCGATGTTCAGCAAAGACCCGGCGCCGCCAGCGTCTCCGGACATCGCCCGCACGGCGGCGCTGCGCGAAAGGAGCGCGAAGGCCCTCTGATGGTCCTCTTTGAGCTTCTTGGCGAGCTCGTCGGTGGCATCCTCGGTCCATGCGAGCCAGACTTCGTCGACGGGGAGGCGCTCGAAGACGTCCGACGCCTGCTGAAAACCGGATACGTGGTCCCAATGCTCGTGGGTGATGGCCAAGACATCGATCTTGTCGGGCTTAACGGTCTCGGCGATGTCCTCCATGACCTCCTTCATCTTGTCGGCGGCGTTTTGCGTCGCCACAGCCACCCCGCAATCGATCATCAGACGAAAGTCGGTCCCGTCCTGTCTGCGCAAGCTCACGAAAATGCAGTCGCCAAGCCCCTGCCGATAGACACGGACGGTCGCACCAGAACGAGCGGCCGTTGCACGATCGGCATTCGACTGGGCCTTCCGACGCGGCGCACGCGCCTTTCTGGCCGATTTCGACACCGAAGCTTTTGCCCGCACCTTCTTTGCGACAGAGGCTTTTGCCGTCCTCGTTTTCTTGGCCATGGATGCGACTCCACCTCATTCCCTGTGAAGGAGTGCGAACGCTTCGTGGCTCGCGGAAGCGTCACCCGGAGAGATATAGATCTCGCCACGTTCGGCGGCCCGTGTGGCCGCCGCGATGCGGGCCGCCTGTTGAAGAAGCGCCCCGTTTCCTCCGCGCAGGCGCTTGCGGATGAAGTACCTCGGTCTGTTGGTATTCAGATCGACGATCAGGCTGCATCCTCCACGATACCGTTCTCCATCCGGCATGCATCGGAAGGTTTGCGTGATCTCGACGACCAGCCAGGAATGGCTCGACCCATCGGGTGCCGTGCGGCGTGTCGGCCGAACGGAATGTACCTCGATCGGCCGCATCTCCCCGGTCATCGTGCCGATTTGCGTCTTCGCGGCCTGTGGCTCGAATCCCAGCGCATCGAGAAATGGCTTCCTTTCCGGCTTGAGGATCCACTCGCGCACCTTCCATTGGTTCTCCTGCGAGGTCTCATAGGCCTTCCGCCGGTCGGAGTTCAGATTCCAGTCCAGTTTCAGCGTCTCGACGAGCGAGGCGAACTCGTTCGCCCAATCCGCCCCGATCGGAGGCGGCAACCATACCAGACTGTCTTCGGCGAGATGTCGAACGTCCGTCGGAAAAACGCCCCGGTCGCGGAAGGCGGCGATGAAGGCGACGCGATAGCCGCGGTCGTCGTTGGGCACCAGGTCCCGATCCGCCGTAACGAGCGCTCTCAAGTACTCACCGAACGTGATATCGACGGGCGGAACATAGTCCAGGGCCCTGATGCAGATGTTCAAAACCTGGTTTGCGACGGTGGATGCCTCGTTGGCCAGGCGCACGGCCAGATCCTGCGAGATTTCTCCTGCGGGCAGAATGCCGGTTCCGTTGGTAGCCAACCGCATCAGATCGGCGCTGCGGCCCTTGTAGATCGTGATGAACGCCGCGAAGACCGCGGATACCAGGATTGATCCGAGCGCGTGCGGGTCTCCGTCATTCTTGGCGTTCTCATAGTCGAGCCGAGTGACCGGCGCCTGTTGCCACTCGCCCTTTTCGTCCTTGCCTCCGATCGCACTGCGCAGAGCGCCGTGCATGCCGCTGGATTCCCCGAATTGCACAGCAAGCTGACCGAGAAGGCTTTCCTGAAAGAGATCGCCTCTCGTGTGCTTGACTTGCTGGAGCAGAGATTCCGGCATCGAGAAATGCAGGAAGAGGGCGACGATATCCGCGAAAGCCTCGTGAAACGCTAAGACATCCGGATTGGTCGCTTCCTGAAATCGAGGATGAAGACCGTCCAGGAGAGCGTGGGTGGTCTCGTGAGCGACGATGTCGTGGGAGACCGAGCAGAAGATCTGCGAACCGGGAAGCGCGTTCCCGGCGTAGCTGCTGTTGGCTCCGAAGTACCCGAAGAGGAGCGCCATCCGCTGGCTGCTGTAGTAGGCGTTACGCTCGCGGATCGCGTGCGGGTATATGCGCAGGCGCTGGACGTACGAGCTGTCGACGAAATTCCCGTTGTGATCCCGGAAGTAGCGCGGCGCCCACAGCGCCTTGCGGCCGAGCGCCCGTTCGAACCGGGCGATCGTCCTCATCGCGACCGCGTAAACCATCTGCTGGTGGAATTGCGGATTGGCCTCCGACGGCGAATGCCCGTCGTTAGCGAGAAGATGCGGATGGTTCAGATCAACGGGCGCATAGCAGCACTGGCTGGCCGGATCCACGTCGACGACTTCCAGATACTCGCCGACCGGACCGGGCAGAAGGCCGCTTTCCCATGGAACATAGACGGTCGCTTGATTGATGCCGAACAGTTGGGGATCCGTCTGGGGCGAAGGATCGTAGGCAAAGACCCGGAGCTTGCGGAACGCGGGCTCAGCGATCTCCGGCGCCATCGCAAGCTTGACGTTGAGGGCCTCCGCGGGTCTGACCTTCTGCTGAGACATCTCCGCAGCCGGCGCCGGTGGCCGCTGTACATGCGACAATGCGGCGCGGAGCGGCGACGAGATCGAAGGCATCGCGAGGACTTGGCCAGCGATGCTCGACGCGTTGGCACCTCCATCCAGTCTGGTTTCCAGACCGCTTGCCTGCAGAATCTGAGCAAGCTCCAGACGAACCATCGGGTCGGCGGGTGCGGCGCCACGCCCGAGCAGGATATCGAGGAAGGCACCGCTTGCGTCATCCGGCGGCAGCATGCGCAGTTCGGTCGCCGCCGGCGCCTCGACCGCGTCCTTTGCCTTGAGCTTTCCGCGACCGAAATGGTCCTTCGGGGCCGCGTTCTTGTCCGCGGTGTCGAACAGCGCGGTTCGAATTGCCTCGACGCGTTGCCAGGGCTTTGCCAGGGCTTCGTAAGCCGCCCGATTGTACTGGATCCAGAGGGCGGCGGCGCCCGCGATTTGTGGTGTCGCAGCGGAGGTTCCGGCACCGTCGAAGTCGACGACGTTGGCTTCTCCAAAGCGCGCCCATGGGATGTTCGGAGTATATGCCGACAAGGCGGTTTCCATCTTCTTGAGGGGCCCGTAGTCACCTGCCATCTGCGTCGGAGGAAGGTCGGCGTAGGGTTTTCCGTCCGCCATGCTCCCACACGCCGCTACAACCCTATTAAAACGGGCGGGATAGACGATGAAATGCGACGGCAGGTTCGCGTAATTGTTGCCGGCCGCAGTCACCACGAACACGCCCGCTTCGTAGAGTGCATTGATGGCTTCGGCCCAAGCCGCCGATGGCAGTCCTCCCATGCTCATCGTCACGACATGGACGAACGTTTCCTTCTTGCGGCAAAGCCCGTGCACGTAGTCGAGCGCCTCCGCGATCGCGCTGTTTCTGAACAGCACGACGCGATTTGCGACGCGGATGGGGATGATTTCCGCCGTCGGCGAGCAGCCGAATTGACGGCCGGCGACTGCGCTACCCGCAAGGATGCTCAGCGTGCCCGTACCGTGACTGAAGTTGTTGAAGACGCCGTCGGAGCGATCGGTCGCGTCGTCGGGAAACTCCTCGTCGACGAAGTTGCGCTGTTCGCGCAGGCTTAGGAAGGTCGGCTTGGTCGAATGGTCGGGATCGAATCCGGTATCGAGATGTGCGATTCGGACGCGCTTCCCGGGCCCCGGGTCGGCGATCTTGCCCAAAGCCTCGAGCTGACTATGTACCTCGTCGCGGAACCAGAAATTGTCCTTCTCGTGGGGAAAAGACGGGTCCTGGGCATGCGGATCCCCCTCCCGGATGGCGAAGTCGGTCTGCATTCGCGCTGTCGGACCGATCGGCCACCGCTGCTCGAGATCGGGCTCGATGATCTCGATTCCTCCCGCGGCGAGCGATTGACCTTCGTGCCTCATCGCATGACACAGGTCCCACTGATTGACGCCTGAGGCTGGCAGGTCGGTCTCCACCACATGCCATGTCGGTTGAGCGGCGGCCCCGAGAGCGCTGGGCGCGATGCTCTTGAACAGCGGTCGGGATCTGAATCTGACCTCCGATTTCAGACCGAGCTTCAGTGGCTTGGGCGAAAACTCGCCGGCGGCCTTGACCAACAGCTGAACTTTACCTTCCGCAGAACCACCCATTTGCTAAAATCCGCTACATGCGATCGCGCCTTGGCGACCAATATTCGTCCGTATTCAAAAGTAAATTTCACTCGTCGCAACGACTATCCGGTCGAACAATGGCCGCTCGACGGTAAGGTGATAGTCGCGAGGAGGTTCGGTTGCGCCGCACCTAATAGGTCGCTCCAACCGCGGCCGAAGCCGGAGCGCGAACTCCGTCGAAAAAAATGCTTTTCCCAAGTTTTCCGCGATTAACTACTTCACAAGCTTAGATTGACGGATTGTCCAAATGCAATGAATTTTTTGACTCAGACTGAGCGCTGTCGTCCGCAGACGGCGACGATAGTGCGGATCGACCCGCCTAAGACGGTTTGCGGCTTCAGGAAACGACCCTGTTCACGACAGCCAGTTTTGCCTCTCCAGCTTGTCCGGGTCCTTGAGATACGCGTCTAGTTCCGAGAACATGATCGTCACCCCCTCGGACCTGTCTTCTGGTAGGTCACGTTCGCCATCGCCTGCTTCGATACCTCGGTTGTTTCCGTCGCTCAGATCGCCGCCCAATTCTCGATCCGTATCGGCCGGCATTGTTTGCGGGCAGGGGAAACCGGAGATACTCCGTCCGCTCCAGCCGAACGGCTCGCAATTCGGCGTTCTTAGTCGGTTCGTAAGGAACCTTCGCGGATGAGTAGCAACGTCGCTTCCGCCCCCCAACAGATCATCGAACTTCATCGAACTCGCCTTTCGGACGCCATCCGACCGGATCTGCGATCCAGCGGTTGACTTGGGATTCATGCCAGCCGGTCCCGCTGGTGCTAATTTTGAGCTGAGCGGGGAACGTGCCCTCGGCGATCTTGCGGTAGATAGTTGACCGGGACAGCCCGGTCCTGGCGAGGACGGTTTTCAAACGGATGATACGGTCTGGTTCGCGCATGGCCGCGCTACCTCCTCCTGGCTTTATCTGACGGCTTCTGAGACCAGACAGGTCAAGCTATTGCAGGCGCACAAGAGGATTTCTCGACTCTTCGTTGCGTGGCGTAGAGGCGGCGGAAAATAGGATTGTCAAATTTCGAGGCTGCGGCCGCGGCCCAGATCGATTCCGTGGACGAAAGCCAATTCCTGGCCGAGCCGGCGGCCTGATTCGAACGCGATGCCGAGCTCCCGCTTGCGGTTGGCGAGGATGGCTTCCAGTTGCGGATCGCGTTCGAGGCCTCTCGCCATGTCGCCCATCGCTGAGCGCGTGGCCCTATAGCCGGAGATGTCTCCCGCCTGATACTGGCGCAAGCTGGCGTGGTCGAGCTTCTGCCAGTCCTCCACGAAGCGATCGGCGCGCCGGCTCGGATCGGTCCGCAGCTCGGTTTCGAGCTGGAGCGCGCGGATGGCACGGTTGACTTGAGCTTGAGCCGCCTCGCGGGCCAGTTCCGGGTTCTTCTTGTAGGCGGCCTCAGCATCTCGGGAGCCATAGGGCCGCACGGCCTCGAAGGCCTGGCGGGCCTTCTGTAATTCTTTCACCTGCGCAGGGTCGGCTTCGCCGCCCGTCTCCTGCGCTGTGAAGATTGCATCCACGGCGCGGGCGTGGCGCATGAGCGCTCGGGTCCGCAAGCGACGCAATTCTTTTTCCGGATCTTCCGCGACCTTCCCTCCCGGCGCCCCGATGTCGCGCAGCCCGGCCTGCGGACCGCTCCTTTCCCTTTCCGGCGTTTCGCGCTCCGGCCACCGTCCGCGATCCGGGCCGGGCACTTCTCCAGGAGAGCGGGTGCCGTCGAACATGTTGCGGACCTTCTCAGGCACCACATTGCGCAGGATCTCGGCCACGCGCTCGCGGAAGGTGATCCCGCGCCTCTCGGCGAAGCTCTGTACCGGATTGGCACGCTGGTAATCCGAGGCCATGTCCTTGGCGCGATCGCGAGACAGGGTGCGGACCAGCCGGTCCTGATCGGCAAAGTCGTCCCGGCCATAATGCAGATCCACGCCGACGCGATGCCGCGACAGCGCAACATAGCCGCTGTGGGCATCCATCCCGGGCGTCGCCAGCACATGGACGCGGTCGACGGTCATGCCTTGCGCCTTGTGGATTGTCGCCGCATAGCCGTGGTCGATCCGATTGTAATCCTTGAGGTCGAAGCGCACGGATCGGCAATCGTCGGTCCGCACGATCATGGATTGCGCGCTGACCTGCTCGATGGTCCCGAGCGTGCCGTTCTTCACGCCAAGGCCGCGCTCGTTCTGCAGGAACATCACGCGGTCTCCGCTGGCGAACGATCTCGCACCGCGCTCGACCGTCACCCCCACCTCATCGCCCAGATCGCCCGCTGCCCGCATCCGCTCGCGCGCCGCCTCGTTCAGCGCGCGAACCTCGTCATTGGTGTGGGTGAGAATGATCCGGCTCTGGTCCGGCAACGCCTGCCGATCGCGATCCCAGCGCTCAATCAGATCGCCGCGCGCCTGCTCGCGGGTTTGGGCCTCATGCACCATGCCGTGGGTGCGGTAAGCTCCAAGCGCCTGTCCCACTTTGCCGGTCGCCAGATCGTGCGTAGCGTCGCGCTGCCAGTCCTGGCGCTGACGGCGCACGTCGCCGATTTCGGCGCCGCCGTGACGCTCATGGATCGACCGGAACGCCGCACCGGCTTCGATCGCCTGCAGTTGCTGCGGATCTCCGACCAGCACCACCTTGGCTCCAGCCTCGGCCGCATGGGACAGCACGCGCTCGAGCTGGCGCGTGCCGACCATGCCGGCCTCGTCGATGACAAGCACATCGCGGGTCGTGAGCCCGTCGCGGCCCTGTTCCCAGCCATGCTCCAGGCTGGCAATCGTGCGTGACGCAATGCCCGATCCGCCTTCGAGGTTTTCGGCCGCAATGCCGGACAGCGCCACGCCACGGACCTCGAAGCCCGCCGCTTCCCAGGCCTCCCGCGCCACCCCGAGCATCGCGCTCTTCCCCGTTCCGGCATGGCCGACGACGACGCTGAGATCGCGTCCCACGGTGACATGCGCGAGTGCCTCTGCCTGCTCACCCGAAAGCACCAGGCCGCGCGCTTCCGCACGCGCCAAAGCGGCCTTGCGATCCGCGTCGGGCACCTCATGGCGCTCCCGTTCCGCCATCCGTTCAGCGGCCCGGTGCAGGCACTGTTCCGCCTCGATCATTCCGCGGGTGGTGAACCGGTCCTCGCCGCGAGCGTTCTTGCCGAGTTCGACCAGATCGGGCGCTCCCTGCATAGCGCCCACCACCTGGTTGAACTGGTCGAGCCCGTCACTGTGCCGGTGGGCGAACTTTGCAATGTCGCGTCGTGTGAAGGTCGATTGCTGATGCGTGATGGCATCCAGTCCAAGCGCAGGATCGGCGATGATCCGGGCGCCATTGCCGCGCGCGATCTCCCGGTGCATCTCGGCCCGGTCGGCCTCAGACCCTTCGCCTGCGAGGCCCCGAACCTCGATCCGTTTCGCCGGTGCGCCGATCTGGCTTTGCGGCTCAAGCGCGATGCCCTGGTTTTCCAGACTCCGATGGTCGATCCGCGCGTCGATGTCGAGCTCGGCCAGGCGCTCATTGGCGAGCTCGGCCCAGCGCCGCCGCCAGCGCTCGACCATCTCGGTGCGATTCCAGTCTCGAACCTTTCTGCCGAAGCCGTTCTCGTCGACTGCGCGCATGGTCAGCATGACGTGGGCATGGGGCTTGGGCAGCCCATCCTCGGCCCTGTCCCAATGCACATTGAGGTCGGCAATCATGCCGAGCCGCACGAACTCACCGCGAACGAAGTCCCGGGCCAGCTCAATGCCCTGCGCCTCGCTCAGCTCGCGCGGTAGGGCGAACTCGACCTCGCGGGCCAGCTGGGCATCTTTCCGGACTTCTACCGCTTCGACAGCATTCCACAGCCGCTCCCGGTCGCTCCAGACTTCCGGCGAACTCTCCGGCTGCATCACCTCGGAATGAACGACTCCGCGCTTTCCGGAAAAATCCTGCTCACGGCCGAGCCGCTCGTCGCGCAGCCGCGAAGCCGAGCGGTAAGCCGCCGCAGCAACCGCGCTGCTCCCTGCCTTCCGACCAATGACCTTGACATGAAGATGATAGATCGCCATCGCGGGCCAATCACTGACACAGCGAAGCGCACGTCGGAACGACGTATAAGCGCGCCCTCCCTCGAAAAAATCTCGGGAGGGATTACGGCGTCCCAGGGCGTCCTGATGACATTACAGCATCCCGCCTCTTGCCCAGCTATCATTTCTCCATCAACTCTCATGGAGACGAAAATGCGCAAACCACGAGACTTTGATGCCGAACTGAAGGCACTGGACGACAAGGCCCGCGAGCTGAAAACCCGCAAAGTGCGCCAGCTAGGTGAACTGGTCATCGCCACCGGGGCAGATAGCCTCAGCGCCGATGAACTGGCGGGTGCACTGATTGTGCTGACCGAGACGAAAGATACCGGAAAGAGGGAGGCATGGGCCAGGCGCGGGGCCGCGTTCTTTCAAAGCCGGGCACGGCGGACTGCGCCAGCATCTGACCGCAACATGGACGGCACTCCTGCGCAACCGAGCGGCGCGCAACCGGCATCAAGTCGCAAGGGCACGACATGACATGCGCACCTGGCAGGTCGAGCGCCGCAAGCGCACGCGGCATCTGATTGAACTGGGTGGCCTCATCGTCAAGGCCCGTATAGTGGAACTGACTGGCGATGATCGCACCATCATCTACGGCGCGCTGCTCTGGATCGCTGACAAGCTTCAAAGCGAACAAGCCGAAGAGGTACGGGCGCTGTGGACTGTAGAGGGGAAGCAATCGTTAGAGGCGGGTCCGGGGACTCATAATCAAGCTGATGGCCTGGTCCGGCGGACCGCCGTTGATCCGCGACAATAGCAAATCGTCCCGTGACCATATAGTTGGGGGCGCCCCGGAGACTACAGGCTCGGCCGCAGTGGGACGCATTCCCCGTCGTTATTAGAAATTATCGGGATTATCGTAGTCCAGCGACGACACCGGTGCTTCATCCAAACCTTGTCGCCAAATTGGTCGTCGTTGCTGCAGCTTCGCGATTGCGAATGATCGCTGTGTTGATCGAGCGCGGCGTCAATTCCCTCACCTGCTGGGGCGTTTCTGATACGTTTTCTAGGTCTACTTGAGCATTCATCCGATAAGTGTATTATGACCGTGACTCGCGCAAGAGAGCTGTTGCCGACCCGACCAAACGGGCGCTAGGCACATGGCATAAACCTGAGGCCGGTCATCTGCATTCGATTATTAGCCGAACCGGGCGAGAAACATGTCTGCAGAGAGCAAGGCGCGGCCGTCCCCCGGCCGCGTCCAAGAAAAAGGCGATAGATCGTGACGACAAGGGCGATCTCGCTCTTCTGCGGCGCCGGTGGATTCTGCGAGGGCGCCCGAATGGCGGGCTGGAAGGTCGTGGCGGCCGTGGAATCGGATGCACAGGCCTGCCAGACGCACGCGGCAAATTTCCCTGAAGTGAAGCTCCACGAGGGAGACATCGCGGGCTTCTTAAAGGCACGCGGTCACCGCGAGGCGATCGGCGCCAAGCCAGTCGATGTTGTGTACGGCGGGCCTCCGTGCCAGGGGTTCAGCCAAATTGGCCCCCGCGATCTCACGGATCCACGCAACGCACTCTACAAGGAATTTGTACGCATCTGCCAGACGGTCCGCGCGCGGACATTCGTGATGGAAAACGTCCCAAACATGGTGGCGATGAAGAACGGGCACTTCAGGACGAAGATCTTGTCCGCCTTTGCTTCCGCAGGCTACCGGCGAACAGCGATAGTCCCGGTGCTCGCGTCTGAGTTTGGGGTGCCGCAGGACCGTCGACGCGTTTTCATCTTCGGAGTCCGGGACGATTTGGACTTCGACGGCGACTTTGCTGAAGCGGCGGCAGCGCTGATCGAAAAGCAGAAAGCGGATAAGTCAGTCACCGTCCGCGAAGCGCTCTCCGACTTACCGGCCGGCGTGGCCGCGGACGATGGCGTCCTGCCATATCCACACGCAAAAAAGGGCGCGCTGTCTCAGTACCAGAAGCTGATGCGGCTCGACTGTGACCAGCCGCTTCTATCGTCGAAGCAAAAGCGCAGCCGCCTGGACAAAGACGAGCTCTTCAATCACCACACAAAGGGCATCCAGGAGCGCCGCAAGGCCATTTTAAAAGCGATCAAGCCTGGCGCACGGGGAGATTCGCTTCCGAAGGAGCTCTGGAACGGCACGCGGGGTCATAAATGGCGAAGGCTCGATCCTGACAAGCCATCTTACACAATACTGGCGCAGATGCATCGGGATCTGTCGGAGTGGATTCATCCCACGTACGACCGCTGGATTACGGTTCGCGAGGCGGCCCGCCTGCAGTCGTTCCACGACGGCTTTGTTTTTCATGGTAGCGAATGGCAGCAGCTCAAGCAGGTGGGCAACGCGGTGCCTCCACTATTGGGACTCTCCGTCGCACGCGCGGCTGAAGGCCTGCTAGCTCTGACTGGATAGCTAGTGATGCCGGGGGCAGCTCTCATTCTGTTTCTGAGCAGGGGCATTGGCGCGATTGCGCTAGGCCTGCGGATCGTGTTCGGCCGCAGCCGAGTGCGATCGCAGGCCATTCTTGCGACCGCGCATTCTGCGAGGCACGTGACCGAGCCACCGTCGGCCGGTCGTGATGAAAAGCGCGCAAGCCCAGAGCCGGCTGGAACCGCGGGTCGAGGCGGCTTAGGCGGCCACACCGAGCCAGAAAGCGTGCCGCCGGCAAGGGAGCGCGACGCGGGCAATAGCGAGGAGCGCTTTGCGCTACCGCTTGCGGCAAATCCGGCAGCCGCCGCGCAATCTTCAGAACTGAAGTCCGAAGATGCTCAAGTGCCCGCGATTCTGTACGGGGCCGAGGGTACGTACGCGACCGGACGCGTCGCTACGGCAGAAACAGACTCGAGAGCCGCGGAAATCCTGGCCAGCTTAGAGTCGGAAAGCGAGCTTGCCGTACTTAGCGAGACTGATGACGCCGTGACGCTTGAAGGCGGGCAGGAGAAATTGCCCGACCTCGCAACCGCGGTTGACGAGTATAAGCAACCCGCGGCAGCGCCGGATGAATCCGCTGGTGTTGAGCCGTCCGCCAGGAAGCGTCAGGATTCTTGCGGAGCTCCTTTGTCGCCGCAGCCGGAAGAATTGCCGCTCACGCAAAACGACGGCGATGTGGCGGTCGCGAACGGCGACGTGGGCAGTGCAGCGGCCGTCACGTCGGATAGTCTGAGCGGGGTTTGTGCGGAACGTGATGTAGGGCCGACCGCTGAAGGGCTGACACAGCATTGTTGTGGCCTCGCTTTTGAGCAGCAACCGGACTCCGCTGCCGGCGTTGATGACCTGACGGCCGAACCGATCGAGAGCGACTTAGCGGCGCTCTCTGGTACCGGCGCGGAACAGCCTTGGGAATCAGCGCAAGAAGCGCCTGCCGAGATTGTGCCTGCATCCAGGCCACGCCCGTCCAAACCAGCTAAGCATCGTGACAGGCGGGGGCAGCGAAGGCCGGCGCATCCGAAGGTTGCCGTTGCGCCGGGCGAAGCCTCGCCCGCGCCGTCAGCAGTGCTGCGCACGCCGGCAGAGGCGAGGCTTCGCCTGATCATCCATCCCGTTCGGCGGACGGTCAGCATCTCCGCAGTGCTGGTGCGGCCCGCTGGCTATCCCGACAGCATCACTCTGCTTCTCGGCGCCGGGACGGAGATCGGAGCATATGGGGAAGACCGTTACGACGATGTCGATCTTGACTGGACCCCGAGTCTGCTATCGGGGGAAGTTAGGCTGGATTCGCGAGAGGGCTATCAGTGGCTCCGGAGCAGCCGTCGCATCCACATCTTCAGCGAGCAGGTGAACGAGCAAGGGCTGATATCGGTCGGCTCCGCAACCTTGAACTCGACCAGTGCGGTCGTCTGCGCGCAAGAGGATGCGGAGCCAGTGCGGTCGGCAGCAGCGGCCTGTGGGTCGTCCCAGCTTGTTTCTCACGACCGCTGGACGGGCGTGCCCGAGGGATGGGCTGTGCTGTCGGGATACCGGCCCTCGCATGCGGCGTCGATGCCTCTCGATCCTTACCTCACCACACTTGATCCCGGTGTCGGAGCGGAAATCCGGCTGTCCGGCGGCCTTCCAGTACGTTCAGGCTCCTTTGCCCAAGGCAGTCCGCCGAGGATCGAGATCCAGCCTTTTCCTGCCGGCGCGGAGGTCACCATCGATGGAAGGCCCGCCGAGGTGAATGACGATGGGTGCTGGCGGGCTGAAGGCTGGGATAGGCCGGGAGATCACCTTGTCGATGTCGTCCCTGGGCCCTCGCTGAAGTACCGCATCCTAGGGGATCCATGGACGGAAGGCGGCTGGGAATCCTGGGATGCGCACTCCGGCCGCTTTCCAGTGCCGAACGATTCGCCTTGGGCGCGCACGCAAATATGCGGCGCCAGGGTTTCGGGTCCTGCCGGCGAGCACGTCGTGGCGGCCGAGGCTATGTCGAGCGTGATTGCGCTCGGTCTCCGGCGCGGCGTCGCGATGCTTCGCGTGAGGCCTGACGCACCCGTCGCGGTTGGGCTCCTTCGCGAGGTGCCTGCCTTCCTGATTTCGTCCTCGGGGCCGAGGCGAATTCAAGGGCGCGTCGACTGGCTCGCCCCGCCATCAGGGGAGCGACTCACCCGAGCAATCGACCCGTCTTGGGTGGCCGTGATTCGCAGCGCGGCGTCTCGAAGGCTGCCGTTTAGTACTGACAGCCCGGCAGGGCAGGAAGCCTGGCGCCGAGCCCGGACGCGAGCCCGGCGATATTGGAGGGCAGGCGCATGACAGATGCGGCTCTTTATTGGATGTCGTTCCGGCGGTCGGGCAAGATCGCCGATCTTGGCATTGATCTCACTGGCGGCGTACCGGTGCGCCGTGTTCTCAGCGATCTTGTGAGCCTTGGTCATGCGGAAATAACGCGGACGGATGGCTGGCGGGTCGCGCCTCCCGTGCTAGCAGGGCTGCCCAGCAATGTGGGGCCGTCAGCGGTACTTTGCGGCGCCCGAACGCCAGCGCTTCTTGAGAGTCTTGGCAAGGCAAGCGATGCATCGGGTGGCCAGATCAGTGTCCTTCAGCAGAAGGTGGGTCCAGCAGTAGTTACGGTCACGGCTCCGTCCCGCGATGCCCTAGTCGATCTGGCTGAGGTCGCTGGCCTGCCATTTCAGAGGGAAGCGGGATTGCACCTGCTTGCGTGCTCGCCGTCGATCCGCGAGTGGCCGCGCACGCCATTTCCAATGGTGGAAGGAAAGGTCGACTTGGTCCGCCGCTTTTCGAAATCGCGTATGCGCTGGGTGGTATCCACGCTTTCGGAGGCAACAGCCGCCACCAAGGGGTTCTTCCGTATCAAGCGTGACTGGGATTGGGTCAGCCTGCTCAAGAGCGGGTCCGGCTCAGCATCGCTGATCGACGATCGCGCCGGCCGGCTTGCCGCAGCGGCCAAGTGCAAGGCGGCCCGCTGGTCGCGCGAGACCGGCGTGCTATCGCTTCCCGCACAACTCTATCCGCCGACAGTAATGGCGCGCGGTCTCGTGCTCTGCAGCGGATATCTCCCAAATTTCGACCGGGAGGCGATGCAGATTAGCTTCGCGGGCGTCCAGCCAGAACATCTGAGACTTATCCTCGCGCTTACCGGACTGAGGCTGCAATGAGCAATCCAATCGATACGTTCAACAGCCTGAAGAGCGGCTATCTTCGTTACTTCGACAGTCCGTTTGACCTGCGATTCGAAGACCTCGTCCAGGCGCGCCGCCAGTTGCTCGACCGTGATGGCGTCCTTTATCGCGAGCCCTTGATCGAGCCCCAGCCTGGATATGTCCTGAGCGGACATGACATCCAAGCTGCTGCGACGGCTGTTCTCGCCGGCGCGAGTGGATGGTCGGCGCAGATGGTCACCGATCTCGCCGACGTGGCTGAGGAGGGGCTGTTCCTGACGCGGGGAGCGCGGCCGATCGAGCTTTATCGCCACCAGGAGGCGATGCTGCGCGCAAGCGTGGTGGACCAGGAGGACACGGTCATTCTCACCGGCACGGGCTCGGGGAAGACGGAGTCGATCTATCTTCCTGTGCTTGCGGCGCTTGTGCGTGAATCACTCCGCTGGGGCGCAATGGCGCCAGCTCCCCGAAACGACTGGTGGTCCATGTCGCCGCCGCCAGGATCCGCCAATCGCGTCCATCACCCGCGAATTTCCCAGCGGGCGCACGAGGCCGGAGGCCGGCCGGCGGCTATCCGGGCGCTCGTTCTCTATCCGCTGAACGCACTGGCGGAGGATCAGATGTCGAGGCTTAGGCAGGCGCTCGACAGCGACCGGGTGCGTGGCTGGCTGAACAGGCGCCGGCCAGGACATAGATTCTGGTTCGGCCGCTACACGGGCTGGACCCCGATTGCGGGCAGCCCTCTGCGCGATGGCGCGGAAGCTGAACTGAGGACAGAGCTGCGACGTCTCAGCTCGCTTGCGACGCGTGTAGCGGGAACTGATGCGCAGCGCTTTTTCCCGAGGTTCGACGGCGGCGAAATGTGGAGCCGCTGGGACATGCAGGATGCGCCCCCGGATATCCTCATCACAAACTACAGCATGCTGAACATCATGCTGATGCGCGATATCGAGGATCAGATATTCGCCGCCACCAGAAACTGGCTCGCCGACACCGCCAACATCTTCCACCTGGTTGTCGACGAACTGCATACATACAGGGGAACGCCGGGTACAGAAGTCGGATATATCCTGAGGGTCCTCTACGACCGTCTGGGACTCCATCCGGACCATCCGCAGCTACGCATCCTCGCCTCGAGCGCTTCGCTCGGCGATGACGACGCCCGTGCGCAGGACTACCTCCGGCAGTTCTTCGGCCGGTCCCGCCCCTTCACACTTATACGCGGCGGCGCCGAACCTCTGCCGGCTGGTTCATCCGCCCGTCTGGCCGGACTTGCGCAGCCGGTCTCCGACCTTGGGGCCGCCGCCATCTCAGAGTCGGACACGAACCTCGAAGCGGCAATCGGGGCCTTTGCGACCGCGGCAGCGGTAGAGCTCCCGGATGCCACACTCCCTTTGCCTGTGCGGCTCGGTACCGTCCTGTCTGCCGCCGGCGCTCCCGAGGCGATACGGGCCGCTTGCAATGACGCATCAGATGAAAGCCCGACAGTCGTCCCTCAGACGATTGAGGCGCTGGCTGGCTCTCTCTTCCCGGACGAGCCAGCGCCAGGCGCCCGCGAAGCCGCCGCGGCGCTGGTAATGGCTATCTCAGCCGCCGAAGCCGACGGCGGGACGCCGCTGCTGCCGACCCGAGTTCACCTCTTTTTCCGCAATGTTCAAGGTGTGTGGGCCTGTACGAATCCGGCTTGCACGGGATCGACCTGGTCAGAAGCCGATATTCGTGTGGGACGCCTCTTCGACCGGCCGACAACGACGTGCGACTGCGGCTCGCGCGTCCTTGAGATGCTGTATTGCGAGCCGTGCGGCGACATCTTTCTGGGCGGCTACAGGCGGGTGATCAATCCGAATAGCTGGTCCCTTGTGCCCGACGACCCGAACATCGAGAAAGCGCCTGACCATTCAGCGAATGATCGGACCTATGACAACTTCGCTGTCTATTGGCCGGCGCGGCTGGCGGACGGAAGCCTCCGGCAGCCACAGCGAGCTACATGGCGCCAGGAGGGCGTGCAGCGCCAGTGGCGGATGGCGCGATACGATCATAGGACGGGTGAAATAGAGGTTGCCCGGCGCGCTGCCGATGCCACCGGATGGCTGTACCATGTCGCCGATCTGCATCAGAACCCGGTGCCACCGAGAGCGCAGGCGCCAAGTATCCGCGGCGAGCGTCCATCGGTATGTCCGCATTGCGAGGCCGACTGGAGCCGGATGGCCAGCTCCGCCCCCATCCGTACGCAGCGCACGGGTTTCCAGAAAGTGGCCCAGGTGCTCTCCGACTCCCTGCTGCGCGAGATCGCCCCGCCCGAAGTCGAGTCCGGCCGTCCCGTGGAAGATCCCCGGCGGAAGCTCGTTCTGTTTTCGGATAGCCGGCAGGACGCGGCGAAGCTCGCGGTTGGCGTTGCGAAGTCCCACTGGCTTGACACTCTGCGCCAGGCGCTGGTCACCGGAATGGATGACAGCACGAGGGCGGCCCTGGCTTTTGAGCAGCAGGTTCGCGGCGTGGTGCTGACACCTGAAGATGCGGCGCTCGCCAGCGTGTTCGCTACGGGCCGTCAGAGCGAGGCCATGGCGATCATGGCCGCGCAGAATCCCGCGATGGCCGGAATGCCGTCGGCAGTGGGCGGGCTTACGATGCGCCAGCTTGCTGACCGTACGCTCGGCCATGCGAGATCGGGGCTTTCGAGAGCAACCGACCTTGAGGAGGATGCGGCCAGGAGACTGCTCACGGCTGGCATGAATCCAGGGGGCGTGGACCGGAGCGTCATGTGGACTGACCTGGATGAGAACCAGGGGCAATGGCAGCATCTTTTCGATTGGGCGCTGGTGCCGCCCAGTTACCGCGCGGCGTTAAGCGCCGAAGAGGCGGATCATCGCAGCCGGATTCAGGCGGCCGCGCGAGAAGCCGTCGCCGAATCTCTGTTCTCAGGCGGCCGGCGCGATCTTGAATCGCTTAAGCTCGGATGCGTGACGGCGGACCGGCTGAGCTTCCCCGCACCAAGCGCGGTTCACCAGGAAGCGGCGGACAGCTGCATCCGGATGCTGGGCAAGCGGCGGCGGATCGATACGCATCGAGCAACGGCGGACGACAGTCAGCTTCCAAAGTACGCGCGCGACTACCTTGAGGCAGTCGCCAACGCGAATGCGATTCCGCCTGCCGATTTCGAGCGCGATGTCACTGCACTGCTGACTCGCTCCGGCGTATTCAGCCAGGGCATCCTTCTGTTTCGCGGCCTGTTCGTGGCGGACCCCGGCGAGCACTACTACCAGTGCAGCCGCTGTTCGCGAGTCCATCTTCATCGGAGCGGTGGCATCTGCAGCGGGTGTCTTACACCGCTCGGAGCTCCCCTAGTAATCGGCGTGGACGATGCCGGACAGGATGCCGACTACTATCGCTGGCTAGCGCTGGATGCCGGTCCGATCTTCCGGCTCAACTGTGCGGAGATGACGGGGCAGACCGATAAAGTTGTCGCGCGTGACCGGCAGCGGCTCTTCCAGAACATCACGGTCGGTGACGAGGTCGCTCTCACCGATAACATAGATCTGCTGAGCGTCACCACGACGATGGAAGCCGGTGTCGACATTGGCTCGCTGCTCGCCGTGATGATGGCAAACATGCCGCCCATGCGCTTTAACTATCAGCAGCGCGTAGGCCGCGCCGGCCGCCGAGGCGCTGCCTTGTCGCTAGCGCTGACCCTCTGCCGGGGCCGGAGCCACGACGACTATTATTTTCAACGGCCCGAGCGCATCACCGCTGACCCGCCGCCTCCACCATACGTCGATACGAACCGGCTCCAGATCCTGCGGCGCGTCCTTGCGAAGGAGGTTCTGCGGGTAGCCTTCTCAGAGCTGGGTCTGTTTGCCGGGACCGCCGGCGACAGCGTGCATGGCGAGTTCGGCACGGCGGCGGCGTGGAACCTTCCGCCCGACAACCTTCCAGCGGGCTTTGCGCCCGGGGATGTCGCAGGAGTGGTCGGTCAGTGGATCGGCCGAAACCAAACGCTCGTCGAGCAGATTTGCGATGCCCTGCTGGTCGAGACGCGCCTGCGGGCCGTGCCCTCGAACCGGGCGAGTGCAGTGCATTGGATTATGAATGACTTGATCCGCGAAGTGACGGATGCCGCTCAGGACCAGAGCCTCGTCCAGGACGGGCTGAGCGAGCGTCTCGCAAACAAAGGCATTCTGCCGATGTTTGGCTTCCCGACGCGTGCACGTCTTCTCTACCACCGGCAGCCGCAGAACTGGCCGCCGCGCCAGACGGTTGACCGCGACCTCGAGCTGGCGGTCAGCATGTTTGCTCCAGGCGCCGAGACCGTGAAGGAGCGGACCATCCACACGGCAATCGGTGTCGCGCACTACACGCGGCAAGGGCCTTTCGCGGTGGCGGACCCGAACCCGTTAGGACCGTCGGTAATGGTAGGCCTGTGCGGCAACTGCCAGCATGTCGAGACCGCGGCACCCAATGCCCCGGCGTGCCCAGTATGCGGGGCGCCTGCGGGGACTGGGGAGCGCGACTACCAGGCGATGGACCTGCGGCAGCCCAAGGGGTTTGTAAGCTACTTCACAAAGGCGCGCGATTACGATGGCGTGTTTGACTTTGTCCCCCGCGCAGCGAGGCCGAAGGTGGGCCGCCCGCCGTTCGCCATCGGCGTTCACCGGAATTTTGATATCGGTGCCGGCCAGGGACGGCTGCATGTGATCAATGACAACGCAGGGCGGCTGTTTCACCTCTCGGCCGAACCCTGGGCCCTGGGTGCAATGGTTGATGTCGCTGCAGCGAACTCCGCAGAGGAAAAGCACGCGGCGTCCGTTGGACGGCGGCCGGGAACGCCGATGGCGCCGGCGGCACCTGTGGTGACATGCGCGCTGGCGGCGATCAGCGAGACCGACATGATGCTGCTTGGCGTGCGAGACTATGGACCCGGGCGCGCTGCGGACCCGCGCTCACCCGCAGGGCGGGCTGCACTGTATTCTCTCGCTTTCATGCTGCGACGCGCCGCGGCTGTCTATCTCGACATCCAGGACTACGAACTCAAGGCAGGCATTCGAAGCCAGGAAGATCCGGCGCTCGGCTCCGTGGTGGGCCAGGTGTTTCTTTGCGATACTCTCGAAAACGGTGCGGGCTACGCGACGCATCTGGGGCAGCCCGCCGTGAGCGAGCAGCTTCTGCAGATGATCGTCCAGAACTCGCACTGGCAGTTCTATGACCGGATGATTGATGCGTCGCACGCGGACGCCTGCGATACGTCATGCCCGGACTGCCTGCGCAGCTACAGCAATCTGGCCTATCACAATCTCCTCGACTGGCGTCTCGCGATGGACATGGCCGATCTCGCGCTAGATGCAAATAGCCCCATATCACTTTCGTCTCCTCGTTGGTCCCGGGTGGCCGGTCTCGCTGCTTGGACTTTGGCTGCCGCCAGGCCTGGCTTTAGCCGCGTGACGTTTGCGGGTCTTCCTGGCCTGAGCAACGGATCGGAGGCAATGATCGTCACGCATCCGCTCTGGCTTACGGACAGGTCGGGCGCGGGTCCTGACGTTGCCGCCGCGTGGGACGACGCCGAGCGCAATCATGGGCTCCGGGTTGACCCATCGTGGAGCTTCATTTCTGTATTCGAAGCTCTGCGAAAGCCGGCATAGATGGCAGGCGGATCAACGGTAGCGATAAGGCCGGCCGCCAGGACGAGTCCAACACTCTGGTCGCACATGCGGCTCTGTATGTTGAGGGCCGCCCTGACCACGTCGAAGGAGGCTGACTCCTGGGTACTCCATAGTCCTCGTGCGTGGCTTGGAACGGCGTTTCATCGCGTCATGGCTGCGCGGCCCATAGGTGACGCCGAGGCTGAGTCTGTCTGGGACGGCGCCATCAGGGAGCTGCTGGATGCCACATCTGGTCATCGGCTTGACAAGCGGTTTGCGAGTCCAGAGCGCTGGCCGGGTTACTACCTCGTCCGTCAGCGTGCCATAGCATCCTCGGTTCGGAGCCGGTTCGCCGCCAGGGCAGGCGAGCGGCCGGCAGAGCTGGTGTTGTGGACAGGAAGGACCGAGAAATTCCTGACGGCACGGAACGGACTGCTCGTCGGAAGGCCTGATCAATTCGATCGTCAATCCGTGACAGAATACAAGTCGGCGCTGCCCGATCCGGCATGGCTGGAAGCCGCAAGCCTTGTCGAAGGATACTGGCGTCAGCTCAGGCTCTACGCAGTGCTCGTCGGTGAGACAGCCGGGTGGCCGGCTATCGCGCGGATTGTGTCGGCGTCCGGCCAGGTGCTTGAGCAGCATATAGCGAGGAGCGACTGCGAATCGGAAGCTGACGCGGCGGTCGCCGGCCTGCGGGCGATGAACCAAATGCTGGAGCGGGGCTGCACCAGCCCCGAGCTAGCCAGTCCTGGCGAAATTGCATGCGGACAATGCCAATATCAGGCAATCTGTCCGGCATTCTGGTCCTGGTGCGCGACTGGCTCATCGCCTCAGTTGCGAGAGCCGGCTGCACGCGGAACGCTCAAGTCTATTGATCCGGGCGTCGACGGAGATCTCTATGCCATCACGCTTCAGCTGGACGGCAGGCATGGCGATGGTGGTCCCCTATCGCTGGCGCTGAGAAGATCGGTTCATGGCGACTTCACGGCCTGCCGACGGGGAGAGGTCGTTCGGATTGTTCGTGCGCAGGTACGGCGGGACGGGCGGCTGCGCGCTGACATATCCACCTGCGTTTTTTCCGAGGATGATCTACCCGAGCTGGAATTGAAGGGGTCTGCCTGATGGGCCGGCACACCCAAAGACTCAAAAAGATCGCACCGCGCCGCCTGCGGGCCCCGCTCACGCGCTCTCAGATGATGGGGCGAATCAGATCGAAGAACACGCTGCCGGAGGTTCGAACGCGGTCGGCTGTCCATGCGCTCGGTCTGCGTTTTCGAGTTCATGTTGCGGACTTGCCCGGCAAGCCCGATCTAGCGAACAAGACGCGCCGATGGGCGATTTTCGTCCATGGCTGCTTCTGGCATTCTCATGAAGGCTGCCAGCTCGCCTCCAAGCCGCGGTCCAATACCAGATACTGGTCCGAGAAACTCGTCAGGAATCGTGAGCGGGATATCATCCACCGGCATGCTCTCAGCAATCTGGGATACGAAGTTCTCACAGTATGGGAATGCGAGACCCGAGACGGCGTGAGGCTTCGTGAGGCGGTGGCTGCGTTCTTCGCCGGGCTGCCGTCGAGAGGACGAGGCGCCCGGTCAAGCACCTGATGGTTGGATCGCGGCACCGAGATTTGAATAGCGATGCCGATGTGCGGCCCTCCGCCTTCGCCTGCCCCGACGAAGTACAGTTCAAAGGCAGAAGCGGCTGATCAGTATAGGAAGACCGTTGGCGGCTGCGAGGGCGCTTCGCGCGCCGGCTTCACGTTCCGCCAGAATGAGGTACGCCCGCTCGGCGAATCATCTGGGAAAACAGGTCGTACCGCCGAAACCGCTTTCATACTCAGAGTTTTTGCAAGTCCCCCCCTGCGCGCTCCCTTTCGGTCAAAGCGTTCATGTTGTTGGAAGCCGCGCCGGCTGTGTTAGCCGTTCGTCGTCAAGCACCTTTTTTGGTGCCGGCAAGGCCTTGCAAGGCAACCAGCCATCTTTTTTTCCGAAACGAGTTCTTGGACCGTTGATTTGCTGGCCTTCCCCGCTTGCTTTGGAACTCAAACCCGGACATTTGTCCGGCGGTTCGCACTTGTTCGGCAAGTCTCCAGCCTGTCGGAACGCCTTGACAAAGTGGGTACAGTTCTACGGGTTGCGAGTTTCGCCGATCGACCGCAGCGGCTAAAAACTGTAGGGCTAAGCCGTGTATCTGGGAAGCGAAACCTCTCGTGCGGATCATTCGTTCAAACGTCTTGTCATCATCGGACCTCGTCATCGATGCCGTCTATGAAGGCGGGAGGCTGGGAAACGCAGCCGACGATCCAATCTCTAAAATTCTTGAGGGAGTTGGAAACCAGGGGGGATTTCGGGCCGCCGGGCGAGGTCCGGACAAGAAGTACGTTGTCCTCTACACGAGCGGAGAGGACAAAGACTGGCCCGACTCATTGGACTTGAGCACCGGGCAATTCATCTACTTTGGCGACAACAAGATCCCAGGACACCAGCTGCACGAGACGCCGCGAGGCGGTAACGAAATTTTACGGCGCGCATTCCAGTTCTTGCACGCCTCACCGCCAGTACGGGAAATGGTGCCGCCGTTCTTCATCTTCAAAAGATATCCAACTCCCGTAAGCAGTCGGTCCGTCCAGTTCAAAGGATTGGCGGTACCCGGGTTCGCCGGCTTGCCGTCAACAGTCGATCTGGTCGCTATATGGAAAACGACAGAAGGGCAACGGTTTCAGAATTATCGCGCAATTTTTTCAGTCTTGGACGCTCCTGTTATCGCGCGTTCGTGGCTGCATGAGTTAGCAGTCGGACCTAGTGCAGGTGCAGTTGGTTCGGCGCCCGCTGCATGGCAGGATTGGGTGCAATCTGGTCGCGCAAGGGCCTTGGCTTCGGAAAATACCACGTTAATCAGAAGCACAGAAGAGCAGCGACCTGATACTCCGACCAAGACTGCAATTTTGCGCGAAATCTTCAGACATTTCGAGCGAGCACCGATTGCTTTCGAGGCGTTCGCAGCAAGGGTCTTTCAGATGCACGATCCGCGCGTGATTGTCGACACAATCACGCGAGGTAGCGTCGATGGGGGGCGGGATGCGATCGGCCGCTATCTCCTCGGCCTTCCAGACGATCCAGTCTACGCGGAGTTTTCGCTCGAAGCGAAATGCTATCAACCGGGCTTCGACGGAACTCCGCCGAATACTGTTGGAGTTCGGGAAGTTTCGCGTTTGATCTCCAGAATTCGCCATCGGCAGTTTGGAGTTCTGGTGACCACTTCGGTGGTCGCACGCCAAGCCTACGAAGAGGTCCGCGAAGACCGCCATCCGATCATCTTTTTTAGCGGCGGGGACATCACCGATATTCTTGTACGTAATGGCTTCAATACGCCAGAACTAGTGACATCCCTCTTGCATTCAGAGTTTTCATTGACAGAGACTACTTGACCTTATCGGCTGGCAGCCGCGGTGATCAGCGTTGTCAGCGTTGGAAATCCGAGCAAGATGTTGCCAACGTATAGAAGCAACCGGGTTCGGGACCGCCGTATGGACGCAAGTTGGTAGCTATTGCCCCTGATAATTGGCCGACGAGCGTGGCCCACCGATGTTATGAAGAGAATCCCCCTTGCCGCCGGCTCATGTTCAAATGCGTTCAAATATCCGGCCCATACTCCGGTTGTGCTTGGGAGCCGACGGGGCGTTCGTTGGGTGCACGGAAGAATCCTAACAGTTTCACAGCTTCTTCAATTTGAGCATTGCCGCGCGCCCCCTCGCGGAGATCAGCTTCGGCTGCTTCCCCGGAAGGCGCGAGGGCGATCTTCGAGTGCCGGATCGAAACAATCATAACCCTCGTGGGAGTTTTTTGGATCTCCCGCGTTCGGAAACGGCAACGTTTCAATGACTCAAAACCAGCGCGATGTGATACTATGCTGACGAAGCTCTTCCACGCTGGGGCGAATAATGAAGATTACGGTGCGTCGCGCAGAAAGCATTTCCCGCCGGATAACAGTTCTTACTCCGATCGTCCGGGCAATCCTCCGACTGAACGTCAACTTAAATCGGAGGCAAGAGGACCTTGGGGCGCCTCAGAGCAGCAAGCGCGTAGTCCTCCTTAGTCCAAGATTCGGGCATCACATCATGCCCATCGAGTCCCCGCCGATTGGGTACGACACTCGCAAAGCGCCAAGGCCTCGCTAGTAGCTCGTCAAGTCGTGAAGACGTTCTGACCGGATGCTCCCAAGCGACCGCAGCGTCCTGGTGCTCGTCATTCGACGTCATGGACCGGAAACTTCCAGTAAGCCCGCACTCATCGCTTCTCCAACTCATGCCCGCGGCCCTTCGGAAATTCCTTTGAGTGAGCTTTCCACCACGCTTCGATGTCGAACGCTTCTGAAGGACGGAACGAGAGTCCGACTAACCGCGCGTTCTCGACGTTTCCCATCCTCTCCGCGAATACTTCGCTATTAAGGTCACGCGCAATCAAGTACCAATTCTCCCTTTGCGCAACAAGTCCGAGAGGAACGACAACCTCTTCCTTGGCATGTGCATTATCGTCGCCAGCCGCGCGTTGCCGAACGATCATCAATGCTTCAGAACCGAGAATTGCTCGGCGGACCTCCGACCAAACTCGATCGTCGCCTTCGAAGTAAAGCTTGCCCGCGCGGAGCAGATTCGCCCAATCGGCGTTCTTTGTCCAAGTCGGAGGCTCGCCACTCGAAGCAGTCGTGTCGTCGGAGAATCTGAGCACATACGCCTTGAAGGACGACTCGTCTTCGAAGATTGCCCCGGGGACCGCGGTGCCGGGTATCAGTCGATACCCGCCGTCCGGTCCCGGCACGCCTTCGATCGGAAGGCCGGTTTGCAAGAGTTCCTCGATGTCCCGATACACTGTTCGAACGTTGACTTCACACCGCTCTGCCAATTCCCGCGCTGACACCAGAGCTTCCGAACGCAAGAGGCCCAACAACTTGAACTGACGCTGAGTACGTCTATCAATCATCGTCCGATCCTGCGCTACCTCCGCCACCGATGAGGTCGTGCATCTCAGGATGATCCAATTCGAACATTTCCTCAAACCGCATGTGCTCTCCTTTTACGCCGTAGAGCTGACCAACCTTGCGCGCGACGATTGCCGTTTGAGGATCGGACCGCAAGACGTATGAGACCGAAGTTGGAAACGACACAAACATGCGAGTCTCATCGTTGATGCGTGCGTAGTACCCCGCCGGCATTAGCGCGCTCGAAAGCTCAAACGCCACCGAAGGCGCAATGGAAGGGTCCACCTTCAGACGGCAAATGTCCACGGTTCCATGAGTTCCTCCGAGAAAGTGTCGGTAGTGTCGTTCGACGAGCTTACTCAACGCTTCGGGTAGCTTGCCTTGCCGCAAGCCCTGAACAAGTACGATTGCGTGCATGATGCGAATCCTGCAATTCTGCAGCTCCTTCTACAGCGTATAACCGCCATCAATGATTATAGTCTGACCGGTAATGTATCCGCGAGGTTTGCCTAGAAGTAGGGCAGCATCGACCAGGTCGTCGGGAGTGCCGAACCGCGACAATGGGATGCGGCTCAGGATTTCTTCATGTCCTTCCATCGACCGCGGCCTCCGGTCGGTGCTAATCCAACCCGGAGCGATCGAGTTGACCGTCACTTCGGGAGCCAGCTCCAACGCGAGCGATCTGGTGAGGCCGAAAATTCCTGCCTTTGCTGCCACGTAATCATGACCACGGGCACTTGGCCTAATTCCTGCTACTGACGAAATATTGACGAGCGCGCCGCCCCCGGACTGCTTCATGTGAAGGCCAAATATCTGGGCTGAAAGGAATGTGCCATATAGGTTGAGGTCGATGGTCTCTCGCCACTTTTCGTAAGTTGTGCGCTCCAGAGATAGCCCATGGCTCTCTCCTACGACATTCACGACGAGATCCAACGCCGGTAGGTGCTCCTTCGCCCTCGACAAGACCGTCTCGAGCTGATCCTTTTTCGTCACGTCTGCTTGGATGAGTTCTGTGGGACCATCGATGCTCTTTCCAAGTTCGATCGCTCGATCCTCAGATCTGAAATAAGTGAGAAGAAGGGCGCTTCCTGCCCTTGCTAATCGATGCGCGATGCGCTGTCCGATGCCGCTCGTCGCGCCCAGAACAATTGACCCTCGCGCCTCGAAGCTCATCCTATGGCCTTTAGGTGTGCGAACAACGTGGTCTGCGATCTGTTTACGACCATCGAGACGGGGACGTCCAAAGCTTCGATCACCTCCCGCGAATTCGTCGGAAATTCGTACACCTCGGATGAATGGTGCGCGTCTGATGCCACTGTGCAGAAGGCTCCCACTCGCACCATCTCGTCAAGCATGCGGCGTGTTTGATTCAAAACTTCAAGCCTGGCCGGACTTCGATCGGGCCGGATCGCTCGCCTGAGAAGCGATACGTTGATCTCCAGACATACGCCCGTATCTCCCGCGGTCCGCGCGAGTTCTTCGACATCGACCGGGAAGCTTGGGCGATAAGGATGGGTAATGACGTGAACGGTTCCGCTCTCCATCGCTGCCCGAATGGCACGAGTGTTCTCGATGACGGACCCGCAGGCGAAGGGAGTCCTTTCATGGAGGCCGGCCAAAACGATTTGCTGCGTACTCAGCATCTCCGCATCCAGATCGACACCCCCGTCGCTCGTTATAATGTTCGCTTCGATTCCCATCAGAAGGCGTACGCCGGATATGTTCGCCGGCAGCCGACCAACCATGTCGAAATAGCCCGCATGTGCCGCTCCGTCCATGCTCGGGCCGTGATCGGTGATCGCGATCAGGTTCAGCCCGGCTTCCGCAGCAGCATTTGCAAGCTCGTTAACGGTCGAGAAGGCATGCCCGCTATGGACCGTATGAGTATGTACGTCGCATGCGATTGGAACAGCATCATTCATGTCTTAGGTCCGGATGATCTTGATCGAACATGCGTTCGAACTGCATCTCTTGATGCGGAATCCCGATACGTTCTCCGACAGCGCGGCACAAGCCTGCGGTGCGCGCGTCTCCTCGGTCGATCCGAAAGACGCAGTGTCGGAACATCACGATGAGACGGTCGCGCATCACCAGATGAGCGTAATAGCGGTCGGGTAGCAGGTGGGTCGACGTCCACTCGATGACGCCAGCAACATCAGCTTCGTCGAGTTGACATTCGATCACCGTAATCGTCTCTCCGTGCTGCAGTTGCGCATCGAAGCGTTTCATCTGCTTGTCGGCGATCGCCAAAGGTATCGGCTCGCCGAAGCTCTCCAGAATCGCGATCAATCGGATCATGAAAACTCCCCTCTATCGCCCGGAGATGGCACCGTCACCTACGCAGATCAGCCGTGCTGGTATTCGTGCAAGAACTGGCGAACGTCAGAATGACTGTCGTCGGTCATCGCAAGTAGGCGCTCGATGCCGATTCCGAAGCCGCCGCTCGAGGGGAATTCGCCCGAAGATAAACGATCAATAAACGCGCGGTCCACAAACTCCGGCCCGTTCTCTTCCATACGCGCCAGGACGTCGTTCGGGTTAGTCTCATCAACGAAGCCGTGGCCGACTTCGGTTCCGTTGATGAAGACCTCGAACCGCTCGATGACGTGCCTCCTCGCTGGGGAGCGACGTGCAAGGCAGACAGTCTGCAGCGGATAATCATGCAGAAACGTAAAGCCTTCCAATTTGGGCTCGACGAAGGTCTCGATGCATGAATTTATGAGCTGCCAAAATGGCCGATCATCTTCCTTGACGCCAAGCAGCGTAAGCATTTTTCTTCGGCACGTCGCTACGCTATCTTCGGAGAAGTCGATCCCGGCCTCGTGAAACCATTGCGTCACGTTCACTAGGCGTCTTTCGGGAAGAGGAACGTTCACCGTAGCTCGGATCAACTGCTCGGCCAACGTCATCAGCGGATCGTACTCCAAATTCTGGGCGTAGAGTTCCATCAGCGTAAACTCGACCACGCTTTTCGGTCCGCGGCCGGCGTCTTCGAACCGTATGGCGGAACCGATATCGTAGACTCTCGGAGTGGCAGTGAGGGCTGTCCGCAAGAGCAACTCAATCGATTGCCGCAGGTGGAATTCCTGATCGCCGACTCGAAAGGAATGGCGGGGTGCAGGTCCGAACGGTCGCACGACCTGCAGAAGCGGTGTCGTGATTTCGATGAATCCCTCGTCGTCAAGCCGGCGGCGAAGGGCGGCGAGTGCCCTCGCTCTACGGACGGCCGCCTTGCTGGAGATGGCTGTGCAGCTCATCACGTTACCTCGAATGAGAGACGATTGGCGGATGAATTCAGGTGGGCTACGGCTCCGATCGGAATAGTGGTCTTTCTGTCCGTATGACCCAAATTGACACCCGCGACGATCGGGAAGCCCAGGCCGTCGCACACGCCGGCCACGATGTCGTCGAAGTCACGACCATCGGGCATCTCGGACTCGGTGCACTCAAGCGGTACGCCGACGATCAGGCCAGCTAGATCCGTTAACACGTTCGCAGTCTTCAGATGGGTAAGCATGGCCTCCACGTTGT
Source organism: Bradyrhizobium sp. HKCCYLRH1034 (assembly GCF_051168375.1). Taxonomy (NCBI): domain Bacteria; kingdom Pseudomonadati; phylum Pseudomonadota; class Alphaproteobacteria; order Hyphomicrobiales; family Nitrobacteraceae; genus Bradyrhizobium; species Bradyrhizobium sp. HKCCYLRH1034. The sequence continues at coordinate 297,654 of NZ_JBNPUW010000003.1, read as the reverse complement.
GCAATTCGGTGAAGCACTCCTCGATGAATAGGACGCTTCCCTTCATCGGTGGCAGGTATCGCGTACCCAGCAACTGTTGAAAGGACCAGAGATTGCCGCCCCAGGTGGGGCCGGTAGCTACGCCCGATCTGAGCCAGCGCCAGGATGGCTCGGGAGTGATTGCCACGGGAGGAGGGCCACCCACCGCGCGTACGAGATGGTCGAAGGTATATTCGTCAATTCCGTCCTCGCTTCCGAAATTCCAAACGAGCACGGGCCCGTGGAACGTCATCACATTCGAGGCGGCGGTAAGCGCATTCAGAACCACGGTCGAATTCGAGAGCCCGATGATCGGCTTGGGTGACGATGCTAGTGCCCGCGGATCCAGGAATTCGAGCAGTCCGTTGGCGTTCGTTCCGCCTCCCGTCGTGATAATCAGGTCTATGGCCGGGTCACCGAGCATGGTGTGAAGATCGTTCGCCAAGGAGGACGGAGCAGCCGCCAGGAACGTGCCGTCTCCCAACGCATTCGGTGCCCACCGCACATCCACGTGCTTCTCTTTCAACCACGCTATGGCTCTGTCAACGTTCTCGGGATTCTTCGCTGCCTCCGGTGCACCAAGAGTGACGAGGCCTGCTGTGACTCGACGTGATCCGAAGTCCTTAACGGTAGGCCACAACATCGTATCTATCCTCCGGTTTCCAATATTGCTTCGGCGTGACCTCGCCTTATGCGGCTTTCCCGCTGGCTCGAGGCTTGGTCATGTGAGTATTCGACCGGGCTCGCTCGACTGTAGACTTGGACGTCCACGGCGTCTGATTGTCGTAGTAGTCGTAGTTCGACCACGCTTGGAGCGTTCGTGGAGGCTCAAATCCGGACTTCACGGCATCGTCGAACAACGGCGTGCCTGGGTAAGGTGCGAACAAGTGGACACGGGTTTCCGGAACCGGCGAGAGCGTGCGAAGCCAGTCCAAAAGCCGATAAGTCTCGTCTACCTCGGCGTCGGTCTCTCCGGGAAAGCCGACGATGAAGGTGTAGCTTCCGAGTATGCCGTGATCGGCAATTTCCTTGGCGACGCTCATGATGGCGTCACGGGTCACATCCTTCTTTACGATGTCCCGAAGCACGCGATCAGAACCGGATTCGACGCCCATCAGAAGCCTGCTGCAGCCGCTACGCGCGACGTTATGGAGTAGCTGCGGGCTCTGCTTGCGCGCTCGGAGAACGTCGTTCGGATTGATCGATGCCGCCCAACGTATTGGAGTATCCATCGTCATAAGGCGCAGACATATTTCGTCGACTCGCCGCAAGTTGATGAACCAATCAGCGTCATAGAATTTCATCCCGTTCAACTGATATCGCTTGACGAGAGTCTCCACGTCGCACATCAGGGCGTCCGCCTCCTGAGCGCTCCATTTTCTATTGTACATCTGCTCGTAACAGAAACGGCATCTGTAGGCGCACCCTTGAGACGACACGTAGTTCAGTGTGCGCGTCGCGACGGTTGGATCATCACGGATATACGACTGCACATCAAGAAGGTGCCAAGGGTACTGACCGAGTACTCCCGTTTTCGGAGGATTGCCCGGGCCGCGAATGAGTCCGCCCGACGCGGTCTTTGCGATCAACCCCGGCACAGTCGCGAGATCCCTCCTGCCTTGTAGGGCATCGACCAGCGACGCTATCGAGTTCTGCCCGGGGCCCGCGATGGCGATGTCGACCAATTCGTGCTCGATCGTTTGCTCCGGTAGCACACTGACGTGCGGGCCGCCGAACACGAGCGGCACGTTCCCGCAGTGGACGCGGGCGAGGCGAGCGAGATCGAGGGCATGTCCGATCTGACCGCCACCCGTCATGATGCTGAAGCCGATGAAAAGGAGGCGATCACGCTCAGAGCGGAGCAGGCCCATCCAATCGTCGGCAGAGCGCTGGTTCCCGTCGAAGATCATTACGTCTATCTGGCCCTGGTCCACCAATTCCTTCGCGACGGTGAGGAGCGAGAACGGCATCCAGAAATAGACGTAGTCCTTCTCGTGATCGATCTTCGGGTACGCCAGGATCAGCAGTGACTTGGTATTTATCATGACTGGGCCCTATGCTACTGCGTCAGTTGCGCGAGGTGCTGCATTCGAGACGAACTTCGCGCTGTCATAAGTGCGACAGATGCCGCTCAGCATGTTTCTCAGCATGATCGCGTTCCGTGTCCTGATCAGCGGCGCCAGATCGATCGCGATATCTTCACGCAGCAGGCAGATTTGGGCTCTGAGATCGGCCGTCAACCGTAGGGCCATGAGAGCGTCGTGGCAGGGATAAAATTTGCATCCCGTGCAGACGTTTCCGTACCAAGCGCCCTCCGTCGAATCCTTGACGATCACCCGCAGGCCTCCCGGCATCGTGAGGACGGTCATTGGATGACCAAGGTCTCCCTGATGCTGGATCTCCCAACTTACCGCTTCGTCCTTCAGCGACTGCACGACGGCGGGCAAGGGTGCGTAGAGTTGCGCCAGACTGGTGGCATCGGTCTGGCGTCGAAGGCGCCGGCTGTTGAACTCTTCACTCCCGTCGAGGTCTCCGATAACGTCCAAAAGCTTCAGGCTGTGGACGCCCTTCTTCTGACAAAACGCGATCAGTTCGTAGATCTCGTTCTCGTTGATCCCATTCATCACCACCATGTTCACCTTGAGCGGTAGGCCCGTGCGCACTAGGTCCGTGACGGCGGCGATCAGCTGATCCAAGTCGTCGACCCCGCAGATGCGTTTGTGCAGTGCGCGGTCGAGGGTATCGAGGCTGACGTTGAATCGATCGGCTCCGGCCGCCTTCAACTGCGGCGCAAGTTGTCCGATGCGGGGGTGTCGAGAAATGATCTCGATTGTTTCGACGGCCGTCGTCTGCTTGATTTCCCTGACGACCCGCGTCAGGTGCGAGTAAAGGGCCGGGTCGCCGCCAGTAAACTTGATGTCGCGCATCCCGAACTCGGCCGCGACGCCGGTGAAGAAAACCAGGTCATCCGGCGCAATCTCGACGCCGGAATGAGTGGCGACCGCCTCACCCGAAGGACGGCAGTAAAAGCACGCTCTGCCGCACCGGCTGTTGAGCGCAACTCTTAGCTGGGGTCGCTTATGGCTTAGCAGATCCATGACGAGAAACCTCGACTTGATTCTTGCCATAAAAATACGTCAGCGATGACCGTAATGTCAAGAATAATGTCAGTTAATATGTCAGTGATGGCGCGCGGTTGCCGTTGTGGTGCTTTGATACCAGTAGTGGATATTGGGGTTGTTCTAAATCACCACATGTCAAGCGAACCGCAGGAAGTGAGGGGAGCAAACTGCCGGACGGCGTGGCGCCGACGAGAATCGGCATTGGATGGGGCGCTCTCCACGCCAGTGACCAAGATCAAATGGCGCTTGTTGAACGAAGAGTCGGAATGCCGAGCCGATAGCCCTGGATGCGAAGGAGCTCCCTGACTTCATCCTCGGCGTCAGCATCGAAATTGGCCCTCACGTTCATGATGAGGCCGCGCACTTCGCGCTCGCCGTGAGGCAGTTTCACACCAGTTGCTGCGCCACAACTTCACGCGAAATCGCGACGAGAAGGCGGGCCGGCCCGGCACTTCGCACCAAGCCCCGGTTTGTCGTCCACTAAACTGGTGATCTTCGCAGCCTTGGCGATCACCTTGCGACGACGTCGCCGGGTCGCCTCGGGTGGTCACGATGACAACTAAAGCTGGCGAGATAGAATTCGAAGCGTCACGAGAGTTCGTTGGCTTCGAGCAAATCGTCCAGACAGGCACGGAAATGCCGAACGATGGGATCTCCGCTCCTGCCGACCTCCGGATCGTCTCCCGGGCGATGCCGAGGCTATACTTGAATTATTTGGATCGGACTGCCGCTCGCGACTGAAGCACCAGAATTGTTGACTCGAAAGGATGCCCCGAAAGCTGCCTTCGCGCGTGTAGTGGTAGAGCGGGACGATGGGTGTGGCTGCGACCTGCTCCTCAAGCAACTGACGCCGCGCCCACACGGACCCGGATCGTCCAAGACGAGTTCCGTGAACCAGAAGGATCCCGATCATACCACGATGGAGAGGCGTTCGGGTCTCTTGCTGAGCATCGGGATGGGGGAAGTGTTACTCAACGAGCCGATTTTCTGCTTGAGTTGAAGCAACACTGCGGTTGTCCGGAAACGTTGTTTTACTGCCGGTTTCGAGGCCCATGGAGCCGGCCCGGAGAATTTTCTCCCTATCCTCCATTCTCGAAAGCTGGCGGTCCGCAACACCTCAATAGTTTCTCATGTCTGATCATCAAGGTGTGATCCCAAATGACGCTGCTTGATATCTATTTCGAGTTCAGCAGTGCGTTCGATCATGCTGTGGACGATCGTCTCACGGTCGCGTTGGGTCAGTCCGCGGATGCCATGTTCTCGCAATTCCTGTTCGAGGATCGCGGCCATGATTGACACGATGTTCATTCGCTCTAATCCCTCCATCGAAGATGAAAGCTGCAACATCTCTACGGCGCGACTATCTCTTTTCCTTTGAGTTCATCGAGGCCACGTCGTACACCGCTTCAATTAAGGAACGAACGGCCCGGGCATCCCAGTCGATCTGATCAATCGGCGCATCCCAATGTTCGGAAATGACGTAGGCTGCATGGCGAGCTTTTACGCCCAGACCGGCTATAGTTCGTGCCGGCGTGGCGATAATGGCCTGTTCTACGGGCAATAGACTGGCGAGCATGGTTTCAATTCGCTCGAGATGATCTGGTGATGCTGGATCGTATAAGGCTCGTATCTTGGCAATAGCCTCTTCGAGTTGCTTGCCCAATACGATCAGACCTGAATCGTCGTCGGTGGCCTTGAACCCTAAGTTGGCGAGGTCTGAAGTCGCGCGTCGAGAAGCTATGTTGGGATTGTCGGCGCCGCGGCGCCCAGAGGCAACTCTGGCCTGAGACTTAAAAGACGGTTGAGACGAGGGGGTCTTCATTCCTCAGACATCCTCAATAGACAACGACATGCAGCGAAAATTAGCGCAGACGGCTCAGCTCGGAGCTCCCAAGGCTATCCACATGAGATTTCATCCAGAGACGGGTAGATAATACCCTTAAGAGGTGTATTTATAACCTTATAGTGGCGCTTTTGCTAGGGGTGTCGATGGTGATCTCATGATCACCTCTCGACAAATTCGGGCTGCTAGAGCGTTGCTTGGCTGGTCCCAGCAGCAACTCGCGGACAAGGCGATCGTGTCGCTGAACGCGGTTGCGAGGCTGGAAGGCGGTGTTGTGGATTCTCGGATCAGCACCGTGCAAGCTGTTCAGGACGCTTTGGTCAAAGCCGGCGTAGAATTTCTCGATGCCGATCAGAAAGGCGAGGGCGTGAGGCTCAAGAGCCCCAAGGCTTAACCAGCCCCAAATCTATGGGCCCCACTCGCCTCAATCGACGGCGTCAGGGCGGAGGTTCGCAATTCAAGTAAATGAATTGGCTCGTAACGACCAAACGCAATCGCGAGATGGCGCCTTTCGCGCTGAACGCAATTGCTACCAAGCGGCTGGCGGAAGCGCCGCTAGCTCATGCCGGCTTGCGAGAGAGCTATCTATTGGGTGGCGCACCCGACACGATTCGAACGTGTGGCCTTCGCCTTCGGAGGGCGACGCTCTATCCAGCTGAGCTACGGGTGCCTGCGCTGCTTACGCAGTGCTTACGCGGAAACTTCGAGGCTGTGAAGCGATCCGCGCCGATTTCTTAAGTTTCTGAAATATAAGTCTCTTTTTGGTCTCACGCTCCCGGAAATCAGCTTGACATCTGCCTTCGGAGGGCAACGCTCTATCCAGCTGAGCTACGGGTGCGTACGGCAAATCGTTTAGCCGATTGCCTGGGCGACGGCAACGGCCTTGGATGCTCCCCGGACCAGGCGGACGGGCCGCTCGCGCCGCGAGGCGCGGGGGCAGTTCGGCGGGGTGCGCGGCCGGACCGCTCCCGCCGACCCGCCTTACGCCGGCACGATGGTCTTGCCGATCGGCCACAGCGCCAGCCCGGCGAGCTTCAGATGGGCCCAGGCGAAGGGCAGGCCGACGATGCTTACCGCGAGCACGATTGCGGTCAGGAGGTGGCCGAGCGCCAGCCACCAGCCGGCCAGTACGAACCAGATGATGTTGCCGAGCAGCCCGAGAACGCCGGTTCCGACGTCTTCCATGCCGGTGAGCTGGTCGCGGCGGACGGCGCGCGAGCCGAACGGCAGCAGCGTATAGGCGGCGATGTTGAATGCGGCGCGGGACCAGGGCAGCCCGACGATCGTGATCGCCATGACGACCGCGGCGACCAGCCAGCCGAACGCCATGTAGGCGCCGCCGCACAGGATCCAGAGGATGTTTAGAAGCATGGAAACCGGCTGCATGACGACCTGCCAACTCCGTTGTTGCCGCTCCGGATATAGGAACGCGGCGCCAAGGCCGGTAGCGGGCCGGTCGTCGAAATCTGCGTGGCCTCGCGCCGCAGGCTCGGCCGGGGCGGCCAGGCGTTGACGGCGCCGCAAAGCCGGCTCAGCCGGCGGCCTGCAAGCTCCCTGCCGCCGCTTCTGGACCGAACAGCTTGCGCAGCTCGGCCGCCGGCTTCGGGGCGCTGAACAGGTAGCCCTGCATCTCCGTGCAGCCGAGCTGGCGCAGCGCCGTCTGCTGCGCCCCGGTCTCGACGCCCTCGGCCGTGGTCGTCATGTTGCTGGCGGTGGCGATGCTCACCACCGCCTGGACGATCGCCGACGAGCTGCCGGCGCCGATGTCGCTGACGAAGCAGCGGTCGATCTTGATCTTGTCGAACGGAAATCGCTTCAGATAACTCAGCGACGAATAGCCGGTGCCGAAATCGTCGAGTGCGATACGCACGCCCATGTCGTGCAACTGGTGCAGGATGCCGAGCGCGACGTCGTCGTCGCTGATCAGCACCGCCTCGGTGATCTCGACCTCGAGCCGTTCGGGCGCAAGACCGGCCGCCGACAGCGCGCCTGCGATCCGCAGCGCCAGGGTCGGCGATTTGAGCTGCACCGGCGAGACGTTCACGGCGATGCGGATGCCGGCGGGCCAATGCGCGGCCTCGGCGCAGGCGGTGCGCAACACCCAGTCGCCGATCTCGTTGATGAGCCCGGTGTCCTCGGCGAGCGGAATGAAGTCGAGCGGCGGCACCATCCCTCGCTCCGGATGACGCCAGCGCAACAGCGCCTCGCAGCCGGTCATGACGTTCTCGCTGAAGCCGAGCAGCGGCTGGTAATGCAGCTCGAACTGGCCTTCGGTGATCGCCCGGCGCAGGTCCTGCTGCAACTGCAGCCGCGCGCGCGCGGTTTCATCCATCGCGGGCTCGAAGAAACGGAAAGTGCGGCGGCCGCCGGCCTTGGCGGCATACATTGCGAGGTCGGCATTCTTGGTCAGCTGGTCGCGCTCGACGCCGTCATGGGGCGCCAGCGCGATGCCGATGCTGGCATCGGTCGACAATTGGTGGCCCAGGCATTTATAGGGCTTGCGGATCGCGTCGAGGATCTCCTTCACGGCCACGATGACCTCGTCCCGGTCCGCAACGGTGGTCAGCAGCACCGCGAATTCGTCGCCGCCGAGCCGGGCCACCATATCCTCCGGCGCGAGACAGCCCTCGATGCGCCGCGCGATCGTCTTCAACAGCTCGTCGCCGACATGATGGCCGAGCGAATCGTTGATGCCCTTGAACTCGTCGACATCGATATAGAGCAGCGCGAAGAAGGTGCCGTGGCGCGCGCGTTCCAGCTCCTCGTCGATGCGCTCCTGGAACAGCACGCGGTTCGGCAGCTCGGTCAACGCGTCGAAATGCGCGAGATGGGCGATCTTCTCGTCGGCCAGCCGCCGCTCCGTGGTGTCCTCGATCACGTTGATCAGATAGCGCGGCCGCTGCGCATCATCCGCGATGGCGATGCGCCGCGACGTGATGTAACGCAATCCCAGCCCCGGACTCTGCCAGGGATGTTCGGCGAGAAACAGCCCGTCCGACTGCTCCAGAGCCCGGTCGTCGTCCGCGGTCACCTTTTCCGCGACCGGTCGCGGCAGCAGGTCGAACGCCGTCTTGCCGACGATCTCCTCGCGCGGCACGCCGAAGCGCTGCTCGGTCGACTGGTTGACCAGTACATAGCGCCGGTCGCGGACGTCCTTGACCATGATGTGCGACGGGATGTGGTCGATGATCTCGCGCAGGAATGCGTAGTTGCGGTCGCGCTCCTGCTCGAGCCTGCGATGCTCGCTGATGTCCTCGATCGTCGTGACCCATCCGCCCGAGGCCAGCGGCTTGTCGATGATGTTGAAGAAGCGGCCGGCTCCGCCCTCCGCGATCATCTGCGACGTGCCGCCTGCCGCGGCTCTGTCGATGATGTCGGCGCAGAAGTCGGTCACGTCGCCGTTGAAGGATCCGCGCGCCTTGCAGTGCGCGATGACCTCGCTGAGGTGGGCGCCGGGCCTGATCACGTCCGTGGACAGGCCGAGCAGGTCGATGAAGCGCTGATTGAACATCACGACGCATGCGTTCGCGTCGAACGAGATCAGCCCCTGCGTCATGTTGTCCAGCGCAGTCTCGACCCTTTGCTTCTCGGTCTCCAGCTGACGCGTTGCCGCACGCCCCTGTCGCACGATCTGCCGGATCATCAGGCTGAACGTCACGGCGATGACCGCGATCGCAAGCACCGCCGCACCCACGATCAGCACCATCTGCGATCGCCAGTCCGCGAGCGCATCGTCGACCGGCCTATTGGCCGAGATGACGAGCGGGAAGCGCCCGATCCTGGAAGCCGACGCGATCTTCTCCAGGTTGTCGACGGAGCTCGTGAGCAGGGTCGTGCGCAGGCCGCTCTCGGCGACCCCCTTCAGCAACTCGTCGTTCCCTATCCTGGCGCCCATCAGGGATTCGGCGTGCGGGTAGCGCGCCAGCACGGCGCCGTCGGAATGGACCAGCATGATCGACGAGCCCTTCCCGAGAGCCATCGATTCCAGGAACGTCTCGTAGGTGTGCGGATCCACCCGGCGGGTCAGCAAGCCGAGGAATTCCCCGTTGGCGCCGTTCAGGCGATGCGCGACGATGGTCGCCCAGCCGCCGGTGACGCGGCTCATGACCGGCAGGATCACGAAGCTGTCCGGCCGCGATGCCGATTGCAGGTCCTTGAAGTAGGAGCGGTCCGCGACGTTGATGGGCGGCAGTGGGTCGCTGGACGACCAGTTCACGAAATTGCCGTCGACGTCGACGATCGTGAGGTCTCCCATATAGGACAGGCCGCTGACCTGAGAGCGCAGCATCTCGCTGATCTCGGGTCTTGCCATCTCGGACCGGAACGTCTCCGGCGAACCGATCGACTCGAGCTGCATGCGGCGGATCGCATGCGACACCGCGGTCTCGGCGTCTTCGAACTGCTGCGCGAAATGCCGGCTCAACAGCAGCACGGTGTTTTCGAGTTCGCGCTCGTTGTTGGCGATCGCACGCGCCCGAAAACCGCTGGCCATGACGATCGTCCCGATGACGATGGCTGCGATCAGAAGCGCTCCGCACGCGATCAGCCATGGCACCGGACCGCGCCAGAGGGACGTGCCAATCCATTCCGGCTCGCTACCGCCGGTCCCTGACGTGTCTGCTGCGCCTTGCATGCCTTGATCGACCCGGGAGGAAATGACTTGTTGCAAGCCCGCTTGATAACAAGGCACTGGTGCCGGTCCGGTTAGGAAATGCGGTTAGCCGTCGCTTAAGCGCGCGTCGAAACTTCGCGGCAAACGATAATTTCCGCATGTGGATACCGTGCGGCCTAGGCTGCTCCGGCGCCGCCGCGCAGAATTTCGGGGGTACTTGCAGCTCAGCGCGCCGCGCCCGGCTTGTTGCGAAGGCGGCCGACGACGCCGGTCGGAAAGAAATAGACGCTGGCGATGAACAGGAGGCCGAGCCACAGCAGCCAGCGGTCGGGGTGCAGCAGGCCGGGCAGCAGCGGCAGTCCGGCGTCCGCCGCCGCGGTCGAAGCGATCCCCATCAGGGCCTGCAGATAATTCTGCGCCAGGATGAAGATGGCAGCCCCAATGATGGCGCCGTAGATCGTGCCCATGCCGCCGATCACGACCATCAGCAGGATGTCGAGCATGATCGAGAAGCTGAGCGACGTGTCGGGGCCGGCATAGCGCAGCCAGAGTGCGTTCAGCATCCCCGCGCAGGCCGCGATCATGGCTGCGATGCAGTTGGCATAGGTGAGATGAAAGACCGTGCGATAGCCGAGCGCCTCGGCGCGGAAGCGGTTCTCGCGGATCGCCTGCAGCACGCGGCCGAACGGCGAGTTGACGACGCGCAGCAGGGCCAGGATCATCAGCGCGCAGGCCGATAGCACCAGGTAATAGGTCAGGATGCGGCCGTTGATCGGGAAGCCGAACCAGTCCTTGCCGATGAACACGGTGCCCGGGCGCAACAGCTCGGGCAGCTGGAAGCTGCGGCCGTCCTCGCCACCGGTCAGCCAGGACAATTGCGATGCCAGCACCAGGAAGGCCGAGGCGACCGCGAGCGTGATCATCGCAAAGAAGATCGCCTCGACACGTAGCGAGAACAGGCCGATCGCGAGCGCCAGCAGCAAAGCGAGCGGCAACCCGGCCGCGACGGCGACCGCGACCGAGGTCCAGTTGGGGCCGAGGCCATAGAGCGCGATCGCGACCGCGTAGGAGCCGATGCCGTAGAACATCGTATGCGCGAACGACACCGAGCCGGTATAGCCGAGCAGCAGATCGTAGGAGGCGACCAGCGCGGCAAAGATGCAGATCTTGGCGGCGACGTTGAGCGCCTTGGCGCCGGGGAAGATGAAGGGCGTCGCCAGCAGCGCCACGACGATGACGGTGAGCAGGATGGACAGCGCGCGGCTGCGGGGCGGATCGCCGGACAGGATCATCATCGGCTGGTCACCGCATAGAGACCGCGCGGCCGCCACATCAGCACGGCGACCATCAGCAGGATGTTGGAGACGAGGGCGAGCTTGGGCACCAGGAAGCCGCCATAGTTGGCGACCATCGCAACCAGGACCGCGCCGATGAAGCAGCCGGTGATCGAGCCGAGCCCGCCGATGATCACGACGATGAACACCAGCACGGTGAGCTCGTCGCCGATCGAGGCATGCACCTGCTCGCGATACAGCCCCCACATCACGCCGCCGAGGCCGGCCAGCGCCGAGCCGGTCATGAACACGCCGAGGAACAGCCGGCGGATGCGATAGCCGAGCGCCTCGACCATCTCGCGGTTTTCGACACCGGCGCGGATCAACAGGCCGATCTTGGTCCGGTTCAGCACCAGCTCGATGGCGACGAAGATCGCGAAGCCGACGAGCATGGCCAGCAGCCGGTATTTCGAGATCGCGACGTCGCCGATGATGAAAGACCCGCGCAACGCCGTGGGCAGCGGCATGGGAATGATCTGCGGACCGAACAGCGCATACAGCGTCTGCTCGGCGACGATGAGTCCGCCGGTGGTCATCAGGATCTGCTTGAGGTGCTGGCCGTAGACCGGCAGCACCAGCACGCGCTCGACCACGAGGCCGAGTGCGCCGGTCACGCCCATCGACAGCAGCGCCGCCGGAACGAGGACGGCAAGGTTGGTCAGCAGCGAGTCGGACTGGGCCCAGCCCGCCAGTGGCAGCAGCACCAGCGTCGCAACGTAGGCGCCGACGGCGATGAAGGCACCGTGGCCGAAATTGAGCACGTCCATCAGGCCGAAGACGAGCGTTAGGCCCGAGGCCATAATGAAGATCATCATGCCCATCGCGAGGCTCGCGACCGTCAGGGTCACCCAGGAGCTCGCTGACCCGACCAGCGGGATCATCAGGAGCGCCAGCACGACCGGCAGCAGCAGCGGCGCGATGTCGCGCTTCGGTTTCGGCAGTGCCTCGGTCGCAGCGATCTCGCTCATTGATGCGCCTCCAGGCTGAGGCCGAGCAGGTGCTCCTGCAACGGCACGTCGGCCGCGAGCGCGGCCATCTCGCCGCGATGGACGATGGTGCCGTTGTCCATCACAAGCACCTGGTCGCCGAGCTCGCGCGCGGCGTGGAAATTCTGTTCAACGAGGAGAATGGTTGCGCCACGGCGCTTGATCTCCTTGAGGCATTCGATCAGCGACACCACGATCGCCGGCGCCAGGCCCTTGGTGGGCTCGTCGATGAGGAGCAGCTTGCGCGGCTCGACGATCGCGCGGGCGATCGACAGCATCTGCTTCTGGCCGCCGGACAGGCTGCCGGCGCGCGACAGCCAGAACTTCTTCAAGGCGGGAAAGAAGCCGAAGATCCAGGCGAGCTGGGCATCGTCGAGCGGCCCATTGCGCGCCGCCAGGATCAGGTTCTCCTTGACCGTGAGGTCGGAGAACACGGCCATGCTCTCGGGCACGTAGCCGACGCCGCGCTGCGCGATGTCGGGCGTTGCCAACCTCTCGATCGGCTCGCCGGCGAGTGAGATGGTGCCGTTCCTGGCCTGCCAGAGGCCCATGATGGTGCGCAAGGTCGTGGTCTTGCCGGCGCCGTTGCGGCCGAGCAGCATCGTGGTTTGGCCCTCGGGCACCTCGAAGTCGACGCGCTGCAGAATGTGATAGCGTCCGATATAGGTCTCGACGCCCGCAAGCTTCAGTAGCGTGCTCATGCCGCGCTCCGCGGCGCCACGCCAAGGTAGGCTTCCTGCACGATTGGCGAGGCGATGACCTCCGCGGGCGGACCGTCGGCGACCAGCTGTCCGTTGTGCAGCACGATGATGCGGTCGGCGAGCGAGCGCACGACGTCCATCTTGTGCTCGACCAGCAGGATGATCTTGCTCGTGTCCTGCTTGAGCCTGCCGATGAGGTCGAGCACGACCGGCACCTCGTCGATGCTCATGCCGGCGGTGGGCTCGTCGAACATGAAGACCTTCGGCTCCAGCGCCATCATCAGCGCGACTTCGAGCTTGCGCTGGTCGCCATGCGACAGCGTCGTCGCGGTGACGCTGCGGCGGCCGCCAAGCGCGACCTGGTCGAGGATCGCGTCCGCGCGCGCAATCAGGTCGCGCCGCGCCATCCAGGGGCGGAGCAGGTCATAGTGCACGCCGCTCTGCGCCTGCACAGCGAGCCGCACGTTCTCCTCGACGCTGAGATTGGGAAACAGGTTGGTGAGCTGGAACGCGCGTCCCAAGCCGGCGCGGGTGCGCAGCGGCGCCGAGAGACCGGTGATGTCGCGACCGTCGAACAGGATGGAGCCCGAGGAGGCCGTCAGCTGGCCGGAGATCAGGTTGAAATAGGTGGTCTTGCCGGCGCCGTTGGGGCCGACGATGGCGGTCAGCTCACCGGGCCTGAAGCTGCAACTGACGCTGTTGACCGCGACATGACCGCCGAAACGGATGGTGAGGTCGCGGGTTTCGAGGGTAAGGGCCATGTCGCCAGCTTGTCACTGCCAGTAAGAATGTGCCCGGCGCGAGGGCCGGGCACGCGATCCATTATCTCACCGCTTGTTGCGGATCGGCACCGCCATCTCGTCGATCTTGATCTCGCGCACCGGCTCGTTGACGGCCCAGGCAAGGTTCGGATCGACCTTGACGCGGAAGTGATACATGCTTTGCAGCGCCTGGTGATCCTCTTTCCGGAAGATCATCTTGCCCTTCGGCGTGTCGAACTCCATGCCCTCCATCGCCGCGATCAGCTTCTCGGTGTCGGTCGACTTGGCCTTGGTTACGGCGGTGACGACGGCCATCGCGGCCGAGAAGCCGCCGGCGGTGAAGAAGTCCGGCGGCGCGTTGAAGCGCTTCTGGTGCTCGGCCACCAGCCAGTCGTTCACCGGGTTCTTGGGAATGTCATAATAGTAGTAGGTGGCGCCTTCCATGCCGGGCAGACGCTTGTAGGCGGCAAGCGCCGGCAGGATGTTGCCGCCGGTCGACAGCTCTATGCCGTAGCGCTTCGGATCCATGTCCTGCAGCTTCGTCAGTGGATCGCCGGCGCCGGCCCAGATCACCCAGATGATCTTCTTGCCGGGCTTGTCCTTCAGCGCGTCGAACAGGCGCTGGCCGACGGCGGTGAAGTCGGTGGTGCTGGTCGGCACATATTCCTCGGCGCCCAGCGTCGCGCCGGTCTTGGCCAGCGCCTCCTTGAAGGCAGCGACGCCGTCGCGGCCGAAGGCATAGTCCTGCGCAAGGGTGGCGACCGTGACGCCGGGCTTGCCGATCGCGACCGCGTTGGAGATCGCGTCCTGTGAGGAGTTGCGGCCGGTGCGGAAGATGTAGCGGTTCCACTTCTCGCCCGTGATCTGGTCGGCGACCGCAGGCTCGACGATGAGGATCTTCTTGTTCTCCTCGGCGACCGGCAGATCGGCCAGCGCTGCGGCCGAGGAGGTCGTGCCGATCGCGATGTCGGCGCCATCGTCCTGATAGGCTTCGGAGAGCGCGGCCTTCGACAGGTCGGGCTTGCCCTGGTCGTCCTTGGTGATGATGACGATCTTGCGACCGTCGATCATGTTGGTGCCCTTGGTGGCATATTCGAAGCCGAGGCGGAGACCGGCTTCGGTCTGCTTGGCATAGGCCTCGAGCGGGCCGGTCTTGCCGTAGATGAGAGCGATTTTCAGATCATCGGCCTGGGCGGCGGTCGCCAGCAGGGCGGCGGTCAATGATGAAACAATACCTTTGAGAATATGTGACGTCTTCACGAGCCTTCCTCCCAGCTACTGGCGGCTGTTGCCTGCAACTGATAGTGTGCAGGCTCGGCCTGGGTCAAGGCCGCTTTCGGCGGCAGCCCGTGATGGCTCATACGTTGGGTCGAAGGGTGTCGTCCTCCAAAAGCTCAGCGCCGATAGCGGCTGCTGCGCGCATAGACCTGGCGATTTTCCTGCACAGGGCGACTGGCGAGACTGATGCGCGCTTCGCTTGCAAGCGGGGCCGCCGGCTTCAGCTCCTCCAGGAAGATCGGACGCGAGAAGTAGTAGCCCTGCGCATAGCGGATCTTGGTCGCGGCCTGCAGATAGGCGAGCTCCTCAAACGACTCGATGCCCTCCGCGATCACCGTCATGCCCAGCGCCTCGCTCAGGGATTCGATCGCACGCAGGATGCCCTGGCTGCGCGGTCGCTTATGAATGTCGGTGATGAAGGAGCGGTCGATCTTGATCTCGTCCGCCGTGATATCGGCGAGTGCCGACAGCGACGAATAGCCGATGCCGAAATCATCGATCGAGATGCCGACGCCGATCCCGCGCAGCAGCGGCACGATCTCGTCCTGGAAATGGCTGCGGGTCACGAACGCGTCCTCGGTGACCTCGATCATGAACCGCTTGGGAAAGCCGGTCGCTGCGATCGCCCGGGCGAAGGGCTGCATGAATTCCGGATTCGACGCCTGTTTCGCCGCGACGTTGATGCTGATCGTCGCTTCCGGCCCAAACGCGTCGTTGATCAGATCGATCGACTTGATGATCTCGTCGAGCACGAGATGGGCGAGCTCGTCGATGAGACCGAGCTCGACCGCGAGGTTGATGAACGATCCGGGTGCCTGGATCACGCCTTCATTGTCGCGCAGCCGCACCAGCGCCTCGATGCCCTTGATCTCCTCGGTGCGGATGTCGACCTTGGCCTGGAACGCGCAGCAGAAGCGCTTTTCGAGGATCGCGAGCCGCAGCGACTGCTCGACCTTCATGCGCGCCAGCGCCTCGTGCTCCATCGCGCTGGAGAAGAAGGCCAGCGTGCCCTTGCCGCCGTTCTTGACGCGGTACATCGCCAGATCCGCGTTCTGGCGCAGCACGTCGTAGCTTGCGCCGTGTTCGGGAAACAGGCTCACTCCGACGGACGCGGAGGCGAACACTTCGGCGCCGTCGATGAAGAAGGGCGCGTTCAGGCGTTCCAGCATCGCGTGCAGGAATTCGGCGACCTCCTCGGCGCGCTCGATCGGATGCAGCAGCAGCAGGAACTCGTCGCCGCTGATGCGCGACAGCAGGTCCGACTCGCGCAGGTCGCGGCTGATGCGCTTGGCGAGCTCGACCAGCAGCGCATCGCCGGTGGCGTGGCCGTAATAGTCGTTGATGTACTTGAAATTGTCGAGGTCGAGAAAGGCGAGTGCGAAGCGTCCGTCGACGCGGCCGCGCCGGACCAGCAGGTCGGCGCGATGCTCGACCACGCGGCGCATCGGCAGGCCGGTCAACTCGTCGTAATAGGCGGCGCGAAACAACTGGTCCTCGAACTCCTTCTGCTCGCTGATATCGGCCGAGCTGGAGATGAGGACGGTCTGGTCGCCGATGCGAACCGGCCGATGCGCGGTCAGCAGGGTCTGCGCGCCGCGCTCGCCTGCCACTTTTTCCTCGCCGATCACCGTCCGACCCCGGCCGAGGATCTCGCGGCAGGCCGTGCGCCGGTTATGGAGATGCGGCGCCGAGAGGCCGTCGATGCTGTTGGCGGCGGCGCCGAGCTGGACGGCGGCCGTATCGTTGACCAGCAGAAAGCGACCATGCTCGTCCTGGACCGTGACGCCCGACGGCAGCTGGCTGAGGACGCTGCGCAGGAAGCGCAGCTCGGCCTCGGTCGAGCCCAGCCCCTCGTTCGGCCCGGGGGAAAAGTTGAATCGGTCGCTGCTGTACATGCGCCGATTGTGCAAAGTTCCCGCTTCATTTTAGTTAAGCGCTACGTAGAAACCCGGAACGCGCGAGCCAAGTCTCGGGAATGACGGAGCTTTGTGCCGCGGCGTCATTAACCGTTCCTGAATCGGAGCAGCGACGCGGCCGCGCGCATGCGGCGAAAGTGGTAGGCAGGAATGGCCGCCCGGCGGCCGGTTCAGCTTGGTGGCACGCGACACTGCAAGGTGCAGTGAAGGCCGGATTCGAGAAATCTGGTCTCGGTCCTGCCATCGAACGACGACAGCACGGACTTCAGCAATTTGCTTCCGAAACCGGGCCTGCCGATCGGACCGATCGGCGGACCCGCGGCCTCGTCCCAGGTCAGATGGAGGCGGTCCTCCTGCATCGTCCATGACACCTGAAGGAAGCCGCGCGGCGAGGCAAAGGCGCCGTACTTGCCGGCATTGGTCGCAAGCTCGTGAAAGATCAAAGCGAGGCTGACGGCGAGCTTGGCAGGCAGGAACAGCGGCGGGCCGTGGAGCTCGAAGCGGACATGGCCATATGGCCCGAGCTCCGAGACCAGCAGATCCTTCAGGTCGCAGCCCTGTCCGTCGGCGCGCGCGATCAGGTCGTCCGCGGTCGCGAGCGCGCGGATGCGCTGGTCGATGCGGCTCCACACCTGCGGCTGGTCGTACAGCACCTGATGCAGCACGGCGTGAATGGTGGATGTCTTGTTCTTGAGCCGGTGGTGCAGCTCGTCGACCAGGAGCTTGCGATACTGCTCCTCCTGGGTGAGCCGCCGGGCGATCTCGCGCTGCTTGGCGGCCAGGCGCCGGTAGTGATCGACGCCCCAGATCACCAGCAGCGCCACGACCATATACATCGCCATCAGCGCGAGCCGGGCGCCATCGGCCGGACCGCCGCCAAAATCGAGCGTCAGGCCGAGCGCCGCGCCTGCGATCGCCGTCGCCAGGCCGACGCCCGATCCGCCCATCGCGGTGGCGAAGAAGACGGCCGGGATGTAGGGCGTGAAGAACACGTCGGGCCGCAGATGCGCCATGCCGTAGCGGATCGCCGTGGCTGCGAGCAGGCACATCGCTGCAAACATGCAACTCCATGTCAGGGAAGGCTGCTGCTCGCCGCGCCAGATCCGCTTGATGTCGTCGATGAGTCGCGTCATGGACATCCATGAGCCTCAACTGCGCAACCAAATTAAGGCCGACGTGGCGGTAATTTGTCCGGTTGATGGAGGCCGTCTTGCGTGTGTTGCAACCTGGCGCGCAGGATGATGGTTCCGCGGCGGAACTCAGGCGCTTGTTATTCCGCCGCCCAGAACGAGCACGCAGCAGCAAAGGAAGGAGCAGGGAATGGGACGGTTGGAGGGCAAGGTCGCCGTGATCACGGGCGCGACCAGCGGCATCGGCCTGCGCACGGCGGAAATCTTCGTAGCCGAGGGTGCGAAGGTCGTCGTCGCGGGCCGGCGCAGCGCCGAGGGCGAGGCGCTGGCGAGCAGGCTCGGGGCGAGCTGCGTGTTCCGGCAGACCGACGTCACGGTCGACGGGCAGATGCGGGCATTGATCGATGGCGCGGTCGAGCGCTTTGGCCGGCTCGATTGCGTGTTCAACAATGCGGGCGGTCCGGCGCAGACTGGCGGCATCGAAGGCCTCGACGCCGATCGGTTCGACCAGGCCATGGCGGTGCTGGTGCGCAGCGTCATGCTCGGCATGAAATACGCCGCGCCCCACATGAAGCGGCAAGGCTCCGGCAGCATCATCAACAACGGCTCGATCGCCGGCCGGCTCGCCGGCTTCTCCACCTCGGTGGTCTACAGCACGGCGAAGGCGGCGGTGATCCATCTGACGAAATGCGTGGCGATGGAGCTCGGCGAATCCGGCGTGCGCGTCAACTCGATCTCGCCCGGACTGATCGCCACCGGCATCTTCGGCAAGGCGCTGGGCCTGTCGACCGAGGCGGCCGAGAAGACGCCGGAGACGATCCGCAACGCCTATGCCACGGCGCAGCCGATTCCGCGTGCCGGCCTGCCCGACGACATCGCCTACGCTGCGGTGTTTCTCGCCAGCGACGAATCGAGCTTCATCAACGGCCATGATCTCGTCATCGACGGTGCCATCACCGGCGGCCGCAACTGGAGCCAGCAGCAGCAGGGCTATCAGGCGATGCGCAAGCTGCTGGGGGATGCGGTGGAGTAGGGGACGGCGAAGTACACATTTCGTCATGCCCGGACATCCACGTCGCTCATCCGCGCATTGCAGCAGGATGAATGGCCGGGTCAAGCCCGGCCATGACGAGGAGGAAGACGAGGGGGAAAGAGTCCGCAACAAACCAAGATCCTTGGCGCCCTCGCTGCATCAATGCGCGGGGGTCACACCGCCTTCAGCATCACCTTCAGCCCGTCGCGCGGTTTCGGGATCGGCCAGACCTGCCAGTTCGGCTGATAGCCGGGGGCGAAGGAGACCTCGAGGTTGGCGAGGAAGTGCCGCGCGAAGCACTTCACCTGCATGTAGGCGAAGTGCAGGCCGAGGCACATGTGCGCACCGCCGCCGAACGGCACCCAGGCGAAGCGGTGGCGGCCGCGCTGGGCCTCGTCGGTGAAGCGCATCGGGTCGAACCGCTCCGGCTCCGGCCAGATCTCCGGCATGTGATGGGTGTACATCGGGTTGATGCCGACGCCGGTGCCGGCGGGAATCGCGTAGCCCTTGAAGGTGAAATCCCGGATCGGCCGGCGCGGCAGCGACGGCACCGGCGGCATCAGCCGCAGGGTCTCCTGGAACGCCATCTCGGTCAGCTTCATCTTCTCCAGATGCTCCGAGTTCATCGGTTCGTCCTTGGCGAGGCCGAGGCTCGTCACCTCGTCGCGCAGCTTCTGCTGCCACTGTGGATGCGCGGCGAGCTGGGCGACGAAGGAGGTCAGCGACGAGGTCAGCGTGTCGTGCGCCGCCATCATCAGGAAGCTCATGTGGTCGACGATGTCCTGCGTCGACAGCAACGCGCCGTGGTCATCGGTGGCGCGGCACAGATGCGAGAACAGATCGTCGCCATCGCCTTTCGCACGTCGCAACGGGATCTGCTCGGAGAAATAGGCGACGATGCGCTGCCGGCCCTTGACCCCGCGCGCCATCTGCGTGCCTGGCAGCGGCCTGCGGATCGGCGCCACCGAGGCCGCGACCATGTCGACGAAGGCGCGGTTGATGGCGTCGACCTCCGGCCCGATCTCGGTGCCGAGGAAGGACGTCGCGGCGAGGTCGAGCGTGAGCTGCTTGATCGCCGGATAGAACAGCATCTCGCCCGGATTTGCTTTCCACTGCGCGATGCGCGCGGCGATGCCGCGGTCGAGGCCGGCGAGATAGGACTTCATCGGCCCGGCCTTGAAGGCGACGGACAGCGCCTTGCGGTGCATGCGATGCTCGTCGAAATCGAGCAGCATCAGGCCGCGCGGAAACAGCAGGTTGAGGATGTGGCCCCAGCCATGCGCCGAGGAGAACAGCTTGGCCTGGTCGAACAGCACCAGCTCGTTGGCCTCGGGGCCGAGCAGCACGACGTTGACCTCGCCGAACATGTGGGTGCGGTAGACGGGGCCATACTTCCTGGCGTTGCGCTCGACGTGACCCTTGGGGTCGGCGAGGGTCTCGAATGTCTTGCCGATGATCGGCCAGCCTTCGTCGCCGGGGATATGGGTCAGTGAGTTGCGCCGCGGCGAGGTCAGGCGGAACGATGGCGTGGCCACACTTTGCATCGACATCAAGGAGGCTCCGTGTTCGAGGCGGCGGGGCGCGGCGACGCGCCGGCACACATTGAAGGGCGGTTGCAGCCATCATGCAATACGCTGCGTTATTTCGTCTCGGTGTAGTTGTGCTGCATCGCACGCGTTGGCGATCTCGCGACGCGCTTCATGCGTCCGAGTCCTGCTGGACTTGCTGCCCCCCCCAAGCAGAGGGCACGGGGAATGCCGGGCGCTGGCCGCACCCATGGCCCGCCTGCAGAAAAAAATGCAGGCGGCAGGTACCACAGGTTCAGCCGAGGCATCCCGGCATTCCCCGCGCGATGGTTTTCACGGCTGCTTCGCGTTCTCCCCGGTGCGCCGGGCTTTTTGGCCACCGTTGCCTGCGCGACGCGTGAGCGCCGCTGCAAGCGTAACACCAGCATCGGGGTGCCAGGACCACGCGACTTGACCGTGCGCATCGCCGCCGTTCGTCCGCGCGGGATAACCACGCTGCGACATCGACACGCCCACCGCATCCCGCCTCAACGTTCGTGACGACCGCGAAGCGCCCCTCTTAATCGAGACGGGACTGTGTGAAGGTATGCCTGATTCGGAAAAACGAAAGCAGAATATTTTTGCGCGCAGGACTGGACAGGGATGATGTGATTGAGGTGTTTCGTGAAATGAGTTTTTCGGCGCGCACCGCTTCATGGTGATGAGCCTGTGATCGACAGGCCAGCGCGGTGTGGTTTCGCCGTTTCAAAGGCGCTTTGCTGGAAGCGATTTGCCCGTCGGCCCCGACGGTCGCCAATACGTCCTGCTGTCGCTCGCCGGCGATGCCGCGATGTCGGCGGTCAATCCGCGCAGGATCAGCGGATCATCTTTCGAGGCGGGCAAGCCTCGCCGCAGGCAGAAGCCGCCACGCGTTCCGACCCGGACGCCAAGTCCATCAGCCGCCCGATTTGTTGATCTTTTTCACCTTGGCGTCGGTTGCCTCGATCGAGGCCGCCAGCTCCAGGATCGCCTTTGCCAGGAGGTCGGCGGCCTCCTTGGGGTCCTGCGAACGTTCGGCGCGCAGCGCGTAGTTCTTGGCTGAGGAGAGCGACATTTGCGACCTTTTTCGCGGAAAAACCTGCCGGGTCGAGACGGCGGGCTGCCTGGCGCATCCTACGCGCGAGCGGTCCCCCGCAGACCGTGCGCGATTGGCGGCGAACATGGCAGGCCGGGGTTAAGAAAATCCTCGTGACGCCCGATCGCCGATGCGTCCTCGGCTGCGCGCGTAGCCGCGTCGCGCACGCGTCCGTTCGTCCCAAGGCGCCGATTTTCAAAGTGCGACGCCATGACGGTAGGCGAGTTTCGCGTGGCCATATATCCGTGTGCCCCGCCGCGTCACCTCAAGGGCGATCTGATCGCGGTCGATTCGGGTCATCAAGACGCCGAGGCAGTCATATCTCGCCGCTCCAATGTCGCGGCTGGTTTCGACGTGCAGCTGTAGGCGAGCCGGGTCTGGGCCGAAGTTGCGCACGATCGCGTCGTCGCCATAGAATCGCTTGATCGTGTCCTTGATGAAAATGATTTCATCAGCAGACACGGGGGCGGGCGGCCGTGGAAAGCATTGAGGTTTGGCAGCAGGCATGCCGCTCAAAGTAGCGCCCGGGCAGATTGGAGCCAAGCCTCGCCGGCCTATGGTTTGACGGTGCTCACTTTCATCGGCGTGCGCAAGACAGCTCGTTTCAGCACCGACCGCGCCTCAGAACTTGTAGGCGAGGCCGACCGTCGCCGTATGAGTTCGCGTCGTCACGTGCGCGGTGAAGCGGTCGTCGAACCCGACCCCGACGCCGCCTGCGACGAAGAAGGGCTGAGTCCAGGTGCCGAAATCGGCATAGCGGTAGTCGGCCCGCACCAGCCAGCGGCCGCCGATCATGTGCTCGATGCCGCCGCCGACGGTCCAGCCGACCCGGGTCGAGGCGTAGGTCTCGTCGTGCGGACTGCCGAAGCAGAACGGGTTGCCGGGAACGATGGTGCAACTGGCGTTCAGCTCGAGGCGCTGCCACGCCACGCCGCCGCTGCCATAGACCAGCGTAGAGGGCGCGACCAGATAACCCAGACGGGCGCGCACGCTGCCGTCCCAGGTTTCCTTCACCGAGCCGGACGGCAGGCCGACCAGCGGCGTGCCGAAGAACAGCCCGGCCGTGCCCGGCAGCGCACTCGCCCGCTTGGTGTTGTCGGCCCAGCCAAAGTCGCCCTCGACGCCAGCCACCCATGACGGAGCGAACTGCCAGTTGACGCCGAGATAGCCGCCGATCCTGGCCGCCACACTGTCCATGGCCCCGCCGGTGCCTGCCGTCGGCACGAACACGCCGGCACCGAAGTTCGGGGAGATGTCGCTGGTCCGCCAATCATTGTCCGCCCAGCGGGCACCGACCGACACGCCGGCATAGACGCCGGTCCACGACGGCGCGGCGACGACCGGCGGTGCCTTCACCGGCAGGTCGGCCGCCTTCGCTGCTCCCGCCAGCGCGATGCTCGCGAACGCGAACGCCATCGCCGCTACTCCAGATTTCGTCATGCTTTGCCCTAGCGCGCGACGTCGATTCGACATGGTTGCGGCACCATCGCCGGTTGCATCGAGCGCGGCAATTGCATCGCGATCGGCTGAGCCAAAAAGTTCGCGGTGTTGCTGGTGAGATACGTCGACTTGGCCGAAGCGACGTTGGACGGTCCACCCCGCCCGAGGTCGGCCCCCGCGTCCTCTTGACCCGTAAATCCACGGAGCCAAATGTTTACCACCCGGCCATCGGCCTCATCTAGCAACGGCCAGACCTGACGTCTGGTCAGCAGACAACGAGGGCAAGGGCATGAGCAATCAGTTGCTGGTGATCGAGGATGCCGAGGTGCATCTGTCGATCCTGCGCAAGATCGCCGCGCAATGCGGCTACGAGGCGACCTGCGTGACCTCGGTCGGGGCTGCGGCGGAGGTGCTGCGCCAGCGGACCTTCGACTGCATCACCCTGGATCTGTCGCTCGGCGATCGCTGCGGCGCCGATATCCTGCTGCTGCTCAACGAGCTGAAATCGCGCACGCCGGTGATCTTCATCAGCGGCGCCGAGGACGCCACGCGCGAGGAGCATGTCCGGCTCGCGACCGTGCTCGGGCTCGTCGTCTATCCGCAATTCCAGAAGCCCGTCGACCTGCCGGCGCTGCGCGAGACGCTGAAGCAGATCGCCACCATCGCCGACTGCGAGAGGCTGGTCGCGGCGGTGAGGTGAGGGCCATGGGTAGGGCGGATTAGCGCAGCGTAATCCGCCGTCAGGATACGGCGTAGTGACCTGCCCACTTGGCATATACCATGCTCGATCGTGATACCGACGACGACCTGATGAAGTCTCTCGTGAGGGTCGGCGGATTACGCTGCGCTAATCCGCCCTACGCACCGTCGTTGATTCACCCCCGCTGCTTCGCCGCGGCCTGCTGCAGGTCCGGCGCATTCACCGCGGGAATCGCGACGCGGCCGGGTCCCGTCTGCGACAGCGCCGCGGCGGCCTTGTCGTTGTCCATGATCTTGGCCATCACGGCCTGACCGGCGCGCTCGAAGATGGCGCGGTTCTCGATGACGAATTTCTGCGAGCGGCGCAGCCCGTCGATGTAGCCGTTGATCTCCGGCACGACGTAGCGCGCGACCATGTCCCAGCTGCGGCGCGTGTTCTCCGGATTGGCCCAGTCGTGCACGAAGCCGATGATGGCGCCGACACCGCCGGACACCTGCATCAGGTTCTTGATCGTCTTGACGAGGTCGTCGGGCGTGCCGATCGTCGACGCCGCGCCGTCGACGAAGGCGGTCTTGTCGACGGCTTCATCGGGCGAAGAGAACGGCTTCAGGCCCGGCCGCATCAGGGTGCCCACGGTATACTCGTTGTGCCAGCGCATCAGCCCAGGGCCGGCCTCGCGGCGCGCCTGCTCGCGCGTCTCGGCGATGTGCCAGGACAACAGCACGCGCCAGTTCGCGCGGCTCACGGTCGTGCCGTGCTTCTTCGCGGCATCCTCGGCGAACTCCCATTGCTGCGGCAGCGCCATCAGGCCCTGCGTCGACATCGAGCCGAGCGAGATGATGCCGATGCCGTATTTGCCCGCGAGCGTCATGCCGGACGGCGAGATCTGCGACGCCACGACGAACGGCATCTCCTCCTGCAAGGGGAGGATCTGCAGCGCTGCGTCATTCATCGTGAACCAGTCGCTCTTGGCGGTGACGCGCTCGCCGTTGAACAGGCGACGGATGATCGCGATCGCCTCGTCCTGACGGTCACGCTGCGTCATCGGATCGATGCCGAGCGTGTGGGCATCGGAGGCGAGCGCGCCCGGGCCCGAGCCGAAGATGGCGCGGCCGCCAGTCATGTGATCGAGCTGCACCATCCGCTGCGCGACGTTGTAGGGATGATGATAGGGCAGCGAGATGACGCCGGTGCCGAGTCTGATGCGCTTGGTGCGCTCGCCGGCTGCGGCGAGAAACATCTCGGGCGAGGCAATCATTTCCCAGCCGCTGGAATGATGCTCGCCGCACCAGAACTCGTCATAGCCGAGCTCGTCGAGCTGAGAAACCAGATCGAGGTCGCGGCGGAATTGCAGCATCGGATGCTCGCCGATCGGATGATGCGGAGCGAGGAAAGCGCCAAATTTGAGCCGCGCCATGTGTTTTCTCCCAAGCGGAATTCGTTGTTGCTTGCCGATCAGGCTAGTTGGCGCCTCGGTGTGAGGCAATCATCTTGCCGCGCACGGCGACCGGTGCATGGCTGCCATTTGTTTGTTTACTGATCGCCGATCGGTGCTCACACTTCATTCGCGCGGAGCGATTCGCCATGTGATGATGCCGTCGAGCGCGTGGTGCGGGTCTTGCTGGTTGCGGCGCGCCTCGCTCTCACGTTCGCGGCGATTGACGTGCTCCGCGGTTCGCGTTTCGGTGATTGCTGCGTGAAGTGCCGCCTCGGCGTGGCATTTAGATCGCAGCAAGAACGAAATTCGCAATCAAATTGCTGAGGTCCGCAGTCTCGCGGGCTTTTTCTTTTGCACTGCAGCAACCATCTGGGTGATGGTGGATTGTCTACCCGCTGACGTGAATACGTGAATGCCTAAGGAGCTTGCCGTTGTCCCTCGCTGAAAATGTTGAGTACTTGCGAAGGCTGCGCGAGCTGAACAGCATCACCGGATTTGCCGATTTTCATCGTCAGCCGCGTCGCGCCCCGGAGACTCCGCTGATCGAGATCGAGCATTTCGGCACCAATCCTGGGCGCCTGAAGATGTTCGCCCATGTGCCGGCGCAGCGTCAGCCGCTGGCGCCACTGGTCGTCGTGCTGCATGGCTGCGGGCAGGGCGCCGCCGAGTACGATCTCGGCGCCGGCTGGTCGACGCTCGCCAAGCATTTCGGCTTCGCGCTGCTGTTGCCGGAGCAGCAGCGGGTCAACAATCCGCAGCGCTGCTTCAACTGGTTTCAGTCGGAGGACATCACGCGCGACCAGGGCGAGGTCGCCTCGATCCGTGAGATGATCGCGCGCATGGTGGCGGACTATGCCATCGATCCCAGGCGCATCTACGTCACCGGCCTGTCGGCGGGCGGCGCGATGACCATGGCGCTGCTTTCCGCGCATCCCGAATTGTTCGCTGCCGGCGCCGTCATCGCCGGGCTGCCGTTCGGCACCGCGCGCAGCATGCGCGACGCGATCCTGCAGATGCGGATGCCGCCGGCGCGCCCCGCCGGCGAGCTCGGCGATCTCGTTCGCCGTGCCTCGAACCACCGCGGCAAGTGGCCGAAGCTGTCGGTGTGGCACGGCACAGCGGACTACACGGTGCATCCCGACAATGCGGGCGAGATCGTCAAGCAGTGGCTGGACCTGCACCATCTGCCGTTGGCGCCAATGGCCGCAGCCGAGGTGAACGGCTATCCGCATGAGCAATGGTGGAATGCCGACGGCGAGACCGTCGTGGAATCGTTCACGATTTCCAACATGGCGCATGGCACGCCGATCGGGCTCGCGGCCAACGACAAGCGCTATGGCAAGGCCGGACCGTTCCTGCTCGAGGCCGGCATTTCCTCGTCCTATCACATCGCGAAATTCTTCGGCGTCACCGATTGGATTCGTCCGCTCAAGGCGGCCACGACGTCGCCGAGCACGAAGCTGATCCCGCAGGTGTCGCCGATCTCGGCGGTGCCGGCCTTGACCAAGATCTTGCGACGCGCGGCGGACGCCCCATCCCCCGCTGCGGAGACGGTCGACGTCAAGCCAGCCGAGATCAAAGTGGTCGAGCCCCGAATGTCGCCGACCGGCATGTTGCTCTCTGCACCGGCATCCGCTGCGGTCCCGCAGCCCAAGGTCGCGCCCGAGGCGCCGGCATCCGAGTCGCGGAAAGCGGCGAAGCCCAAGCCGGACCAGAAGCCGGAGTCCAAGCCCGTGGCCGTCTCCAAGCCCCCAGAGCCGAAACGGCTGGAGTCGTCGACCGGCGAATCTTCGATCAACGGCAGTGGCGCGACCGCCAAGCCGCGGCGCCGGACCATCAACGTCGCCGCCGTGATCGACCGTGCCCTGCAAGCGGCCGGCCTGAAGTAGACGCGCCGCAGCCGTTCATGGCTCGCGCGCGAGAGACGCGCGGGTCAGACGGTCCCCGTCAGGAACGGGTTCGTCATCCGCTCCTGGCCGAAGCTCGATCCGGCGCCATGGCCGCAGATGAAGCCGACGTCGTCGCCGAGCGGCAGCAGCTTGTCCTTGATCGAGCGGATCAGCGTGTCGTGGCTGCCGCCGGGCAGGTCGGTGCGGCCGACCGAGCCGTTGAACAAGACGTCGCCGACATGGGCGAAGCGCATTTCCTTGTTGAAGAACACGACGCTGCCCGGCGAATGGCCGGGGCAGTGCAGGATGTCGAAGACGAGCTCGCCGATCTCGACCGTATCGCCTTCCTCGAGCCAGCGGTCGGGCGTCACGTCGCGCACGCCCGTGATGCCGAAGCGCGCGCCACTGGCGACGACGTTGTCGAGCAGGAATTTGTCGGCGACATGCGGCCCCTCGATCGGCACCTTCAGCTGATCGCGCAGATCGGCCGCGCCGCCGACGTGATCGATATGGCCATGCGTCAGCCAGATCTTCTCCACGGTGACATTGGCCTGCGCGATCGCCGCCTGGATGTTCGGCACGTCGCCGCCGGGATCGATCACGATCGCCTTCTTCGTCGCCTCGCACCACAGGATGGTGCAGTTCTGCTCGAACGGCGTCACGGGCACGATCATCGCGCCGGCCTTCGCCCTGGTCTGGTTCTGCTCGGTCATGGCGCCAGCATGCCGATTTTTCGCAATGCGCCAAGTGAAAAACACCTGCGGGCGGCGGCTCGACGTTCCGGCCAGGGCGACCAAGGCGGGGCTTGTGAACCTGCCGCCGGTTCCTGCGTTGGGCCGCAGGTTGCGAGCAGAAAGCGGTCGACATGGCGGAGCAGGGCGCCTGGTGGCGCGAGGGGATTTTCTACCAGATCTATCCGCGCTCGTTCCAGGACAGCGACGGCGACGGGGTCGGCGACCTCACCGGCATCATCCATCGCCTGCCCTATCTCTTGACGCTCGGTGTCGATGCGATCTGGCTGTCGCCGATCTTTACCTCGCCGATGGCCGATTTCGGCTACGACATCGCCGACTACACCGGTATCGATCCGCTGTTCGGGACGATGGAGGATTTCGACGCGCTGGTGAA
Organism: Bradyrhizobium sp. HKCCYLRH1034; assembly: GCF_051168375.1. NCBI lineage: Bacteria > Pseudomonadati > Pseudomonadota > Alphaproteobacteria > Hyphomicrobiales > Nitrobacteraceae > Bradyrhizobium > Bradyrhizobium sp. HKCCYLRH1034. The sequence goes on along the minus strand of NZ_JBNPUW010000003.1, from coordinate 269,685 downwards.
GGCCGCGCATGACGGCGGCCTCAAGCTCATTCTCGATCTCGTGCCGAACCACACCTCCGATCAGCATCCCTGGTTTCTGCAGGCGTGCCACTCGCGCGACGACCCGCACCGCGACTGGTACATCTGGCGCGATCCCGCCGCCGATGGCGGGCCGCCGAACAACTGGCTGTCCGAGTTCGGCGGCAGCGCCTGGCAGTTCGAGTCCCAGACCGGGCAGTACTACTATCACGCCTTCCTGGCGCAGCAGCCGGACCTGAACTGGCGCAATGCGCAGGTGCGGGCGGCGATCTATGACGTCATGCGGTTCTGGCTGCGCAAGGGCGTCGACGGCTTTCGCGTGGACGTGATCTGGCACCTCATCAAGGACGCCGAGTTTCGCGACAACCCGGCCAATCCCGACTATCACGGCGGAAGGCCGCCGCATGAGCAGATCCTGTCGCGCTACTCCGCCGACCAACCGGAAGTGCATGAGGTCGTCGCCGAGATGCGGCAGGTGATCGACGAATTCGACGACCGCGTGCTGATCGGCGAGATCTACCTGCCGCTGGAGCGGCTGATGACCTATTACGGCAAGGATCTCGGCGGCGCGCATCTGCCGTTCAATTTCGCGCTGCTGTCCGCGCCCTGGCATGCGCGCGAGATCGAGAGGATCATCGCCGACTACGAAGCCGCGCTGCCACCGGGCGCCTGGCCCAACTGGGTGCTCGGCAACCACGACCGGCCCCGGGTGGCGAGCCGTGTCGGACCCGAGCAGGCGCGGGTAGCGGCGATGCTGCTGCTGACCTTGCGCGGCACGCCGACGCTGTATTACGGCGACGAGATCGGGATGCATCAGGTCGCCATCAGCCCGGAGCAGGTGCGCGATCCCTTCGAGAAGAACGTGCCCGGCATCGGCGTCGGCCGCGACGGCTGCCGCACCCCGATGCAATGGAGCGCGCTGCCGCAGGCCGGCTTCAGCCAAGCCGCGCCGTGGCTGCCGGTTGCCGATGACTACATGCATGAGAATGTCGTCAATCTGACCGCCGACCGGCGCTCGATCCTCAATCTCACCCGTGCGCTCATTCGTCTGCGGAAGCAGCACCGCGTGCTCGTCACCGGGTCCTATCGGTCGGTCGCGGCGCAAGGCGATCTCCTGCTCTACCGCCGCGAAGACGACGGCGAGGTGCTGACCATCGCGCTCAATCTCGGCGGCGAGCCGGTTTCCATCGCGACCGAAGCAGGCGGCCTTACCGGCGAGATCCTGCTCTCGACCTGGCTCGACCGCGGCGGCGAGCGCATCGACGGCACGCTGGATCTGCGCGGCAATGAGGGCGTGGTCGTCGGCAGGAGGACGTAGCCACTTCTCCGGCGAGGGGGCGGCGCGTCGCAATCGATGTCGTTGAGGCCCGATCGCAGGGCTTCGCTGGACGCCTTCAGCCGTATTGCTCGGGTCTTCCGTGCCGCCGTGTCCCCGGAATTGTTGAGGTTCCCACCGAACGGCGCCATATTGCGCGACAGATGCCGGGGAATCTTCGGCCTTCAAGGAGATGACGTGTACTGGTCTCCGAAACCGGTACTTCGCGGGAGTTCGAACTGATGAATACGCCGCCGCCGCCGACGTCTGACAGTCTCACCGCGGCCGTGACCACGATCAATACGCCGCTGCCGGTCCGCATTGGCGAGGCGACGTTGCTGGCCTGCCTCAAAGCCGAGAAACTGGAGCCGAAATGGCGTGTCCACGTGCAGGCGTTCTTTGACGAAATTGATGCCTCTGTGATCCATCATCTCGTCCTCGACAAGGCTGTGACGTTCGAAGAACTATCGAAGGCGATCGACACTTGGCAGGTTGTGGGGTCCGAAAATGAGAGATGGGTCAGGGAAATGGCGGCCTTCGAGGTGGCAAGACCTCATGCAGAAGGCGCTGCTGTCCCTCGATAGCCTGGAGGGCGGCCCTGGGGCGTGGACGTTCGGGGGCGGCACGGCCCTGGCGCAGAGCTTCGATCATCGCATCAGCTACGACGTCGACATCTTTCTGGATTCGAGCACGGCCCTGAAGCGGCTCGCGCCGAACATGAATCCTGTCACGAAGGCCCTTTGCGGTGGCAATGGCCGGGCAAATATCTGAAGCTGATTCTCCGGGACGTAGGTGAGATCGATTTCTTGAATGCGCCCACCTTTACGGATCATCCGACGTATCCGTTGAGCTTCGGCGGCCGGATTATACCGGCGGAGCGACCGGCAGAGATTGCGACGAAAAAGTTGATCTATCGTGCATCGACCTACACGGCGCGCGACACGTTCGACCTTGCCGCGGTCTATCTCTATGATCGACCGGCGCTCGGCGAGATCGCGCAATCTCCGGCAATGACCCGCGATGTCGTATCGGCCGCACACAATCGTTTAAGTCTGGCAAGATATCAGTTCCAGGCGGAAATGCGAGACCTCATCAATTTGACGGCTCGCGGAGAGAAGTTCGTCGACACCTCCTGCGAAATGGCGTTGGAGGCGTTGGTCGAAATTCAGCGCCTCGTTCACGAACGAGATGCGCAGCCGAGCGGCTGAAGCCGTTCTCCTTGAAGACGCCCGTCATCAGTTGGTCGTCGATCGCCGCCGCGCCTTCCGCCGCTTTTTCACCGGGCTCTTCGTCTCGATATCGCTTCGCCGCAGCAGATAGTCCAATCCGCCGACGCGGTACCAGCGGTAGCCGTAGGGCTCGAGCACCAGGGTGTGGCGGTCGCGGTCGTCGGCCTGGCTGTGATCCTCCGACAGCAGATTGATCAGCAGCTTCCCGCCATCGTCCGGCAGTCCGGCATCGAAGCTGATCTCCCGCGGCTTCTCGTCGAGATTGTGCACGAACAGCACCGAGTTGTTGCGCCAGTCGTAGCGCATGATCAGCACGGCCGGATCCCTGGTCGCGATCACCTCGAAATCGCCCCAGCCGACTTCCGGCACCTCCTTGCGCATGCGGATGATGCGCTCGGTCCAGTTCAGCATGGAATTCGGATCACGCCGCTGCCGGGCGGCGTTGATGTGATCATAGCCATAGGGGCCGTGATCGATCACCGGAGACGCTGGCGCGTCGCTCTTGGTGAAGCCGCCATGCGGCTCGGTCGACCATTGCATCGGGGTGCGCGCGCAATTGCGCTCGGCCAGGCTGAGATCGTCGCCCATCGCGAGCTCGTCGCCATAGCGGATCACGGGCGTGCCGGGCAAGGTGAACATCAGGCTGTAGGCGAGCTCGATGCGGCGGCGGTCGCCGCCGAGCATCGGCGCCAGCCGCCGCCGAATGCCGCGATCGTACAACTGCATGTTCTTGTCCGGGCCGAACGCCGCGAACACCGCCGCGCGCTGCGGCTTGGTCAGGCGTCCCAGATCGAGCTCGTCGTGATTGCGCAGGAACAGGCCCCATTGCGCCGAGGCCGGCCGCGCCTTCGTCTGATAAAGCGCCTCGGCCAGCGGCCGCGTGTCGGAGGCCGCCAGCGCGTAGAACAGATGCTGGTTGACGTGGAAGTTGAACATCATGTGCATGCGGTCGCCGTCGTCGCCGAAATACTCCATGTCGGTTTCCGGCAGCACGTTGGCTTCGGCCAGGATGATCGCTTCGCCCTGGCGCCATTGCAGGAATTCGCGGAAGGTCCTGAGCATGTCGTACTGCTCGACCGGCTTCCTGACATCGGCGCCCTTGGCCGCGATCACGAACGGAACCGCGTCCATGCGGAAGCCGGAGACGCCGAGCTGGATCCAGAAGCCCATGATCTTCAGGATCTCTGCCTGCACCTCGGGATTGGAGGTGTTGAGATCGGGCTGGAAGTCGTAGAAGCGGTGGAAGTACCAGGCGCCCGATTCCTTGTCGCGGGTCCAGGTCGACTTCTGCACGCCGGGAAACACCATCCCCTTGTCGGCATTGGCCGGCTTCTTGTCCGACCAGACATACCAGTCGCGGTAGCGGGCGCTCTTCGAGCTGCGGGCGTCGACGAACCAGGGATGCCGGTCGGAGGTGTGGTTGACGACGAGGTCGATGATCACCCGGATGCCGCGCTGCTTGCAGCCATGCGTGAACTGGACGAAATCACCGAGCGTGCCGTAGCGCGGGTCGACGCCGTAATAGTCGGCGACGTCGTAGCCGTCGTCGTGCTGCGGCGAGGGCTGGAACGGCATCAGCCAGATCGCGGTGATGCCGAGCCCGTGCAGATAGTCGAGCCGGCGCGTCAGCCCCTTGAAATCGCCGATGCCATCGCCGTCGGCGTCCATATAGGTGCCGACCGACAGACAGTAGAACACCGCGTTCTTGTACCAGAGATCGTCGATCATGGACGGCGCCTCGCTGCGCCGCCCGGCCGGCGGCCGGCTTGTTAAGCGAAAGGCCGGCGTCAGGTTCCGGTTCCCGGGTGATCGGCGGGCTTGGGCGACGCCTGGAATCGGTTATGCTGCGGCAATGGAATCGTCCGCCGCCAGGATCAGCCTCGTTCCCACCGACCGCCGCCAGTCGGAGACGGCGCTGGCGATCGCGCGCGGCACCTCGCGCCTGCTGCGCTCGCTCGGCTTTGCCACCATCAGCGAGCTGCCGCTGCCGTCGGGCCGTCGCGCCGACCTGGTGGCGCTGAACGAGCGCGGCGAGATCTGGATCGTCGAGATCAAGTCGTCGGTCGAGGATCTGCGCGCGGATCACAAATGGGAGGACTACCGTGCCCATTGCGACCGGCTGTTCTTCGCCTTCACGCAGGATCTGCCGTGCGAGATCTTTCCGCAGGACACCGGCCTGATCGTCGCCGATGCCTATGGCGCCCACCTGCACTGCGAGGCGCCTGAGCACAGATTGCCGGCACCGACGCGCAAGTTGATGACGGTACGCTTCGGGCTCGCGGCGGCGCAGCGGATCAACCGGCTGATCGACCCGCAGGGCCACGCGGACCGCTAGACAATCCTCAAATGCGCTCCACTGGACGGGGTTTCCCCGCCTAGGTAGGTGACAGAGGCTCCGTCAGGTCACGAGTCTCGAGATGAGAGACATCAGCATCGCTGAGAGCCGATCCGCATCACCGCCGGCCTGGCCGATCGCCGGCAGGCATCGCCTTCAGAAATTGGCGGCGACGAGATCGTAGGAGCCCCGGCTGCCGCGGACATAGAGCCGGGCGGCGGCGGCGCAGATCCGCTCGCGGTTGGAATCGAATGCGGTCAGAAAGCCCGACTCGTCGGGGCGGGCGTCGGGCTGAAGGCGTCTCAACGCACCCTCGTCGACGAAGAACGACGCTTCCATCGCGCTGTCATAGCCCCAGAACCGTACGGCACGTCGCGTGCGGTCATAGGAGCGGCTGTGATTTGGAAACTCAATCATGTGTGTGACCGATCAGGTTCGGAGGACACCGCGGTGAGGGCGGACGTCATCCAAGGGGCGTCGTTCGGCAATGGTCGCCGGCGACAAAGGGGTTGCGCGCATCTCAATCGAAGGCCGACGGCAACTCACCGTGGCGGAAGAAGATCGTCGGCTCATCGTCATAGTCGCCCATGTCGGGATCGCCCGAGGATGAGAACGCGACGACGCCTGCCTTGCTGGACACCAGCCGTTCCGCAGTCCGGAGCGCGCTCGCTTCCGTCTTGCAGGCGATCGGCGTCTCGGCTTTCGCGCGTCCGCCCCGGCCGGCGCTGAACGCCTGAACGACATAGATCGTTTCGCGCGCCATGTTCTGTCCTTTGGGCTGTCTACCGGTCGGCCGCGTCGTCGCTGCTTGCGCGCGGCCTTGATTGCGCACGGCCTTGCGTGCGGGAGACCATCCAGACTGATGAGGACCGGAAATCCCCTAGCGCTTCTTCTTGTCGCTGGAAAAATCCGGCTGCCATGCTCCGGCCTTCTGGCTCGGCGCTGCGGCAATGCTCTTGGGCTTTTCCTTCTTGGGTTTCTTGGCTTCGCGATTGCCTTTTTGCTGACCTTTGGCCATGTCGGTCTCCTCGACTCGGGTTGGAGCTGGTTCAACGCATCGGACGAGCGCCCCGTCGATCCTGCGTGCGCAGCGTCACTGCCGGTCGGCCGGGCGGCCGTCGTCCACCGGTTGCCGATGCGGGCGCCGCGGTGGTCGGATCTACGAATGCAGTGCGGCAACTGCGAGCGCGAGAAGGATCAGCAGAAGCGGCACGATAATGGGTGGAACGATCCACTCGCTCAGACGAAACTGCGGCATTGGCTACCCCTCGCGTGGTTTGCGGCGGGAGCGCTCGTGACCCTCAGTCACCGGTGAATGCCGTCGGAATGGCGGTGATCGCCATTGATACACCCTGGCCCCTGCAATAGCGAGCACCAAAGCGCAGCGACACGGTCCGATGACGCCACGCCGCTCATCACGTCGTGCTGATGAGAAAGCGGTGGCTATTGCCGGCCGCAAGGCGCATGCTTCGAAAGACTTCGAAGTCGCGACAGCGACAGCCGTTGCGAAAGGTAGGCGCAGATGAGCATCCGCTCGCGGCGCGAATTCGTCACCTTCAAACACCCGTTCCGGATCAGGAGCATCGAGCGTCTCTTGCCCGAGGGCACCTACGAGGTGGTCACGGACGAGGAACTGATCGAGGGATTGTCCTTTGCTGCCTACCGCCGGGTTGCGACAATGATGATGGTCCCGGTCGCCGGTTCGCGCTCCGCTGCCGTCGAGATGCTGTCCATCAGCTCGGTCGATCTTGCAGACGCGCAGCGTGTCGACGCGAGTGCGTCGGATGACTGACGAGCCGCTCGATCTCGACAGGCACCGCGGGATGAGCGCGCAGAAGGCCGTGGACCTCCGTCGCGCGTTGGCAGAGGCCGAAAGTCATGCGCGGGAGCTGCGCGATCGGCAGGCTGTTCTCGAGCAGCACCTGCTCGCCAACGCGGCCGAGTCGTGGCCGGAAGCCGCCGCGAAGGCGCGCTATCTCCTGAACATCTACGCCGCGAGCCTTGCGGAACAGGATACCAGGCATCGGGAGCTGATCGCTGCTGTCCTGGCCGATTTCTCCCGGCTGACGGGGGAGAGCTGACGTCGGGCCGGCGCATCGTGGCGCCTTCCAGATCCACCTGTGAATCCGCCCGCGCCCGATTCAGGACCGTTGCCAGCGCGCGACAACATCCGCTCGTCCCGGCCTCCTGGCAATTTCCCCGGCTCTGCCCGACAATTGCCCCGCATGGGGCGCAACATGCCGGAACATTTTTAAGGCTCGAGCGGTATCCAGCCCAGGGGTGCGGACAGGGACGACAGATGCGACGGGTGGTCTTGGCGTTGACACTGCTCTTCGCGACCGGAGTCCGCGCGGAGGAAATGGCGTTCTACGTCCTGGGCGTGGGCGCCGATTCCTGCGAGCGCTTCATCGCCGCCGCCGAGGAGCAGCCACCCGGCACCTACAAGGCCATCACCAGTGGCGACGGCCCCTACGTCAACGCCATCTCAAAATATCAGCAGTGGATGATGGGCTACGTGTCCGCCATCAACGCGGATCGCGGCGATGAGGGCCGGCAGATCAAGCTCGATCTGACCGAGGTCGACAGCTGGATGCGCAATTGGTGCAGCCGCAACCCGCGGCGCACCGTCTTCCATGCGTTGCAGGCGTTCGTGAAGTCGCATTGACCCGCGGCGAACAAAAAATCCGCCTATTTCGGTGCGCGCTTGGCGAGGATGCGCTGCAGGGTGCGGCGGTGCATGTTGAGCCGGCGCGCCGTTTCCGAGACGTTACGGTTGCACATCTCATAGATGCGCTGGATGTGCTCCCAGCGGACACGGTCGGCCGACATCGGATTCTGCGGCAGCTCGGATTTTTCGCTGGTGGTCGACAGCAGCGCTGCAACGACGTCATCGGCATCGGCCGGTTTGGCGAGATAGTCGACGGCGCCCATCTTCACCGCCGTCACGGCGGTGGCGATGTTGCCGTAGCCGGTCAGCACGATGGCGCGCGCTTCGGGACGCTTGCGCTTCAGCGCCGACACCACGTCGAGGCCGTTGCCGTCGCCCAGCCGGAGGTCGACCACGGCGAAGGCCGGCGCCGCCTTGCCGATCTGTGAAATACCTTCGGCGACGCTCTCGCAGGAGGTCACCGTGAAACCGCGGGTCTCCATGGCGCGCGACAGGCGCTCCAGGAACGGCTTGTCGTCCTCCACGATGAGGAGAGAGCGGTCCGGATGGTTCGTCAGTTCGGCGATGGCGCCCACGGTCATATCCTTGAGAAGAAGGCTCGATGGTTGCGAGACGATCTGGTCCATCCTCATATGGTCTGCCGAGTCGCCGCTGCCAAGATCGCGGGTTGCCGCAGTCTGCGGCGTGACGCCGCGCGGGGCCGGTGTGCTGTATGCCAGGACCGCGCCAGCGGCGGCTGCCCTGGAGGTTTCATTCCGGCTCCGCCTCGCCATCGTCGTCCTCGCTGGCCTCGAAGCGCCGCCGCGGCCAGACGATCTGGACCACGGCGCCATGGTCGGGGAAGGTGCGGTTGCTGAACGAGACCTTGGCTCCGGTCCGCTCCAGCAGGGTGCGGGCGATGAACACGCCGAGCCCGAGGCCGCCGCCCTGGTTACCTCCCGGGCCGTCCTCGGCGCTGGGCCGGCGTGACAGATAGGGCTCGCCGATCCGCTTCAGGATATCAGGCGCAAAGCCGGGGCCGTCGTCGGACACCACGATCTCGACCGTCTCGTTGTTCCACCAGGCGTTCACCTCGACGGCGTTGCGCGCGAAATCGACGGCGTTCTCCAGGATGTTGCCGACGCCATAGAGGATTGCGGGGTTGCGCGAGCCGACCGGCTCCTTGGCCGCGGTGACCGCGACGCGCACCTTGATGTCGACGCCAAAGTCGCGATGCGGTGCGACCGTCTCCTCGATCAAGGTCGACAGCTTCATCCGGTCGTACATCGACCCGATCGAGGACAGCTGGGTGATCTTGCCGAGAATGTCGCGGCAGCGCTGCGCCTGCTCGCGCAGGGTCTTGATGTCGGAGGTGACCTGGCTGTTGTCCTGCAGGGCGCGCTCCAACTCGCGCGAGATCAGCACGATGGTCGCGAGCGGCGTGCCCAGCTCGTGCGCGGCGGCCGCCGCGAGGCCGTCGAGCTGGGTGAGGTGCTGCTCGCGCGCCAGCACCAGCTCGGTCGCCGCCAGCGCGTCCGACAGCTTGCGCGCCTCCTCGGTCACCTGGAACGCATAGAGGCTGGTGACCCCGATCGCGAGCGCGATTGAGAGCCAGACACCGAACAGATAGATCGGCGGGAAGATCAGCGGCTCCTCGCCTTCCCACGGCAGCGGCAGATGCATGAAGAACAAGGCGGTGGCGCAGGTGACGGCGAGCAGGCCGAGCATGATCGTCAGGCGGACGGGGAGGGCGGTCGCCGAGATCAGCACCGGGGCGAGGAACATGTAGGAGAAGGGATTCTCCAGCCCGCCGGTGAGATAGAGCAGCACCGTCAGCTCGATGATGTTGAGCGCGAGCAGGCCGCCGGCGTGGGCCGGCTCCAGCAACTGCATCGGGTTGAAGGCGATCTGCAGGCCGAGATTGAGCAGCGCCGAGATGCTGATCACCGCGAGACAGGGCACCACTGGCAGGTCGAACTCCAGGCCCTGCACCACGATGAAGATCGCGCTCAATTGACCGAGCGCGGCCAGCCAGCGCAGCCGCAGGATGGTGTCGAGCCGGACGCGCTGTCGCGGATGGCGATAGTCGGTGTCGGGCGTGTCGATGATCAGGGCGTCGTCGGTCATGACGGGAACCTAATGCCGCGCAAGCACGGCGACAAATCTGGCCCGCCGTTGGTGGCCTGTTGCGGTTTGCGGCACAATGCCTCAATGAACCCCTCCCATGACGCAAGATGACGCAGTGCCGACCCTCTCATCCGATTCCAGCTCGGTTTCCCCCGCGATTGCCGTGTCGCGGCTGACCAAGGTCTACAAGACGACGACCGCTGTCGACGGCGTCTCGTTTGCGATCCGCCGGGGCAGCATCACCGGGCTGCTCGGCGGCAACGGTGCCGGCAAGACCACGACGATTGCGATGATCATGGGGCTGGTGCAGCCGACCTCGGGCGAGGTCGCCGTGCTCGGCCACAGGATGCCGGACGAGGCTGCGGCCGTGCTGGGGCGGATGAATTTCGAGAGCCCCTATGTCGACATGCCGATGCGGCTCACGGTGCGGCAGAACCTCACCATCTTCGGCCGACTCTATGCGGTGGACCACCTCAAGGAGCGGATCGCCGAGCTCGCGGCGCAGCTCGACCTGAGCGACTTCATCGATCGCGCCAATGGCAAGCTCTCGGCCGGGCAGAAGACCCGCGTGGCGCTGGCGAAGGCGCTGATCAACGATCCCGAGCTGCTGCTGCTGGATGAGCCGACGGCCTCGCTCGATCCCGACACCGCCGACTGGGTGCGCGGCCATCTTGAGCGATACCGACAGCGCCGCGGCGCCACCATCCTGCTCGCCTCCCACAACATGCTCGAGGTCGAGCGTCTATGCGACCGCGTCATCATCATGAAGCGCGGCCGCATCGAGGACGACGACAGCCCGGCGCAGATCATGGCGCGCTACAACCGCTCGACGCTCGAGGAGGTCTTTCTCGACGTCGCCCGCGGCCGCGACCGGGAGGCGGCGCAATGAACGATCTTTCGCTCCGCATCGCCCCGCACCGGATCGGCGCGATGATCCTGCGCTACTGGTATCTGCTGCTGTCGTCCTGGCCGCGGCTGCTGGAGCTGATGTACTGGCCGACCTTGCAGATCATCACCTGGGGGTTTCTGCAGACCTACATCGCCGCCAATGCCGGCTTCTTCGCCCGCGCCGGCGGCACCCTGATCGGCGCGGTGATCCTGTGGGACATCCTGTTCCGCGGACAGCTCGGCTTCTCGATCTCCTTCCTGGAGGAGATGTGGGCGCGCAACATCGGCAACCTGATGATGAGTCCGCTGACCCCGATCGAATTCCTGCTGGCGCTGATGACGATGAGCCTGATCCGGCTGGCCATCGGCATCATTCCGATGACCCTGATCGCGGTCTGGTTCTTCGACTTCAACTTCTACAGCATCGGCCTGCCGCTGATCGCCTTCTTCTGCAACCTGATCTTCACCTCCTGGGCGGTCGGCATCTTCGTGTCGGGGCTGGTGCTGCGCAACGGGCTCGGCGCCGAAAGCATCGTCTGGACACTGATGTTCGCGCTGATGCCGCTGGCCTGCGTGTACTATCCCGTTCAGGTGCTGCCGCACTGGCTGCAACTGGTTGCCTGGTCCCTGCCGCCGACCTACGTGTTCGAGGGCATGCGCGCGCTGCTGGCGGATCACGTCTTCCGGTCCGACCTGATGCTGACCGCGCTCGGGCTCAATGCCGCCCTGCTGCTGGCGTCGTTTGCGGCATTCATTGCTCTCTTGCGCAGCGCACGCCGCGCCGGCTCGCTGCTGGCGGCAGGGGAATAATTGCGCTTTTCCCGTGGATTTCCGGGCTTTTTCGTCGCTTTGAGGCACCTTCTCGTACACCACCGCATTGACGCATAATTGCGCATTCGGCAGTATGCTGCGCTGCAGAGAGGTTGAACGAGAATGCCGATAGGTGAGTTTGGCGGTGCACCGCCCCTGGCGTCGGAAGGCAGTCCGGTCCTGACGACGCCGATGTACTGGATGTACGAAATGGCGCATGCCTCGCTCAATCCGGCGCGCGCCGTCACCGACGCCACCAAGATCCTGTTTCAGAATCCGCTCAATCCCTGGGCCCACACCCAGATGGGCAAATCGGTCGCGGCGGCCTGCGAACTGTTCGAGCGCACCACACGCCGCTACGGCAAGCCCGAATGGGGACTCGACGAGACCGAGGTCAACGGCATCCGGACCCCGGTCGAGGTCCGCTCGATCTGGGAAAAGCCGTTCTGCAGGCTGCTCTATTTCGACCGCAAGCTGACCCGCCCCTTGCGCGCGCCGCAGCCCCGGCTGCTGATCGTGGCGCCGATGTCCGGCCATTACGCCACCCTGTTGCGCGGCACGGTGGAAGCGTTCCTGCCGACCCACGAGGTCTATATCACCGATTGGTCCGATGCGCGGATGGTCCCGCTGGCCGAAGGCCGCTTCGATCTCGACGACTACATCGACTATGTCATCGAGATGCTGCGCTTTCTCGGCACCAACATGCACGTCATGGCGGTGTGCCAGCCGGCGGTGCCGGTGCTGGCGGCGGTCTCGGTCATGGAGGCCGAGCGTGACCCGTTTGCGCCGATCTCGATGACCTTGATGGGCGGCCCCATCGACACCAGGCGCAACCCCACCGGCGTGAACAATCTCGCCCAGGAGCGCGGCATCGACTGGTTCCGCAACCACGTCATCACCAAGGTGCCGTTCCCGCATCCGGGCGTGATGCGCGACGTCTATCCGGGCTTCCTGCAGCTGAACGGCTTCATCAGCATGAATCTCGACCGCCATGTCGACGCCCACAAGGCGCTGTTCGCCAACCTGGTGAAGGGCGATGGCGATCAGGTCGACAAGCATCGCGACTTCTACGACGAGTATCTCGCCGTCATGGACCTGGCTGCGGAATATTATTTGCAGACGGTGGAGACGGTGTTCATCAAGCACGCGCTGCCGAAGGGCGAGATGACCCATCGCGGCACCCTGGTCGATCCGTCGAAGGTTACGCGTGTGGCGTTGATGACGGTCGAAGGCGAGAAGGACGATATCTCCGGTCTCGGTCAGACCGAGGCGACGCACGGACTCTGCTCGTCGATCCCGGATCACCGCCGGGTTCACTACGTGCAACCGGGTGTCGGTCACTACGGCGTGTTCAACGGCTCGCGATTCAAGTCGGAGATCGTGCCGCGCATCAACGATTTCATGTTGTCGGCAGCCGATCCGAAGTCGCTGCTCGCCATTGCGGCTGAATGAGCGAAGACGATGGTCACCGCGCATCCGAATCCGGCTGCGCGGTAACCCTTTGAAGGGACGGTCGAAACCGAAACTCAGGAGTGACTCAAGCAGTGAATGTGGCGTCGCTTCTTGAGCGATGCTTTTGAATCTGAATTCATGTTTTCGGGGGCGCGCGAGGCCCAACTGCTAGGGTGCGGAACCTTCTGAACCCCTGTATGTTGGGCAAATGATTTGTTTTTGCGCCGAGCGCTTTCCCTGGCGGTGGATATGGCAAAATCCGGGCGAGCTCTTACCCCCCGGACTGACAGAAATGGCCACTCGCGCGCTACTCTATCGGCGGCCCGCCGAACCCTCGCGTCTTCTCGTCAAGCATGGCTCGCAAATCTACTCGATTAGATTGCGGCGTCACCGTCGTGCGCGACGTTATACCCTGAGAATTCATCCGTCGGATCGCGAGGCGATCCTCACGATGCCGCCGCGCGGCACCATCATCGAGGCGAAAGACTTCGCGCAGCGTCACGGCGCCTGGATCGCAGCCCGTCTAGGACGTCTGCCGAAGGCGGCCCCGTTCCTGCCGGGCACGTTGGTGCCGCTTCGCGGCGTGCCGCACAAGATCGTGCATCGCGCGGGCGAACGCGGCACGGTGTGGACCGAGACGCGAGACAGTGGCGAGAAGATCCTGTGCGTGGCCGGCGGGATCGAGCACACTGAACGCCGCGTGCTCGACTTCCTGAAGCGCGAGGCGCGCCGTGACCTGCAGAAGGCGGCCGACGCCTATGCCGAGCAGCTTGGCGTCAAGGTCAAGCGGCTGTCGATCCGCGACCAGTCCAGCCGCTGGGGCTCGTGCACCTCGGCCGGCTCGCTGTCGTTCTCGTGGCGCCTGATCCTGGCGCCGTCCTTCGTGCTCGATTATCTCGCCGCGCACGAGGTCGCGCATCTGATCGAGATGAACCACTCGCCGCGGTTCTGGAAGGTGTGTGGCCGGATCTGCGCCTCGGTCGAGCGCGCCAAGAAGTGGCTCGACACCTGCGGCAACGACCTGCATCGCTACGGCATCGACGATTGAGGTCTCGACGACGGACCGCTCGACGATGTGAATCCCAATGGCCCGGCCTTCTGGTCCGGGCCATTTCTTCGTCGGGTTCCAATCTGCAACGATGAACTCAGAACCCGCCTGCGGACTATCGAATTCTTAAGCCTTCTCGTCTGCAGTCGAAGGATATTGCCCAATTCGGCGGCGCTTTAACGTGGCTGTAACGCTGCGCTCGCCAGATTTACCGCAATCAAACCCAAGGTGACGTCCCAGCGAGCTGCCGGGTCGTTCGCTGCAACCAAAGCGCAGATCGTTTCTCTCGAAACGTGCAGCGCGCCTCGAATCGAACGATGCTTGCAAGCGAGTTCCAACCGGCCGCATCCACACAATTGCTCTCGGCCGCGCTCGACGGTGTTTCCGAGGCGATTCTCTTTCTCGACGCGCAGGGCCACGTCCAGCACGCCAATCGGGCGGCGTCGGTGCTGCTGCGGCGCGAGCCGGCCGCTCTGGTCGGCGCCGACCTCGAAAGTCTGGGTCTGCCCGCGGATCTGATCCCGGCGATCGCGTGCGACGAGACGACCGACGCGCAGCACGAGGCGGACCAGTCCGACGCCCGCGAAACGACGATGCGCCATGCCGACGGCGGGCGGACCCGCCTCCGCCTGTCGCTGTGCGCGCTCCCGCCGGGCCGGGAGGATGAGCCGGTCCGTTCGCTGCTGTTCATTCGTGACGTGACCACCGAAGTCGACATGCGCGAGCGCAATGCGCTGCTGACGTCGGTCGCCGACCGGACCAACCGGGCCGTCATCGTCACCGACCGCGATCTCAACATCCTCTACACCAACGCCGCCTTTGCCAGCCTGTTCGGCTACACGCCTGAACAGGCGATCGGGCGCCGCGCCGAGGAGCTGCTGATCGGCCCCTGCACCGATCCCGCCATCGTCGACCGGCTGAGACAATGCCTCGAGGACGACCGTGGCATCGAAGAGGACGTGCTGGTCTACGACAAGGACGGCCGCGAGATCTGGACGACCGCCTATGTCAAGGCGCACCGGACCAAGCGGGGCAAGGTCAGATATCTGTTCGGGCTGCTCACGGACATCCGGGAGACCAAGCAGTTGCGCTCGCTGCAGCAGTTGATCATGGCGTCGCTGGCGTCCGACGTTTCGATCACGACCATCGCCGATCAGCTGTGCCGCCGGGTCGAAGAGCTCGCTCCGGACGCCGTCTGCTCGATCCTGCACGTCGATTCCGATGGGCACGTACATCCGCTCGGCGGCCCCAGCCTGCCGCCCGCTTATTCGGCCAGCCTCGACGGCGTCGCGATCGGGCCGGACGTCGGCTCCTGCGGCACCGCCGCCTATCTCTGCGAGCCGGTGCTGTCGCACGACATCGATAATGATCCGCGTTGGCAACCCTACAAGGCCGGCCCGCTCGCCGCCGGCCTGCGTGCCTGCTGGTCGTCGCCCATCAAGGGTAAGGATGGCCGCGTCATCGGCACCTTTGCCTTCTACTTCCGTGAATGCCGCGGCCCCAGTCCCTGGCACGAGCAGATCGTCGCCGCCTGCGTCCAGCTCGGTGCGCTCGCCATCGAGCGCCAGGAGGTCCGCTCGACGATCTCACAGGTCGCCTATCACGACATGCTGACGGGCCTGCCGAACCGGGCCCGCATCCCGTCGCTGATCGCCGAAGCCATCAAGGCGTGTCCGGACGGCGGACACGTCGCCGTGGCCTTCCTCGACGCCGACAATTTCAAGGACGTCAACGACACGCTGGGCCATGCCGCCGGCGACGAGTTCCTGGTCGGCTTCGCCAACCGCCTGCGAGCGCAGATCCGCCCCGGCGACATGCTGGGCCGGCTCGGCGGCGACGAGTTCGTGATCGTGCTGCAGAACCGCGATGCCCTGGAAGCCTCGCTCGCGGCGGCGCGCATCACCGCCGCGCTGGCGATGCCGCTGACGATCGGCAAGCGCCAAGTGCCGATGTCGGCGAGCATGGGGCTCAGCCTCTATCCTGATAATGCCAAGGACATCGAGACCCTGATCAAGCAGGCCGACGCGGCGATGTACAAGGCCAAGCGCGGCGGCCGGGCGACCTACCGCTTCTTCAGCGCCGACATCGACAAGCTCGCCGAAGAACGGCTGATGCATTCGACCGCGCTGCGCGAGGCGATCGCCAGCGAGGCCCTGACATTGCACTATCAGCCGCAGATCCGCACCCGCGACGGCGCGATCCACGGCGTGGAAGCGCTGGCGCGCTGGCACGATCCGGTGCTCGGCGAGGTCTCGCCCGCCAAGTTCATTCCGCTCGCCGAGGAATGCGGCCTGATCGAGCAGATCGGCGTGTGGTCGATCAAGCTGGCCTGCCAGCAGATGGCGTCGTGGCGCCGCGCCGGTCTCGACATCCCCTGCATCTCGGTGAACCTGTCGCCGATCAACTTCCAGAACGTCAACCTGGCGGCGATGGTGGCGCAGATCCTGGCCGCCAACGACCTGCCGGCGAAGATGCTGATGCTGGAGATCACCGAGGGCGTCATCCTCAACGAGCGCGCCACCGTGATCGCGACCATGAACGAACTGCGCAACATGGGCGTCGGCCTGTCGCTGGACGATTTCGGCACCGGCTATTCGAGCCTGAGCCGACTGGCCCAGCTGCCGATCGACGAGCTGAAGATCGATCGCAGCTTCATGCGCGATTTCGAGAACGACAGCGGCACGCGGGCGATCGTGACCGCGGTCGTGCGCGTCGGCCAGAGCCTCGACGTGGCTGTGGTCGCCGAAGGTGTCGAGACCGAGCCGCAGCGCAAGCTGCTGGCCGAGCTCGGTTGCGATGCAATGCAGGGCTTCCTGTTCGCGCGGCCGATGGCCGCCAGCGCCTTCAGCCGCTGGCTGCTGGACTACAGCGCGCTGCGGGCGAGCCTGATGCTGCGGCAGATCGGGCGCAAACTGGCCCGAGCGTCCGGCGCGGCAACCGCCGAGCCGGCAGCGCGTCCCATCGCCGCAGCCGCCAGCTGAGAAGGGTGCATCCCCTCGCGGATGCGCCTCTCACCTCATCTTCGCCGGCTCAGCGCTTTCCACCGAACAATCGATCCACCAGCCAGCCGTCGAGACCCGCGGCGGCTTCCGGCCGCGCGTTGCCGCGGCTCGGCGGCGCCGAGCGTGCGCTCGGTGCCGGCGCGGATGGCGCCGTGATCTGCGAGGCGATCTGCGCCAGGGTCGGGACCAGGCCCGAGCCCTGCGCGTTCGGCAGCGCCGCGACCGGCACGCCCTGATGCGCTGATCGCATGAAGCGGGTCCAGACCTCGACGGGCAGGCCGCCGCCGGTCGCCTTCTTGGTCGGCGAGTTGTCGTCATTGCCGAGCCAGACGCCGGTGACGAGATGCGCGGTGTAGCCGATGAACCAGGCGTCGCGGAAATCCTGGCTGGTGCCGGTCTTGCCGGCAGCGATCCAGCCCGGGATCTCCGCCTTCTTCGCGGTGCCGGAGATCAGCGTCTCCTGCATCATCTGATTCATCATCGCCGCGTTGCGCGGCTCGATCACCTGCACCGGCTGCTCGGTCTGGCGCATGTAGAGCAGCTTGCCGTCGAGCGTCCTGATCCGCGTCACCACATGCGGCGAGACGGTGAGGCCGCCATTGGAGAACGGCGCGTAGGCGCCGACCAGCTCGATCATCGACACCTCGGAGGTGCCGAGCGCGATCGACGGGTTGGGATCGAGCTTGGAGGCGATGCCGAGCCGGTGTGCGGTCCGCACCACGTTCTTCGGTCCGACCTCGAGGCCGACGCGCACCGCGACCGTGTTGAGCGACATCGCCAGCGCCTGGGTCAGCGTCACCGGGCCGAAATATTCGCGGGTGTAGTTCTCCGGCTTCCAGCCCTTCAGATCGAGCGGCGCGTCCTGGCGAACCGTGTCCGGCGTCAGGCCCTGCTCGATCGCGGTGAGATAGACGAACGGCTTGAACGCCGAGCCGGGCTGGCGTTTGGCGGTTACGGCGCGGTTGAACTGGCTGTCGGCATAGTTGCGACCGCCGACCATGGCGCGCACGGCGCCGTCGGGGGTCATCGCCACCAGCGCGCCCTGGCTGACGTTGAACTTGACGCTCTTCGCCGCGAGCTCGTCGATGATGGCCGCTTCCGCCACGCTCTGCAGCTTCGGATCGATCGTGGTCTCCACCACGATCGATTCCTCGACCTGGCCGACGAGGTCGTCGAGCACCTCGCCGATCCAGTCGGCGACGTAGTTGATGGTACCGGCGCCGGCCGGCTTCACCGCGACGGATGGATGCGCGATCTGGGCCTGCGCCTGGGCCTCGGTGATGAACTTGGCCTCCGCCATCGCCGCCAGCACGGTCTGGGCGCGCTTGGCCGCGCCCTCCGGGTTGCGGTTCGGCGCCAGCCGCGACGGCGACTTGACGAGACCTGCGAGCATCGCGGCTTCGCCGATCGTCACCTGCCGCGCCGACTTGCCGAAATAGCGCTGCGCTGCGGCCTCGACGCCGTAGGCGCCCGAGCCGAAATAGACCCGGTTGAGATACAGCTCGAGGATCTCGCGCTTGGAATATTTGCGCTCCAGCCACAGCGCCAGCTCCGCCTCCTGCAGCTTGCGCGCCAGCGTGCGCTCCTGGGTCAGGAACAGGTTCTTGGCGAGCTGCTGCGTCAGGGTCGAGCCGCCCTGCGACACGCCGCGATGCAGGATGTTGGCGACGACGGCGCGGGCGATGCCGATCGGGTCGATGCCGAAATGCTGGTAGAAGCGGCGGTCCTCGATGGCGATGAACGCCTTCGGCAGATAGGGCGGCAGATCCTTCAGCGCGACGTTGGCGCCGGCCATCTCGCCGCGCTGCGCCAGCATGGTGCCGTCATAGCCCACGATCTCGATCGTCGGCGGCCGCTTGGGGATCTCCAGCGATTGGATCGGCGGCAGATGCGCGCCGGCCCAGATCACGACGCCGACCAGCGCGATCACGCCCCACAGGCCGCAGACCAGCGCCCAGTAGAACATGCGCCCGATCGACATTCCCCAGCGCGACTTGCCACGTCTCGGCTTTGGTTTCGGTGTCGAGGCCTTCGGCTCGCGCGCCGGCACATCGTCCTCGTCGTCGGGCTCGACCGGCCTTTTCTTTGCAGTCTTTGCAACTGACTTCTTGGGCGTGTCGTCGGAGGGAATGCGATCCTTGGGGTCGAGGCGCAGATCGGCCATCGCGGCCGCAAGACCGAATCGCGGCTCCTTGCGTCCGCCGCCCTGTTTCCGTCCCCGCGCCATACGCAACCCGAGCCCGCGACCCCGCCGTCCGACCACGGTAACGTCCGGAGTTTAAGGGGCAGTTAGAAAGACCTTAACGCGCGATTAGGAGTTTCGCGCCGCTAACGCCGCGTTATGGTTAAGCCAAGGTAAACAACAACAGGCGAGGGAGTTCATGGGCCATATCGATCCCACCAAGGAGGTGTTCGCGCAGTTTCGGGAGAACGACCGCCCGGGGCCGATCCACATGCTGAACCTGGTGCGGCTGCGCAGGGAGGCAGCCTATCCCGATGGACGCAAGGTCAGCGGCGCGGAAGCCTATGCCGCCTATGGCCGCGAGAGCGGCCCGGTGTTCGAGCGCCTCGGCGGCCGCATCGTCTGGCAGGGCCGCTTCGAGCTGATGCTGATCGGTCCGCAGGACGAACGTTGGGACCACTGTTTCATCGCCGAATATCCGAGCGTGCAAGCCTTCGTCGAGATGATCCGCGATCCCGTCTATCGCGAGGCGGTGAAGCATCGCCAGGCGGCGGTCGAAGACTCGCGCCTGATCCGCCACGCCGTGCTGCCGGTGAGCAAGAACTTTGGCGAGGTGCCAGCGGTGTAAGTCTGACTACACCCGCAAGATTGGTAGTTCCCAGTCGCCAAGCAAAAGGTACGTTCCCTCCCCCTGTGTGGGGGAGGGCTAGGGAGAGGGGGCGCTCCGGGCGACCGTCTCCGTGGCTACTCCCTCCCCAACCCTCCCCCACAAGGGGGGAGGGAGCGCGGCAGTGGGCTGGGTGAGAGCGAATGCTGATCCAGAAGCGCCCGGGCGCGTCGCTCTGCTCGAAGACATCCGCGTTCTCAGCCTCCGTTGCCGCTTGCACGACACATAAGTTTATGCTTATGTGTTGGCATGATCGAGAGTGACATCTTCAGGGCCCTGGCTGATCCGACGCGATACGCGATCTTCGAGAAGCTGGCGAACGGCAGCATGAATGCCAGCGCGCTTCGCGAGGGTCTGACGATCAGCCAGCCGGCGATGTCCCAGCACCTCGCGGTTCTCCGAAGCGCGGGATTGGTGAGGGAAGAACGGCAGGGTCGCTTCGTCAACTATGAGGTCGATCCGGAGGGCTTGGCGCAGATCGCGCGCTGGCTGGCGAAGTACCGTGCCTACTGGCCGTCGCGGGTCGATGCGTTGAAGGCCGTGCTGAAGGACATGGACCAATGACCGATATCAAGGCTGACCTGCAGAGCGACGATCTGGTGCTCGACTACGAACTGGACGCGCCGCCGGAGAAGGTCTGGCGTGCCATCAGCATTCCTGCGCTGCGCGAGAACTGGCTGCCGCGCGGCGACCTCGCCGACGCTGCGCCAATCTCCGCGACGCCCGGCGAAGAAGTCCGCTACCGGATGCGCGACCACGAACCGCCGTACCTGGAGAGCATCGTGACGTTCCAGGTCATGCCCAATGCCGAGGGCGGCACCAGGCTCAGAATCATTCACGGGTTGGTCGCCACGACGCTGATGCGGCGGACGCCGTCGGCGGCGAACAGCAACAGGCGCAGCCTGATGCGCGCGGCCTGATCCTCCAAGTCACCGACACCTCACTGAAACCGGGAGCTCGCGCATGCGCGACACGATGCAACTCGTCCCTATGGTCATCGAGCAGTCGAGCCGGGGAGAGCGATCCTTCGACATCTATTCGCGGCTGCTGCGCGAGCGGATCGTCTTCCTCAACGGCGAGGTCAACGATACGGTCTCCGCCCTGGTCTGCGCGCAACTGCTTTTCCTCGAGGCGGAGAACCCAAAGCGGCCGATCCATCTCTACATCAATTCACCCGGCGGCGTGATCACCAGCGGCCTGGCGATGTATGACACGATGCAATTCGTCAGAGCACCGGTGCACACGCTCTGCATGGGAACGGCGCGTTCGATGGGCTCGTTTCTTCTGATGGCGGGAGAGCCCGGCGAGCGGACGGCGCTGCCCAATGCAAGCCTTCACGTCCATCAGCCGCTCGGCGGCTTTCAGGGCCAGGCGTCCGACATCCTGATTCACGCGAGGGAGATGGAGCAGACCAAGCACCGCATGATCAGGCTCTACGCCGAGCATTGCGGGCGCAGCTATGAGGACGTCGAGCGCACCCTGGATCGCGATCACTTCATGACCGCGGACGAAGCCTTGCAGTGGGGCTTGATCGACCGCGTCGTCAAGCAACGCGACCTGGGTGACGTCATCAACGACTGATACTCCCTCGACGCGGCGGCGGATCCTGCCGCAACAGCCGTCGTTACCCGCGATGCGGTCGAATGACCGTCGGCGAGCGCACGCAGCGGCGAACGGGCGCAACCCGTGCCGCAATGCAGAACGGGGCCGCGCCATCGCGCAGCCCCGTACCATCGATGTTGACCGCGTCATTCCGGGGCGATGCGCAGCATCGAACCCGGACTCTCGAGATTTCCCGGTTCGTCGCTGTCGCGACGCCCTGGAACGACGTCGAGTGCAGCTAGCCCGCCGCGCCCTTGTCCTCCAGGATCGGGCCGAACAGCTCCCAGCGCTCGCCGTTGAACTTCATCATCTGCAGTTGCTTGTTGACGCGATAGTCGGTCGGCGAGGTGTTGATCTTCATTCCCGGTAGCGAGAAGTCGCCGGTTACATCCTTCAGCGACGCCGCCTGCTTCATGACGTTCTCGTGCGTCAGGTTGTCGCCGCACATCTGCAGCACGGTGACCAGGAGCTGCGCGGTCGAATAGCCGTAGGTGTTGAAGTTCGAGTTCTTGTCACCCTCGGGATAATACTTGGCCATGAAATCGAAATAGCGCTTCAGGCCCGGATCGTCCTTCCACTGCGGGTCGAGCGGATCCTTGCCGTAGTTGACGGAGATGACGCCCTTGGCAGCGTCGAGGCCCGCAGGCTGCATGACCGCGCCGACCGAGGTCGCGTTGATGTCGACAATGTGCACGGGGTGCCAATCGAGCTCATGGAGCTTCTTGATCGCCTGCGCGGCTTGTTTCGGCGTCGCGGCCGAGAACAACAGGTCGGCTCCCGCCGACTTGATCTTCAGGATCTGCGAGTCGATGGTCGGATCGGAAACCTCGTAGGAGGCTTCGGACACGATCATCGTCGACGCCTTGTCGCCGAGGCCGGCCTTGATGCCGTTCAGGTAGTCCTTGCCGAGATCGTCATTCTGATAGAGCACGCCGATCTTGGCGTTGGGATGCTCCTTCAGAATATACTGGCCGTAGATGCGGCCCTCGGTGAAGTAGTTGGGATTGTACCCCATGGTCCACGGGAAGTTCTTGGGGTCCGTGAACTTGGTGGCGCCGGTGGCGGCGAACAACTGCGGCACCTTCTTGGCGTTGAGGTATTTCTGGACCGCGGCGTTGGACGGCGTGCCGATGATCTGGAAGGTCAGCAGAACTCCGTCGTCCTCGACCAGCTTGCGGACCTGCTCGACGGCCTTGGGCGGCGAGTAGGCGTCGTCATACTGGATCAGCTTGATCTTGCGGCCGTTGATGCCGCCCTGCTCGTTGATCATGTTGAAATAGGCGGCCTGGGTCTTGCCGATCGAGGCATAGGCCGAGGCGGGACCCGAGAACGGCACTGTCTGGCCGATCTTGATCTCGGTGTCGGAGGCGCCGGGGTCGTACTTCTTCTGGGCCGAGGCTGACGTGACGGAGAGGGTGACGGCCAAAGCGGCCGCCCCTGCAAGACGGAAATATCCCTGTCGCATGGGGTCTATCGTTCCTCCTGATTTGTTATGCGGCTGGTCTGCCCGACCGGGGCGCCATCGCTGGGAGGGAGTGTGGAGGAAGGGCTGGGCGGACGCAAGGCGAGGGGAGCACGGGTGCGGCGGTTCCGTCGATGTCGCTATGATGAGCCCAACTGGCTCAACAAGTTCGGTGTCGTCCCGGCCAAGCCCGGCGTCGCGCAGCGACGTCGGGCGCAGAGCCGGGATCCATGGCCACAGGCCGTCGTGTGGCTACGGCTCGGAGTGGCGATCCTGCCCCAAAACGCTGCCTGGGATTATGGGCCCCGGATCGGCGCCGTGACGCGCTTGTGCGCGTCACGGCTTGTCCGGGACGACACAGAGGATGGAGATACAGCCCGGCTCAGCCCGCGAGCCAAACCAGCACCAGGCCGATCGTGGCCGGCACGCTCTGGATGAACAGGATCTTGCGGCTGGCGGTGGCGGCGCCATAGAGCCCGGCGACGAGCACGCAGAGCAGGAAGAAGATCTTGATCTGGAACGCGAAGGCCGGCGTCGGGTGCGCCAGGCCCC
Organism: Bradyrhizobium sp. HKCCYLRH1034; assembly: GCF_051168375.1. Lineage (NCBI taxonomy): Bacteria > Pseudomonadati > Pseudomonadota > Alphaproteobacteria > Hyphomicrobiales > Nitrobacteraceae > Bradyrhizobium > Bradyrhizobium sp. HKCCYLRH1034. The sequence continues at coordinate 246,349 of NZ_JBNPUW010000003.1, read as the reverse complement.
AGAACAGGCCGGCGGCGAGGAAGCCGTTGTAGAGGCCCTGATTGGCGCCGAGCACCTTGGTCTGCTCCGCGCGCTCCGGCGTGTTGTTGAACGCTCTCAAGCCGGCCGGTTTGGTCCAGAGAAACATCTCGAGTACCAGAATGTAGACGTGCAGCAGGCCGATCAGCCCGACGACGATGCCTGCAATCAATGCCATGGTTCGGCTCCCCCAAGCCTGCGCGGGCCGGCGCTGGTGCCGGTCCCCTCGTTCAAATCGAGCTCCGAGCGGCTCAGGGCCGCGCGATGGTCGCTCATGCCGCCGGTTGAGCGGCCGCGTCGTCGTTCGCCAGCAGATGCAGCAGCGCGCTCTTGATCGCGGCCTGCCGGGTCGGCGCGTTGATCTGCGCGCCCAGGAGGTCGGTGACGTAGAACACGTCGCGGGCGCGTTCGCCGAAGGTGGCGACATGGGCCGAGGCGATGTTGAGATTCAGCTTCGAAATCGCGGTGGTCAGCTCGTACAGCAGGCCGGGGCGATCGAGGCCGGAGACCTCGATGACGGTGTAGAGCTCCGACCATTGATTGTTGATGGTGACCTCCGGCTCGACCGAGAACGCCTTGTGCTGTTTGCCCCGCGTCGTCCGCCGCGCCACGGCGTCCGGCAGCCGCAGCTTGCCCTCCAGCACCTGCTCGATGGTCTCGCCGATCCGCGTCGCGCGGCGGCCTTCGTCCTCGTCGCGCTCATATTCGCGGGAGATCGCGATGGTGTCGAGCGCGCGGCCGTCGGTCGTGGTGTAGATCTGGGCGTCGACGATGTTGGCGCCGGCCGAGGCGCAGGCGCCGGCGATGATCGACAGCAGCCAGGGATGGTCCATCGCGAAGATCGTCAGCTCGGTCACGCCGCGCGCCGGATCGAAGCCGACGTTGATCGCGAGCTTGTGGCCGGCATCCTCGCTCGATCGCACGAAGCGGGCATGGCGGATCTTGCGCGGCAGCTCGACCTTGAGCCAGTAGGCCGGATAGTGCCGGCCGATATAGGTGTTGAGCTCGTCCTCGGGCCAGTCGGTGAAGGCGTTGCGGAATTCGGCCTGCGCCGCGGTGATGCGCTTGGCGCGGTTGACCTCGGAGAAGCCGCCGGTCAGTACCGGCTCGGTCTCGTAATACAGCGTACGCAGCAGCTGCGCCTTCCAGCCGTTCCAGACGCCGGGGCCGACTCCGCGGATGTCGGCGGTGGTCAGGATGGTCAGCAGCTTCATCTGCTCGACGGACTGCACCACGGCGGCGAAATTCTCGATCGTCTTGCGGTCCGACAGGTCGCGCGACTGCGCCACCGTCGACATCGTCAGATGCTCCTCGATCAGCCAGGCGACCAGTTCGGTGTCGGCATTGTTGAAGCCGAGCCGCGGGCACAGCCGGCGCGCGATCTTGGCGCCGGCGATGGAATGGTCCTCGGGCCGCCCCTTGGCGACGTCGTGCAGCAGCACGGTGATGTAGATGACAGCGCGGTGCTCGGGCCGGATCTTGCGCATCAGGTCGGAGGCCAGGGTGAACTCGTCGATGCCGCCGCGCTCGATCTCCTGCAGGAACCCGATGCAGCGGATCAGGTGCTCGTCGACCGTGTAGTGATGATACATGTTGAACTGCATCATCGAGACGATGCGGCCGAAGGCGCGAATGAAGTGGCCGAGCACGCCGGTCTCGTTCATCCGCCGCAGCACGACCTCGGCATCGTTGGAGGTCAGGATCTCCATGAACAGCCGGTTGGCCTCGGGATCGTCGCGCAGCTCGGTGTTGATCAGGTTCAAAGAGCGCGTGACCGCGCGCATCGCGTCGGGATGGAAGGCGAGGTTGTGCTTCTGCGCCAGCCGGAAGATGCGGATCAGATTGACCGGATCGTGCTTGAAGACGTCGGGCGCGGCGAGGTTGATGCGGTTGTTGTCGACGATGAAGTCGTCGCTCTCCGGCACGCGCCGCCAGGTGGCGCCGGTGGTCAGGCGCGAGATCATCCGGCTCAGCACCGGCGCCGGCTTGGCCTGCTGGTCCTCGAGCTTGGCGCACAGGATGGCGGTGAGATTGCCGACCTCCTTGGCGACCAGGAAGTAGTGCTTCATGAAGCGCTCGACATCCTGCATGCCAGGATGGCTGGTGTAGCCAAGCCGCACCGCGATCTCGCGCTGCAGGTCGAACGACAGCCGTTCTTCCGGACGGCCGCTGACGAAATGCAGGTTGCAGCGCACCGACCACAGGAAGTCCGCGCAGCGCCGGAAGGTGCGGTATTCATGCGCGTCGAACACGCCGCGCTCGACCAATTCGGCGGTCTCGCGCACGCGGTAGACGTATTTAGCGATCCAGAACAGCGTGTGCAGGTCGCGCAGGCCGCCCTTGCCGTCCTTGACGTTGGGCTCGACGAGATAGCGCGACTGGCCGCCGCGGCGGTGCCGCTCCTCGCGCTCGGCGAGCTTGGCGGCCACGAACTCGGCTGCGGTGCCCTGCACCACCTCGCTGTCGAAGCGCGCGACCAGCTCGTCATAGAGCGGCCGGTCGCCCGCGAGATAACGCGTCTCCAGGATGGCGGTGCGGATGGTCATGTCGCCGCGCGCCTGGCGGATCGATTCGTCGACCGAGCGGGTCGCGTGGCCGACCTTCAATCCCATGTCCCACAGCGAGTACAGAATGGCTTCGGCGACCTGCTCGCCCCAGGCGGTCTGCTTGTAGGGCAGGATGAACAGGAGATCGATGTCGGACTCCGGCGCCATCAGGCCACGGCCATAGCCGCCGGTGGCGACCACCGCCATGCGCTCGGCGCCGCTCGGCACCTGCGAGCGATAGAGGTGCTGGGTGGCGGCGGCGTAGAGGATGCGAATGATCTCGTCCTGCACGAAGCAGAGCTGCTCGGCGCAGCGCCGGCCATGGCGGTCCTTCAACAGTTGCGCCTGGGCCGCCGCGCGCGCCTTGACCAGCTCGGCCTTGAGGAATTGCACCACGGCGGCGCGGAACATGTCCTCGCGTCCCGAATGCTGCGCGGCCAACGCGTCGACCGCAGCCGCGATGCCGGCGCTGTCGAAATCGGAAAGGCTATCAGGGTGGGAATGGGGGGCGACGCTGTCCATGGATGCAACCGGATATCGAACAAGGCCTGTGCTGTCACGAAACTTCCAATGCAACAATCGATCCATGCTGTCATCGGTGCTCACGAGATGATGATCGTTCTGAACGGCGCCGTCGAAAGGAAAAGCAATTCTCGCGCGCTCCTGGCATAACTCATTGAAACAACAGCAATGTTTCTTGAGGGTTGGAGGGGTGACGATGGGTGGATTGTCGAGGCGCGGATTTGCTGCGGTTGCGGCCGTGGTTCTACTGGGATGCGGCGCTGCACGCGCGGCCGAGCCGGTGAAGGAGATCCGCTTGGATTGGGCGACCTACAATCCGGTGTCGCTGGTGCTGAAGCAGAAAGGACTTCTGGAGAAGGAGTTCGCCAAGGACGGCATCAGCATCGTCTGGGTGCAGTCGGCCGGCTCCAACAAGGCGCTCGAATTCCTCAACGCCGGCTCGCTCGATTTCGGCTCGACCGCCGGCTCCGCCGCGCTTGTCGCCCGGATCAACGGCAACCCGATCAAGTCGGTCTACGTCTATTCGCGGCCCGAATGGACCGCGCTGGTCACGGGCAAGGATTCCAAGATTGCCTCTGTGGCCGACCTCAAGGGCAAGCGGGTCGCGGTGACCCGCGGCACCGATCCGCACATCTTCCTGGTGCGCGCGCTGCTGTCGGCGGGCCTCACCGACAAGGACATCACGCCGGTATTGCTGCAGCACGCCGACGGCAAGGCGGCGCTGATCCGCGGCGACGTCGACGCCTGGGCCGGGCTCGATCCGATGATGGCGCAGGCCGAGGTCGAGGAGGGTGCCAGGCTGTTCTACCGCAAGGCCGACGCCAACACCTGGGGCATCCTGAACGTGCGCGAGCAGTTCCTGAAGGACAATCCGGAGATCGTCCGCCGCGTGCTCGCCACCTACGAGGTCGCGCGCAAGGACGCGCTGGCCAACTACGACGACCTCAAGAAGACCTTCATCGCCGTCACGAAGCTGCCTGAGACGGTGGTCGACAAGCAGCTCAAGGAGCGCACCGAGCTGACCCATAGCCGCATCGGCGCACCCCAGCGCGAGTCGATTTTGGCCGCTGGCCTGGCTTTGCAGCAGGCCGGTGTCGTCGATGCCAAGGTGGATGTGAAGGCCACGCTGGACGCCCTGATCGACGACCAGGTCCCGTTGCCGACGAATTAGGACTTGCACGGCTCGGGCAATAGGCCGCTGCGCCAAATCGCCTATGCCAAGAGCCGGCGATCAAAAACCGGTGTCGTCCCGGACAAGCTCGCCAACGCGATGGCGTTGGCGGGCGCAGATCCGGGACCCATACTCCGTGACGCCTGTTGTTGACCACGCTTGAGCGGCATCTCGCTCCACAACGACCGCCGCGGAGTATGGGTCCCGGCGCAAGGCCGGGACGACAGCGATTGCTGGGCGCCGTCCTTGGTCACCATGCTGATCGGCCACCACGACTATCCGCCAACGCCACGCCTTGCATTCCCGCGCGAGACACTGTTCTCACTATGACCATGACCGTCGAATTGCAGGCACCGGCTTCGGCCGCCCCGACATCCCAGACCGCTACCACGCCGCGGCTCGCACGCTTCGCGCGGCCGCTGGTGGGCCTGCTGCTGCCGCTATCGCTCGCACTCGCCTGGGAGCTTGCCGTCCGGGCCGGCTGGTCCAACGGCCGGCTGGTGCCGCCGCCCTCGAAGGTCTTCACCACCATCGCCGAGCTCGCCCGCTCCGGCGAACTCTCCCGCCACATCACGATGACCTTGACCCGCGTCGGCATCGGCTTCGGCCTCGGCGTCGCCGCCGGCACGCTGCTCGGCGGCATCTGCGGCTATTGGGGTTTCGCGCGCCGGCTGGTCGATCCGACGATCCAGGCGCTGCGTGCGATTCCGTCGATCGCCTGGGTGCCGTTGTTCATCTTGTGGCTCGGCATCTTCGAGACCTCCAAGGTGGCGCTGATCGCAGTCGGCGTGTTCTTCCCGGTCTATCTCGGCCTGACCGGTGCCATTCTTTCGGTCGACCGCAAGATCGTCGAGGTCGGCCGCGTTTTCCGCCTGTCCGGACCGGCCATGATCCGCCGCATCCTGCTGCCCGCGGTGCTGCCGGCCTATGTGGTGGCGCTGCGCGTCGGCCTCGGCCTGGGGTGGATGTTCGTCGTTGCCGCCGAGTTCATGGGCGCCTCCGAAGGGCTTGGCTACCTCCTGATCGACGGCCAGCAGCTCGGCAAGCCGGCACAGATCGTGGCGGCCATCGTCATCTTCGCGATCATCGGCAAGGTCACCGACTGGCTCCTGGAGATATCAACCGCGCCGCTGTTGCGCTGGCAGGACAGTTTCGCGCGCCAGAGCGGGGCGGCCTGATGCTGCAGCTCGCATCCGTCACCAAGGTCTATCCCAACGGTGTCCACGCGCTGGAGCGGTTCTCGGCCGGGATCCAGCTCGGCGAGATCATCGCCATCATCGGCGGCTCCGGCTGCGGCAAGTCGACGTTGTTGCGCACCATCGCCGGGCTCGACCGCGCCAGCGCCGGCACCGTGACGCTCGACGGCGAGGCGATCATTGCGCCGCATCCCAAGGTCGGCATCATCTTCCAGGAGCCGCGGCTGCTGCCGTGGCTCACGGTCGCCGACAACATTGGCTTCGGCCTGTCCGAGCTGCCGGCAGCCGAGCGTCGCGACCGTGTCGCCCGCGCGCTGCAACGTGTGGGCCTCGCCGACAAGGCCAAGGTCTGGCCGCGCGAACTGTCCGGCGGCCAGGCGCAACGCGTCGCGATCGCCCGCGCATTGGTGGCGCAGCCGGAGGTGCTCCTGCTCGACGAGCCGTTCTCTGCGCTCGATGCCTTCACCCGCAAGGATCTGCAGGATCATCTGCTCGATCTCTGGGCCGATACGCGCCCGACGCTGGTGCTCGTGACCCACGACGTCGAGGAGGCCGTGGTGCTGGCCGACCGCGTGCTGGTGATGCGGCCGCATCCGGGCCGGCTGTTCGAGGAGATCACCATCAATCTGTCGCGGCCGCGCGACCGCAACGCGCCCTTGTTCGAGCAGTTCAAGCGGCATGTCTTGACCGCGCTGGACCGCTCGCTCGACCGGACGATGCCGGACACGCAGGGCAGGCGTGAGCCCGGCGGCGGCCTGTGGTGGTGACTTTGGCGGCCCGGCCCGGTAAATCTCGTCTGAAATAAATCCGGGAGAGAACGACAAATGGATGCTGCCGAGCTGCGCGCCATGCAGGCGCCGATCAAGGAACGCTACAAGGCCGACCCGTCCGCCGCCGTGATCACCTTGAAGGCCAAGGGCGAGGTCGGGCAGGAGGGGCTGACCTGCAAGCTCGAGACCGGGCGCGCGATGGCGGTGGCCGGCCTGCATCCGGGGACCGGCGGCTCGGGGCTCGAGCTGTGCTCCGGCGACATGTTGCTGGAGGCTCTGGTGGCCTGCGCCGGCGTCACCTTGAAATCGGTCGCGACCGCAGTCGAGGTGCCGCTCAAGAGCGGCCACGTGTTCGCCGAAGGCGATCTCGATTTCCGCGGCACGCTCGGCGTCGACAAGGAGGCGCCGGTCGGCTTCCAGGAAATCCGTCTGCGCTTCGAGGTCGACACCGACGCGCCGCAGGACAAGCTCGACCTCCTGCTCAAGCTTACCGAGCGCTATTGCGTGGTCTATCAGACCATCAAGAACGGCCCGAAGGTGTCTGTCAGCTTGAAGCGGGTGTAGTGCGCGGCGGCGCTGCCTCTGAGGAGACAAGCTGTTGAGGCTCGCTCGGTCTGCGCCTCCCCCGCCTGCGGGGGAGGTCGCCTCGCATCGCCGATGCGAGGCGGGTGGGGGACTTCTCTCCACACGGCACACCCCATCATCGCCACCCGAGCCGCGCCCCCACCCCAGCCCTCCCCCGCAGGCGGGGGAGGGAGCCCACCGCCTGCGCAGCATGAACTGATGTCCCTCGATCCCTCCTTCCTGCTGCTGCTGGCTCTGCGCATGGCGATCGCGGCGTCGTTCGTGGTGTCGGCGTCGATGATCGCCGAGCGCACCGGGCCCGTGATCGGCGCGCTGGTCGCGACCCTGCCGATCTCGGCCGGTCCGACCTACGTGTTCCTGGCGCTGGATCACGATGCCGCCTTCATCGCGCAGGGCGCGCTGACCAGCCTGCCGATCAATGCCGCCACGATCTTCCTCAGTCTCGCTTACGCCGTGCTGGCGCAGCGCCGCAGCGTGCTGGTGGCAAGCGCCACCGCGGTGGCGGTGTGGCTCGGTCTCGCCGCGCTGATCAAGAGCGTGCAATGGACGCTCTTGATGGGCATCGTCGCCAACATCATCACTTTCGCGATCTGCCTGCCGTTGTTGCAGCGCTATCGCCATGCGAAGATGCCGCTGATCACCCGGCGCTGGTACGACGTGCCCTTGCGCGCTTCGCTGGTGGCAGCGCTCGTCGCCACCGTCACCTCGGTCTCCGGCTGGGCCGGTCCCAGCGTGTCCGGCATCCTGGCGCTGTTTCCCATCGTCTTCACCTCGATGATGCTGATCCTGCAGCCGCGCATCGGCGGGCCCGCGACGGCGGCCGTGCTGGCCAATGGCGCCTACGGCCTGATCGGCTTCTCGCTGGCCGTGGTGGTGCTGCACCTCGGCAGCCTGCACCTCGGCGCCGCCGCCGGCCTGAGTGGTGCGCTGGCGACCTGCGTCGGCTGGAATCTCGGCCTGTGGTGGCTGGGGCGACGGAAGGCAGCTCGTCAGCTTGCGTAGGGTGGGCAAAGCGAAGCGTGCCCACCGAGTTGCATGTCACGCTGCAAATGGTGGGCACGACGCCTCGCGTCTTTGCCCACCCTACGGCACCGTGAACTCATCTCTCTGTCATTCCGGGGCGACGCCGAAGGCGGCGAGCCCGGAATCCATCTGGCTGCATGCGCTGACGAAGGATGGATTCCAGGTTCGCGCTACGCGCGCCCCGGAATGACGGCAACTACTTGTTCGGCAGTTTCGACTTCAGTTGATACAGCGCGTCCATCGCCTCGCGCGGGGTCATCTCGTCCGGATGCAGCGCCTTCACGGCGGCGATCAGTTCCTCTGCCTCCTTCGACATCGCGGGCTCCACGGCTGCGCGCGAGGGCACCGCGAACAGCGGCAGATCATCGACCAGCGCGCGGGCGTTTTGGCCGCGGTCGGCGGCCTCCAGTTTCGCCAGCACCGATTTGGCGCGGCTGATCACGGCCGGCGGCAGGCCGGCGAGCTTCGCCACCTGGATGCCGTAGGAGCGGTCGGCGGAGCCGGGCAGCACCTCGTGCAGGAACACGACGTCGCCCTGCCATTCCTTGACCCGCACCGTGGCGTTGAACAGCCGCGGCAGCTTGGCGGCGAGCGCCGTCAGCTCGTGATAATGCGTGGCGAACAGCGTGCGGCAGCGGTTGCTCTCGTGCAGGTGCTCGATCGCAGCCCAGGCGATGGAGAGGCCGTCGAAGGTCGCGGTGCCGCGCCCGATCTCGTCGAGGATCACCAGCGCGCGCTCGCCGGCCTGGTTGAGGATCGCCGCGGTCTCGACCATCTCGACCATGAAGGTCGAGCGTCCGCGCGCCAGATCGTCGGCGGCGCCGACGCGCGAGAACAGCCGGTCGACGATGCCGATGCGGGCCCGGCTCGCCGGCACGAACGAGCCGATCTGCGCCAGCAGCGCAATCAGCGCGTTCTGGCGCAGGAAGGTCGACTTGCCCGCCATGTTCGGCCCGGTGAGCAGCCAGAGCTGACCGCTCTTGTGCCCCGGCGTCGGCGACAGGTCGCAGGAATTGGCGATGAACGGCTGCCCCTCACGCTTCAGCGCCTGCTCCACCACCGGATGACGGCCGCCCTCGATGGCGAAGCCCAGCGAGCCGTCGACCTCCGGGCGCACATAATTGTCGTCGACCGCGAGCTTCGCCAGCGCAGTGGCGACATCGAGCATCGCAAAGCCGTGCGCGGCGGCGCGCAGATCGTCGCCGATCGCGAGGGCCTGTGCGCACAGCCGGTCGAAGATCTCGAGCTCGAGATTGAGCGCGCGCTCGCCGGCATTCGCAATCTTGGCCTCGATCTCGCCGAGCTCTGATGTCGTGAAGCGCACCTGGCCCGCCAGCGTCTGGCGGTGGATGAAGGTCGCGTTCAACGGCGCCGACATCAGCTTGTCGCCGTGCTGCGCGGTGACCTCGACGAAATAGCCGAGCACGTTGTTGTGCCGGATCTTCAGCGCCTTGACGCCGGTCTGGTCGGCATAGCGCGCCTGCATCGAGGCGACGACGAGCCGCGAGGCGTCGCGCAGATTGCGCGTCTCGTCCAGCGTCGCGTCGTAACCGGCGCGCACGAAGCCGCCATCGCGCTTGATCAGCGGCAGCTGCTCGTCGAGCGCGCGCGCAAATTCTTCCGCCAGCGCGCGCGCCGGCCGCGCCAGCGCGGACATGACCGACGCCACCTCCTGCGGCGGCTGGTCGAGCGCCGACAGCCGCGCCAGCGCCTGGTCGGCCGCAACGATACCGTCGCGCAGAGCGGCGAGATCGCGCGGACCGCCGCGGCCGACGGACAGCCGCGCCATAGCACGGGTCATGTCGGGCGCGCCGCGCAGGATCGAGCGGATGTCCTCGCGCGCGGCGCTGTCGGCGACGAAGACGTTGACGGCATCGAGCCGCCGGCCGATCTGCACCGGCTCCGTCAGCGGCGCGGCGAGCCGCTGCGCCAGCAGGCGCGAGCCGGCCGAGGTCACCGTGCAGTCGATCGCGTCGAGCAGCGAGCCGCGGCGCTCGCCGGCGAGCGTGCGCGTCAGCTCGAGATTGGCGCGCGTCGCCGGATCGATCGCCATCGTGCTGCCGGTCGCCTCGCGCGCCGGCGGCGCCAGCGGCGGGCGCTGCCCCACTTGCGTACGTTCGACATAGGTGACGCAGGCGGCCGCCGCGGTCGCTTCCAAACGCGACAGCACCGCGAGGCCGTCCATGGTGGCGACGGCGAAATAGTCGCACAGCCGCCGTTCGGCGGTGGCCCCGTCGAACACGTCGCGCGTGAGCGGCGTCACCGCGGCGAGCTCGCGCAGCACCGGCTCGAACGCTTCGTCCGAGTACAGCGCGTCGGAGACGATGACTTCGTTGGGATTGATCCGTGCCAAGGTCGCCGTCAGCTCGGCGAACGCGCATTCGGTGACGATGAAGTCCGACGTCGAGATATCGATCCAGGCAAGCCCGAGCCGGTCGCCGCCGGAGGAGCCGCGGCTGCGCGCGATCGACAGCAGATAGTTGTTGGCGCGCGCATCGAGCAGATTGTCTTCCGTCAGCGTGCCCGGCGTGACCACGCGCACCACGCCGCGCTTGACCACGCTCTTGTTGCCGCGCGCCCGCGCCGCCGCCGGATCCTCCATCTGCTCGCAGACGGCGACGCGGATGCCTTGCGCGATCAAGCGATGCAGATAGTCCTCGGAGCGCTCCACCGGCACGCCGCACATCGGGATGTCCTGGCCCAGGTGCTTGCCGCGCTTGGTCAGCACGATGCCGAGCGCTCGCGAGGCGGCTTCCGCATCCTCGAAGAACAGCTCGTAGAAGTCGCCCATCCGGTAGAACAGCATCAGCCCCGGATGCGCTGCCTTGATGTCGAGATACTGCTCCATCATCGGCGTGAGCTTGGCCGGCGCCTCGGCGGGCGCGGCCGCAGGCATTGATTCTTGCGGAACCGGGGCGGAGATGGGCTGCTGGATCGTCATGGCGCGGAAACTAGCCAATTTGCCCGGACGGTCCTACCGCTTTGCAGGCGATGTCCCGGTTTTCCACGATGAGCGGTGCCTGCTGTTGCATCTCCCCCGCTTGCGGGGGAGATCGTATCGCATCGAAGATGCGATACGGGTGGGGGAAGTCTCTCCTCACGGGGATTCTCGCTTGGGGCGGCCCCCACCCCAACCCTCCCCCGCAAGCGGGGGAGGGGGCGCACCGCTCGCGTTGAGATAGCGTCGCATACGACAGCGCCGCGCATGCCACCCCGCGCTCCCGTCATTTGACCTGCCCCGATCGCACTCCTAAAACCGCCGTCAATTCTGACCAGAAACACGAAAGTTCGGGAGAGAGCGATGCGAGACGTGTTCATTTGTGATGCGGTGCGGACTCCGATCGGCCGGTTCGGCGGAGCGCTGGCCAAGGTGCGCACCGACGATCTCGCGGCCACCCCGCTCAAGGCACTCAAGGCGAAGCATCCCAATCTCGACTGGGCTGCCGTCGACGAGGTGTTCTTCGGCTGCGCCAACCAGGCCGGCGAGGACAACCGCAACGTCGCGCGCATGGCGCTGCTGCTCGCGGGCCTGCCGGATTCAATTCCCGGCCAGACCTTGAACCGTCTCTGCGCCTCCGGTCTCGACGCGGTCGGCGCGGCGGGACGTGCGATCCGCGCCGGCGAGGTCGATCTCGCGATCGCGGGCGGCGTCGAATCCATGACGCGCGCGCCGTTCGTGCAGGGCAAGGCGACGGAGGCGTTCTCGCGCTCGGCCGAGATCTTCGACACCACGATCGGCTGGCGCTTCATCAATCCCCTGATGAAGCAGCAGTATGGCGTCGATTCGATGCCGGAGACCGGCGAGAACGTCGCCGAAGAATTCCAGGTCTCGCGCGCCGACCAGGACGCGTTCGCGATCCGCTCCCAGCAGCGCGCCGGAAAGGCCATCGCCTCGGGCTATTTCGCCGCCGAGATCACGCCGGTCATGGTGCCCGGCGGCAAGGCCGGACCTGTGACGGTGGACAAGGACGAGCATCCGCGGCCCGAAACCACGCTGGAAGGTCTGGCCAAGCTGAAGCCGATCGTGCGCAATCCGGGCACGGTCACCGCCGGCAACGCCGCGGGCGTCAATGACGGCGCCGCCGCCATGATCCTCGCTTCCGAAGCCGCCGTGAAGAAGCACGGCCTGACGCCGCGGGCGCGCGTGCTCGGCCTCGCCTCGGCCGGCGTGCCTCCGCGCATCATGGGCATCGGCCCGGTGCCGGCCGTGCGCAAGCTGATGGAGCGGCTCGGCCTGAAGATCACCGATTTCGACCTGATCGAGCTGAACGAGGCGTTCGCGTCCCAGGGCATCGCCTGCCTGCGCCAGCTCGGCGTCGCCGAGGACGCCGATTTCGTCAACCCGCATGGCGGCGCCATCGCGCTCGGCCATCCGCTCGGCATGAGCGGCGCGCGCATCGCGATGACCGCGGTGCACGGCCTCGAGGTCCGCGGCGGCAAGCGTGCGCTCGCCACGATGTGCGTCGGCGTCGGCCAGGGCGTCGCGCTGGCGATCGAGACGATCAACTGACGACGCGCTGAGCGCTTCGTCATTCCGGGCAGCCCGCAGGGCTGAACCCGGAATCTGGAGATGAGTCCTGCAATATCGAGATTCCGGGTTCGACGCTGGCGCGTCGCCCCCGGAATGACGGAGTCCTGACGATGACCATCTCCCGCGAACAGGACGTCACGCCGGCGGTGCTGGCGGTGATGGAGCGCACCGAGAACCCGCGGCTGCGCGAGATCATGGTGTCGCTGATCAAGCACCTGCACGGCTTCGTCCGCGATGTCAGGCTTACCGAGGTCGAATTTCGCGAAGCCGCCGCCATCATCGCCGAACTCGGTCAGCGCACCAACGACAGCCACAACGAAGTCGTGCTGATGGCCGGCTCGCTCGGCGTCTCGCCGCTGGTCTGCCTGCTCAACAATGGCGATGGCGGCAACACCGAGACCGCGCAGTCGCTGCTCGGCCCGTTCTGGCGGTTGAACTCGCCGCGCACTGATAACGGCGGCTCGATCGTGCGCTCGGCGACGCCCGGCCCGGCGCTGTTCGTGCACGGTCGCGTGGTCGATCCGAACGGCGCGCCGGTCGCCGGCGCCGAGGTCGACGTCTGGCACGCCTCGCCGGTCGGCTACTACGAGAACCAGGATCCCGATCAGGCCGACATGAACCTGCGCGGCAAGCTCGTGACCGATGCCGATGGCCGCTTCTGGTTTCGCTCGGTGATGATGGTCGGCTATCCCATCCCGACCGACGGGGTCGTCGGCCGCCTGCTGAAGGCGCAGGGCCGCCATCCCTATCGCCCGGCGCATCTGCATGCGCTGATCGTCAAGCCGGGATTCAAGGTCCTGATCTCGCAGGTCTACGACCCCAACGACCCGCACATCGACAGCGACGTGCAGTTCGGCGTCACGAAGGCGCTGCTCGGCAATTTCGTCCGCCACGACGAGCCGCATCCGACGGACGCCGACGTCACCACGCCCTGGTATTCGCTCGATCACGTCTACCGGATGGAGATCGGCGACACCGTGCTGCCGCGCGCGCCGATCAAGTAGCGATTCGGAATATCCATGCTAGTGTGGGCTAAGCTGCAACCCTGAAGGGACGGCGCCCACATGTCCTCCACCGACTTGCCGTCCGTCGCCGAGCCCGCCGCGTTGACGGCGACGATGCGCGAGGCGGGTGTGCTCCAGTCCGGCGCGGTCTCCGACGTCGCCGTGATCAGCGACCGGCCGATGCTGGTGTCGCGCATCATCCGCCTCGGTTTGTCCTATAGCGGCGCGGCCCCGGACGCGCCGAAGACGCTGATCCTGAAAATCCCGATGCCGGCCTTCGCCAAGACGCTGTGGCGGGGCGGGCGCCACGAGGTCAATTTTTATCGCGGACTGGCGCGGCTCATGCCGACGGGCCTGGTGCCCGGCTCTTACGGCGGCGCGTGGGACGAAGCCGCGCTCACCTGGCACTTGCTGCTCGAGGATCTCACCGACACGCACCAGACGGCGACGCCATGGCCGCTGCCGCCCGCGCTGCCCCAGGCCGAGGGGATCGTGCGGGCGCTGGCGCGGCTGCATGCGGCGTGGTGGGACGATCCGCGGCTCGGCGTGTCCATCGGCAGCTTCGCGACCGCGGACGAGCGCGCCGAGCGCAGCAGGACCTTTGCCGGCCACTATCAGCGCTTCGCCGATCAGTTGGGAGACCGCCTGAGCGCGGACCGCCGCGCGGTCTACGAACGCCTGATGGCGGCGACGCCGCGGCTCTCGGAACGCTATCTGTCGCGGCGAAACCTCAGCATTGCGCATGGCGACGCGCATGTCTGGAATTTTCTGGTGCCGAAGGCCGCCGACAGCGACGACGTGCGCGCCTTTGATTTCGACCAGTGGCGGATCGGCGTGCCCGCGAACGATCTCGCCTACATGATCGCGCTGCAAATCTATCCCGACCGTCGGGCGCGGATCGAGCGGCCGTTGCTCGACAGCTATCATCAGACATTGGTCGCAGGCGGTGTGACCGGCTACGACAGGGCGGCGCTGGATCAGGACTATCGTCTCGCCGTGCTCTGGCACATCGCCCAGCCGGTCTGGCAATGGGCGATCCAGCTCCCGCCGGTGATCTGGTGGAATAATCTCGAGCGCATCTTCCTTGCGTTCGACGATCTCGGCTGCCGCGAATTGCTGGACTGACGGCGCTTCCCTCGCGACAGGGCCGCACGCGCGCGGCGAGATCTTTGTCGCTACACGTCACTGCGGTGCATTTGCCGGCGTCGCTAGCAGCCCCCTTAACGATCACCAGAGATTGTTCGCCGGCCTTAAACCGCCGGCCAGCATCGGCGCGACATATCGGCATGGGCATGGCGTTCGACATGGTCACGGAAGGGAGCGGCGTTCTTGGATCGGGAGCTGGCTTGCTAAAGCACGGATATTGTGCTTTAACATTCCCGATGGCCGGAAGCACCTACGATCAGGCTGTTCGCTACCGTCTGCTCCTCTCCCCCGAGGCGCGGGACGCGATCGAGGCGACCTTCGCCGACTATGCCCGGATGATGGACATGCTCGACGAGATCGCTGCTGGCAAAGGCATCGGCGCCAATCTCGTCGCGCTGCACGGCCATGCCTACGACCCGATCCGCAAGGCCACGCGGCTGCCGTCGCGCCTCGTCACGCTCGGCTTGCGCGACCGTGCCGCCTATCGCGCCGCCTCGAATCCGCGGCTGCCGCTCGACGACCGTCTGGTGAATGTCAGGAATGCCGGCATGTTGTCGCTCGGCACCGCGCGCGGTCGCATCGCGATCCCGTTCGAGGTGACCGGCTACGTCGCGGGCTGGCCGCACGCGACGCCGGCGCAGCTCGTGCGAACGGACGAAGATGACTTCGAAGTCCATTTCGGCGTTACCGCAACGTCACACGCTCGTCTCAGCCCAACCGTCAGCCCACGAAAGGACCACGTCATGCTCGCCGAACACGCGCCGGCCCCCGACACGCTCCTGTCACGCGCCGGGCGCCTCATCGCCGGGATCGCGTATGGAGCGATCGAAAAGGCCGAGGACAAGAACCGGGTCGCGCTGGTCAGCCAGGCGATCCGCGAGATCGAGCAGGCCGAGCGCGAATCGCGCGAGAGCCTGTCGCATGCGCGCGCGGAGGAATATCGGCTCAATGCACGCCGCGCCGAGATCGAGCGCGAGACGACCGTGCTGGCCGAGCAGATCCGCGTCGCCATCGTCGAGCACCGCGACGACCTCGCCCGCGCCGGCATCGCCCGGCAGATGGATCTCGAAGCCCAGTTCGAGGTGCTGTCGAAGGCGATCGACGAGAATGCCGAGCGCATCGATGCGGTGCTGACGACGCTGCGTGCGATTCTGTCGAGCCTGCAGGACGCGCAGGCGCGTCTCGCCGAGCTCGAGCACAGCGAGGCGCTCGCCGACCAGCCGAAGGCCACATCGCGCAAGGGGCCGGATGCCGGCCTCGCCAAGGCCGCGCGCGCCTCCCGCGTCATCGCCCGCGCCACCGGCGTGCCGGAAGGCATCCCGCCGTCGCCCGACATCGACGAATTGTCGAAGCTGAAGCGTGACAAGGACATCGCCGAGCGGCTGGCGCGGCTGAAATCGCAGAATTGAACGGGCGGGGGCGCGTCGTCCCATGACCATCGTCGACCATTTCATGCAACCCGAGGTGCGGCCGTTCGCGATTGCCGCCGTGATGATCGTTCTGGTCGGCGGCGTCGAGATCGGCTCGATGCTGATCGGCCTGTCGATCAGCGAGCTGCTCGGCCAGACCGTCGATCTCGGTCACGACGGCCACAGCACCAGCGTGGGCCACGTGCTGTCCTGGATCAATGTCGGCGGCGTGCCGCTGATGATCTGCATCCTGCTCGCGCTCGGCATCTTCTCGATCACGGGCTTTCTGATCCAGGATGCCGCGCGGCTGGTGGCGGTGGCGCTGCCGCCAACGGCCGCGGGCGTGCTCGCCGCCGTCGTCACGGTGCCGCTGCTGCGGCGCTCGACGCGCTACGCGGCGCGGCTGGTGCCGCAGGATGAGAGCTATGCGGTCGGGCTGTCCGATCTCGTCGGCCGCACCGGCGAGGTGGCGGTCGGCCCGCTCGATGGCGGGCTGCCCGGCCGCGTCCGCGTCAAGGATGTCCACGGCAACTGGCACATGGTGACGGCCTCGGCCGCGCCGGATTCGCCGTCATTGCCGGTGGGCGCGTCGGTTCTCCTCGTCGACCGCAAGGATGGCCGCTTCATCGCGATCGCCGCAGCCGACGAACTCACGAACTCCAAGACACTTTAGCTCCAAGACACTTTCCTCAACCCGAAAGTAAATCCCATGTTTGATCTGGTTCTGCCTGCGTCGATCGGCGTTGTGCTGCTGGTTGTTCTCGGCACTGTCTTTGCCGTTCTCTACCATCGGTCCACCCGCGACGAGGCGTTCGTGCGCACCGGCCTGGGCGGCAAGAAGGTGGTGCTCGACGGCGGCGCCGTGGTGCTGCCGATCTTCCACTCCATCGCGCGCGTCAACCTCAAGACCTTGCGGCTCCGCGTCGAGCGCTCGAAGAAGGATTCGCTGATCACCAAGGACCGCATGCGCGTCGACATCGACGCCGAGTTCTACGTGCGCGTGAAGCCCGACGTGGATTCGATCGCACTGGCGGCGCAGACGCTCGGCGCCGTCACCAACAATGCCGAATTGCTGCGCGACCAGGTCGAGGCCAAGTTCGTCGACGGCCTGCGCTCGGTCGCGGCCACGATGGAGCTGTTGGACCTGCAGGAGAAGCGCTCGGATTTCGTCAAGCACGTCCAGGCCGCAGTCGAGGCCGACGTGCAGTCCAACGGCCTGGAGCTGGAATCGGTCTCGCTGACCAAGCTCGACCAGACCGACATCTCGTTCTTCAACGCCGAGAACTTCTTCGACGCCGAAGGCCTGACGCTGTTGAAGACGGTCACCGAGACGCGGCGCCGCGACCGCAACGCGATCGTACGCGACAATGAGGTCGCGATCGCGCAGAAGGACCTCGAGGCGCGCCAGCTCACGCTCCAGATCGAGCGCACCAAGAAGGAGGCCGAGCTCAGCCAGGAGCGCGACATCGCCAACAAGACCGCGAGCACCCGCGCCGAGGTCGCAAGCGCGACGCAGACGGCGTGGCAGACCGAGGAGAATGCGCGCATCGAGGCGCAGCAGAAGATCGCGCAGCGCGAGGCGGAAGCCTTGAAGGTGCGCGAGACCGCGGCGATCGAAAGCAATCTCGCGATCAACCGCCGCAAGGCCGACGCCGACCGCGAGATCCAGATCGCGACGCAGGACAACGACATCCAGATCGCGACCAAGAGCAAGGAAACCTCGGAAGCGCGCGCGGTCGCCAAGGCGGCCGAGGCGCTTGCGGTCTCCGCGGAGGAAAAGGTGACGACGGCGCGCGCCATCGAAATCGCCGACCGCGAACGTCAGACCGCGGTCATGGCGGCGCGGAAAGAGGCCGAGCAGCGCTCGACCGGCATTACCGTTGCCGCCGAGGCAGAAAAGCGCGCCGCGGTCGATCGCGGCGAGGCGGCCAAGACCCTGGCCGAGGCGGAGGCCGAGGCCAACAAGATCAAGGCCGTCGGCGTGCGCCAGATCGGCGAGGCGGAAGCCGCGGTCATCCTGATGAAGAACGAAGCCCAGAACAAGCTCGGCAGCAACGTGATCGATTTCGAGCTCGCCAAGCAGCGCATCGCGACCATGCCGGCCGCGCTCGGCGAGATGGTCAAGCCGATCGCCAATCTGAAGGACGTTCGCATCCTGCACACCGGCGGCGCGTTCGGCGGCAATGGCGGTGCCGGCGGCAATGTCGGCTTCGGCGAAGGCCTCGCCGGCGAACTGCTGCGCGTGCACGCGCTGAAGCCGTTGATCGACGAGATCCTGGTGCAGTCCGGCTTCAAGCCCGGCGACGATCCGGTGCAGGCGCTGGCCGGCGTGATCCTGCCGACGGCCGAGGCCAGGCCCGCTGCCGCACCGGCGAAGATCGAGCCGCTGCAGAAGCCGTAGGCCAAAATGTGAAAAGGGAGGCCCCGGGGCTGGGGGCGGCGCTGGAGGAGCCACCGCCCCCGCCCGGCACATCACGAGTGGGGCGCTCATGAGGTGCAGTCCCTGCGCGCAACTCATACGCAGAGAACCGAGTGGGGTGAGCAGAAGATAGCCGGAAACGCGCCGGATTGAAGTTACAAATCCATCACGTCGCGGTCACCTTTTTGCTATCCCGCCCCCACCCTGTCTCGACAGCGCGCGCATTTTCCGTCGCGGGGGAAGCGGTCACTCCATGACGGCGTGGTCGGCCGGGGCGGACTGCGCGCGCAACGCGGTGCGCGTCGAGCCGATCATGACCGCGAGCGGGATCGAGACCAGGATGAACGTCATGACCAGCTGGTAGTCGTGCGAGAATGCCAGGATCTGCGCCTGCACGGTCACCATCGCGTCGGCCATCGCGCGCCCGGCATCGGTGGACAGGTTCAGGAGGCCGGCAACATTGGGCATCTGCAGCGCGTGATTGAACGGGTTGATGTGCTCGACCAGGATCGCGTGGTTGCGCCGTGTTCCCTCGGTGAGCTGCGCGATCGCGATCGAGATGCCGATCGAGCTTGCGACATTTCGCACCAGGGTCAGCATCGAGGTTCCATCAGTCCGCAACTCGCCCGGCAAGGTCAGGAATGCCACGGTCGAAAGCGGCACGAACACGAGGCCGAAGCCGAACCCCTGCATGATGCTGATGGTGATGATCTCGGGCACGCCAGTCTGGTCGGTCCACGCCGTCATCTGGAACAGCGACACTGCGGTCAGCGCCAGGCCGACGATGATCAGCGTGCGCGCCTCGATATAGCGCAAGAGACGCCCGACCAGCATCATCGCGACGAAGGTGCCGCAGCCGCGGGTCGCGAGCAGCACGCCGGCGGTGATGATGGGATAGCCGATGACGTTCTGCAGGAACGGCGACGACAGCGCCATGGTCGAGAAAAGCACGAGGCCCATTACCGTCATGAACACGCAGCCGCCGACGAAATTGCGGTCCTTGAACAGCGCGAACTGGATGAACGGCCGCTGCGTCGTCAGCGAATGCGCCAGGAAATAATAGAAGCCGACGGCGGCGATGATGAACTCGATGATGATCTCGTTGCTCTCCAGCCAGCCCTGGTCCTCGCCGCGGTCGAGCGCGATCTGCAGCGAGCCGATGCCGATGGCGAGCGCCGCGAAACCGAACCAGTCGAAGGTCAGCTCCGCGTTCGGCTTGGTCTCCTCCATGAACGCCATCAGGCCGAGCACGGTCACGGCGCCGAACGGCAGGTTGACGAAGAACACCCAATGCCAGGAATAGGTCTCGGTCAGCCAGGCGCCGAGCGACGGCCCCATGATCGGGCCGAGCATCACGCCCATGCCCCAGATCGCCATCGCCTTGGCGCGCTCATGCAGCGCGTAGGAGTCGAGCATGACCGCCTGCGACAGCGGCACCAGCGAGGCGCCGAACACGCCCTGCAGGAGGCGGAACAGCACCATCTGGGTGATGTCCTGGGCGAGCCCGCACATCACGGAGGCGATGGTGAAGCCGGCCGAGCAGACGATGAAGGTGCGCTTGCGGCCGAAGCGGTTGGCGATCCATCCCACCGGAGCGGTCATGATCGCGGCCGCGACGATGTAGGACGTCAGCACCCAGTTGATCTGGTCCTGCGAGGCCGACAGCGTGCCCTGCATGTAGGGCAGCGCGACGTTGGCGATGGTGGTGTCGAGCGCCTGCATGATCGTCGCCGTCATGGCGCAGATCGTCACCATGTTCCGGCGGAGGCCCGGAACTGCGGATGAGGCCGCAGGCGCGGTCATGACGCTACTCGTCCTTGTCCGCCGCGTGCGCCGATCCGAACAGCCCGGCCAGCGTGCGCTCGTGGCCGGTATCGATCGACACGTTGACGCTCATGCCGGCCTTGAGCTTCGCGACGAATCTGTCGGCCTTGTCGAAATAGATCCGGACCGGCACGCGCTGCACGACCTTGACGAAATTGCCGCTCGCATTTTGCGGCGGCAGGATCGCGAACTGCGCGCCGGTGCCCGGCGACAGCGAGCCGACCGTGCCCTTGAAGCGGTGGTTGGGGAAGGCATCGACGTCGAGCTCGACCGGCTGGCCGACCGCGACATAGGTGAAGTCGCTCTCCTTCGGGTTGGCGTCGACCCAGGGATTGCTGATGTCGATCACCGAGAACACCGGCGTGCCCGCGGCCACGAAGCGGCCGAGCTGGATCTGGTCGACCTGGGTCGCGATGCCCGGCATCGGCGCGCGCAAGGTGGTGTGGTCGAGGTCGCGCTGCGCGTCGTCCAGCTTGGCCCTTGCCTGGACGTAAGGCGGGAACTGCTCCAGCGGCAGATCGGGATTGCCGAGCAGCTGCGTTTTCGCGTTCGACAGCTGCTGCTTGATGTACTGCGCCTGTGCGCCGGCGGTCACCAGCGCATTCGCGGCATTGTCGAGGTCGAGCTGCGAGCCGAAATTGCTCTTGGCGAGCGTCTGCTTGCGCTCGACGTCCTTCTGCTTCAGGTCGATGCCCTGCTGCGCGAGATCGAGCATCTGGCCGTAGATCTTGATGTTGGCGGTGAGGTTGTCATAGCTGATGCGCGCCTGCTCCAGGGCCGCCTTGGCCTGGTCGACCGCCAGGCGATAGGGCACGGGGTCGATCTCGAACAGCTCGTCGCCCTTCTGCACCTGCTGGCCTTCCTTGACGACGACCTTGACGATCTTGCCGGAGATGTCTGGGGTGATGAGCACCTTCTGGGCGCCGACATAGGCGTCGTCGGTCGTCACGTAGCGGCCGCCATTGAGATACAGCACGAGGCCGCCGATGGCGGCGACGAGCGGCAGCACGACCAGCAGCAGCGTGCGACGGTAGCGGCGCAGCAATCCGGGGCGCGCCGGCTTCGCGTCGGCGGCCGCGGGCGGCGCCGCATCCGGGCTGGCCTTCTGGTCGGGGGCGAGTTTCAGGGCGGGCTCAGCCATAGCGCTGCTCCTTTCGCTGCTCGTCGCACAGCGACTGCAGGGCGTTTCTCACGTTTTCCTTGATGGCTTCGAGATGGGTCATCAGCCGCTCGGCATCACCGGCGCTGATGCCCTGGAGGGCGGTGTCGGTCAGATCGCTGCGCAGCACCGCGAGCTTCGCGAGCAGCGGGCGCGCGGCCTTCTTCAGATAGAGCCGGTTGACGCGGCGGTCGCTGTCGTCGCCGCGCCGCTCGATCAGCCCGGCCTCGGCGAGCTTGTCGATCAGCCGTGTCAGCGTGATCGGCTGCATCTCCATCTGCTCGGCGAGCTCGGACTGCTTCATCCCCTCGTAGCGCTCGACCTTCGCCAGCACGGCCCATTGCGCGCGGGTCATGCCGAAGCGCGCCGCCTCCTTGTCGGCATAGGCGCGCACCAGGCGCTGCAGCTCGCCGAGCGTAAACAGGAAGTTCACGTCCACCGACGTGCGGGTCATGGCTGATCTCGATTCCAAGAGTGGGAACTAAGCTTTGGCTGTAATGAGCCTCGGATATGATAAGCAAGCTTATGAATATTTGATGGCCCTGCCGAGCGCACCCGTCCCGCCGCAGATGCATGGCTCGGCCGCGGCCTTTGGCGAGACCGGCCCGAGATGCTAGATTGTCGGCAATGACCCTCGCAAAGCCCACCTTCCCGGCGCCGGACCACGACCATGGCCGCTGCGCGGCCGATGCCCTGGACCATGCCGAGCGCATCTGCGCCCAGCGCGGCCAGAAGTTCACGCCGCAGCGCCGCCAGGTGTTGGAGGCGCTGCTGTCGAGCCACCGGCCGCTCGGCGCCTACGAGATCATCGAGGAACTTGCCAAGGTCGCCGCGCGGCCGGCGCCGATCACCGTCTATCGCGCGCTCGAGTTCCTGATGGCGAACGGCCTGGTGCACCGCATCGAGAGCCGCAATGCCTTCCTCGCCTGCGCCCATGACCACGAGCAGACCGCGCTGGTGGCGTTCCTGATCTGCGAGAGCTGCGGCGCCGTCGGCGAGGTTCCGGCGGCTCCGATCGCGGAAAGCCTGAAGCTGGCCGCCGCGGCATCGGGCTTCACGCCGAAACTGTCGGTCGTCGAGATCACCGGGCTGTGTGCCCATTGCCAGAAGGCGGCGTGAGAACGCTCACTGCGGCGCAAGCTGTACACGTGTGAATGACCGTCGTATTCGAGTTTCTGCGCGAGTCCGGTGCGCGCAGGGAGAGGCCAGCACCGCCGCTCTACGTCCGCATCATCTCCGACTGACCAAGACAAAGCTGACCACACCTTGATGGCGGTCCAAAAAACGAAACGCGCCAGGGAGCCAACGTCCTCGTGTCCGCAACGCCAACCTCATCCGCCGCGACCCGGCCGCTCGGCCTGGGCGCGATCGCCGTCATCCTCGTGCTGTGCCTGTCCTGGGCGTTCAACCAGATCGCCGTGAAGCTCGCGCTGCCTGAAATTCCGCCGCTGCTGCAGGCCACCTTCCGTTCGCTCGGTGCGCTGCCGGTGCTGCTGGTGTTCGCGCGGGTGCGCGGCGTGAATATGTTCGAGCGCGACGGCACGCTGGGGCTCGGCCTGGTGGCAGGCCTGCTGTTCGGCTTGGAATTCGTGCTGATCTATCAGGGCCTGCTGCTGACCTCGGCGTCGCGCGCCATCGTGTTCCTGTATACCGCGCCGTTCTTCGTCGCGCTCGGCTCGTTCCGCTTCCTCGGCGAACGGATGGGGCCGGCGCAATGGGGCGGGCTGGCGCTCAGCTTCACCGGTGTGGCGCTGGCGATCGGCATTCCCCAGGCCGATGTCGACGGCCGCGTGCTGCTCGGCGATCTCTTGGTGGTCGGCGGCGGCCTGCTCTGGGGCGTGACCACGGTGTTCGTCAAAGGCACCCGGCTGCGCTTCATCGCGCCCGAGCGGGCATTGGGGTACCAAGTGGCGGTCTCCGTCCCGATCATGGCCCTGGCGGCCCTCATTGCCGGGGAGCGGTTGACCCAGGTTCCCAGCCCGTTCGTGATCGGCCTGATGGCCTACCAGTCGATCTGGGTGGTCGGGACCACGTTCACGATCTGGTTCGCCCTGATCAAGGCCTACTCGGCCAGCAAATTGTCGGCATTTACCTTCATCACCCCTTTATTCGGGGTGGTGGCGAGCTATTTCATCCTGCATGACGCCCTGACGCTGGCCTTTGGCCTGGCTGCCGTGCTTGTGATCGTTGGGCTTTTTCTCGTAAACCGCCCGAACCGCGTGGTCCTGGCCGCGACTGATCCATTGCTGAATGTCACCAAAACCTGATATCCGAGCGCCCATGAACAAGCCCGAGATCCTGACCGAGAACACCTCAGCGTCCGATGTCGCCGGACCCGCTCCCCGGCATCGAACCACCCGCGTCATGGTCGGCAACGTCGCCGTTGGCGGCGGCGCCCCGATCGTGGTGCAGTCGATGACCAACACCGACACCGCCGACGTCGACCAGACGGTGGCCCAGGTTGCAGCGCTGGCGCGCGCCGGGTCCGAGATGGTCCGCATCACGGTCGACCGCGAGGAGGCCGCCGCGGCCGTCCCGCAGATCCGCGAGCAGCTCGACAAGCGCGGCATCACCACGCCCCTGATCGGCGACTTCCACTATATCGGCCACAAGCTGCTGACCGACTATCCGGCCTGCGCCGAGGCGCTGGCGAAATACCGCATCAATCCCGGCAATGTCGGCTTCAAGGACAAGCGGGACACGCAGTTCTCGACCATCATCGAGCTCGCCAACAAATACGGCAAGCCGGTGCGCATCGGTGCCAATTGGGGCTCGCTCGATCAGGAGCTGCTCAGCAAGCTGATGGACGAGAACGCCGCCTCCGCGAACCCGCGCGATGCGCGCGCGGTGATGCGCGAAGCCATGGTGCAGTCGGCATTGCTGTCGGCCGCCCGGGCCCAGGAGCTCGGCATGCCGAAGGACCGCATCATCCTGTCGGCCAAGGTCTCGGCCGTGCAGGACCTGATCGCGGTCTATCAGGACCTCGCCGCACGCTCCGACTACGCCATCCATCTCGGCCTCACCGAGGCCGGCATGGGCTCGAAGGGCATCGTCGCCTCCTCGGCGGCGCTCGGCATCCTGCTGCAGCAGGGCATCGGCGACACCATCCGCATCTCGCTGACCCCCGAGCCCGGCGGCGACCGCACCCTCGAAGTTCAGGTCGCGCAGGAGCTGTTGCAGACCATGGGCTTCCGCACCTTCGTGCCGCTGGTTGCGGCGTGCCCCGGCTGCGGCCGCACCACCTCGACCACGTTCCAGGAGCTGGCGCGCTCGATCCAGGACTTCATCCGCGAGGAGATGCCGGCCTGGAAGACGCAATATCCCGGCGTCGAGGCGCTCAACGTCGCCGTCATGGGCTGCATCGTCAACGGCCCCGGCGAATCCAAGCATGCCAATATCGGCATCTCCCTGCCCGGCACCGGCGAGGCCCCGGCCGCGCCGGTCTTCGTCGACGGCAAGAAGTTCCGCACCCTGCGCGGCCCCACCATCGCGGCCGACTTCAAGGCGCTCGTCATCGACTACATCGACCAGCGCTACGGCAGCGGCGCCAAGGCGCCGGAGAGCGTGACCGCGGCGGAGTAGGGCGGGCACGCTGGTCCCGGCTCAGCCAGCGGCGCCTCCTGTGCCGCTGGGTTGATCGCGCGGTTGCTTGCGGCGAGAAGGTCTGACCATTCGTTACTCCGTCACGCCCGGGCTTGTCCCGGGCATCCATGTCGTTCCGAGGATGCCGAGCGGCGTGGATGGCCGGGACGAGCCCGGCCATGACGATGTGGCAGCAGACGGGCGCACAACTCCGATCGTCATATGCGATCGCTCTGTCGCAGGCGAGGAGCTTGAGAAAGAGTCCTCGGCTAGATTTCATGTCCAATCGGCCTGCCGTGAGAGCGACAGCCGACCTGCAACCGACGGCTGCTTGTGCCGCGCGCCGCGGTCTGAAATTTTTGCATGCGGATCGGCTGCAACGCACGCCGTGATGTCGCGGTTGCCCCCATCAGAACGGCGCCGCCCCACTGCCGCCCGCATGATCAGCACCTTGAGGCCTGCTGAAGAGGACGCCTCGATGAATCTCGACATCCGCGAAATGGAACTTGCCGAGACCTCGCTGGTCATCGACTACTTCTATTCGTCGAGCATCGAGCAACTCGACCTGATGGGCATCGACCCGACGCGGATGCCGACCAGGCCGGTGTGGGCCGGACTCTTCCAGACACTGTACGAGACGCCGTTGGCTGAGCGCGCGGCGCTGCTGGTGATCTGGCGGCTCGACGGCCGCGCCATCGGCTTTTCCAGCTGCGACCGCATCGTCTACGGCAACCGCGCCCACATGCACCTGCACGTCACCGAACCGGAGCTGCGCGGCCGCGGCCTCGGCACTGCATGCGTCCGCCGCAGCATCGATTTCTATTTCGAGAGGTTGCGGCTCAAGCAGCTGTTCTGCGAGCCGCACGCCTACAACACCGCCCCCAACCGCGCGCTGCAGAAGGCCGGCTTCCGTTACTTGAAGACCTACAAGACGGTGCCGGGTCCGATGAACTACCACCAGGCCGTGACGCGCTGGATGATCGAGCGGTGACGTGAGGCTCCCCTCCACGTCATTGCGAGCGCAGCGAAGCAATCCAGGGCCGCGCAAGGATTTCTGGATTGCTTCGCTGCGCTCGCAATGACGGCGTTTGCCGCAACATCGCGTCCTACAACCGCGTGACCAGCTCTCAGCTCCTACAGCGGCAACTCACCATACGAGCGATTGGCGAGGCTCGCTTCCTCCAGATCGAGATCGCGCTCGATGCGGCGGCGGGTCTCGTCGGTGATCTTGCCGTCGCGCAGCATCACGTGGATGAATTTGCGTTCTGCCGTGATCAGCTCGCGGGTCAGCTCGATGCCGAGCGCGGATGCGTCGTTGTCCTCGGGCTTCAGACCTTCCGGGAGCTGGTTGGTCCGGACCTCGTGGCGCGCCCGTAGCAGCCGCACCACCTCGTCCGACAGCTCGCGATCGCTGGTCATCGTCTCCAGCGACCGCAAGGCGCTGTCGAGCGCCTCGCGCCGGGCCGCGATCTCCTGCTCATGCTCGCGCTGATGCTCGGCGCGACCCTGGTTGCCGACCCCGAGCCAGCGCACGACGGCCGGCAGGGTCAGGCCGAGGCCGATCAGGGTGAAGAAGATCACGCCGAAGGCGATGAACAGGATCTGGTCGCGATAGGGAAACGCGTCGCCGGTCGACAGCGTCAGCGGAAGCGCCAGCGCGGTGGCGAGCGAGACCGTGCCGCGCACGCCGGTGAAGCCGATGATGAAGGTCTGCCGCCAGGGCGGCAAGGGATCGCGGGCTCGCAGCGACGAGCTCAGCAAACGCGGCAGGATGGTCGCCGGGAAGGTCCAGGCGAAGCGCGCGATCACGACGATGGCGAGCACCAGCGCGGTCGCGATCATGATGTCGTCGAGCGGAAAGACCTTCGACTTCTCGTAGATCAGCCGCATCTGGAAGCCGGTCAGCAGGAACAGCATGCCCTCGATGAGGTAGATCATCAGGTCCCAGAAGAAGATGCCCTGCAGGCGGGTCGCCGAGGAGATCCACAGCGGTCCGTTCCAGCTCATGTAGAGGCCGCAGGCCACCGTCGCGATCACGCCGGAGCCGCCGACATGCTCGGGGATCCAGAACGCCAGATACGGCGTCAGCACCGACAGGGTGATCTCGACCTGCGGGTCGCGGGCATAGTGACGGGCGCGCAGCATCAGCCAGCCGACGCCGATGCCGAACGCGATCTCGCCGACCACGATCAGGCCGAACTCGCCGGCCGCGACCGGAAAGGAGAAGGCGCCGGTGGTGATGGCGGCCACCGCGAAGCGATAGAGGATCAGCGCGGTCGCGTCATTGGCGAGGCCCTCGCCTTCGAGAATGACCATGACCCGGCGCGGCAGGTGCAGCCGGCGGGCGATGGCGAGCGGCGCCACCACGTCTGGCGGCGCAACGATGGCGCCGAGCAGGAAGCCGAGGCTCCAGGGCAGGCCGAGAAGATAGTGGGTCGCGGTGGCCACCATGGAGGCGGTGAAGATCACGCAGCCGACCGCGAGCAGCACGATCGGCCGCAGATTGCGCTTGAACTCGCGCCAGCTCATCGCGACGCTCGACGAATAGATCAGCGGCGGCAGCACCACCAGCAGCACGAGCTCGGGGGGCAGCGCGAACGCCGGCATCGTCGGCACGAAGGCGAGCGCGATGCCCGCGAGCATCAGGAGGATCGCCGGCGCCAGGTTGGCCCGCCGTGCAAGAAGTGCGGTTCCCGCCAACACGGCCAGCAGGATCAGGAATATCTGAAAGTGAGCTTCCATGGCTGGGGGCTTGGCGTCGTCGCGCCGGCGTCAATCCCGGAGGTCGTAGCGGTAGGACTTCGACACGATCTGCCAGCCGTCCTTCAGTTTCATCGCCACGAGATAATCGGTGAAAAAGCGCGGCGGCAGCTGGCAGCGCACCTTGATGAAGGCCGTCTTGTCGTCCGAACGATCGATGGTGACGATGAAGTCCTCGCGCGGCTTGCCCTCAGCCTTGGCCGATGGGCGCTTGCGCACCCAGGCCAGCCAGTCCGGCACGGTCAGGATCTTGAGTTCGCCATTCTCGACCCAGCGCAGGTCGGCGGTGGGGTGGAACACGGCACCGAGCTTGTCGGCGTCGCCCTCGTAGAGCGCATCGAAATAGCCCTGAACGACGGCCTCGACGGTGGAACGGTCTGTGCTCACGGCCAACTCCCTGGGAACCTGGACAAACAAGGATCGCATTTTCGATGCAAAACAGCGCTTGGCAAGGCATGAACTGGCGTCATTGCGCCAGCGACAGACTATAATGGCCGAGGCCAGGTCGATCGGGAATAAATCTGCGTGATCCCGGTCACAAGCCCAATGGGCTGCACTCTGATAGGCAGGTCCCAGCAGGTCTCCCAGCGGTATGGGGTAGGTACGATGTCTTGGTCACTTCGATTGGGCGGTTACATCCTGGCGGGAGCGCTGCTGCTGGTCGGCCACCCCGCGCTCGCCGACAAGCGGGTGGCGCTCGTCATCGGCAATTCCGCCTATCAGAACGTGCCGCAACTGACGAACCCCGCCAATGACGGCGCGGTGATGACGGCGACCTTCAAGAGCGCGGGCTTCGATGTCGTCGATTACCGGCGCGATCTGACCGCGCGGGAGACCAGGCGAGCCTTGCGCGATTTCGCCGACGCCGCCCGCGATGCCGATATTGCGGTGGTCTACTACGCCGGCCACGGCATGGAGGTCGAAGGGGCGAACTATCTGATCCCGATCGACGCCCGGCTCGAGCGTGACACCGACGTCTATGACGAGACGCTGTCGCTCGACCGTATTCTGGTCGCCGTCGAGCCGGCGAAGAAGCTGCGCCTGGTCATTCTCGACGCCTGCCGCGACAACCCGTTCACCCGCAACATGCAGCGGACGGTGGCGACCCGCAGCCTCGGCCGCGGCCTCGCCAAGGTCGAGCCGACCAGCCCAAATACGCTGATCGCCTATTCCGCCAAGGCCGGCTCGACCGCGCAGGACGGCGACGGCAAGAACTCGCCATTCACGCTAGCGCTGTCGCGGCATATCGCGACCCCCGGCCTCGACGTCCGCAAGGCGTTCGGCTTCGTCCGCGACGAGGTGCTGAAAGCGACCGCCAACCGCCAGGAGCCGTTCGTGTACGGCTCGCTCGGCGGCGAGGACGTGCCGCTGGTCCCTGGCGTGCCGCGCGTCGTGACACAGATGCCGGTGACGCCGCCGCCGAGCCCGCAGGCCGACATCCGGCGCGACTACGAGCTCGCGATGCAGGTCGGCAACAAGGGCGCGCTGAACGCCTTCCTGGCGCAATATCCCGACGGGTTCTACGCCAGCCTCGCCAAGTTGCAGCTCGACAAGCTCGCCGCCGAGGAGAATCGCGCCGCCGCTTCCGAGAAGGCCCGCGCCACCGAGGCCGAGCGGGCGCGGCTCGCCGCCGAGGGCGCGCGCAAGGAGACCCTCGCCAAGGCGGAGGCCGAGGCCAGGGCGGCGGAGCAGGCTCGGATTGTCGCTGAGAAGGCTAATCAGGTGGCGCAGCAGCAGGCGGCCGACGCCGAGAAGAAGCGCGGTGAGCAGCAGCTCGCGGCGGTCGACAATCCGCGCGCGGCGACCTCGCCCGGCGCGCCCACGCCCGCAGCACCGCAGCAGGGCCAGGTCGCCTCGCTCACCCCGGCCGCGCAGCCCGCCGATCTCGCCAAGTCGGTGCAGCTCGAGCTGCGCCGCGTCGGCTGCCTCACCGAGGATGCCGATGGCGACTGGGGCTCGGCCTCGCGCCGCTCGCTGTCGCAGTTCAACCGCTATGCCGGCACCAAGCTCGATACCCAGGCCGCCTCGGCCGATGCGCTCCAGGCGATCAAGCTCAAGCAGGCGCGCGTCTGCCCGCTGGTCTGCCAGCATGGCACCAAGCCGGACGGCGACCGCTGCACCCGCATCGTTTGCGCCGAGGGTTCGTTCGTCAACGACGACAATGAATGCGAGAAGCGGCGCGACAGGAAGCCGGTCGCCAAGCGCGATGGCAGCGACGAAGATGTGCCGTCGCGCCGCCGCGCCCGTGCGGCACCGGAGGCCGGGCTGCCGATGCCGGCTCCCGGTGCGGGCGTCGGGGTTGGGATCGGAGGTGGTGGCGGTCTCGGCGTCGGGGCGGCTCCGGGCTACACCAGGCCGCAGACGCAAGCCGCCCGGCCGAAGTCGGGCGGGCAGATCTATTGCGACGCTTATCTGTGCCGCGCCGTCAGGCCCGGTTGCCGGCTGGAATATCGCGGCGGCGGCGGCCCGGCCAACAATGCCAGCGTCGAGGTGTGCAACTGATCAGGACGAGATTACGCTGGCGGCGATGTTGACCATCAGGGCGACCAGCGCGGTGTTGTAGACGAACGAGATGATGCCGTGCACGGTCGCGGTGCGGCGGATGATCTTGTCGGTGATGCCGACGTCGGAGACCTGGGCGGTCATGCCGATGATGAAGGAGAAGTAGACGAAGTCCCAGTAATCGGCGTGCTCGTCCTTGTCGCCGCTGGGGAATTGCAGGCCGCCGGGCTTGGCGCCGCGGTAGTAGTCATGGGCGTAGTGCAGGGCGAAGGTCGCATGCACCGCGGCCCAGGACAGCGAGACGGTGAGCAGCGCCAGCGTCAGCGCCGGAGCGTCGCGCTTGGAAGCGCCGAGCTCGAGCACGATCGCGGCGATGCTGGCGAAGGCGCCGAGCGCCGTGACCAGCAGGATCACGAAACGGCCGTCGTCCTGCATGACCGCCTTGCGGCGGATGTGATGATGCTCGCTGCGCAGCATCATCGCCGCGACCAGCACGAGGTAGAGCGCGGTGAAGATGTCCCAGCTGATCAGGAGCCGCGTGATCAGGCGGAGTGCCGGCGGCAGCAGGAAGAACGCAACGATCGCGAGGCCCAGCGATATGAAGGTGCGCGGCCGCGCATAGATGACGCGCAGCGCAGCCGGCAGCCGCGTGAAGCGGGCGAGGTCCGGATCGTCGGGATGGACTCCGCCCAATGCCTCGCCTCAGCTCTTGCGTTCGGCGACGAAGTGCGCGGCGGCCCGCAGCACGTCGCCCTTGGCGCCGAAGACCGATAGCGCGGCATCGCCGCGGGCGAGCAGGTCGCGGACGCGCTGCCTGGCGCCCTCGACGCCGAGCTGGGTGACGAAGGTGGTCTTGCCGAGCTCGGCGTCGGCACCGGCCGGCTTGCCGAGGGTGGCGGCATCGCCCTCGACGTCGAGCAGGTCGTCGGCGATCTGGAAGGCTTCGCCGAGCGCGCGGCCGTAGTCGTCGAGCGCCTGGTACTCGGCCGCCGAGGCCTGGCCGAGCAGGGCGCCGGCGATGCAGCCGAAGCGGAGCAGGGCGCCGGTCTTCATCTGCTGGACGCGGGCGACGTCGACCGGGCCACTGTCGCCGAACCGGCCCTCGCCGGCGAGGTCGAGGATCTGGCCGCCGGCCATGCCGCCGACACCGGCGCAGCGGGCCAGCGCCCGGGTCAAAGCGAGGCGGACGCCGGCATCGGGATGGATCTCGTCGCGGGTGATGATGTCGAAGGCGATGGTCAGCAGCGCGTCGCCGGCCAGGATCGCGGTGGCGTCGTCATAGACCTTGTGCAGGGTCGGACGCCCGCGCCGCAGGTCGGAATTGTCCATTGCCGGCAGATCGTCGTGGATGAGCGAGTAGCAGTGGATGCATTCGAGCGCCGCGCCGGTCAGCAGCGCGCCCTTGCGCGGGACGCCGAACACGGCGGCGCTCTCGACCACCAGGAACGGGCGCAGCCGCTTGCCGCCGTTCAGGCTCGAATAGCGCATCGACTCGATCAGCCGCTTCGGCCTGATGATCTCGTCCGCCAGCGGCGCATCGCCGAGGAGCTCGCCGAGCAGGGCTTCGGTCTCTTCCGCGGTCTTGTCCAGGCGTTGGGTGAAGTCGGTGAGGGCCGTCGCAGTCATTTAACAAGAGCTCCAGGGGCAAAATTCGCCGGACAATCGTTGATGGCGGCGACTTCGTCAATTGCCGGAGCGGTGGCGGCTTTCGGCCGTAACGGCGGAAAAAAGCAGGAAACCACATCGAGATGTCGGATAATCCCGGCCAATTGTCCGCCCCCGCGGCGGTCCCAACCGAGCGACGCCTGCCCTTGCGTACCGTCAGAACCATCCTCGTGATCGCCGTGCTGGTGCTGCTCGTGCCCTATGCGCTGACGCCGTTCTATGCCGTGGGTCACCCCGTCTCGACCCTGATGCTGTGGCGGTCGGTGACGGGGCAGCCGGTGACGCGGCACTGGATCGACCTCTCGGCGATGTCGCCGTATTTGCCGCGCTCGGTGGTGGCCGCGGAGGATGCCAAATTCTGCAGCCATCACGGCATCGACTGGGGCGCGCTGCGCGAGGTCATGGACGATGCCGAGGACGGCGAGGTCTCGCGGGGCGGCTCGACCATCACCCAGCAGGTCGCCAAGAACCTGTTCCTGTGGCAGGGCCGCAGCTATGTTCGCAAGGCGCTGGAACTGCCGCTGGCGCTGTGGATCGACCTCGTCCTCGGCAAGCGGCGTATCCTCGAAATCTACCTCAACATCGCCGAACTCGGTCCCAGCGGCCAGTTCGGGGTGGAGGCGGGCGCCAATTACGCGTTCAACCGCTCGGCAGCTGGCTTAGGGCCGCGCGAGGCGGCGCTGATGGCCTCGATCCTGCCGAACCCCGTCCGGCGCAGCGCCCGGGCCCCGGGGCCGGGTGTGCGGCGGCTGTCGGCGACCTACATGGTGCGGGCCCAGGCCTCCAGCCTGCAGGCCTGCTGGGGGGAGCGGCGGTGAGGTCCGAGCGGGCGCAATTTTGGCCAAAAATGCCTCGGAGAGCCCTAGCCATGCCGCACCCCTTCCTCTATAAGCGCGGCCTTGATCGGCATCCGGGCTCGCCAGCTTCATGGCTGCAGCCGTCCTTTGCGGACGATGCCTTGCAAAAATACCCTAGAGGATACCGATATGGCCGTCCCCAGAAGAAAAACTTCGCCGTCGCGCCGCGGCATGCGCCGCTCGGCTGACGCCATCAAGAAGCCGACCTATGTCGAGGACAAGGATTCCGGCGAGCTGCGTCGTCCGCACCACCTGGACCTGAAGACCGGCATGTACAAGGGCCGCCAGGTCCTGAAGAAGAAAGACGCCTGATTGTCCGCGCGGGCCGCTTTCCAAGCTGCCCGAATTCGGCCATCGATGGGGTTGAAAGCGGTCCCGTGCGACGTGATTCGCCGGGACCGTTGCGTATCTGTGTCGCGTGATCCCGTCTCGCTGTCTCATCTTCGCACCGATTGATTTTGCGCCGGGCCGCCGCCCGCGCCATCCAAGGCTTCAACCGATGTCCATGGTCGGTTTCCCGCTGCTGCTGATCCCGCTGGCGATCTACAACATGATCGTCTTCCTGATGCCGGGGGTCGCGTTCAGCGAGACGCTGCTGCGCCTTCAGCTTCCGTCCGGCGAGGTCTGGACGATCTCGCTCGGCGACATGCTGCTGGCCCTGGGCGTGCTGCTGCTGCTGCTCGAAATCATCAAGGCGGCGAAGCCGAACGGGAAATATCTGACCGATCATCTGCTGTCGCTGCTGGTCTTCGGCGGCGCCGCGGCGGAATTCGCGATGTGGCAGAAGTTCGGGAATTCGACCTTCCTGCTGCTGACCCTGCTGGCGATGGTCGATTTCTTCGGCGGAGTCTCGCTGCGCACCAGGCGCGCCGCCCGCTCAGTCGTCGCAGCTCCCGCTTCCGTGCCGGCGCCGGCCGAAGCGACCGTGCCTGATCCGGAACCTCAGCCGATCGAGGAGCCGGCCAGAGATTCGGTCAAAGAACCGGCCAAGGCGGAGGTTCAGAAGGCGGATGCTGCCGCGCCCGTCGTTGAAGAGCCGATCGATGCCGTGCCGGCTGCTGCTTCGGTCGCCGAGTCCGTGCTGCTCGACCGCTCGGTCCCCCGGCCGGCTCCCGCTCCGACGACCGGCTGGGTCGCGGAGGCAAAGGAGACCGAGACCGCTGCTCCGGGCGCTCCAGAGCCGCCCAAACCCGACGCGCCGAAGCCCTGAGGCGCAGGAGCGCGCCGCTCAGATCATTTCTCGGGTCCGGCCGCCGGCACGCGTGACCGGCTGAAGCCTCGCCGCATAGGCACTGTGGACGTCGGCAACCGCCGCGCGCCTGAGCGTGCGGGTTTGCGGCAGCTGCTCGGCGGTCGCGATCAGATGGGTCACGAAGCCGGCGTCGGGGCGTGCTGCGCGAACGATCCGCGCGCGAAGGTCATGGCTCGCATCGCTCGGCAGCAGCGTCACGGAGCGGGAGGTCTCCTCCGACCCATCCAGGCGATCGCCGTCCTGATCAATCGTTAACATTGTCCAACCACCGCCGGCGCGATTGTCACGTTCTGGGACGCCGGAGCCTTTCGCTCCTCGATCTCGCAAGAGCAATGCCGTTCCAAGCGCTCTGGAGCGCTGCATGTTCCAAACATGGTTGACGCGTCTCGGACACGCGCTCGTCGCCTCGGCATGCTCTCCGTTAACCAGAGATGCGTAGTCTGATTCGCGAACTCGGCCGCCGCCGCTCGCGCGGATGCGCGCTGGCCGTTCCCAAATCAGCGCCGGTGCTGCCGGCCTGTGCCGAAACGAGGCGACCTTGACATCCGAATTGCCACAGACCGCGATGATCCTGGCATCCCTGGGCCAAGCCGCCTTCGTCTGGGATCTGGCGAGCGACGTGATCGTCTGGAGCGATCACGTCGGGGCGGTGTTTGCCGACGTTCCGCTGCCGCAACTCTGCAACGGCGCCGAATTCAGCAAGCTCATCGAGCCGGACCGCAGCATCCGCTCCGAGATCATGCACCAGGGGGCGCCGCTGCATGGCGCCGCCGGCACGCCGTACCGGATCGAATATGGCGTGCGCACCCACGCCGGTGCGCCATTGATCTGGGTCGAGGAGACCGGCTGCTGGTTCGCCGGCCCCGATGGGCGGCCCTTGCGTGCACAGGGCATCGTGCGGATCAACAACGAGCGCCACGCCCGCGAGGAGCAGCTGCTCAAGCTGTCACGGCACGATCCGCTGACCGGCGAGCTGAACCGGACGCATCTGCTGGCGACGCTTGCCGAGGTGATCGAGGAGTCGCAGCGGTTCCGCTTCTCCTGCGCCTTCATGCTGGTCGGTATCGATCATCTCGCGCGCATCAACGACGCCTTCGGCTTCGACGTCGCCGACGGCGTCGTGTTGGAGATCGCCCAGCGCATCCGGGGCCGGCTCCGCGGTGGCGACACGCTCGGGCGGTTCTCGGGCAACAAGTTCGGGTTGATCCTG
The DNA here is from genome assembly GCF_051168375.1 of Bradyrhizobium sp. HKCCYLRH1034. Classification (NCBI taxonomy): domain Bacteria; kingdom Pseudomonadati; phylum Pseudomonadota; class Alphaproteobacteria; order Hyphomicrobiales; family Nitrobacteraceae; genus Bradyrhizobium; species Bradyrhizobium sp. HKCCYLRH1034. Next base: position 211,198 of record NZ_JBNPUW010000003.1, on the reverse strand, counting down.
AAGAACTGCACGATGGACGACATGACCACCGCGGCCGAGCGCTTTCTCGCGACCGTGCGCGACGAGGTGGTGCCGACCAAGTCAGGTCCGGTCGCCGTCACCGCGACGATCGGCGCCGTGAGCGTTCCCCGTCACGCCCGCTCGGTCGAGGAAGCGGTCAACCGCGCCCATGAGACGCTCGACGCCGCCAAGCGCCGCCGCATCGGATCGTTCTCGACCTGGCGGCCGAACGTGGAGCGCGACGCACAGCGCAAGGTCAACATCCGCGTCACCGACGAGATCGTGACCGCGCTCAATGAGCGGCGCATCGTCACAGCGTTCGAGCCGGTGGTGAATGCCAACACGCTTGCGCCCGCCTTCTATGAATGCCTGGTGCGGATGCGCCAGGATGACGGCCGGGCCTTGCTGGCGCCGGACGTCGTCCCAGTCGCCGAACGGCTCGGTTTGATCCGTCTGGTCGATCACCGCATTCTGGAGCTGGTGGTGGCGGAGCTCGCGAGCACGCCCGACGTCACCCTGAGCCTCAACATCTCGCCTGAGACCACCATGGATCCGGACTGGTGGGCCTCGATCGAGTCCATGATGCGCGCCCATCCTGGGGTCGCCGAACGGCTGATCGTCGAGATCACCGAGACGGTCGAGATCCAGGACGTCGACGATCTCCGCGGCTTCGTGACGCGGCTGAAAGATCTCGGCAGCCGAATCGCCATCGATGATTTCGGCGCCGGGCACACCTCGTTCCGCAATCTGCGCAAGCTCGGCGTCGACATCGTCAAGATCGACGGCGCCTTCGTGCAGAATCTCGTGCGCTCGGCTGACGACCGCGCCTTTGTGCAGACGCTGGTCGAGCTGGCGCGACGGCTGCAGATCAAGACGGTCGCGGAATGGGTGCAGGACGAGGCGTCGGTCGCGCTGCTGCGCGACTGGGGCTGCGATTACATCCAGGGCCGGGTGATTGGCCTCGCCTCGGTCGATCGGCCGTGGATCGGTAACGGCAGGGTGGAGCTGCCGGCGGCGGGTTGATCAGCCGCCGGCCCTCGGCGTCAGCCTTGCTGCTCGTCCTTCTTCGGCTCCGACATGCGATCGAGCCGGTCCTGCATTTCCTTCATCTGACGGCGCAGCTCGTCGATGTTGTCGTCGGCGGCCGGGGCCGGCTCGGCGGCCTTCTCGTCGGCGCGCACCGGCGGCGTGAACGGCTTGAACATCGAGAAGGTCTGCTGGAACAGTTCCATGTTGCGGCGCACCTGCTCCTCGAGCGGCGCGAACGGCGTCCCGCTGAAGGTGTCGGCGATCTGCTTGCGGAATTTCTCCTGCTCCCGGGTCAGGGTATCGATCGACTGCTCAAGGTACTTTGGCACCACCATCTGCATGCTGTCGCCGTAGAAGCGGATCAGCTGGCGCAGGAACGTGGTCGGCAGCAGGTTCTGGCCGGCCTTGTTCTCCTGCTCGAAGATGATCTGCGCGAGGACCGACCGCGTGATGTCGTCGCCAGTCTTGGCGTCGTAGACCAGGAAATCCTCCCCGTTCTTAACCATCGAGGCCAGATCTTCGAGGGTCACGTAGGTACTCGTCCCGGTATTGTAGAGCCGCCGGTTCGCGTATTTCTTGATTGTGGTGGGTTGGTCAGATTTCGCCATGAGCTCACACATGCAAACCGAGAACAGGGAACCCGGCGGCGTCGCCGCAGGGCGAAGAGCTACGCAATGCAATAACGTAATCACTTTCGAGCGAGTTCGGCTACGGTTTTGTGCGGAACGGTTAATCCCGCAGCAGAAATCTTGCTCACGAAACGGCCAACCATCCCAATTTGAATGCGCTGCAACAGGAATTGCTGATGCCGCCAATTGACATGTCGCAACGACGTTAACAGGATGAAGGACGAAGGTTGCGCACTCGCCAATCCGGGGCTTGCGGAGGGCCGGCACGACCGTGAACTGAAAAGATCATTTTCATTTCAAATACCCTCGAGTCTCAAGCCCTCGCTTTCACGTCCAAGATCAAGAACCCCAGGAGATGCTCATGTCAGACGATGTCGTCATCGTCAGCGCCGCCCGCACCGCGGTTGGAAGTTTCAACGGTGCCTTCGCCAGTGTCCCGGCTCACGAATTGGGGGCGGTGGCCATCAAGGCCGCGCTGGAGCGCGCCGGCGTCGAGCCGGGCCGCGTCTCGGAGGTCATTATGGGCCAGATCCTGACTGCGGCGCAGGGCCAGAACCCGGCGCGCCAGGCTTCGATCGCCGCCGGCATTCCAGTCGAGAGCCCGGCCTGGGGCATCAACCAACTGTGCGGCTCCGGCCTGCGGTCCGTTGCGCTCGGCTACCAGGCGCTCGTCAATGGTGACTCCGACATCGTGGTCGCCGGCGGCCAGGAGTCGATGAGCATGGCGGCGCATGCGCAATATCTGCGCGCCGGCGTGAAGATGGGCTCGCTCGATCTGGTCGACACGATGATCAAGGACGGCCTGTGGGACGCCTTCAACGGCTATCACATGGGCAACACCGCCGAGAACGTTGCGAAGCAATATCAGATCACGCGCGCGCAGCAGGACGAGTTCGCGGTTGCATCGCAGAACAAGGCCGAGGCGGCTCAGAAGGCCGGCAGGTTCAAGGACGAGATCGCGCCCGTGACGGTCAAGAGCCGCAAGGGTGACACCGTGGTCGACACCGACGAATATCCGCGTCATGGCGCGACGATCGAGGCCATGGCCAAGCTGCGTGCGGCGTTCGAGAAGGACGGCACGGTCACCGCCGGCAACGCGTCGGGCATCAATGACGGCGCGGCTGCCGTGGTGCTGATGACCGCCAAGCAGGCGGCCAAGGAGGGCAAGACCCCGCTCGCGCGGATCGTGTCCTGGGGCCAGGCCGGCGTCGACCCGAAGATCATGGGCACCGGCCCGATCCCGGCGTCGCGTTCGGCGCTTAAGAAGGCCGGCTGGAACATCGCCGACCTCGACCTGATCGAAGCCAACGAGGCGTTCGCCGCGCAGGCTTGCGCGGTGAACAAGGATCTCGGCTGGGATCCGGCCAAGGTCAACGTCAACGGCGGCGCGATCGCGATCGGCCATCCGATCGGTGCGTCTGGCGCGCGCGTGCTCGTGACTCTGCTGCACGAGATGCAGAAGCGCGACGCGAAGAAGGGTCTTGCCACGCTGTGCATCGGCGGCGGCATGGGCATCGCGCTGTGCGTTGCACGCGACTAAAAAGCCGGCAGTGACTGCGAACCGTTCAGTCTTCGCAATCGCGTCCAGCTCAACTAAAGATCAACGCCCGGCGATCTCGCCGGGCGTTTTGTTCTTGATGTCCGTCAAACACGTCGCATAATCGACCACTAAAAAATGGAGTTGAGCGAGCATGGGTTGTCGTGCGGCAAGTTGATCGTCGCGCGGAGGTTCATGATCCAATAACAACGGCAAGCGCGGCGACAGCCAGAGGTTGTCCTGTGCGATCAGTCATCGAGGGAAGGATTCGACATGGCACGTGTGGCGTTGGTGACGGGGGGAACGCGCGGTATCGGAGCGGCGATCAGCAAGGCGCTGAAGGCGGCGGGATACAAGGTCGCGGCGAATTACGGCGGCAACGATGCCGCGGCGGAGAAGTTCAAGAGCGAGACCGAGATCCCCGTCTACAAATGGGACGTCAGCTCGTTCGAGGCCTGCGGCGAAGGCATCAAGAAGGTCGAAGCCGATCTCGGTCCGATCGATGTGCTGATCAACAATGCCGGCATCACCCGTGATACGGCCTTCCACAAGATGACGCTCGAGCAGTGGAGCGCGGTGATCAACACCAATCTCGGCTCGCTGTTCAACATGACCCGCCCGGTCATCGAGGGCATGCGCGCGCGCAAGTTCGGCCGCATCATCAACATCTCCTCGATCAACGGCCAGAAGGGCCAGTTCGGCCAGGTCAACTACTCCGCGGCGAAGGCCGGCGACATCGGCTTCACCAAGGCGCTCGCGCTGGAGACGGCCAAGGCCGGCATCACCGTCAACGTGATCTGCCCGGGCTACATCAATACCGAGATGGTGCAGGCGGTGCCGAAGGACGTGCTCGAGAAAGCCATCCTGCCGCTGATTCCGGTGGGGCGCCTCGGCGAGCCCGAGGAGATCGCGCGCGCCGTGGTGTTCCTCGCCGCTGATGAGGCCGGAGCCATCACCGGTTCGACGCTGTCGGTCAATGGCGGCCAGTACATGGTGTGAGCCTCGCCGGCGGCGTTGCCTCCGGCCACCATCTGCGGTTAAGGAAAACCTGATGCCCGCGCTCGCCGCGGGCATTCACGTCTTGGACGCTTCCCGCACGGACGCAGGCGTGGGTGGCCGGCATGAGCCGGCCGTGACGGAGCCTGCCGCCTGATGTCCCAGCGCAATGCGACCCTGATCGGTCTGACCGCGATCCTGATGTGGTCGCTGCTCGCCTTGTTGACGGTGGCAACTGGCACGATCCCCGCCTTCCAGCTTGCGGCGATGACCTTCGCGATCGGCGGCGCGGTCGGCCTGCTCAGTCTGGTCCGCCGACCGGACGGGCTACGGGTGCTGCGGCAGCCGCTGACGGCGTGGGCCGTGGGCGTCGGCGGGCTGTTCGGTTATCACGCGCTGTACTTCCTGGCGCTGCGCTTCGCGCCGCCGGCAGAAGCCGGGCTGCTGAACTATCTTTGGCCGCTGCTGATCGTGCTATTTTCGGCGCTTCTGCCGGGGGAGCGGCTCGCGGTTCATCACGTGACCGGCGCCGTGATCGGGCTTGTCGGCACCGCGCTGCTGTTGCTCGGCAACGGTGCGAGCTTCGCTGCGAGCCAGTTGCCGGGGCTCGCGGCCGCCTTCGTCGCGGCGTTCGTGTGGGCGATCTATTCGGTGCTCTCGCGCCGTCTGAAGGCGGTGCCGACCGATGCCGTCGCCGGCTTCTGCATGGCGACGTCCGCGCTCGCGGCCCTGGTCCATGTTGCGGTCGAGCGAACGGTCTGGCCCGACGGCCCGACGCAGTGGCTCGCTGTTGCCGGTCTCGGCATCGGCCCGGTTGGCGCCGCGTTCTATGCCTGGGACATCGGGATGAAGCGCGGAGACATTCGCGTGCTCGGTGCCGCATCCTATGCGACGCCGCTGCTGTCGACGGCTTTCCTGATCGTTGCCGGCTATGCCCGGCCGAGCGCCACCCTGGCGGTGGCCGCACTGCTGATTGCCGGCGGCGGTCTGGTCGCGGCCAAGGACATGTTCCTCCTGCGCAAGCGCTGACCGCATCAGGTCGAGCGACGTCAGGCGGGGCCGGCTCGCATGCTGACTCGGCACGGCGGTCCGAATCCGGCGGCTATCCTTGCTGCGCACTTAACCGTGCGCAAAACCGGCGCGCCGGCCGGTAGCTCACAACCGCCGATTACAGTTTGGCGCGGTCTGCACCTAACCCGCCCTTTACCCGTGCTGAGCGATAGTCCCTGCGAAATGGTGCTGACAACGGGGCGGCAATGCCGGACGTGAGACGTTACATGGCCCGCGCAGGGGAGTTGTTTCGCGTTCCCGCCGACAGTCCCGAGCTGACGCGCGCGCAGTTCCAGGCGTTCTCCAAGCAGGTGCCGCTGCTCTATTTCATTCTCATCACCAACAGCCTGGCGCTCGCCTACACGTTCCTGCCGCTGGCGCCGACGTGGCTCACGATTTCCGTGCCGGCGTTGCTATCGACGATTACCGGCGCGCGCATGCTGTGGTGGCTGCGGCAGGGCGAGGCCGCCAGCAGCGACGCCGAGGTGCTGCGCAACCTGCGTGTCACCAACCGGATTGCCGGCCCGATCGGGGCGCTGTTCGTCGTCTGGTCCTTCGCGTTGTTTCCCTACGGCGATCCATTCGCCAAGGGGCAGGTCGCGTTCTACATGGCGGTCACGGTCATCGGCATCATCTTCTGCCTGATGCACCTGCGCTCCGCAGCCCTGATCGTGACCCTCGTGGTCATCGTGCCCTATGTCATCTTCTTCATGTCCACGGGCGTTCACGCGCTGCGGGCGATCGCAGTCAATCAGCTGCTCGTGTCCGGCGCGATGGTCACGGTGCTGTTCATCTATTATCGGGATTTCGCCGCGCTCGTCGCCAGCCGCAAATCGCTGCTCGCGGAGCAGGCGGCGACGCAAGCGCTGTCGGATGAAAACTTCCGCCTCGCCAATCTGGATTCGCTGACCGATCTGCCCAATCGCCGTCGCTTCTTCTCGGAGCTCACGCAAGCTTTCGCCGAGGCCGACCGGGACGGCACGCGGCTCGCCGTCGGCATCATCGATCTCGACGGCTTCAAGCCGATCAACGACACCTATGGGCACACGGTCGGCGACCGCGTGCTGATCGAGGCCGCGCGCCGCATCCGCGACGCCTGTGCCGGCCATGGCGGCCAGGTCCATCTCGCCCGGCTCGGCGGCGACGAGTTCGGACTGGTGGTCGCCGGCAATCCCACGGACGACGATCTGCTCAACCTCGGACGGCAGATCACCGACCTCATCAAGCTGCCCTATCAGTTCGACACGACCCATACCGGCCTGTCGTGCTCGACCGGCTTTGCGTTGTATCCGCGCTCGGCCATGGTTGCGGATGCGCTGTACGAATGCGCCGACTATGCGCTCTACCACGCCAAGCGCCGCGCCCGCGGCCAGGCCATCATCTTCTCGACCGAGCTCGAGGCGGAGATCCGTAGCCGCAGCGTGATCGAGCACCTGTTGCGCACGGCCGATTTCGACGCCGAGATGGACCTGGCGTTTCAGCCGATCATGGACGCGACGAATTCGCGCACCACCGGATTCGAGGTCCTGGCGCGCTGGCACAGCCCCAAGCTGGGTACGGTGTCGCCCGCAAGCTTCATCCCGGCCGCCGAGCGGATCGGCGTCATCCGCAGCCTGACGCGTTGTCTGCTGGTCAAGGCGCTCGCCGCCGCGCGGACCTGGCCGGACGACATTCGCGTGTCGTTCAATCTCTCCGCGCACGACATCTGTTCGCCGGATGGCGTCCTGCCGCTGCTGGCGGTCATCCATGCCAGCGGCGTGCCGCCGCGCCGCATCGAGTTCGAGATCACCGAGACCGCCGTCACCTTCGACTTCGCCCGCGCCGAGCAGTCGATCGCGGCATTGAAGGCGATCGGTTGCGGCATCTCGCTGGACGATTTCGGCACCGGCTACTCGTCGCTCAGTCACGTCCACCGGCTGCCGCTCGACAAGCTCAAGGTCGACCGCAGTTTCGTGAGCGACGTCAATGCCAACCCGATCAGCCACAAGATCATCAAGTCGCTGACCGGCCTCTGCGCCGACATGGAAATTTCGTGCGTCGTCGAGGGTGTCGAGACCAAGGAGCAGCTCGACAGCCTGCGGCGTCTGGGCGCGGACTACATCCAGGGCTACTACTTCGCGAAGCCGATGCCGGCCGACTCGATTTCCGGCTTCCTCGCCCAGGAGCGCCAGCGCTTCGCCGAGCCGGCCGCGAAGGTCGCCGGCGCGAGCGCGTGACTCAGACCTCCGGCTCCCAGCCGGGCGGCGCAAGCTCGAATCCTTCGAACATGAAGCCCGGCGCCACCGTGCAGCCGACGAGCGTCCAATCGCCGGCGCTCTCGGCGGCCTGCCAGGCATGGGCGGGCACCACCGCCTGCGGCTGCTGGCCGGCTGCGAGGTCGATGCCCAGCGTCGTCGTTTGCGGCGCCTGGCCTTCGGCGGCGATCCGCAAGGTCAGCGGCGCACCGGCATAGAAGTGCCAGGTCTCGACCGCGTCGACCCTGTGCCAATGCGAACGCTCGCCGCGCGCGAGCAGGAAATAGATCAAGGTCGATGCGGCGCGGCCGGAGGCGTCGACGGCCGGATCGCGGAAGGTCTCGCGAAAATGTCCGCCCTCCGGATGAGGCTGCAGGCCGAGACGCGCGATGATGTCGGCAGCCGAGAGCGTGGCCATCGTCGTCCTCGCCGTTACGACTTGTTCTTGCGCTCGCGCAGCTCGCCGAACACTTGCTCGGCGCTGGCGCCCTTCATGCGCAGCCGCAGTGCGACGGCCGGATCGTCGGCGCGCAGGAACACGTTGGCGGTCTTCTCGTCGCCCAGCAGCGACGGAATGGTCGGCCGGTTGGCGGCACGCAGCCGCGTGACCTCCTCGGCGCGAGCCTTCAGCGCCGCGTTGTCGCCGTCGACGGTGAGGGCGAATTTGACGTTCGAGGCTGTGTATTCGTGGCCGCAATAGAGCCGGAAGTCGTCCGGCAGCGCGCGCAGCTTGAGAAGCGAGTCCCACATCATCGGATAGGTGCCCTCGAACACCCGGCCGCAGCCGACCGAGAACAGCGTGTCGGCCGCAAACAGCGCCTTGTCGGCATCGAACACGTAGGAGACGTGGTCGAGCGTATGGCCCGGCGTTTCCAGCACCCGCGCGAGCAACTCGCCGATCTTCACGACATCGCCATGGGCGACTCGCAGATCGACGTTGGCGATCGCCGTCGTCTTGTCGTGGGGTGCGACCACCCGGCAGCCATATTTCTGCTTGAGCTCGGCGACGCCGCCGACATGGTCGTGATGATGATGCGTGATCAGGATGTCGGTGAGCGTCCAGCCTTCGGCGTCCAGTTGCCGGACGATCGGTCCGGCCTCGGGGGCGTCGATCGAGGCAGTCGCACCGGTTGCCGGGTCATGGATCAGATAGCCGAAATTGTCGGACAGGCAGGTGAAGGCGCGGATGTCGGCGGCCATGATGTCTCCGTCGGCGGGACCGGGCGAGGCACGACAGTCGCGCTCGCGATGCCAGAAGGTCGTGGAAGCGGAGCCCGGGCGCAGCGCTGCGGGGCGGCCTCCGATGTCCCGCGCAGAGATATGGCGTTAACGCTGGAGGCGCAACGCAATATTCGGCGCGCGGCAGCGCGCGCTCGCATGATACATTGACGTCATGGACGTGATCGATCTGCGAAATTTCTATTCGGGTCGCCTCGGGATCGTCGCGCGGCTCTTGATCAACCGCGGTATCCGGGCGCGCTGGCCGAGCGCGGCCGGGCAGCGGGTGCTCGGCGTCGGCTATCCCACGCCTTATCTCGGCCTGTTCCGCGAGGATTCCGAACGCTGCATCGCCTTCATGCCGGCGGCGCAGGGGGTGCTGAAATGGCCGACGGCGCGGCCGACGCTGGCCTCGCTGGTGGACGAGTTCTCGCTGCCGCTGCCCGATGCGGCGATCGACCGCATCCTGATCGTGCATGCGCTGGAGATGTCGGACGACCCGGCCGGGCTGCTGCGCGAGATGTGGCGGGTGCTGGCGCCGGCGGGACGCATGATCATCGTGATCCCGAACCGGCGCGGCGTCTGGACGCGGACCGACAACACGCCGTTCGGCCATGGCCGGCCCTATTCGCGCTCGCAGATCACGCAACTGCTGCGGCAGACCTGGTTCACGCCGACCGGCTGGGGCGAGGCGCTGTTCATGCCTCCGGTCGGCGGCTGGTTCCTGAAATCGGCGATGGCCTGGGAGCGAGTCGGCGCGGCGCTGTCGCTGCCGTTCGCCGGTGTCCACATCGTGGAGGCGACCAAGCAGGTCTACCGGGTGATCCCGGCGCGCCGTGAGCGCATCCGGCTGATCCCGCGGCTCGAACCGGTGCTGGCGCCGTCACCGTCGGCCCCCGGATCTGGTGGCGCCGGTCGCCGCGAGGTCGGTCCGCCGTCGCGCGAAGCATGATCCCGGGCCGTTTTCCTGCGCGCTTCCCGCGCAAAAAAAACGGGTGGGCTCAGAGCCCACCCGTTTCGTCATGATGGAGGGTAATCACTATTCGCCCGGATTGAGGTCCTCGCTCGGCGCCGGTGCAGCAGCGGCTGCTTCAGCGCGCGGACCATGCGGACGCCGGCGGCGCCGCGGATAGCGCTCGGCAGCGCCCTCGAAGGCGGCCGGGGGATTGGCGATCTGCGGCTGCGGACCGGTGATGAAGGACGGCAGCCGATCGACGCCGCTGTCGGCGATGACGGGCTGGGGTTGCGGCTGCGGCTGGTACTGGACGGGCTGCGGCCGCTCCCGGTGCTCGCGCGGCTCCCGCTCGCGATGTTCGCGGGGTTCACGGTGTTCCCGCGGCTCGCGGTGTTCGCGCGGCTCGCGATGCTCACGCGCTTCGCGGTGCTCGCGCGGCTGCTGCTCGCGCTGATAGGGCTGGTTGTCGCCGCGCTCGCGCTGGCCGCCTTCGCGGTCGCGCATGAAGGGTTGGGGCTGAGGCTGCGGCTGGGCCGGAACGAAGCCGGGCTCCTGGCCGAAATGCGAGAAGCTCTCACCGTCATCGTCGAGGTCGTCGACGGTCAGGTCCTCGGTGTTGCGCGGCTGCTGCGGCTGATTCTGGCGGAACTGCTCCTGCGCGGCGGCAATCAGGCGGAAATAATGCTCGGCGTGCTGGTAGTAGTTCTCGGCGGCTACGGGGTCACCCGAAGAGCGGGCGTCGCGGGCAAGCTGGACATATTTCTCGGCGACATGAGAGGCAGTGCCGCGGATCTTGATGTCCGGTCCATTGGACTCGAACACCCGGGTCAGCGGATTCTGGCCGCGCCGGTTATTGTTGTTGTTACCGCCGCTGTTCCGGTTGCGCATCCGCTTGTTGTTCTGACCGTTTCTCATGTCCTGCCTTTATTCCAACCCTGCGTTAGGAGCACCGATTGTCTGAGCACTGATTGTTATCGGAATACCGAGAGTGTATTGAAATACCTTCGCCGGGCTCGGACGCCTCGCGCGCGGTCCAAATGGTCCCATCCGACCCATGTCGGTTCCGACATGCCGGTTTGACCCATGCCGATGTGATCGACAGCCGATTCTCTCGACAAAAGCGCGTTCAAAACGCGTTCCCCACCCGCCAGCCCCTGGGACCGGCGAACCACGTCATTCAGCCAGCCAAGGCGACATGCGCCACGACCGACCCAGTTTGCTTAGCGTAAGACCTCAAGTGCAAAGTCAGGCTTTCGTTCGCTTTGCAGTCGCGGGCTGCGCAGCCATCCGGGCTCTCGCGCTCAGCAGATCTGCGTTCTGGAACCTATCGCCCGGCGCGGCTCTCTGGCATCTGACCGCGGCGGTGTTCCGTGAATACCGCTCATCGTGGCCTGCACCGGTGCTATGGATGGAACGTAGTCGCTCCCGGGGGATATTCCAAGAGCTTTTTCTGCATTCCCCGACCTTTACCGGAGCTTTTTTAGGCCCATGACGGTTCGGGGAATACCGGCCAGATCGGCCCGGATCGTCGAGGAATCGGCCGTCAGGCCAGCCCTCACCATCAATGCAGCGACCTCGTCACTCTGGCCAAGCCCGACCTCCACGATGACAGCGCCGTCCGGCCGCAGCAGGGCCGCCGCCTGCGGCATCAGCGCGCGGTAGGCGTCGAGCCCGTCCTTGCCCCCGTCCAGGGCGCGCAGCGGATCATGAGTGCGCACCTCGACGTCGAGCGCACCGATCTCGGACGATGGGATGTAGGGCGGGTTCGACACGATCAGGTCGAAACCCGCAGACAGCGCTGCGGCGTAGGAGCAGGCGACGAAGCCGGCGCGGTCGGCTAATCCGAGCGCGCGCGCATTATCCCGCGCGGTGGTCAGCGCGGCCAAGCTGATGTCGGTACCGAGTCCAAAGGCCCGCGGCAGCTCGGACAGCAGCGCCAGCAGGATCGCGCCGGAGCCCGTGCCGAGATCGGCGATGCGCAAGCGACGCTTCAGGTCGCCGCCGGCCGCGAGATGTTCCAGTGCCAGCTCGACGACAGTCTCTGTGTCCGGCCGCGGCACCAGCGTGTCGGCCGACAATCGCAGGTCCAGGCCCCAGAACTCTTTGGTGCCGAGGATGCGGGCGACCGGTTCGCCGGCCAGCCGGCGCTGCACCAGCGTTTCCAGGCGCTGCGCGTCGTCATGGGAGAGCTGTCGTCTCCCGTGCATCACGAGCCCGGTGAGGTCGAGCTGCAGCGCATGGCCGACCAGCAGCCGCGCATCGAGCTCGGGCGAGTCGAGGCCCGCATCTGCAAAGCGCGCGGCCAGGGCACGGCGGGCGGCATCGATCGTCACGCCGGCGATGAGGCCGGTCATCGCGCAAACTCCCTCCACGCGTCATCCCCGCGAAACCGGGGAGCCATACGCCGTGCCGTGGCGGGACGGGCGGTCGGAGTTGCCTTCTGTGACAGCCACGAAGGCCGGTGGTTAGGGGTCCCTGCGTTCGCCGGGACGACACCGTTTGTGTCGGGGCAGCGTCGCATCGCCTCCTGCAATGCGCCGGTGCGCATCACGCCGCAGCACCTTGCGCGGCGAGCTGCGCGGCCTGGTGCTCGGTCGTCAGCGCGTCGATGAGTTCGCCCAGCGCTTCGCCGGCGATCACCTGCGGCAGCTTGTAGAGCGTCAGGTTGATGCGGTGGTCGGTGACGCGCCCTTGCGGAAAATTATAGGTGCGGATGCGCTCCGAGCGGTCGCCCGAGCCGACTTTCTCCTTGCGCTCGGCCGAGCGGGCCGCGTCGACCTTCTGCCGCTCGGCGTCGTAGATGCGCGAGCGCAGGATGTTCATCGCGGAGGCGCGGTTCTTGTGCTGCGAGCGGCTGTCCTGCATCATCACGACGATCCCGGTCGGGATATGGGTGATGCGGATCGCCGATTCCGTCTTGTTGACGTGCTGGCCGCCGGCGCCTTGCGCGCGCATGGTCTCGATGCGCAGGTCGTCCGGCTTGATGTCGACGTCGACATCCTCGACCTCGGGCAGCACGGCGACCGTCGCCGCGGAGGTGTGGATGCGGCCCTGCGTCTCGGTATCGGGCACGCGCTGCACGCGGTGCACGCCGGATTCGAATTTCAGCTTGGCGAACGCGCCGCGGCCCTGCACCTCGGCGATGATCTCCTTGTAGCCGCCGACGGTGCCTTCGGAGGCTGAGACCACCTCGACCTTCCAGCCCTGCAGGGCGGCGAAGCGCTCATACATCCGGAACAGGTCGCCGGCGAACAACGAGGCCTCGTCGCCGCCGGTGCCGGCGCGGATTTCGAGCACGACGTTGCGGTCGTCCATCGCATCCTTCGGCAGCAGCGCGACGCGGATCTTCTGCTCAAGCTCGCCGCGGCGCGCGATCAGCTCGTCGCGCTCGGCCTCGGCCATCGCGCGCATTTCGGCATCGGTGGCGGGATCGGCGATCAGCGCCTCAGTGTCGGCGAGCTCCTTGACGCCGGCGCGATAGGCCTTGACCGCGTCGATCAGCGGATTGAGCTCGGCCAGCTCACGGGTGATCTGCACGTAGCGGTCGGAATTGACCTGGCCGAGCAGCTCCGCCTCGAGCGAGGCGTGATGCGCGAGCAGGATATCCAGTTTGGCTTGGGGAAGCGACGACATGATGCAATCTGTTCTAGGAGCAAACGATACGAACGGAAGACGCGCAGGCCGCGACAGAGCCGCTACAGCGCGAGGCCTTCGCTCTCGGCGAACTCGGTCAGCTTCTGCCGCATCGAGAAGCTGCCGGCCGGCGCGGCCAGCCATTCGGCCATCTTCGTCGCCGCCTTGCCGGCGTCGAGTTCGAGGATCATCGCCTTCACAGGGCCGTGTGCGGTGGCCGACAACGACAGCGAGCGGTAGCCGAGCGCGATCAGTGCCAATGCGCCGATCGGCTTGGAGGCCATCTCGCCGCACAGTGACACCGACCGCTTGGCGGCCTTGGCCTTGTGCACGATCTGCTGCAACGCCCGCAGGATCGGCGTCGACAGCGTGTCGAAGCGCTCGGAGACCTTGGCATTGCCGCGATCGACCGCGAACAGGAACTGGAACAGGTCGTTCGAGCCGACCGAGATGAAGTCGACCTTCGAAAGCAGCTCGTCGAGCTGGTACAGCAGCGCCGGGACCTCGAGCATGGTGCCGACGTCGACGCGTTCCGGAAGCGTGTGGCCGTGCTGGCGTAGATAGGTCAGCTCGCGCTCGACGATCGCTTTCGCCGTGTCGAACTCGGCGACTTCCGAGATCATCGGGAACATGATGCGCAGCGAGCGGCCGCCGCCGGCGCGCAGCAGCGCCCGGATCTGGCCGCGCAGCAGGCCCGGACGGTCGAGGCCGAGGCGGATCGCGCGCCAGCCGAGCGCCGGATTCTCCTCGATCACGGTCTCCATGTACGGCAGCGCCTTGTCGCCGCCGATGTCCAAGGTGCGGAACGTGACCGGCTTGTGGCCGGCGGCGTCGAGAACCGTGCGATACAGCGCCAGCTGGTCGCTCGAGCGCGGCAGGCTGGCGGACACCATGAATTGCAGCTCGGTGCGGAACAGGCCGATGCCGGCGCTGCCGGTGTCCTCGATGTGCGGCAGGTCGATGACCAGGCCGGCATTGATCATCAGCTCGACCGGCTGGCCGTCCTTGGTCACGCAGGGCTTGTTGCGCAGCTCGCCATATTGCGCCTGACGGCGGGCGCGGAAGCGCACCCGCTCGGCATAGGCGGATTCGATCTCCGACGACGGGCGCACATAGATCGAGCCTGAGGTGCCATCGACGATGATGGCGTCGCCGGGATCGGCGATGCCCGGCGCGTTCGGCACCTCGCCGACGGCGGGAATGCCCAGTGCGCGCGCCACGATCGCGACATGCGAATTGGCGGTGCCTTCCTCGAGCACGAGGCCGCGCAGCCGCTTGCGGTCGTAGTCGAGCAGCGCCGCCGGACCCATCGCGCGTGCGATCAGGATGGCGTTGTCCGGCAGGTGCTCGCGCCGCGGCGCGTGGTCCTGGCCGACGAGCTGACGTAGCAGCCGGTAGCCGAGATCCTCGAGGTCGTGCAGCCGCTCGCGCAGATACGGATCGGTCGAGCGCAGCATGCGGGCGCGGGTGTCCGACTGCACGCGCTCGACGGCGGCTTCCGCCGTGAGGCCGGTCGCCACCGCCTCGTGCAGCTTGTGCGACCAGCCCTGGTCGTTGGCGAACATGCGATAGGCTTCGAGCACCTCGCGGTGCTCGCCGCCATCGGCGACGTCGCCGCGCTCCAGCATGCGGTCGAGGTCGGCGCGCAGCTTGAGCAGCGCGGCGTCGAGCCGCTTGATCTCCTTGGGCAGGTCCTCGGCGATGTAGTTGTTGATGACGACGCGCGGCTCGTGCAGCACGACATGGCCGAGCGCGATGCCATCGGACAGCACCGTGCCGGTCTTGTGGATCGAGTGCCGCGCCGCCGGCTCGGCGCCGGGCTGCGCCAGTGCTGCGAGCTCGCCGGAGGCGATCATCTCGGCGAGCACCATCGCGGTGGTCTGCAGCGCCTCGACCTCTTCCTCGACATAGGTGCGCTTGGCTCGGTTCTGCACCACCAGCACGCCGAGCGTGTTGCCGGCGCGCAGGATCGGCACGCCAAGGAAGGAGTGGTAGATCTCTTCGCCGGTCTCCGGCCGATACGAGAAGGCGGGATGGCTCTGCGCGTCGTTCAGGTTGAGCGGCGTCGCTTCGCTGGCGACGAGGCCGACGAGACCTTCATGCGCGCTCAGCACGGTCATGTGCACGGCGTCGCGGTTCAGACCTTCGGTGGCATAGAGCTCGAGCGTGTTGTCGACGCGCAGCACATAGACCGAGCAGACCTCCGCGACCATGTTGGCCGCGATCAGCACCACGATCTTGTCGAGCCGCTCCTGTGCCGAGACCTGCTCCGCCATGGTCTCGCGAAGCCGTCTGAGCAGGACGCGGGGGCCTCCCGACGCGCTTCGCATGTGGCACAATCCCCCTTCCTGGGGCCAGCCCGGCACGCGGCCGGATCTGGCGCTAAACTCGCGGCATCGAACAGCTTTCTCGATTCGGCACTATCGCACGCTCAGAGTGCCGGCCCGAACCAGAACAACCTTCACTGGAGCGCAGTTTGCGGCTGCCATCCTGCGATGGCGTATAGCGAATTAGGGCTTGTTTTGCCAAGCAAAACGCCTGCCACCGCGGGCGGCGTCAACGGCTTTCGAACGATCTCCGGCCCGTCCCGCTGTCACAGAACGGGACAGGTGTGGTCGCGGAGGAGGATTTTCTAGGCCTGGTCCAGTCCGTAGAGCGTATGCAGCGTGCGGACGGCGAGCTCGGTGTAGGCGGCGTCGATCAGCACCGAGAACTTGATCTCGGAGGTCGTGATCGCGCGAATGTTGATGTTGCGGGCGGCGAGCGCGGCGAATCCCTTGGCGGCGACGCCGGCATGGCTGCGCATGCCCGATCCGATCACCGAAACCTTGGCGACGTCGGTCGCGGTATCCAGGCGCTGATAGCCGATCCTGTCCTTGGCCGCGGTGATGGTCTCGCGCGCGCGATTGTAATCGGTGGCCGGCACCGTGAAGGTGAGATCGGTGGTCTTGCCGTCTTCGGAGACGTTCTGGACGATCATGTCGACGTTGATATTGGCATCCGCCAGTGGTCCGAAGATCGAGGCGGCGACGCCCGGCTTGTCCTCGATCTGGCGCACCGAGATCTGGGCCTCGTCCTTGGAGAAGGCGATGCCGGTCACGACGTGATTTTCCATGATTTGTTCCTCGCTGCAGATCAGCGTCCCCGGCGGCTGGTTGGCGTGCGGGTCGATATCCTCGGGCTTGTCGAATGAGGAGCGGACGAAGATCGGCATGTTGTGCACCATGCCCAGTTCCACCGAACGGACCTGCAGCACCTTGGCACCCTGCGACGCCAGCTCCAGCATGTCCTCGAAGGCGATCTTGTCGAGCCGCTTGGCCTTCGGCACCACCCGGGGGTCGGTGGTATAGACGCCGTCGACGTCGGTATAGATGTCGCAGCGGTCGGCCTTGATGGCGGCCGCGATCGCCACCGCGGAGGTGTCCGAGCCGCCGCGGCCGAGCGTGGTGATTCGCCCGGTTTCGGCGTTGATGCCCTGGAAGCCGGCGATGACCGCGACCTCCTTGCGGTCGCGAAAGCGCTGGATCAGCTCGGAGCCGTCGATATCGACGATTCGCGCCGAGGCATGGGCATCGCTGGTCTTGATCGGGATCTGCCAGCCCTGCCACGAGCGGGCCTGGATGCCCATGCTCTGCAGCACGATCGCCAGCAGGCCGGACGTGACCTGCTCGCCCGAGGCCACGACGGCATCGTATTCACGCGCATCGTGCATCGGCGACGCCTCGGTGCACCAGGCGACCAGTTCGTTGGTCTTGCCGGACATGGCCGAGACCACGACGGCGACCTCATGACCGGCGTCGACCTCGCGCTTGACGTGGCGCGCGACGTTGCGGATGCGGTCGATGTTGGCGACGGATGTGCCGCCGAATTTCAGCACGAGGCGACCCATGACGACGCGCTCATTCCCATCAGGAGGATAAGTTGACCGGCTGGGCGCGAAACCGGAGGCGCGCCAGCCGAAACGCGCGTATACATAGCGCCGCGGCTGGGGGCAAGACGGTTCCTTGTGGTGACAGGGTCAGGTAGAGGCTTTGGAATGGCGCGTTACATCGACGAAATCCTGCAACCCGGCGAGAAGGTGCTGTATTCGACCAATGCACATTGGATGTTCTACCTGCCGGCGATCGGGGCCTGGATCGTCGTGTTTGGATTGCTCGTCCTCTCCCGCATGACCGTGAACGACAATCTGGTCATGCTGTGCCTGGCCACCGCCGCCGTCATCGCCATTGTTGCCCTGTATTGGACGGTTCGGGCCTGGTTCCATCGCCTCACCACCGAGACGGACGTCACCAATCGCCGTGTCGTGCACAAAACCGGTTTCATCAAGCGCCGTACCTTCGAGATGGCTCTCGACAAGGTCGAGAGCGTCGACGTCAACCAGACCATCATGGGACGGGTTCTCAATTACGGCGATGTCACCATCTTGGGTGTGGGCGAGGGCAAGGAAACCATTTCGACCATCGCGGAGCCGCTGGCGTTCCGGAACGCCATCACGGCGCGTTAGCCCGGTACGGCGCCGCAGCTTCGATCATTGAGTATTCAGCGATGACAATGCCTCAGGATTCCCGCAGCACTTCTGTTCCCTCCGGCTCGACCGTCGATCCGGCCGAGATCGCGAAGTTCTCCAAACTGTCCGAGACGTGGTGGGACCCCAAGGGCAAGATGGCGCCCCTGCACAAGATCAACCCGCTGCGCCTGACCTATATCCGCGATGCCGCCTGCCGGAAATTCGAGCGCAACGCCAAGAGCCTCAACTGCCTGTCGGGGCTGCGCATGCTCGACATCGGCTGCGGCGCGGGACTGCTGTGCGAGCCGTTCACGCGGCTGGGCGCGCAGGTCGTCGGCGTCGACCCCTCGGCCAGCAACATTGCCGCCGCCAGGCTGCATGCCGAGAAGGGTCATCTGTCGATCGACTACCGCTGCACCACGATCGAGGAGATGGACCCGCGCGAGCGCTTCGACATCGTGCTGGCGATGGAGGTCGTCGAGCACGTCACCGACGTCAGCGCCTTCCTCGGCCGCTGTGCCGCGGTGCTGAAGCCGGGCGGCATGATGGTGGTCTCGACCCTCAACCGCAACTGGAAGAGCTTTGCGCTCGCCATCGTCGGCGCCGAATACGTGCTGCGCTGGCTGCCGCGCGGCACGCATGAGTGGAGCAAGTTCGTCACGCCGGACGAGCTGACCAAATACCTGCTCGACAACCGTCTGGTCATCACCGAGCAGAGCGGCGTGGTCTACAGCCCGTTCGCCGACCGCTGGAGCCTGTCGACCGACATGGACGTGAACTACATGATGGTCGCCGAGCAGATGGTGTAGCGCGCGCGGCCATTCATCGGCTTGACCCGTCTGCCGCTCCATAACCGGTGTCGTCCCTGCGAACGCAGGGACCCATAACCACAGGGAGGGGTTTGAGGCACGCTAGGAGATCAGGTCGCTGAGATCGCGCCATTCAAGATTGTCGCGCTCGATCAGTTCGATTTTCCAATCACGCTTCCAGCGCTTGAGCTGCTTCTCGCGGGTGACCGCTTCCGCAGCAACAGTGTAGATTTCGACGTAGACCAGCCGAAACACCCCGTACTTCTTCACGAACTCCGAGCCTTCGCCCTTGCGATGCTGCTCGAGCCGCGTCCGTAACGAGTTGGTCACACCGATGTACAGCGTACCGTGACGGCCGCTGGCGAGAATATAGACATAGTACATCGCCGCACCATCGCGTGGATGGATCGCCTAACCCAATTGAAGCCGGTGGTTATGGGTCCCTGCGTTCGCAGGGACGACACCGGATGTGTGGCGCGAGGTTACCACAAGACGCAATCCGTCCTGGCCCTTCCGGCGAGAGCTGCAATCCTGACATGCGGCTGAACCGCCTCACCGCTGTTGACCCAGCGCCCCGTGGTCGTCACGGTGCCAATCTCACTACTGCATTGTGCCGCATGCTCCCCATCACCTCGCTCTGGATTCCCTTCACGCTGGTCGCCGCCGCTGGCCAGGTCGCGCGCAATGCGATGCAGCGGTCGCTGACGGCGAAGCTCGGCACCTGGGGCGCGACCAATATCCGCTTCCTGTTCGGCTTTCCGTTCTCGCTGGTGTTCCTGACCGCGGTGCTGCTGGCCACCGGCGACCACCTGCCGTGGCCGCCGGCGGTGTTCTGGCCGTGGCTGCTGCTCGGTGCGCTCAGCCAGATCATCGCCACCGGGCTGATGCTGCTGGCGATGACCGACCGCTCCTTCGTCGTCACCACGGCCTATCTGAAGACCGAGGCGATCCAGACCGCGATCTTCGGCTTCATCTTTCTCGGCGATCCGCTCTCGCTTCCAAAGGTGATCGCGATCCTGATCGCCACCATCGGCGTCGTCATCACCGCCCTCAGGCCCGGCGGTGAGAAGAGCTTTGCCGAGTTGAGGCCGACCGTAACCGGCCTGGTTGCCGCGGCGTCGTTCGCCTTGTCGGCCGTCGGCTTCCGCGGCGCCATCATCACCGTCGACGGCGTGTCCTTCGTCACCGCCGCGTCGTACACGCTGGTCTGGGGCCTATTCGTGCAGACGGCGCTCCTCACCGTCTATCTGCTGGCGCGCGCGCCCGACATCCTGCGCGGAATCCTGTCGCTGTGGCGGCCGTCGATGATGGCCGGCTTCGTCGGCGCCTTCGCGTCGCAATTCTGGTTCCTGGCGTTCGCGCTGACCGCGGCCGCCAACGTCCGCACGCTCGCGCTGATCGAGGTACTGTTCGCGCAGGGCGTGTCGTACTATTCGTTCAAGCAGCCGGTTTCGCTGCGCGAGATCGGCGGCATCACGCTGATCGTCGCCGGCGTGGCGCTGCTGGTCGCCGTGTAGTCAGCCCTTGATCGCGATCAGCACGGCGCCGGCCGCGATCAGCGCGATGCCGATCCAGCCCTGCAGGCTCGGTCGTTCGCCGAGAAACACGACGCCGAACAAGGCGACCAGCACGACGCTGAGCTTGTCGATCGGCGCGACCAGCGTCGCTGGTCCGAGCTTCAAGGCGCGGAAGTAGCACAGCCACGAGGCGCCGGTGCCGAGCGCCGACAGCGTCAGGAACACCCAGCTCTTGGTCGAGATCGGTCCCGGGCTGGTGAGCTGGCCCGTCGCAAACAGGATCAGCGCCAGCGTCACCAGCACGATCGCGGTGCGGATCAGCGTGGCAAGATCGGAGTTGAGACCTTCGACGCCAACCTTGGCGAAGATGGCGGTGAGGGCCGCGAACAGCGCGGAGAGGAGGGCCCAGAGCTGCCAGGACGAGGAGAGGGGGGACATGTCGTCACACCGGCGAAAGAGAGAGTGCAGGCCGAGATCTCTCTCCCGTCGTTGCGAGCGAAGCGAAGCAATCCAGAATCTTTGCCCGGCGCTGGATTGCTTCGCTTCGCTCGCAATGACGGAGAGGGCGTCTCTATTGCTCAATTCCGGTCGTCCGGCAGCACCGGGATCGGCGCGACCTCGATGCCTTCCTCGATCAGTTCGCGGGCCTCGTCGAGCGAGGCCTCGCCATAGATCGGCCGGTGCTCGGTCTCGCCGTAATGCATCTTGCGGGCTTCGGTCGGGAATCGTTCGCCGACATCGTCGGCGTTCTTGACGATGTGGTCGCGCAGCTCCTTGAGCTTGGCGCGCAGCTCGCGCTCCTGCGCCATCATCAGCGCGGTCGATCCCGGCGGAATCACTTCCTGCGCTGGCGTCGGTGAGGCCGGTACCGGCACGGCCTCGCGGCCCTTCTTGCTGACGATGCGCGGCGCCATGATAGCCTTCTCGACCTTGGTCGAGCCGCAGGTCGGGCATTCCACCAGCTTGCGCTTCACCTGCGAATCGTAGGCCGAGGAGCTCTGGAACCAGCTTTCGAACGTATGGTCACGCTCGCAGCGCAGCGCATAGCGGATCATGCCGAGCCCCGCACCAGGTGCAGATAGTCCGGACCCGCGTTGGGGTCGGCGATGCCGAACCGGCGGCCGTGCTGCAGCGAAGGAATGGTCTGGCGCACGCTCTCGACCCGCGACGGATCGATGCGCGCCATGATCACGCCGGGCTCGACGCCGCCCTCGGCGAGAATCTCGCCCCATGGATCGATGATCAGCGAGTGGCCGAAGGTCTCGCGCTTGTTCTCGTGCAGGCCGCACTGGGCGGCGGCGAACACGAAGCATCCCGTCTCGATGGCGCGGGCGCGCAGCAGCGTGTGCCAGTGCGCCTCGCCGGTCTTGCGGGTGAAGGCGGAGGGCACGCTGATGAAGGAGGCGCCGCTCTCGGCCAGCGCGCGATACAGCGCCGGGAAGCGCACGTCGTAGCAGATCGTCAGCCCCAGACGACCCCAGGGCAGATCCGAGATCACGGCCGTCTCGCCCGGCTGATAGTTGGCGGACTCGCGATAGCTCTCACCGCCCGGCAGATCGATGTCGAACATGTGGATCTTGTCGTAGCTCGCCAGGACGTTGCCCTCGGGGCCGATCAGGAAGGAGCGGTTCACGGCCTTGTCTGCCGAGAAGCGCAGCGCCAGCGACCCGATGTGCAGATGGATGCCCAGCTCCTTGGCGAGCACCTGATAGGCTTTGAGAGAGGGATCGTCCGCCTCGCTCTTGAGCTGCTCGAACAGCGCCGTCCGGTTGAGCTGCATCATGTTGCTCACTTCCGGCGTCTGGACGTACTCCGCGCCCTGCGCGACCGCTTCCCGGATCAGCCTGATGCCCTGCTCGAGGCTCGGCTCGGGCAGGAGCGAGGTGCGCATCTGCACCATGGCGGCGGTAAAGCTGCGGTCGTTGCTCATGATGTCGCCTTGTCTCCCGCCAGCATGGCGTCGAGCCGGCCCTCGCGATCGAGCGCATAGAGGTCGTCGCAGCCGCCGACATGGGTGTGGCCGATGAAGATCTGCGGAAAGGTCGAGCCCGGGCCGACACGATCATACATCTTCTGCCGAATTGTCGGATCCTTGCCCGCGTCATGCTCGGTGAAGGCAACGTTCTTGCGGGTCAGAAGCGATTTGGCGGCCGTGCAGTAGCCGCACCCCGGACGGGTATAGATTTCGATCGCAGCGGTCATGTCGCGCTCAGCTGTTTCAGAACGACAGATTATATGGGAGCGCGGGGCGCATCGACAACCCGGGCGAAAACCAGCACGCTGACCTCGGCCGCCTTGGCGCGCAGCAGAGCGCGGGCGCAGGCATCCACCGTCGCGCCGGTGGTCAGCACGTCGTCGACGATGACGATGCGGCGCCCCTGCACGTCATGCAGGCGGTCTGAAGATACCTGGAATGCGCCCTGCACATTGCTGGTGCGCTGGGCGCGCGACAACCCGACCTGCTGCTCGGTCGCCCGCACGCGGCGCAGCGCATCACCCTGCATGCGGACGCCGCTGGACCGGGCGACCGCCCGCGCCAGCGCGCCGGACTGGTTGTAGCGGCGGGAAAAGCCGCGCCGCCAATGCAGCGGCACGGGCACCACGAGGTCGGCCTCGGCCAGCAGCTCGCGGCCGGCGCGCGCCATCCAGCGGCCCATGATCGGCGCCAGATCAGTGCGGTCCTGATATTTCAGCTGATGCACCAGCGCGCGGGCGACCTCGTCATAGCGCACGGCGGCGCGGGCGCGGGCATAGGCCGGTGGCGCCGCGATGGCTTCCATCGACAGCAGCTCGGGGCCCGGATCGTAGACGAAGGGGATGCCGAGCTTCGGGCAATACGGCCGCTCGATGAACGACAATTTGCCCCAGCAGGCCGCACACACGCCCTCGCCGTCGACCGGCTCGCGGCAGCAGATGCACAGGGTGGGAAGCGCGACGTCGAGTGCGAGCTTCGCAACGCGCGCGAGACTGCCATGCAGCGCGCCCACGGCTGCACGAAGTCGTCCGACGCTGATTGGAGCAAACGTCACACCCATGTGTTGAGGCTAGCGCCGCAACCCACGCGGCTCAAGCGGTGCATTGCCCGGCCACCAGGATCGGCGTAACCAGCCCCCATGACTCAGCCCGTCACCGCTCCCGTTCTGTTCGATCGCAGCTTGCTCGCGCTCAGGCTGCGGCGGGCTGCGCGCGCGCCCGAGACCTTCCTGCTGGAGCGCGTCGCCGAAGATATCGCGGATCGCCTTGCCGCGGTGAACCGGTCCTTCACCGCGGCTGCCGACGTCTGGACGCCGGCCGCCGGCTTGAAGCCGTATCTTTCGGGACGCCTCTCGCAGCTCGCGCATATCGCCGCGCCCGCCACCGCGGACGAGCGGCTGCCGTTGGCCGCGCAATCGCTCGATCTCGCGCTGTCGGCGCTGGCGTTTCAATTCGTCAACGATCTGCCCGGACTGCTGGTGCAGATTCGCCGGGCCTTGCGGCCCGATGGTCTGCTGCTGGCGGCGCTGATCGGCGGCGATACGCTGACCGAGCTCCGGCAGAGCTTCGCGGCGGCCGAAGCCGAATGCGAGGGCGGCGTCTCGCCGCGTGTCGCGCCGTTCGCCGATCTGCGCGACATCGGCGGTCTGCTGCAGCGTGCCGGCTTCGCGCTACCCGTCACCGACGTCGACCGCGTCGTGGTCCGCTATGCCAGCGCGCTCGGCCTGATGCAGGATCTCCGCCGCATGGGCGCGACCAACAGCCTGGTCGAGCGCCGTCGCACGCCGACGCGCCGCGCCACCCTGCTGCGCATGGCCGAGATCTATGCCGAGCGCTTCGCCGATCCCGACGGCCGCATCCGCGCCACCTTCGACATCATCTGGATCTCCGGCTGGGCCCCGCACGAGAGCCAGCAGAAGCCGCTGAAGCCGGGCTCGGCGACGACGAGCCTCGAGGCGGCAGTGAAGCGGAGCCCGCGCGAGGAATAAAACCGCTCGTCATCGCCGGGCTTGACCCGGCGATCCATCCCTCTCGAAGAGTCCGAAATGTAGATGGATGCGCGGGCCTTCGCCGCGCCGAAGGGGCTACGGCCCCGCAGGCGGGTCAAGCCCGCGCATGACGAGTGAGCGTGAGGCTATCGCGGCGCCTCACATCAACAGATCGATCAGATGCGGCAGCAGCGGAATGTCCGCCGGGGGCATCGGGTAGTCGCGCAGCTTGTTCGGCCGCACCCAGGCCAGTTGCTGTCCCTCGCGCGCGGTGACCACGCCTTCCCAGCGCCGGCAGATGTAGAGCGGCATCAACAGATGGAACGTCTCATAGCCGTGGCTGGCAAACGTCAGCGGCGCGAGACAGGCCTCGCGCACGATGATGCCGAGCTCCTCGTCGAGCTCGCGGATCAGGCTGGCTTCGGGGCGCTCGCCGGGCTCGAGCTTGCCGCCGGGAAACTCCCAGAGTCCCGCGAGCGTCTTGCCGGGCGGCCGCTGCGCCAGCAGCACACGATTGTCGGCGTCGACGAGCGCGCAGGCGACCACGAGCGTGAGTTTCAGGTCGGGCATGGTCCGATCGGTTTGAGAGGGATGCGCCGGTACGAGAACCAAGTGCGCCTGTTGAGGGAATCTTAACCTAGGCCGTTTCGAGCCCGGTTTCCACGGTCGAAATAAGCCAACCTTAATGGCCGGCCGCGTATTTTCACGGGTGAACGCCATGGCCTCCTCATGGTTTGTTAGGCATCATTCATGCGAATTTTATCCAGCCTGCTCGGCCGCCTGCGGCGCGACGTCAGCGGCAACGTCGCGGTGACGTTCGCGATCGTCTGCGTCCCGCTGATCACCGCGGTCGGCTGCGGCGTCGACTACAGCCGCGCCAACCAGATGCGCGCCAAACTGCAGGCGGCGGTCGACGCCGCCTCGGTCGGCGCGGTGTCCCGGACCTCGCCGGCCTTCATCGCCGCAGGCACGATGACCTCGGACGGCGTGATCGCCGCCGGCAATGACGACGCGGCGAAGATCTTCAACGGCAACATGTCGGGCACCTCAGGCTATACGCTGACCAGCCTGACGCCGGAGGTGAAGAAGGCCGGCTCGGTGCTGAGCGCCACCGTGTCGTTCACGGCCACCGTGCCGATGATGTTCATGAACATCGTCGGGTTCAAGACCATGACCCTGCAGGGCTCGTCGACGGCCAAGGCCTCGATGCCGAAATACATCGACTTCTACCTGCTGCTCGACAACTCGCCGTCGATGGGCGTGGCGGCGACGCCGGCGGACGTGACCAAGATGGTCAATGCGACATCGGACTCAAGATACGGCAGCAACCGCTATTGCGCCTTTGCCTGCCACGACTACAACGATTCGAACAACTTCTATAACCTCGCAAAGAGCATCGGCGTCACCACCCGGATCGACGTGCTGCGCAGCGCCACCCAGCAGCTGATGGACAAGGCGCAGCAGACCCAGACCTATCCGAACCAGTTCCGCATGGCGATCTATGATTTCGGTGCGGCGTCGAAGACGATCGGGTTGCGGTCGCTGTTCTCGCTCTCGTCGAGCCTCTCCAGCGCCAAGAGTGCCGCCGGGAACATCGACCTGATGGGCGTGTATGGCAACAACGATTCCTATACGGCAGACAAGGATACGCCGTTCACCAGCGTGTTGCCGGCGATCAACAACGAGATTGCGACACCGGGCGACGGCACGTCGGGTTCGCCGCTGAAATACCTGTTCTTCGTCTCCGATGGCGTCGCCGACGAGAGCAATGCCGCGTGCCTGAAGCCCAAGGCCGGCGGCAACCGCTGCCAGTCGCCGATCAATCCGGCGCTGTGCACGGCGCTGAAGAGCCGCGGCATCAAGATCGCCGTGCTCTACACGACCTACCTGCAGCTGCCGACGAACAACTGGTACATGAACTGGATCGATCCGTTCAACAAGGGGCCGTTCGGCCCCTCGCCGAACAGCGAGATTGCGCAGAACATGCAGGCGTGCGCGTCCGATGGGTTCTATTTCGAGGTGTCGCCGACCCAGGGCATCTCGGATGCGATGCAGAAATTGTTCGACAGGGCGGTCGCCGACGCACGGATCGCGGGTTGAGTTGGCGCGGATTGCAATCAAAAATGGCGTTGATCGCCGTCACGACCTGAGGTGAAATCCCATCGGGTGCTCGACCCGATGGGAGGTTCGCGTGATCAAGGCTGCTGCGCTGGCATGTGTGCTGACTGTGGCGTTCTCGGCGGGGGCTTCGGCCGCCAATTGCATCGTACCGCCGTTCTCGACGCTGGAAAACCAGACGGCTCAAGGGCACATGTACGCTAAAACCGGCAAGCGCTGCAGCATCGCAGTCCTGCACTCGCGCGGACCGATTTTCGGCGTCCGCGTGCTGTCTGCTGCGAGCCACGGCGTGGTCTCCGTGCAGGGGGCGCAGGTCGTGTACGTCTCGAAGCCGGGCTTCGTCGGCGAAGACCACTTTGCCTACGTCCGGCACGGGGCCGATATGCTCAATCGGCCGGTGACCAAGGGCGTCGAGGTCACCGTCCATGTCAGCCAGCAGCTCTGATCCCGGCGGCTACGAGCGGTAGTCGCCGTTGATCGCGACATACTCCTTGGTCAGGTCGCAGGTCAGCACGCGGTCGCGGCCCTTGCCGAGGCCGAGCGCCACCTTGATCTGCACCTTCTGCGCCTTCATCGCCTCGGAGACTTCCGTCTCGTCATAGGACGGATCGCGCGCGCCCTTCGATGCGACGCGGATGCCGTTGAAGGAGATCGAGAGCTTGTCGCGGTCGGCCGGCTCGCCGGCCTTGCCGACGGCCATCACGACGCGGCCCCAATTGGCGTCCTCGCCGGCGATCGCGGTCTTGACCAGCGGCGAGTTGGCGATCGACATCGCGATTCTGCGCGCCGACGGCTTGCTCTTGGCGCCCTCGACGATGATCTCGACCAGCTTGCGGGCGCCCTCGCCGTCGCGCGCGACCTGCTCGGCGAGGTCGGCCAGCACGGCATTGAACGCCTTCACGAACGCTTTCGCGCGCGGATCGCTGGCGCGGCTGATCTTCGGTGCGCCCTTCGCCGCGGCGGCCCCGGTGGCGAAGGCGAGCAGCGTGTCGGATGTCGAGGTGTCGCCGTCGATCGTCACCGCGTTGAAGGTGTCCTCGACGCCGGCCTTGAGCAGGGCCTGCAGCGCGGGGGCCGAAATCGGCGCATCGGTGAAGATGAACGACAACATCGTCGCCATGTCGGGCGCGATCATGCCGGCGCCCTTGGCCATGCCGTTGATCGTCACCTTGGCCTTTCCGAGCTTGACGGTGGCGGTGGCGACCTTGGGGAAGGTGTCGGTGGTCATGATGGCGCGCGCTGCGCCCATCCAGTCCTCAGGGGCCGCGGTGCCCGCCAACCCTTCGAGCACGCCGTCGAACTTGGTCGCATCCAGCGGCTCGCCGATCACGCCGGTCGAGGCGAGGAAGATCTCGTCCTGCTTGCAGCCGACCGCCTTGGCGGCGATCGCCGCCGTCAGGGCCGTCGACTGCTTGCCGGTCTTGCCGGTGAAGGCGTTGGCGTTGCCGGAGTTGACCACCAGCGCGCGCGCCTTGCCGCCCTTCAGCTTGGCCCGGCACCATTCGACCGGCGCCGACGGGCATTTCGACAGGGTGAACACGCCGGCCACGGTGGTGCCGGGATCGAGCAGCGCCAGCAGCACGTCGGTGCGGTTCTTGTAGCGGATGCCGGCCGCCGCAGTCGCGAGCTTGACGCCCGCAACGGCGGGCATGTCGGGGACATCGGTGGGGGCGAGCGGGGAGACGGCTGAGGACATCGGAGAGGCTTCCGGCAGGAATGAGCGGGAAGCGCTCTGTATCATCTCGGTCGTCGTTGTGGGAGTGGATGTCACTGCACCCACTGCTGTCATCCCGGCGAACGCCGGGATCCATAACCACAGGGTCCAGTTGGGAGCCCCGGTATCGGCCGCGTGCCTGTTTCAAACATCACGCGGTATGGGTCCCGGCTTTCGCCGGGACGACACCATTTATGACGCGACCATGTCCCGTCTCAAGCCAAGTAGCCGAGCCGCTTACTTCTTCGCCGGCTCGGCCGGCTTCGCGTCGGCCGGCTTCGCGTCCGCCGGCTTGGCGGCGTCGGCGGCCGGCTTGTCCAGGCGCTCGATCTTGGCGGCCTCGCGCAGCTTGCCGACGTAGTCGGCCTGGGCCTTGCGGGTGACGTAGGTCTCGATCTGGCCCTTGACCTGGTCGAACTCCGGCGGCTTGCGGCTGCGCTTTTCCTCGACCTTGATGACGTGCCAGCCGAACTGGGTCTTCACCGGATCGGAGATCTTGCCCGGCTCCAGCGAGAAGGCGACGTTGGCGAATTCCGGCACCATCTGCTCCTTGGTAAAGAAGCCGAGGTCGCCGCCGTCCGAGGCGCCGGGATCCTTGGACTTCTTCTTGGCGAGTTCGGCGAAATCGGCGCCCTTGGCGAGCTCGGCCTTGACGGCCTTGGCGTCGTCCTCGGTCTCCACCAGAATATGGCGGGCGTGGACCTCCTGCTCGCCACCGATCTGCTTGGCGGCCTCCTCATAGACCTTCTTCATCGCGTCCGGCGTGGTCGCGGCCTTGCCCTCGCTGGCCAGCAGGCTGTCCATCAGCAGCCGGTTGCGGGTGAAGGCGAGGCGCTTCTTGAACTCCTCGCTGTCGGCGACCTTCTTGTCCTCGGCCGCCTTGGCGACCAGCTTCATGTCGATCAGGAACGACAGCACGTTCTCGTCCTTGGTCGCCGGATCCATCTGCGCGAGGCTCTGTCCGAGCTCCTCCTCGGCGAGCGTCACGTCGCTCTTGCGGATCTCGGCGCCGTTCACCTTGGCCAGCACCGGGTTGGCATCGTCGGCGGCGCGTGCGGGCGCGGCAAGCAGGGACAACGCGAGACTTCCGGCGAGAGCGGTGGCAAGGCCGAGGCGCAGGCCGGTTTTCGTAACCGGGAACGACGTGGTCATGGAAAATCCTTGTTGAGAAGAGGGGGCTCGAGGGGGAGGCCTCAGGGCGGCCGGGACACTCGCCCAATCGCCGTGCCTTGGCAACGCGAAAAGTCTGTCAATTTCGTGAAATCGGCGACAGGTTGGCAACGACGGCCCCGCTGTCGGGCGCCGTTGACAACGTTCCCCCCCAGCCATATCTCTGCCCGGTCGCTTCAAGGGCGATGGCGCTTATTTTGCTGCGTTTTTGGCCGTTGAACCCTGGTTTGCCTGTCTCCCACTCATCTGGCGGACGCCGCCCGGCGCCGAAGGTCGAGGCTGGCGCGGGTGCTGCGGTGCATCACGTCGGGAACAGCAAACCCAAACCATGAGTTACGGCTGCAACGCAGACCCATAGAGGCAGGATTTCAGCAATGATCGGCGCGCTCGCCCGTAAGCTATTCGGCTCCGCCAACGACCGTCGCGTCAAGGGTTACCAGTCCCGTGTCAATGCCATCAATGCGCTGGAGCCGGAGCTCGCCAAGCTGACCGACGAGCAGCTCAAGGCTCGCACCGAGGAGTTCAAGAAGCAGCTCGCCGACGGCAAGACGCTCGACGACATCCTGGTCCCGGCCTTCGCCACCGTCCGCGAGGCCTCCAAGCGCACCCTCGGCCAGCGCCATTTCGACGTCCAGCTGATCGGCGGCATGGTGCTGCACGAGGGCGACATCGCCGAGATGAAGACCGGCGAAGGCAAGACGCTGGTGGCGACCCTCGCGGTCTACCTCAACGCGCTCGCCGGCAAGGGCGTCCACGTCGTGACGGTGAACGACTACCTCGCCCGCCGCGACGCCGGCTGGATGAGCCAGATCTACGGCTTCCTCGGCCTGACCACGGGTGTGATCGTGCACGGCCTCGACGATGCCGAGCGCAAGGCGGCCTATGCCTGCGACATCACCTACGGCACCAACAACGAATACGGCTTCGACTATCTGCGCGACAACATGAAGTACCGGCTGGAGGACATGGTCCAGCGCGGGCACTTCTTCGCCATCGTCGACGAGGTGGACTCCATTCTCATCGATGAAGCGCGCACGCCGCTGATCATCTCCGGCCCGCTCGACGATCGCTCGGAGTTCTACAACACCATCGACACCTTCGTGCCGAAGCTCGACAAGACCGACTACGAGGTCGACGAGAAGCAGCGCACGGTGACGCTCACCGAAGCCGGCATGGAGAAGATCGAGACCCTGCTGCGCGATGCCGGCCAACTCAAGGGCGAGTCGCTCTACGACGTCGAGAACGTCTCCGTCGTGCACCACATCAACCAGGCGCTGCGCGCGCACACGCTGTTCACCCGCGACAAGGACTACATCGTCCGCGACGGCGAGGTCGTGATCATCGACGAATTCACCGGCCGCATGATGCCGGGCCGGCGCTATTCGGAAGGCCTGCACCAGGCGCTCGAGGCCAAGGAGCACCAGCCGGTGCAGCCCGAGAACCAGACGCTGGCCTCGATCACCTTCCAGAACTACTTCCGGATGTACGAGAAGCTCGCCGGCATGACCGGCACGGCGGCCACCGAGGCCGACGAGCTGTTCGACATCTACAAGCTCGAGGTGCTGGAGATCCCGACCAACCTGCCGGTCGCGCGTCTCGACGAGGACGACGAGGTCTATCGCACCCAGCAGGAGAAATACGCCGCGATCCTCGCCGAGATCGAGCGGGCGAATTCGCGCCTGCAGCCGGTGCTGGTCGGCACCGCCTCGATCGAGAAGTCCGAGGTGCTGGCCGCCTATCTCAAGCAGCATGGCTACAAGCAGATCGATTTCGGCAGCGAGCGCGCGCTCGACAAGCTCTATGCGGCGGCCCGCGCCGGCAAGCCCGCGAAACTGTTCGCGGTGCTCAATGCGCGCTTCCACGAGCAGGAAGCCTATATCGTGGCCGAAGCCGGCGTGCCCGGCGCGATCACGATCGCGACCAACATGGCCGGCCGCGGCACCGACATCAAGCTCGGCGGCTCGCTCGAGATGCGCCTGCAGCAGGAGACCGCCGGGATCACCGACGAGGCCGAGAAGGCCGCCAAGATCGAACAGATCAAGGCCGACATCGCCCGCTTCCGCGAGATCGTGCTGAAGGCCGAGGAGACGGTCGAGATCGAGCCCGCCAAGGGCTCCAAGCCGGCCAAGACCGTGACCAAGCCCGGCGGCCTCTACATCATCGGCTCCGAGCGCCACGAATCCCGCCGCATCGACAACCAGCTGCGCGGCCGCTCCGGCCGTCAGGGCGACCCCGGCCGGTCGAAATTCTTCCTGTCGCTGGAAGACGACCTGATGCGCATCTTCGGCTCCGACCGGCTTGACAGCATGCTGACCCGGCTCGGCCTGAAGGAAGGCGAGGCCATCATCCATCCCTGGATCAACAAGGCGCTGGAGAAGGCGCAGCAGAAGGTCGAGGCGCGCAACTTCGACATCCGCAAGAACCTCCTGAAGTTCGACAACGTCCAGAACGACCAGCGCAAGGTGATCTTCGACCAGCGCGTCGAGCTGATGCAGGACGAGAGCGTGGTCGAGACGATCACCGACATGCGTCACGCCTTCATCGACGATCTCGTCGCCAAGCACGTTCCCGAGCACGCCTATGCCGAGCAGTGGGACGTCGCCGGCCTGAAAGAAGAGCTGAAGCGCGTGCTCGACATCGACCTGCCGGTCGACGAATGGGCGAAGGAAGAGGGCATCGCCGACGAGGAGTTGCTCAAGCGCATCGAGACCCACGCCGACGAGCGCATGGCCGCCAAGGTCGCGCAATGGGGCCCCGACGTGATGCGCTACGTCGAGAAGACCATCCTGCTGCAGACGCTCGACCACCTCTGGCGCGAGCACCTGGTGATGCTCGACCATTTGCGCCAGGTCATCGGCCTGCGCGGCTACGGCCAGCGCGATCCGCTGCAGGAGTACAAGTCGGAAGCCTTCACGCTGTTCGAGGCGATGATCGCGCATCTGCGCGAGGCCGTCACCGCGCAGCTGATGCGGGTCGAGATCGTGCCACCGGAGGAGCAGCAGCCGGTGCTGCCGCCGATGCAGGCGCACCACGCCGATCCCAGCACCGGCGAGGACGAGATGGCCTTCGCCAACGTGTCACTCGTGCCCTCTTCGGGCGCCGCCCCGGTCCCGGCCGAAGCGCGCAACCCGAACGATCCCTCGACCTGGGGCAAGATTGGCCGCAACGAGGACTGCCCCTGCGGCTCCGGCAAGAAGTACAAGCACTGCCACGGCCGCTACGCGTAAGCGCGGGCCGGGCAGTAACATTCGACGTGCTCGCGTGAAAGGAGCGAAGCGACGGATGGGTGGAAAGACCCGAATGTCGCTCCGCCGATCGAGCTAGATTTAAGAGCCGTCGAGTTCCGAAACTGCCCTTGATTCAGTCAGTTCATTTGGCAACAAAGAAATAGTCTTCGTTACCTGAGAGCGAGCCATAAGAGAACGGCTGTTGCCGGCGATTGGTCGCTAGGAGCACATCGTCTCGCACGAGATCAAACAAGCGACGGACCTCAAGACCGGCGACTTTCAGCCGGCTTGCGAGCGCTATCGCAAACGGGCTGTTGGAGCCATCTCCGTCGAGGGCAGTCTCTCCGTGCTTTGCCGAAAATATAACTAGCGATCCCGGCTCCGGCTCGACGGCAGCCAAGCCGCGCCCTAACGAGCGGGTGGCGATGGTCCGTTTCATCTGACTCAGAAACGGATTGCTGCGACAGGCATCCATGATCACCATGCGCAGCTTCCTTGCACCGTCCGCAGCAGAGATTGCCAAGGAGAGTGGAACGGTCTCAAAATCTACATCTCTGTCAGATTCGAGGTGAGCGTCGACGGGGATCATGTAGTCGGCGCCACCCACTTCGATGCCATGTCCCGAGTAGTAGATGACCGACCAGTCGGCCTCCGAAGACTTCTTCGAGAACTCCAACAACAACTTGTGTAAAGCATCGCGCGACAGGTTCTTTCCTGCGATTACCTCGTCAAACCCGATAGACTTCAGCGTTTGTGAAATGAGGTCCGTGTCTCTCACAGGATTTGGAAGCTCCGGAACGGAACTGTATTTCGAGTTGCCGATCACGAGGGCAACCCGACGGCTGGGTTTAGACCAAATAGGTAGAGAGGCGCCACCGGAAGGCCTCGTAGAGGTTTCAGAAGAAGAAGGTTGATTTAACTTTTCTGCTGTCTGAGCTGAAAGAATTCTCAGCTCTTCGGTGGCTTCTGAGCTGCTCGGTTCAATAGCGAGAGCTATTTGGTATTCCGCTCTGGCTCGATCGAGCTCACCGAGCCCAGCGAGTGATCGGGCCAGATTTAGATGGGACCAAAAGAACCGAGGCTTTAGCTCGATAGCCTTCCTCGCGGCGTTGGCAGCTTCCCCAAAATTCTTCAATCCCAGGAAAGCCGAGGACAGATTGTTGTAGGAGTACGAATAGTTCGGTCGAAGCGATATGCTTGCCCTGCAGTCTGCAACGGCCAGTTCATACAGTCCCTTGACGTGGTATGCCCAGCAGCGCCCGTCCAAAGCGTCGGCAAGCCGAGACTTAGGACTTCTACCTTGAGAGACTACTTCGCTGCAGCCGGATATCCGCTGGTCGGCATCCGACGATTGGCAGCGTTTCCAAGCATCGCTCTCGATAGGCCGCGCATGTACTGAGCATACAGCGGCCGACCACGCACATACCGCTAAGCAGATCAACAAAAATCTGGCGCTTAGACACAAGTTAATGACTCCCCCCGCTTCGATCTCGCTGGATGCTCATCGCCTTTAGTCCACGAACACGGGCATACGACCGTTTGACCAGATCCAACGGGAGCTCACGTGAGCAAGCGGCTGCTGTCAACGCGCTGTTGATCTCGCGGCCGACGTCGGACGTCTGGTCCTCGTCGCTCAGCTTGGTGAACATGATGATATCGGCGCCTGCCTTGACGGCATCGATGGCGGCGGTGGCCGGCGGCTTGGCGTCGAGAATGGCCTTCATGGCGAGGTCATCCGTCATGACCACGCCGTCATAGCCGAGCTCGCGGCGCAGAAGACGGTCGATCGCGTGCGCGCCATTCTGCGTTGCGACACCGCCCCAGCGGCGGGTATTGGCGAGATGGCCGACCATGATCGCCTCGGCCATCCCCCGCCGAATCAGGCGCCTGTACGGCTTCAGCTCCGCCGATGACCAGGTGGTCGTGACGTCGGCGATGCCGGCGTGGCTGTCGGCGGTGGACGATCCATGCCCCGGGAAATGCTTGAGCACCGTCAGGATGCCCTGCCTTCGGTGCGCCCGGATGAAGGCTGCCGCGTAGCGCGCCACCGTGTCGGCGTCGCGGCCATAGCTGCGTTGCCGCTGACCGATGATCGGGTTCGACGGGTTGGTGTTGAGATCGACCACCGGCGCGAGATTCATGTTGATGTGCAGCGTCGCGAGCTTCTCGGCGAGTGCCGCGTAAGCGCGGCGCGCCGCCGGGACGGAGCCGCGGGCGATCTCCGCGGCCGACGGCGTTTCCGCAAGGCCGACATTCGATCCGAGCCGCTCGACCGTTCCGCCTTCATCGTCGATGGCGATGAACGGAGGAGCCGCGCATTTGCAGGACCGGAGTCGATCGATCATCGCGGCGAGATCATCTGACGTTCCGACATTGCGGCCGAGGATCACGACACCGCCGATCAGCCCCTCCTCGAGATCGGACAGAATCTGCTGAAATCCGGCATCCGATGCCTTGGTCCCGAAGAAGCCGGCCATGATCATCGGGCCCACGAGCCGCGACGTTGCCGCTGTGTTGCGGCAGCCGGCGGCAAGGCCGGCGTGCCCCGAGTGCATCAGGAGTGCGAGGGCGAGGGACAGTCGGCCCAGTCGTCGCAGCATTGCGATCACGCCTCGCGGCTGTGGAGGTGACTCGCTCATATGCACGGGGTCAGATCGCCGCGAAGGCAAATCTCAGGTTGTTGACAGGCTCGCGACCGTCGCCCCCTCGGCAATGGTCCGCGGCGCGGCATTGAGCTGCTCGATGGCAAACCCTGCCGCCTTCTTGTAGCCGGCCATGAACGCGTCGCGCTCGGCCGGTGGGATGACCTCGTCAATATTGGTGAAGGTCCCGCCGCAGCGCTCGTCGACCAGATTGAGCAGGCCGAACGGGCCGGCGCCGCGGTTGCGCAGGATGACAGCCGAAATCGGGCCGCACAGTTTCTCGTCATAGGCGGCGAGCGCCGCCGGCGTCACGCCGTGCGCCAGCAGGCAGGTGCCGAGCACGCGGGCGTCGACGATCGCCTGGCTCGCGCCATTGGAGCCGGTCGGGTACATCGCATGCGCGGCGTCGCCCATCAGCGCGACCGGGCCATCGACCCAGGTCGAGACCGGATCGCGGTCGATCATAGGGTTCTCATAGGCGCCATCGGCGCCGGCGATC
The DNA here is from genome assembly GCF_051168375.1 of Bradyrhizobium sp. HKCCYLRH1034. Lineage (NCBI taxonomy): Bacteria > Pseudomonadati > Pseudomonadota > Alphaproteobacteria > Hyphomicrobiales > Nitrobacteraceae > Bradyrhizobium > Bradyrhizobium sp. HKCCYLRH1034. The sequence continues at coordinate 175,752 of NZ_JBNPUW010000003.1, read as the reverse complement.
AGCGCGGGCACGTCGAGCCAGTCATAGGTCCAGCCGGCGAAGTGATGCGCAAACTCCTGCACCGGGACCTGGCGGAACCAGCCGGTCTGCTTCCAGCCCTCGGTGTTGTCCATCGTCACTTCCGCGATCCAGTTGATCAGCGCCAGCCCCGTCTTCGGGTCGGGATGCGAGATCGGATAGACCACGACGCGATGGCGGTGAGTACCCAGCCCGACGAAGGACGAGCCGGTGCGCATCGGCTTCGCCCAGGTGACGCCGCGCCACATCACTGCGCCGCCCCAATGGATCGGTGGTTGCGTGGGGTGCATCTGCGCGCGCACCGCCGAATGAATGCCGTCGGCGCCGATCAGCAGCCGTCCGCGCTGCTCGGATCGCGAGCCATCGGCGTGCTCGATGCGCGCCGTCACCGTGCCGTCCGCGTTCTTCTCATAGCCGCTGACGCGGCTGCCGAGCCGTACGCAATCAGCGCCAGCCCGCTGCACCAGCCGGCTGTACAGCAGCATGTGCAGCTTGCCGCGGTGAACCGCATATTGCGGCCAATTGTAGCCGGCAAGCAGCCCGCGCGGCTCGGAATAGATGTCGTTGCCGTTCAGCCCGACCAGCGCCCATTCCTTCGCGGGCACGCCGACCTGATCGAGATCGTCGGCGCCAATGCCCAGATCATACAGCTCGCGCACGGCATTGGGCTGCAGGTTGATGCCGACCCCGAGCGGCCGCATCTCGCGCACGCTCTCGTAGACCACGCAGGGCACGCCGATCTGCTGCAGGGTGAGTGCGGTCGCGAGGCCGCCGATGCCGCCGCCGGCGATGATGACAGGAAGGTCGGTCATGGGCATGGGTCCGTCGCGCCTGAACTCGGGAAACAAAGCTCGAAAGGAGGGTCGATAGGGATGCTGGCACGACGCGTGCAGCGCGCGGATCGCCTCCCTCGATCCATCCGTGGCCAGCGTTATCCGCCGGTCTGTGGCAAAGGCCTAATTCAGAAGGCCAGCCGAAACAAGGGGAATGGGCAATCCGCGCCGTCATGGTAGGCTGGTGCCATGCACCGTCCAACTCTCTCCCTCTGTGCGGCCCTGTTGCTGGCCGGTCTGGCGAGTCCCGCGACAGCCTTCGACGTCGAGGCTCATCGCGGCGGGCGGGCACTGCATCCGGAGAACACGCTGCAGGCCTTCGCCGCAGCGCTCGCGTTGGGCGTCGATACGCTGGAGCTCGATGTCGGCGCCACGGCCGACGGCGTGCTGGTCGTCTCGCACGAGCGGCGGCTCAATCCCGATCTCGCCCGCGACGCTTCCGGCAACTACGTCGCGCCGCCCGGACCGCTGCTGATCGACCTGCCGCTGGCCGAGGTGCAGTCCTACGATGTCGGCCGGATTCGCCCCGGCAGCGACTATGCCAGGCAGTTTCCGGAGCAGCAGCCGCTCGCGGGCGACGTGTCGCCGCGCATTCCGCCCCTGAAGCAGGTGTTCGATCTCGTCAGGCGCTCCGGAGACGACCATGTGCGTCTCAACATCGAGACCAAGCTCGATCCGGCGTTTCCCAACGAAGCGCCTGACCCGGCGCGGTTCGTCAGCCTGCTGCTCGGCCTGATCGATGCTGAGCAGTTCGCGGATCGCGTCATGATCCAGTCGTTCGACTGGCGCACCCTGCAGTTGGTACAGCAACGCGCACCTCGGATTCCAACCGTCTATTTGTCACTGCAGCGGGGCAAGGCGCCGACGGTGTCGTTGACCGCGGCCACCCGCTGGACCGCCGGCTTCAATTCTGCCGATCACGGCGGCTCGCTGCCGCGCACGATCAAAGCGGCCGGGGGCAAGGTGTGGTCGCCCTATTTCGCCGACGTCACGCCGGAGTTGGTCGCCGAAGCGCATGCGCTCGGGCTGCAGGTCGTGGTCTGGACCGTGAACAAGCTGGAGGACATGGCGCGGCTGATCGACACCGGCGTCGATGGCATCATTTCCGATCGGCCGGATCTGTTGCGCAAGGCCTTGGCGGAGAAGGGCATCGCCTTGCCCGTCGCATCAGCAACCGGACCAAACTAGCAATGAACGGCGGAGGCCTGTCCGTTGCCTTCAACGCCCGGAGAGGTAGAGCGCGTCTCAGAACCGATAGTTGACGCCGAGGGTCGCGGCGTGAATGCGGTCCTTGACCTCGAAGCCCGTGATGTTGACGACCGGCACCGTGTTGGTCATTACGATGCCGCTTTTGCCGAAATCGTAATAGTTGTACTCGGCATTCACGGACCAGTGCGGGGCAAAGGCCCACTCCACACCTGCGCCCGCCGTCCATCCGGTTCGCATTGAGGTCGTGCTCGGATCGACGGCGACTCCAGACGGAAGGATGAACGGATCCTCGTTGCGCTCGCGCGTCCAGGCCGCGCCGCCGCGGGCATAGACCAGCCAGCGTTCGGCGTAGACATAGCCGAGCCGGGCCGTTGCAGAGCCCAGGAAATCGTTCGTCGTGATGAACTGCGACGGGCGAATCACACCGGTGATGCGATTTCGGACCGTGCCGCCATGGCTGGTTCGCAGGCTGCTCCAGGCAGCGCGGGCCTCGGCGCCGATCACCCAGGCCGGTGCGAACTGATAATCGCAACCGATTTGGCCGCCGCCAACAACGCCGGCCCCGCTGTAGTCTCTGACGGCTCCCAAATCGTTGATCGTGGTGTCGGTGCTGACGACTCCTCCGACGTGACCGCCGATGTAGCAACCGGTCCAGCTGAACCTGACCGGAATTGGAGCTTTGGCCGTGATCGGCAGATCGGCAGCAGCCGCCGCTGCACCGGACAAAGCGATCGCCGTTGAAGTCAGCAGAACCTTGAGCATTCCAAGACACCTCAGCACATTCGCGCTGAGGTGGTAGCACCTGATGGTAGTTCTGTATGTTGTCCGCCAGCAACATGCCGCAAAAATACGGGAACTTTGCTGGCGACTCGGGGCAGCTCACTCCATCACCACCTCGTGCCGGATCACGAACGGCGCGAGCAGCGTATGCACCTCGTTTGCGATCGCCTCGCGGCTTTCCGCCGGCACGTTGCGCAACGTCACCGTGGCGATGCTGCCGTGGCTGCCGTGCGGGCCGACCTTGACGCTGCAATCGATGCCGCGGTCGGTCAGTTGCGACAACACCTTGGCGAACACCCGCGTCGCGGCGTCCCAGCGCAGTTGCGGCTTGAACACCTTGCCGACGCCGGTCACCGGCATCGGATCGATCGGGATGATCTGCACCGGCACCGCGGCGCGCTCCGGAGTGCGGGCGCGCACCCAGTCCTCCAGCTCGCCCGGTTGCACGCTCGCGCCGGGCTTGAGCTGCACATAGCCGATCGGCAGCTCGCCCGCATAGGCGTCGGGCTGACCGACCACCGCGGCGAAGCCCACGGCCGGATGCTGGAACAGGATCTCCTCGATCGGCGCCGGATCGATGTTGTGGCCGCCGCGGATCACGAGGTCCTTGGCGCGGCCAGTGATCCACAGGAAGCCGTCGGCATCGAGCCGGCCGAGATCGCCGGAATTGACCCAATGTCCCTGGACGAAGGCGCCCTTGTTGTGGGCGTCGTCGAGATAGCCGGAGAACACGCCGGGCCCGGCCATGATGACGACGCCGATCTCATCCGTTGCGCAGTCGCGCTCATAGCGCCCGTCGGCATCGAGCTTGACGATCCGCACCTTCGCGTAAGGCAGCGGCAGGCCGACCGAGCCGAGCCGGATCGGCTGGTCCGGATAGGCCATGGTGTGCACGCTCGCGGTCTCGGTCATGCCGTAGACCTCGATCACCGGCAGCTTGAGCTTGTCCATGATCGCCTGCCCCACGGCGACCGGAATCGCCGAGCCGCCGCCCGCGGCATAGCGCAGACTGGAGATGTCGGCGGCGCCTTGCGGCACCGCGAGCGTCGCCGCCAGCACCGTCGGCACGCTCGACAGCGTCTCCGGCTTGAAGCGCTGCACCAGACCCCAGATGTTGCGCACCGCATTCGGATTGCGCCAGCCGGCGCCCGACAGCACGACGAGGGACCCGCCCGCCGACAGCGTCTGCAGCGCCTGGGTCAGCGATCCCCCGACATGGAATAGCGGCATGCCGAACAGCAAGGTGCCGCCGGGCTTGGCCTTCAGGACCAGGTTGATCCCCCAGGCCTGATAGACTTGGTTGCCATGGCTATGGCGCACCAGCTTCGGCGTGCCGGTCGTGCCGCCGGTGTGGAAATAGGCGGCGGTGTCGCTGGCCTTGATCTGCCGGCCGCTGACGAGATGGTCGCTCGGCTGCGCTCCGATCAGGTCATTGAACGCGTGAATGCCGTTGGCGGGGTCCCCGCCGCCGCCATGCACCTGCACGATCGCCTTGAGGTGCTTGAGGCCGCCGCGCACCTTCTCGACCTTCTGCCAGATGTCGGTGCCGGGCAGGGGGCCGAGCGCCACCAGCACCTTGGTCCTGGCGGCATCGAGAATCTCGGCGATCTGGTGCGGCTCGAGCAGCGGATTGACCGGGTTGGCGATGCCGGCGGCCTCGGCGCCGAACAGCGTGACGAAGGCGTCGGGCACCAAAGGCAGCATGAAGCTGACGACGTCGTCGGGGCCGACGCCGAGCGCATGAAACATGTTCGCCGCCTGCGTCACCCGGGCGATGAAGTCGCGATAGGAGATCACGACCGGCGTGTCGGCCGGATCGGCGTTGGGCAGAAACTGGATCGCCGGCGCATCCGGGTTGACCGAGGCGCCGCACTTCAACGCCTCATAGGTGCTCTGCGCGGCGATCCGTTCGCCATACGGCGTCTGCTCGACGGCGCGGATGTCAGCGGTGCTTGCGAATGTCGGATAATCGCTGCCGATGGCGCGATCGAGCAGGTGAATGCCCATGGCCTGTCCTCCCTGTGTCGTGTCCTCGTCCGGTCGATTGCGGCCGGCGACTGCGCGCGGGCTCTATGCGGCCCGTTCGTCGCGATCGTCACAGGACAGGATGAGGGAGGATTCGTCTTGCGTCTATCCCGGCGTTGCCGGGCGGACCGCCCGATTTGCCGCAGGCGAGGAGACGAGGCGTGGTCAAGTCGTCTTGATGCGACGCGAAGACCGCTCCGATTTCCGCGTCATTGCGAGCGCAGCGAAGCAATCCAGGGTGGTGGGCGGGGCTCTGGATTGCTTCGCTGCGCTCGCAATGACGGGAGGATAGAGCTTAGCCCTGATGTCGGCCGCGCAGCGTGCCTCAGCTCGCCGCGTCGATCAGATTTTCCAAGAGCCGCTTCAGCTCGCCGGTGGCCTTGTCGCCGTAGTTCTCCAGGATGTGCGCCTCCTGGCTGGCGGCCAGCGAGTTCAGCCGCTTGCATAGCGCCTTGCCATGATCGCTGATGAACATCAGCACCTTGCGCCGGTCGTGGGCGTCCTGGCGGCGGTAGACCAGCGAGTCGGAGACCATGCGGTCGATCATCTTGGTCAGGGTCGGGTGGTTCAGCAGGACCGCGTCGGCGAGATCGCCCATCGAGTGCCCCTCGCCGTCGGAGAGCACCTTGAGGATGCGCCACTGCTCGACGGGCACGCCCTCGGTGCTCAGGCGTGACTCCAGCTGCCGGTTGATCTCCCGGTTGGCCTGCGCGAGCAGGTAGGCGAGATGTTCGGTGAGGGGGCTGTTGGGATGGGGCGGTTTGGCCACGGTGAACTTCGCTTGCGGTCCCGACTTGAATGAATGTCCGGCAGTAGCTGCCCGATCTATATGCATCCCAATTCTTGAACATTCAACATTTTCGAATAGGATATTTGCCGAACGCGTGCTGATTTTGACGGCGTATGACCGCCGGCCCACAATGGGCCAGGCACGGTTGCGGCCAAGGAGTGGGTGTGCTCTCGACAGGATCTGTCACGGCCGGGCGTCTCCGTCTGCCGCCATCCCTGCTGTTCAGGAGCCCGCCCCGGCGGGCCGGCCTTCCTGCACTCGCCCCCTTCGATCCTGACCGTATCCAGCGGCGCGGCTCCCAGAACAGGCTGCGCATCGGCAACTTCCTCACCTTCTCCGGGTCACCCGGCATCTGGGGCCCGGCCGCGACCAATAGCGCGTTGCTCGCGGTGTCCGACATCAACCGCCACGGTGGCATTCTCGGGCGCGAGATCGAGTTGTCGTTCTACGATTCCGGCGGGCCGGCGGACGAGGTGGCCGAGCGCGCCAGGGACGCGCTCGAATTCGACGACATCGACGTGGTCATGGGCTCGCATATCAGCGCGGTGAGGCTGGCGCTGCGCCGGCTCACCCGCGGACGCATCCCCTATGTGTATACGCCGGTCTATGAAGGCGGCGAGCGCACGCCCGGCGTGATGGCGATCGGCGAGACGCCGCACAGCCAGACGCGCCCCGCCATCCACTGGCTGGCGGAGAACAAGCGCGCCCGGCGCTGGTATCTGATCGGCAGCGACTATGTCTGGCCGTGGCAGTCGCACCTCCAGACCAAGACCTTCATCACCGAGGCCGGCGGCCAGGTGGTCGGCGAGGAGTTCGTGCCGGTGGGCGAGGATGATCACGAGGCGCATCTGGCGCGGATCCGCGCCGCCAGGCCCGACGTCGTGCTGATCTCGCTGATCGGCACCGACAGCATTACCTTCAATCGCGCCTTCGGCGAGTCGGGCCTCGCCGCGACCACCCTGCGTCTCGCCGGCGCGGTGGACGAAACGGTGCTGCTCGGCATCGGCGCCGACAACACCGAGAACCTGTATTCGGCCTCCGGCTATTTCTGTTGCATCGGCTCCAAGGCCAATGACGCGTTCATGAGCCGCTACACCGCGATGTTCGGCGCCGATGCGCCGCCGGTCGGATCGGTCGGCCAGTCGAACTACGAGGGCCTGCGCTTTCTCAAGGCGGCGGCCGAGCGCGCCGGCTCGCTGTCCCTGCGACCGCTCGCTGCCGCCGGCCGCAACATCGTCTATTCCGGCGCGCGCGGCGAGGTGACGATCCGGCAGGGCCGCGCCGACATGGCGATGCATCTCGCCGCGGCCGACGGGCTGGACTTCAAGATCATCCGCACGTTCTGAGTAACGCTGCGCCGAGCTCGGCCGGGCTGCGTGCCGCGGTCACCCTCCCCCTCCAGGGGAGGGTGAGCCATCACATTCGCGGCCGCCTGTTCAGTTCAGCCGCAAGGCAATCACGATGACAAGATCTGCCCTCACGCGGCCGCAGCCTTCTTGGCCTGTACGTCGACGGCAGCCGCCGGCGTACCTCCGACCTCACGAATCATCCGGCTGATCGCCTCCTGCGGCATCGGCTTGCCGAACAGGAAGCCCTGTACGCTGCTGCAGCCTTCCTCGCGCAGGAAGGCGAGATGCTGTTCGGTCTCGACGCCTTCGGCGAGCACCGGGATGTTGAGGCTGCGCCCGAGCAGCAGGGTCGCCTTGACGATCGCCGCGGCGTGCACGCTGGTCTCGACCGACTGGATGAAGCTCTTGTCGACCTTGATCTTGTCGAATGGAAACACCTGCAGGGTCGACAGCGACGAATAGCCGGTGCCGAAATCGTCCATCGCCACGGTGACGCCGATCGCCTTCAAGGCCTGCATCACCTGCAGCGCATGCTGGCGGTCGGCGATGATACCGGTCTCGGTCAGCTCGATCTCCAGCCGCTCCGGCGCCAATCCAGTCTCGCGCAGCACCTCGGCGACGCGCTTCGGCAGGTCGTGGTTGAGCTGCATCGGCGCGACGTTGACGGCGACCTTGAACGGCCGGCTCCAGGTCGCGGCGGTGGCGCAGGCGGTGCGCAGCACCCAGTCGCCGATGTCGACGATCAGCCCCGTTTGTTCGGCCATCGGAATGAAATCGTTCGGCGGCACGCGGCCCTTCACCGGATGGTTCCACCGCAGCAGCGCCTCGAAGCCGACGATGCCGCCGCTCTGCGTGTCGTTCTGAACTTGGTAGTGCAGCTCGAACTCGTTGCGCACCAGCGCGCGCTTGAGGTCGATCGCGAGCTCGGCGCGGCGCCGGCTGGCCTCGTCCATCGACGGCTCATAGGTGCAGATCTTGCCCTGGCCGAGACTCTTGGCGCGGTACATCGCGAGATCGGCGCGGGTGAGAAGCTCGTCCGAGGTCAGGCCGTGGTCGGGATGCAGCGCGATGCCGATACTGCAGCCGACCGAGAGGCTGCGCTCCTCCCACTCGACGGGCGCCAGTACCAGCGCGCGCATCCGCTCGGCGAACTTCGCCGCCTCGGTGCACGCGAAGATCTCGCTCTTGACGGCGACGAACTCGTCGCCGCCGATTCGCGCCAGGAACTCGCCCGGCTGCAGCGTCGATGCAATACGCTGTGCGATCACCGTCAGCACCGCATCGCCCGCGGCATGGCCGTGCGCGTCGTTGACGTCCTTGAAGCGATCGAGGTCGATCGCGAGCACCGCCAGATGCGCGGTCTCGTCGCCCTCGGTGAGCAGCGGCGCGAGCCGCTGGCCGAGGCCGCTGCGGTTCGGCAGGCCGGTCAGCGGGTCCTGCAGCGCCAATTGCCGATAGCCTTCGACCGCTTCCTGCGTCGCCTGCATGTCGATCATGTAGGCCGAGGCGGCCATCGCCATGATCAGGCCGATGCCGGTGACGACCGTGACCAGCATCAGGCTGTCCGACAGCGACTGCACCGGCGCGCTGCTGGCCGCCATGGGTGCCAGGGTCAACGCGAGCATGCCGGTGAAGTGCAGGCTCAGGATCGCAAGCACCATCGCGAGCGAGCTGCCATATTTGCAGAAGCGGGTGACCGGCCGCGCGATGCGGTTGGCGGCAACGGCACCGAACACCGTTGCAAGCGCGATCGAGAGCCACACCATCGGCACGTTCCAGGTCAGCACGCCGTCGAGCTTGAGCGCGCTCATGCCGCTGTAATGCATGGCGGCGATGCCGAAGCCGAACACCGCGCCGCCGGCCTCGATCAGCGGGCCGCGCTGGGTGCGTGTCGTGATGAAGAAGCCGAGCCACGCAAAGGCCACCGCCAGTCCGAGCGAGGCGAAGGTCATCGCCGGCTCGAACGAGCGGTATCCTGGCGTGTCGTAGCCGAGGACCGCGGCGAAGTGCGTGGTCCAGACCGTGCCACCGGCCACGAGTCCGGCCAGAAACAGCAGATGGAAGCGGCGGAGGCCGGCGTTGCGACGGACCCGCGCGAGCAGCCGCATGGACAGAATCGAGCCGAGCACGCAGACGAGCAGTGCGGCGGCGACGTAGCGCAGATCATGATCGGCGGGCAGGCAGGACAGGATCGTCAACATCGGCAATGTACCCTCGCTCAGCCGAGCTACGGTCCGCGGCGGGACCGGTTTTGGCACGCGCGATTCGCGGTTAGCGAAGCGTCAACGCGGGCAGCACCTCCGCCCGTGCCGATCCATGCAAGGGGTTTGGAATCCGACCATCGAGGCGCAAGGGCCGCCGCGCTGCAGGGAACTCGGGACATCGTGACGAAACTCCCAGTGCAGGCCGCAGGGCTCGCCGGCACACGGCCTTTTGCGATCCTCCGTGGCCGGAATGGGTTGCCGCTGCATGACGGAATTAATACGATCCGATGTCGTTCACATGAAATTTGGAGTGCCCGGATGCGTGCGCAGTCGCGAGCCCTGTCGAACCCGGTCGCCCTGTGGTGGGCGATGCTGACGCTCGTCAGCCTCGCCAACATCGTGTTCTGGTTCATCCTGTACCGGCAGCTCAACGGCGGCAGCAGTTCGTCGGGTCAGGCGTCCCAGACCAGTTCGATGCTGGCGCTGTCGGCGGCCTATGTGTTCGGCTGCGCCTTCCGCTCGGTGCTGCCGCGCGCCGACGTGCAGCGCATCTGCCTGGTCGACAGCTGGCTGTCGAGCGTGTTCATCGGCCGCACCGTCGCGACCATCGCCGAGATCGCCTTCGCGGCGCAGTGGGCCATCATCCTCGCGCAGCTCGGCGCGATCGCCGATGCCGAGACCGCGGTTAACATGGCCCGCATCATCGTGCCGCTGATCGTCGTCGCGGAGATCTGTTCCTGGTACGCCGTCGTCACCCGGAATTTCCTCTACAACGCGATCGAGAACTCGCTGTGGGCGGTGGCCTTCCTGTTCGTCGGCATCGGCCTCGGCCGGCTGCTGCCGGAGTTCGACGGCCTGGTGCGCGGCCTTCTGATCGCGGGCCTCGTCGGCATCGCCTGCTATCTCGCCTTCCTGGTCGTGATCGACGTCCCGATGTATGTGAAGCGCTGGCGCATCGAGCGCGCCGCCGGCACGCCACTCCTGCATCCGCTCGCCGGTCTGCGCGACTCCGCCACGCGTTGGACCGTCACCCACGAGTTCGAGCACTGGAAGGAAGAGATCGCCTGGATGTCGCTGTATTTCAGCGCCGCCGTCTGGGGCTCGCTGGCGCTATGCGCGCTCTCGGCGATGAACGATCCCCTGCCGCGAGATCGCGCGCAGGCCACCGGTGCACCGCCGGCCATCGTCCAGCACGACGCCGATCGATCCTGACGCGACATCCCGCCGTGACGATCACGGCGGGATGCCTGCCGGCCGAGCGGCGTTGCCTCAGCCATGCATCGCGAAGTGATGCGCGTCGTCCATCTGGACGATGTGGCTGTAGTCGGCGTGCGGCGCGTCGTGCACGGCCACCGGCGCGTGGTCGAAATTCGGCGGTACGATGCCGGTGTTGCCCGCATGGCCATGGTCGCCGAAATTGTCGACGATGATCGGGTTGTGCGACGAGCCCTCGCCGTGCAACGGGCCGGGGAAGCCGGGGCCCTGACTGCCCTGGACGTTGTCGGCGGACTGATGGATCGCCTGCGCGATCGAGTCCCAGAACCCGCCATGGCTGCCGCCGTCCTGTCCCGCATGAGCGATCTGGATGCTGCCGTCGCTGCGCAGGCCGTCCTGGGCCAGCTTGAAGACGTCGCCGATCGCCGCGCCGAGATCGCCATGGCTGAGGTCGTTGACCAGCGAGCCCAGGTCGTGGCCGATCGCGTCGAGCTGCTGCCCCAGAGAGTGGCTCAACTCGCCGGCGGTCTGTGCCAGCCCGTTGAGACCCTCGCCGACGAAATGGCCGACGCCATCGACGATGCCGGTGCCGACCGCATCGGCGCCGTGGGCGATGCCGGAGATCGCCTCGCCGATCGGTCCGCCGATCAGGTGGCCCGCCGCCGACGCCGTGTCGGTGACCACGCCGATGGCGCCGTCGGCCACCGCTACGCCGGCGTCGAAGCCGCCCTTCACCACGGCGCCTGCAGCGTCGAGCGCGTCCATGCCGACCTCGCCGGCCGTTCCGACGATGGTGCCGGCCATGCCGAGCGCGCCGTGGCCGACTGCGCCGGCCGCCTCCAGCCCGGCCTCGCCGAGGCCGACCGCGGTGTGTGCGAGGTCGCCGGCGACGTCGAGGGCGCCATGCGCCACGTCGCCACCGACCTTGAGCCCGCCGTCGACGATGTCGCCGCCGATATGCTTGACGTCGTTGATGACGCCGTCGATGTCGCCATGTACCAGGTGGCCGACCCCGGACGCCACGTCGCCGGCGACGTTGATCCCGGTATGGAGGACGTCGCCGCCGACATGGACCACGGTCGACGCGACGTCGCCTACGGTGTGAAGCAGGCCGCCGCCGATAGCCTCGGCACCGTGCCCGATCGCGCCGAGTACGCCGCCCACGGTATGGATGGCCTCGCCGCCGAGCGCGCCGATGCCATGCACCACGCTGCCCACGGCATGGGCCGCATCGCCGGCGACGTGCTCGACCGTATCGACCACGGCGCCCGCCGCACCGCCGACCGCACCCGCCACATCCTTCGCGACGTCCTTCACGTCGTCCACGGCGGAACTGACGGCATCTCCGATATCATCCCAAAAGCTCATGACCTGCTCCTCTCGGTTGCGTCACCTCGCCTCGGGTGACGCGCCGTTTGTCGCAGATCGCGTCCCGGCGCTCCGTGCGCGACATCACGCAGGCTGAGACGTGGCACGGCTCCGGCGCGAAGCCTGTCCGCAAGCCGCGTCATCCACCTCTTCGGGGGCCGCGGGGAGGGACATGCGTGGATGCCGGCGCAGGCCGGGCAACTAATTAGCAGGCCCTGATCGCGTTCGTTCAGGGGGCATCGGTGATGCTCAGCGGCGGTTCAGGCGTGGCCGATCCAGCCATGCCAGGTCAGCGCTGTGAAGAATGGACGGGCATCGCGAAAGCCGCCGTCACGCAGGATGGCTTCATCCTCCGCTGGGCTCAGCATGTTGACGCTGGCATCGACGGTCGCGTGCATCGTCCTGGCCTGCTCGGGGTCTGTGCCGGACGCAACGGCATAGGCCGCGTACCGATTCAGCCACAGCGACCTCTCGACGGGCTCGTTGGGCAGGCAGCTATGGGCCACCACGAAAGGCGCTCCAGGGTGGAGCCGGTCGTGCACGGCGCGGACTGTCCGCAACCGTTCCGGTGCTGGCAGAAAATGCAGCGTCAGCAGGCATGTCGCCGCGTCGAACGGGCCGGCCGGCGCATCGTCGATGGTGCCCTCGATCAGTTCGACCCGGCTCGTCCGCGCGCCGAGCGTGCGTTCGGCGAGTCGCAGCATCTGCGGCGCCGGATCGACGCCGACGAAGGTCCACGATGGTTGCGCTTCCGCCAACGCGGTGAGCTCGAGCCCGCCGCCCGCGCCCAGCACGAGCACCCTCGCATGTTCGGGCGCCCGCTCGGCCAGCAGGACCGCCGTCATCCGGTGCAGCCCGTCGAGACCGGGCACGAAGCGCCGTGGACCATCCGTGTAGCGCGCGACGAATTCGGGATCGGAAAACGCGCGGATGAACTGCTGAGCGCCGTCGGCAATGTCAGCCGGCATGACAAATGTCTCCTTTGCGAGGTCGCTTGCGTCGTTCGAGGCGGTCGTGGAAATCAGCGCTCAGCGCCGCCAGCGTGATGGCGCCGAGACGGGACAGCAGCAAGGTCTCGGCGGCCCGGATGGAGGTGTCGAGCGCCGCATTGACCGCCTGCTCGACGAGGCAGTCGGGAGTCTCGCTCCGATGGCCGATGGCGAACAGCGATGGACGCCCGAGTGAATCGTAGACGTCGCGCAGGGTGACGGTCGCCAGATCGCAGGCGAGCGTCCAGCCGCCGCCATGGCCTTTCTCGGAGCGCACATAGCCGCTGTCCCGGAGGCCCGCCATGATTCTGCGGATCACGACCGGATTGGTCTGCATCATCGCTGCGAGGGCCTCGGACGTGACCGGACCGTCGTGCTCCGCCATGTGGAGCAGGACGTGCAGGATGCCGGACAACTGGCTGTTGGGTCTCATGTAACTTTTAATATGACATGATATTCCAGCCGTCAACCGGCCGGCCCGGCCATGAAGGCTTGGGCGCCGACGCTGGCGCCTCTGCCCGTCGGGCGATTCGGTCCTGCATCCCGCGTGCGGCGGGCGGGTCCATGCCTCGCAGCGATGAGAAACGCGCTGCGCGGAAAAACTGAATTTGCCCGCGCGTTCAAGCTGATTTGGGCTGTCCAGTCCCATCAGCAAAAATATGCCGCTTCCAAATTTCGGAATTTCGTGATCTATTCCGTCCGTCCCGCCTCATCGACGAGGGGCGCTGCGCGGTCGTCACGAAGCGTGGAGTGCGGGACGTGATGGGCGGGCCGGTTTGCAGCGTGATCATTCGCGCGGACGAACAACATCGGCTCGCACGGTCAAGTCGCGTGGTCCTGACCTCCCGATGCTGAGGTCAAGCCGGCTGATGATGCCCCGCGCATCTCGCCGGTGATGGGGGCAAGACAGCCCGGTCCCCAGGGAGATCGCGAAGCAGCCGTTAAAACTATCGCGCAGGGAGGGCCGGATCGTCCGGCTGGACCTGTGGTACCTGCCGCCTGCATTTTTTCGCAGGCGGGCCACGGGCCTCAGTCGAGGTCCGGCCTTCCCTGCACCCTCGCTTCGGAAGAGGGTGAGATCAATGCATCACTCGGACGCGAAGAGCGTCGCGAGGACAATGACGCGCGTCCCCAAATGCAGTTTGAGATTGCTGACCACGACGGCACCACAAACGCGGTGCCACCCTCCCCCTCCAGGGGAGGGTGGCACCCGAGCGCGCGGCTAGCGTCCGGCGGACTCGGTGTCTCGCAAAAAAAGCGGCGCTCGATGGACGGCTTACTATTTGAATCCTGCGAACCGGCTGTCGAACGAGTTCGACTGCAGCACTGGCACGGCGCCGGAGACCAGCGCGGTCTGGGTCTGCGCGGGGGCCGAGGCCGTGGTGGCGGGCGCGTCGCCGGCGGCGGGCTTGAACGGCGGCCGCGCGGCGGCCTGCCGGGTCTCGGCGGGCTTCGCCGCGACCGGCTTGGGCGCAGGCTTGATCTCGGCGGGCTTGATCTCCGAGGGCCTGGCCTCCGCGGTCTTGCTCTCGGGCTTCGCGGTCGCAGCCTTGGTGTCGGCCGCGGCATTGCCGCCGATCCCGACCTTGCGGGCGAGGCTCGACATGAAGCTCGGCTTCTCCGGCGCACTGACGGCCGCCACCCGGGTGGAGGGCGCCACTGCGGGAGCCGGAGCCGCACCGGCCGGCATCGCGGCGACCTCGTCGGCGCCGGGCGCGCGCGGCGGGTTGACATGACCGGGGATCGTGCCTGGCGCCGGCGTGAAATTGGCGAGCGACAGGCCCGGCGCTTCGCCGGCATCGGACAGGCCGGTGGAGGCCCCTGGCACGCGGCTGGCGAAGATGGGGTTCATGCCGCCATCGATGCCGGTGTTGAGCTTGGCGACCGGCGTGCCCTTGGCGACGAGCTTGGCATATTCCGCCTCGTCCGCCTGCTGCTTGTCGCGCACGGCGGCGGTGATCTCGTCGGGCACGACGTAGGCCGGGCACTTGGCGGAGGCGTCGAACACCGGATCATGCGTCGCGCCCGGCGGCTTCTGGGCGTCGAAGACGTATTTCTTCTCACAGAAGTCGACCTTCGGCTCCTGCCGGGTGACCTCGAAATGGTCGTAGCCTTCCTTGATCATGCGCCAGAACGGCATGTTCGGATTGTTGCGGTGCCTGGCCATGTTCACCGGCGTCATCCGGAACGGATAGGCCTGGAACTGGAAGGCGCGCTGGCCGCCGAAGAAGGACTCGCGCCCGAGCGCATAGATCTCGGCGATCTGCTCGTCGGTCATCGCGAAGCAGCCGCGCGAGGAGCAGTCGCCATGCACCATCAGCTGCGAGCCGGTGCGGCCGAGCGCCTTGTCGAACGCGTTCGGATAGCCGGTGTTGAAGGACAGATAGTAGGCCGATTGCGGGTTCATCTGACTCGGATTGATCGAGTAGAAGCCCTCCGGCGCCTGGCGGTCGCCCTCGCGCACCTTCGGTCCGAGATCGCCGGACCAGCGGCAGATCGGATAGGTCTTGAGCAGCGCGAACTTGCCCGAGCGGTCCTGCTTCCAGACCTCGAGCTCGGCTTCCTGCTTGAACACGCGGACCAGGATCGGCGACTGCAGATCCATGTCCTTCTCGCCCATCGTCGCGACGAGCTTCGGCGGCACCGGCTGGTTGGCCTTGGCGTTGGTGGCGAGCGCGACCTGATCGCTGTTGCAACCCGTCAGCAGCGCGCCGGCGGCCAACACCGCCGAGGTCATCAGAACCCGGACGAAAGCGCGGTTGATCAAAGCAAAGCTCCCCGCAAACCCGGCATGCCGCAACACCCCAGTCTCATCTCACGCGATCGGC
This sequence comes from Bradyrhizobium sp. HKCCYLRH1034, assembly GCF_051168375.1. Taxonomy (NCBI): domain Bacteria; kingdom Pseudomonadati; phylum Pseudomonadota; class Alphaproteobacteria; order Hyphomicrobiales; family Nitrobacteraceae; genus Bradyrhizobium; species Bradyrhizobium sp. HKCCYLRH1034. The sequence goes on along the minus strand of NZ_JBNPUW010000003.1, from coordinate 160,144 downwards.
CCGAAAGCTGGATAAATCACGGGTCGACCCTGCGTCATGCCGTCAAACCATTGATTAAAATTGTAGCCTTTGACCCCAAGCCTCGCAACCCGCGCCCCGGCGATGCCGAAAGGCCCCGGCCGCTTTGGTCAACAACTCCTAAACAGCAGACCCCGCCGGCGGGGCCGAAATGCGGCCAAACGGCTGGAAAGACTCACAAAACCGCGAGCGCCGGGAGCTCGGCTCCGGCCCGGTCAGCCGAGCTTGCGGCCGATGTCCATAAACTTCTGCCGGCGCTGCTTGCGGATCGCGTCGGCGTCGAGGCCCTTCAGCTCGTCGAACGCCAAGGCGATGGCCTCGCCGGTCGCCGCGATCATGGCCGCCGGGTCGCGGTGGGCGCCGCCGACCGGCTCCTTGATGACGGTGTCGACCACGTGGAAGCGGAGCATGTCCTGGGCGGTAATCTTCATGTTGTTGGCGGCTTCCTGCGCCTTGGTGCCGTCGCGCCACAGGATCGAAGAGGCGGCTTCCGGCGAGATCACGCTGTAGATCGCGTGCTCCAGCATCAGCACCCGGTTGGCGGTGGTCAGGGCGATGGCGCCGCCCGACCCGCCCTCGCCGGTGATGATCGCGACATTCGGCACGCCGAGCGACAGGCAGGCGTCGGTGGAGCGGGCGATGGCCTCGGCCTGGCCGCGCTCCTCGGCGCCGAGGCCGGGATAGGCGCCGGCGGAATCGACCAGCGACAGCACCGGGATGCCGAACCGCTCGGCCATCTCCATCAGCCGGACCGCCTTGCGGTAGCCCTCGGGGCGGGCCATGCCGAAATTGTGCTTCAGTCGGGATTCGGTGGTGGCGCCCTTTTCCTGGCCCATCACGCAGATCGGCTCGCCGCGGAAGCGGCCGAAGCCGCCGAGCAAGGCGGCGTCCTCGCCGAACTTGCGGTCACCGGCCAGCGGCGTGAACTCGGTGATCAGCCCGCTGACGAAATCGGTGAAATGCGGCCGCTGCGGGTGGCGCGCGACCATCGTCTTCTGCCAGGGCGTCAGATTGGCGTAGAGCTCGGCCAGCGCCTGGCCGGCCTTCTCCTCGATCCGGCTGACCTCCTCGCCGATGTCGGTGCCGGAGGCGGCCATCGCCCGGAGTTCATCGACCTTGGAATCGAGCTCGGCAACGGGCTTTTCGAAATCGAGGTAGCTGCGCATGGGATCCGGCATGGAAGAGCTGAAGGAAGAGCGCTGGGAGACGAAATCGGTTCGACCTTCGGACCTGAAGCCGAAGGACTTCAGGAGCTTAGGGTACGATCGGTGCCCAGCCTCCAGGCATCGCGCCGGGATCGCGGGCAGGATGGCGCTCTTTCGGGGCAGACGGGCGCGAAGTCAAGCCGGCCGGGCGTCACGCCGGCGGATTTGGTTTCGGGAAGGTGTGAAGCGAGGTCAGGTCTCGGCCAGCGGGTGCAGGTCCCGCACCAGGCTCTTGAGCCGCTCCTCGACCACGTGGGTGTAGATCTGGGTGGTCGAGATGTCGGTGTGGCCGAGCAGGGTCTGGACGATGCGCAGGTCGGCGCCGTTGTGCAGCAGATGGCTGGCGAAGGCGTGGCGCAGCACGTGCGGCGACACCAGCCGGGCCGGCAGGCCGCTCGCCACCGCGAGCTCCTTGAGGTCGCGGGCGAAGTGCTGGCGGGTGAGGTGGCCGCTCTCGCCGAACGAGGGAAACAGCCATTTGCCGAAGGTGGCGCTGGCCTTCTTCTCGGGCTTCAGCGCATCCAGGGCGGCGAGATAGTCGGCCATCGCCTGGCGCGAGGCCTGGTTCAGCGGCACCAGCCGCTCCTTGTTGCCCTTGCCGCGCACCACGATCATGCGGGCGTCGTTGCGCGCCGCGGTGCGCGGCAGCGCCACCAGCTCGGAGACGCGCAGGCCGGTGGCGTAGAGCACCTCGAGCAGGCAATACAGTCGCAGCGCCCGCAGCCGCTGCGACGGCGAGGCGTCGGCGACCTCGGAGAGCTCCTTGGCGCGGGTCAGCATGCGGTCGACATCGCCGATCGACAGCACCTTGGGCAGCGGCCGGCCGCGTTTCGGGCCCGACAGGATGGCGGCGGGATCGTCGCTGCGGATGCGCTCGCTCAGCAGGAAGCGAAACAGGTGCCGCATCGCCGACAGCCGCCGCGCCACGCTGGAGGATTTGAAACCCCTGGTGTCGAGATCGGCGAGATAGTCGCGCAAGGCCTGGGTGTCGGCCGTGGCGAAGCCGTTGGCCTTGCCGCCGAGAAATTCGGAGAGATCGGTGAGGTCGCGGCGATAGGCGTCCAGCGTGTTCTGACCGGCGCCCTGCTCGGCGGCCATCATGTCGAGGAACAGGCTCATCAGCCCGGCGTCGGAGGCCTTGACCTTCATGTCGTGAAATCCGCTGCGTCCGAGGCGATCGAATCACTACGAGGTATTCGTGCCGGCACGGCGAGCGGTGACTGCAAATCTGGCCGATATCGCGGCGCCCGGCCGCCTCAGACAACCGCAAAATTCTTAATCAATGCCCTGTGGCTTTTCGGTTCGTCGCCGCGGCGCCGTTCATCTCTTCTGGAACCTGTCGGGCGGGATCGTCACCGTCATCTCGCGCGGCTTCGGATTGACGAAATTCGCCAGCGCGTAGATCGCGCCATAGACCACGCCGACGATGACGGCGATGACGGTCAGGAAGCGGAACAGGCTGGGCATGTCGGTCGCGCAGGCCACCAGAAAGGGAACGGTTTCATCCAACATGTTCGCATCGGCCTTGCAAGCCCGTCGGGCAGACCGGGCAGCTCGCCTTGGCTCGGGGGGACGGAACAGGATGCCTTTGAAAGCAGCAGGGGCTGGGTTAGAAGCCTGGAGATGACCGACACGACGCAACCCGCACCCAGCCCAGCCGCTCCGGAGGCCGCGATTCTCGCAGGCCTCGGCAAGCGACTGATCGTGCTGGTCGGCATGATGGGTGTCGGCAAGTCGACCGTGGGCCGGCGGCTCGCGGCGCGGTTGCGGCTGCCCTTCGTCGATGCGGACACCGAGATCGAGACCGCGGCCGGCATGACCATACCGGAAATCTTCGAGTCGCGCGGCGAGGACTATTTCCGCAACGGCGAGGCCAGGGTGATCGCCCGTCTGCTCGAAAATGGTCCGGCGGTGCTGGCAACCGGTGGCGGCGCCTTCATGCGCGAGGAGACGCGGCGGCGCATCCAGGAGAAGGCGGTCTCGGTGTGGCTCAAGGCCGATGCCGACGTGATCATGCGCCGCGTCCGGCGGCGGGCCGACCGGCCGCTGCTGCAGACCGCCGATCCGGAAGGCACGGTCGCTCGCCTGCTCGTCGAGCGCGAGCCGGTCTACCAGCTTGCCGATCTCACGATCTGCTCGCGCGATGTGCCGCATGATCGCGTTGTCGAGGACTGCATGGAGGCGCTGCAGGCGTTCTTCTCGCCACCGGAGACCGAGGCGGGGCCGGCCGGACCACAACCCGATCCAGTTCAACCCGATCCTCCGCAGGCGATGGGCGCGCTCCGATGACAGCACCACTGAAGCATTCCGATCCGATCATCGTCGACGTCGCGCTCGGCGAGCGCGCCTATGACATCGTCATCGGCCGCGGCGTGGTGGCTTCACTCGGCCAGCGGATCGCGGCACTGCGGCCCGGCGTGCGCACCGCCATCGTCACCGACCGTACCGTGGCCGCGCATTGGCTGAAGCCGGCCGAGGCGATCCTGGCGGAGGCGGGCATCCCGGCGTCCACGATCGTGGTCGATGAGGGCGAGGGCTCCAAGACCTATGCCGGCCTGGAGAAGGTCAGCGAGGCGCTGATCGCTGCCAGGATCGAGCGCAACGATCTCGTCATCGCGCTCGGCGGCGGGGTGGTCGGGGATCTCGCCGGCTTCGCGGCCGCCATCCTGCGCCGCGGCGTCGATTTCGTGCAGGTGCCGACCTCGCTGCTGGCGCAGGTCGATTCCTCCGTCGGCGGCAAGACCGGCATCAATTCGCCCCAGGGCAAGAACCTGCTCGGCGCCTTCCACCAACCGGTGCTGGTGATCGCCGACACGGCCGTGCTCGACACCCTGTCGCCGCGCCAGTTCCGCGCCGGCTATGCCGAGGTCGCCAAATACGGCCTGCTCGGCGATGCCAGCTTCTTCGCCTGGCTCGAGGCCAACCATGCCGACATCGTCAAGGGCGGTGCGGCGCGTGAGCACGCGGTCGCGACCTCCTGTCGCGCCAAGGCGGCGATCGTCGCCCGCGACGAGCGCGAGACCGGCGACCGGGCGCTGCTCAATCTCGGCCACACCTTCGGCCATGCGCTGGAGGCCGTGACCGGCTTCTCCGACCGGCTGTTCCATGGCGAGGGCGTCGCGGTCGGCATGGTGCTGGCGGCGCAGTTCTCGGCCGAGCTCGGCATGCTGCCGCCCGACGACGTCGTCAGGATCGAGCGTCACCTTGCCGCGGTCGGTCTGCCGACCCATCTGCAGGACATCGCCGGCTTCGCCCAGGAGGGGATCGGCGACGCCGATCGGCTCTTGGCCTTGATGGCGCAGGACAAGAAGGTCAAGCGCGGCAAGCTCACCTTCATCCTGATGGAAGCCATCGGCCGCGCCGTCATCGCGAAGGACGTCGATCCGGCGCGCGTCCGCGACTTTCTCCAGGCCAAATTGCGCAGCAGAAGCTGATCCCGGGCTTTACGCCGTATTGAGCAGTGCCAACGGATCATCGGCGGCCTCCCTACAGAGCGACATCGGCGTCATGGACTGGTTCACACTCTCCGTCGTCATCCTCCTCCTCGCCGCCTCGGCCTTCTTTGCGCTGAGCGAGACCGCGCTGACCGGTGCCTCCCGCGCCTCGATGCTGCGGCTGTCGAAGCAGGGCAATCGCGATGCCGATGTGGTGTCGAGCCTGTTCGACATGCGCGAACGGCTGATCGGCGCCCTGCTGCTCGGCAACAACATCGCCAATATCGGCGCCTCCGCGCTGGCGACCGGTATTTTTACCGCCTGGTTCGGTGAGGTCGGCGTGCTCTACGCGACCGGCGTGATGACCGCGCTGGTCGTGATCTTTGCCGAGGTGCTGCCGAAGACGATCGCGATCAATGCGCCGGATCGCGTCTCGCTCGCGGTCGCCAGGCCGATGCGCGCGACTGTGTTCGTGCTCGGTCCGGTGCTTGCCGTGATCGAGGCGATCGTGCGCGGGCTGATGCGGCTGATCGGCTTCAAGGTCGGGGCCAATCAGCCGATCCTGTCGCCGACCGAACGCCTGCGCGGTGCCGTTGATCTGTTGCATCATGAAGGCAAGGTCGAGAAGCAGGACCGCGACATGCTCGGCGGCCTGCTCGATCTGCGCGAATTGCAGGTGTCCGACGTGATGGTCCACCGCACCGAAATGGTGATGGTGAATGCGGACCTGCCGCAGGAGGAACTGGTGCGCGAGGTGCTCGCCACCGAGTACACACGCATCCCGCTGTGGCGCGGCACGCCGGAGAACATCATCGGCGTGCTGCATGCGAAGGACCTGCTGCGTGCGATCCGCGCCGCCGAGGGCGATGTGTCGCACATCGACGTTGCTTCACTGGCGCTGCCGCCGTGGTTCGTACCGGAGATGCGCTCCGTGTCGGAACAGCTGAAGGCGTTCCGCCGGCGCAAGACGCATTTCGCGCTCGTGGTCGACGAGTATGGCGAGGTCGAAGGCATCGTCACGCTGGAGGATATTCTGGAGGAGATCGTCGGCGACATCTCCGACGAGCAAGATGTGCAGGTCGCGGGTGTGCGCCTGCAGCCGGACGGGTCCGTCGTCGTCGATGGCTCAGTGCCGATCCGCGATCTCAATCGCGCGATGGACTGGACGCTGCCCGATGAGGAAGCAACGACAGTTGCCGGTCTCGTCATTCACGAGGCGCGTTCGATCCCCGAGCGCGGCCAGAGCTTCACGTTCCACGGCTTCCGCTTTCGCGTGCTGCGCCGGGAGCGCAATCGCATCACCGCGCTGCGTATCGTACCGGTGCCGCGCGGCGAAACCGAGGAGGCGCGGCCGCGCCGTGCGGGCACGGCGTTCTAATTGGGGATCAAGCCTCGCCCGGCGCCTTCGCATGCAGCGCGAGCGCGTGCACCGAGCCGGCAAGTTCCGCTGCCAATGCGGCGTTGATCAGGCGGTGGCGATCGACACGGCTCTTGCCGGCGAAGGCCTGCGACACAATATACACGCGGAAATGGGTCTCACCGCTCGGCTGATGGCCCACATGGCCTTCATGCAGATGTGATTCGTCTTGAACATCGAGGCTTTCGGGCGAGAAAGCTTCGCGCAACTTATCGATGATAGCATCTCGGGTCCGCATGGTCTCTGGAAATACGCATCAAATTATTTTTCGTCAATCGGCGGTCCCCGCCTGAGGTATTCGCAATGTCAAGACTTGAAGCTTTTCGCGTTGCGTAGTCAAAGTCGGCCATGCCGATCGATTCAAACAAATTCTTCGACTCCATCCGCATCAAGCCCAAGAAACAGGCTGCGCGGCAGCCGGTGGTGCGCGAGGAGGCCCAGCCCTGTCAGTGGCCGGACTGCAAGAACAAGGGCTCGCATCGCGCGCCCAAGGGACGCGAGAACGCGCGCGAGTATTGGCACTTCTGTCTCGATCACGTGCGCGAGTACAACCAGTCCTACAATTTCTTCTCGGGGATGAACGCCGAAGCGGTCGCGCGCTATCAGAAGGATGCGCTGACCGGACACCGCCCGACCTGGAAGATGGGTGCCAACACGTCGGCCAAGCGCGGCACCGGCAGCGCCGAGGGCGATCTCGGCGATGCCGCCGATCCGTTCAGCGTATTCGCCGAGATCAACGGCCGCGGCAGTTGGCGTCCGGATCCCCGCTCGGCTCCCAAGGCCGAGACGCGCAAGGTCTTCAACGCCGAGCGCAAGGCGCTGCAGGTGATGGGCCTCGGTCCCGACGCGACGCTCGAGGATGTCAAGGTCAAGTACAAGGCGCTGGTGAAGCAGCACCATCCCGATGCCAATGGCGGCGACCGTTCCACCGAGGATCGCCTGATCGAGATCATCAAGGCCTACAACTACCTGAAGACGGTGGTGAAGGGCTGACGCGCGGCAGCGCGCGAGGCTGCCGCACGTCGCGTTGAAGGTATCAGGGCTTCGGCCCGATATAGGCCGAGCTCGGCCGGATCAACCGCCCGGTGCGCTGTTGCTCGCGGGCATGCGCCGTCCAGCCGGCGGCACGCGCCACCGCGAAGATCGGCGTGAACGCCTGGCGCGGAATCTTCAGCGCATCGAGCAGGATGGCGGTGAAGAACTCGACATTGGTGTCGAGCACGCGCTCCGGATTCTTCCGCCGCAGCGCTTGGCGAATGTAAGCCTCTACCTCGCTCGCAAAAGGCAGATCAGCCCCGCTGCCCGCCAGCCGCTCGATCGCGCCCTTGAGCACGTCGGCCCGCGGATCGCGCACGCGATAGATCCGATGCCCGAACCCCATCAGCCGCTCGCCACGGCCGAGCGCCGCGTCGACCCACGGCCTGATGTTGTCGCGCGTGCCGATCGCGTTGAGCATTTCCAGCACCGGCTCCGGCGCGCCGCCATGCAGCGGGCCGGTGAGCGCGCAATAGCCGGCGGTGACTGACGCGAACAGGTCGGCCTGGGTCGAGGCGACGACGCGCGCGGCGAAGGTCGAGGCGTTCATGCCGTGATCGCTGACGGTGACGAGATACGTGTCCAGCGCCGCCACCTCGCCGCTCTCGGGCGTGTCGCCGCGGACCATCCGCAACGTGTCTGCGGCGTGACCGGCGTCAGGGTCGGGCGCGATCGGCTGTGTTCCCTGGGCGCGCTGGACCAGGGCGCCGGCGATCACCGGGCAGGCGCCGACGATCGTGGCTTCGTCGTCGAGCCCGGGTTCGGACCGCAGCGCCGCGACGGCGGCGCGGAAGCCGTCGATGATCGACAGGCCGGAGGTCGCGGCGAGCAGCTCGGGCAGCCGGGCAAAGGCACGCTCGCGGGCACGGCCAAGGCCGGCGCGGACCTCGGCCTCGCCGACGGTGCGCTTCGTCGCCGCGCTCCATAGCCGGGCGGTCACGCCCTCGAAGCCGCTGGCGGCGGCGAGATCGGCCACACGCGCTCCGGCGATGATGAGCTCCCCCCGCTGGCCGTCGACGTGGCTGAGCACGGTCTCGGCGGCGGCGATGCCGTCGAGGCCGATCGGGGTCTTGCCGAGCTGGATGGTCATGGCGAGGGTCTCCTTCGAGAATGATCACGCTGACAAGATCCGCCCAGTCGACAACTTGATCAATCTTGATTAAGCTGATCAATATGAAAAAAGACAGTGGACTTTACCTATCTGCCCGTGAAGCTTCGGCGGAACTCGCGATCTCGCCGGCCACCCTCTACGCCTATGTCAGCCGCGGACTGGTCCGCTCCGAGCCGTCTCCGAATTCGCGCAGCAACCGCTATCGCGCCGAGGACATCCGAGCCCTGAAGGAAAGGCGCGCACCGGCCCCCGAGCCGCGCGCCTTCCGCAGCTTCGATGCGGACCTCCCCGTGTTCGATTCCGCCGTGTCGACGATCACCGAAGCCGGTCCGATCTATCGCGGCGTCAATTGCGTCGACCTGGCCGTGCGCGGCACGCTGGAGCATGCTGCGACGCTGCTGTGGGACGTGACCGCGCTCGATCCGTTTGCGCCGGGCAATCTTCCGGCCGTGTCGGAGGAGATGGGTTTCATCGCCGATGCTGCGCGGCGCGCGGCGCCGATCGACCGCGCCATCGCGGTGCTGGCGCTGGCGACACATGCCGATCCCGCGGCTTTCAACCGCGCGCCCGACGGTCGGGCGCTGGTCGGCGCGCGCATCGTTCGGCTTGTGGTCGCAACCATGTTGAACCAGCCAGCGTCAGCCGACCCGCTCCATGTTCAGGTCGCGCGGAGTTGGGCGCCCGGACATGAACATGCGCCGGACCTGATCCGCCGAACCCTGGTGCTGCTGGCCGATCATGAGCTGAACGCGTCGACCTTCACCGTCCGCTGTGCGGCGTCGACGGGCCTCAGCCTCTACGATGCCGTCATCGCGGGTCTGGCGGCGCTCAAGGGACCGCAGCACGGCGGCGCCGGCGTGCTGGCGTCGCAACTGGTGAAGGCACTCATCGATCGCGATGTCGCGCCGCTGATCCGCGAGCGGGTGGCGCTCGGCGAGCGTTTCGCCGGTTTCGGCCACGGCGTTTACAAGCACGGCGACCCTCGCGCCATCTCGCTGCTGGAGGCGCTGACGCGCGCCGGTGCGCCGCGCAAATTCACCCGCGAGGTGCCCGAGCGGATCGCGGAAGCGACCGGCGAATTCGTGAACATCGATTACGCGCTGGCCGTGCTGGTTCACAGCCTGCGGCTGCCCCCGGGAAGCGAGCTGGCGCTGTTCGCGATGGCGCGCTGCGTCGGCTGGATCGCCCATGCCTGCGAGCAGCTGCAGTTCGGCCGCCTGATCCGGCCGCGCGCCCGCTACACCGGACCCATCCCGGGGCGCGGCGCTACCCTGGAGACGCTCTAGCGACCGCCGTCCGCCTATTCCGCCGTGCCGGCCGCCAGCTGCGTTTCGCGTCGCTTCCGCACGAGCCACAGCACGAGCCAGACCACGATCGTGCCCGCGACAGTCGCGATGATCCAGGTGGACTTGGCGATATGGCTATGATGCGGAATGCCGCCATAACGGTGCAACAGCTGCACGGCGAATACTCCGGGCAGGACATGGGCGCAGGCCCACAGCACGATGGCAGGGATGTTCACGGCGTAGAAGCGGGGCGGAGGGATGTCGAGCGCGCCGGCCGTGATCGGTACGACGGCGCGGATCGGCGCGATAAAGCGGGCGAAGAAGATCGCCAGGGTGCCGAAACGGTGGAACAGGGCCTCGCTCTGCGCCACCAGGCGCGGATAGTTCGAGAACGGCCAGCTCGTCAAGATCTCGCGCTGCCTGCGATGGCCGACCCAGAACGCCCCGCCGTCCCCCAGCACCGCGCCCAGGATCGCCGCCGCCAGCACCCATTGCAGGGTCAGCTCGCCGCCCGGAATCAATGCGCTCAGCGCCAGGATGATGGTCGTGCCTGGAACCACCGAGCCCACGATCGGGATCGCCTCCAGCAGGGCGGCCAGAAACAGGGTGAGATAAGCCAGTCCCGCATGCGCTGAGACGAAGGCAATGAGGGGATCGAGCAGATGGGCCACGCGGTTCCTGTTGGTACAGAGGGTGGGCGGGGAGATCCTCGATAAGTAGGAACCCCGGCTCCGGGTGCCACGTCGAGATCCTGGGAAGAGCCGGCGGGCGAAAAGGTGGCACGATTCGCAGGGCAGCCTTTCGAAAACGGCCACTCATGCCTATCTCGATGATATAACGACGGAACTTTGATCAAGGCTTAGGCTTCTGCCCGCGCGTGCTCTCTGCTAGGCTGGCGTCGAAGCCCTTCAACCGCAGCCAAACATGAAATCTGGTTTCGGGAATGCCCGGGACCTCGGAGGATGAATGACGACCGCCGCTACGACCAATGCGCAGGAGATGACCGGTGTGCCCGACATGAAGGTGTCGGTGCGGCAGGTGTTCGGGATCGACAGCGACCTTGAGGTGCCGGCCTTTTCCGCAAGCGACCCGCATGTTCCCGAAGTCGACGCCGACTACCGCTTCGACCGCGCCACCACCCTTGCGATCCTGGCTGGCTTCGCCAAGAACCGCCGCGTGATGGTGACTGGTTACCACGGGACGGGCAAGTCGACCCATATCGAGCAGGTCGCGGCGCGACTCAATTGGCCCTGCGTGCGCGTCAACCTCGACAGCCATATCAGCCGCATCGACCTCGTCGGCAAGGACGCGATCGTGGTGAAGGACGGCAAGCAGGTCACCGAATTTCGCGACGGCATCCTGCCCTGGGCGCTGCAGCACAACGTCGCACTGGTGTTCGACGAATATGATGCCGGCCGCCCCGACGTGATGTTCGTGATCCAGCGCGTGCTCGAAGTGTCGGGCCGCCTGACCCTGCTCGACCAGAACAAGGTCATCAAGCCGCACCCGGCGTTCCGTCTGTTCGCGACCGCCAACACCATCGGGCTCGGCGACACTTCGGGCCTCTATCACGGCACCCAGCAGATCAACCAGGGCCAGATGGACCGCTGGTCGATCGTCACAACGCTCAACTACCTCGCCCATGACGAGGAGGTCGAGATCGTGCTGGCCAAGGCCAAGCACTACCAGAACCCGCAGGGCCGCGACACCGTCAACAAGATGGTGCGGCTCGCCGACCTCACGCGCAACGCCTTCGCCAATGGCGATCTGTCGACGGTGATGAGCCCGCGCACGGTGATCACCTGGGCCGAGAACGCCGAGATTTTCAGTGACATCGGCTTCGCCTTCCGTGTGACGTTCCTCAACAAGTGCGACGAGCTCGAGCGTCCGCTGGTCGCGGAATTCTATCAGCGCTGCTTCAATGCGGAGCTGCCGGAATCCTCCATCAACGTGGCGCTGAGCTGACACACCGGCGTCGTTCTGGCCTCGGGCCGGGACCCATACGCCGCGGCCTCTCTCGTCGGGTGATGCGGGAGAGCGAGTGCGAACAAACGAACGCCGGTGGTTATCGGGCTTGGCGTTCGCCGGGACGATAGCCGCAGGAATCAGATGACCACACCGAGCAACAAGCCCCGTCCTGGCGTCAAGGAAGCACCGACCGAACCTTTCAAGAGGTCGGTCACGGGGTGCCTGCGCGCGATCGCCAGGGCACCTGAGCTCGAAGTCTCCTTCGCGGCCGAGCGTCCCGGCCTCGCGCCGGGCAAGGCGCGGCTGCCGGAGCCGGCGCGCAAGATGACCAAGCGCGACGCCGCCGTCGTGCGCGGCCATGCCGACTCGATCGCGCTGAAGCTCGCCTGCCATGATCCGAAGATCCATCGCAAGCTGATCCCGGGCAATCCGCAGGCGCGTGGCGTGTTCGAGGCGGTCGAGCAGGCGCGTGTCGAGGCGATCGGTGCAAAACGCATGGCCGGCGTCGCCAAGAATCTCACGGCGATGCTCGACGACCATTTCCATCGCGGCAAGTATGACGAGATCACCGACCGCGCCGACGCACCGCTGTCGGATGCGCTGGCGATGCTGGTGCGCGAGCGGCTGACCGGCATGGCGCCGCCGAACGCGGCGCGCAAGGTGGTCGATCTCTGGCGTCCGTTCCTGGAGGACAGGATCGGCCAGCGCCTCGATGAACTCGGCCGTTTCACCGAGGACCAGGCCAAGTTCGGCGACCTGGTTCACGATCTGCTCTCGGCGCTGGATCTCGGCGACGAGCGCAACGCGGATTCGGAAGAGGACGAGGACAACGACGAAAATCGCGATGGCGACAATGAGCAGTCCGGCGCCGAGGGCTCGCCGGATTCCGACGCTGCCCAGGAGATGAGCGCCGACCAGGCGCAGACGACGTCGGACGAGATGTCGGAGAGCGCGATGGAGGCGGCCCAGGCCTCGGCGTCTGACACGCTCGACGACGGCGAACTCGGCGACGACGAGACGCCGGGCGAGGCGACGCGTCCGAACCGCGGCGGCGCCAACGAGCCGCGCGGCCCCGAATATCACGCCTTCGCGCCGAAATTCGACGAGGTCATTGCCGCGGAAGACCTGTGCGACCATGACGAGCTGGAGCGGTTGCGCTCCTATCTCGACAAGCAGCTCGCGCATCTGCAGGGCATCGTGGCGCGGCTCGCCAACCGGCTGCAGCGCCGGCTGATGGCGCAGCAGAACCGCGCCTGGGAGTTCGATCTCGAGGAGGGCATCCTCGATCCGGCGCGGCTGTCGCGCGTCGTCATCGACCCCTATCAGCCGTTGTCATTCATGCGCGAGAAGGAAGCGACCTTCCGCGACACCGTGGTGACGCTGCTGCTCGACAATTCCGGCTCGATGCGTGGGCGGCCGATCACGGTGGCCGCGACCTGCGCCGACATTCTCGCGCGCACGCTGGAGCGCTGCGGCGTCAAGGTCGAGATCCTCGGATTCACGACGCGGGCATGGAAGGGCGGACAGTCGCGCGAGGCGTGGCTTGCCGCCGGCAAGCCGGCCAATCCCGGCCGCCTCAACGACCTCCGCCACATCATCTACAAATCGGCCGATGCGCCGTGGCGGCGGGCGCGCAAGAATCTCGGTCTGATGATGCGCGAGGGGTTGCTGAAAGAGAACATCGACGGCGAGGCGCTCGACTGGGCGCACAAGCGCCTGCTCGGGCGTGCCGAGCAGCGCAAGATCCTGATGATGATCTCGGACGGTGCGCCGGTCGATGACTCCACGCTGTCGGTCAATCCCGGTAACTATCTCGAGCGGCATCTGCGCCACATCATCGAGGAGATCGAGACCCGCTCGCCGGTCGAGCTGATCGCGATCGGCATCGGCCACGACGTCACGCGTTACTACCGTCGCGCGGTGACCATCGTCGATGCCGAGGAGCTCGGTGGCGCCATCACCGAGAAGCTCGCCGAATTGTTCACCGAGACCCACGCGGCGCCGCAGCCTGCGCCGGGGCAAAAGCGCAGGCTGCATTCGTAAGCGGCCGTCGGCCGGCTGCGTGCCTCCTCCGGCTCGGAGGAGGTGGGGGAGGGGGCTCCGCTAACGATGTCGCTGCAGGCGATTGCCGACCGCAGGCGCTTTCTCGCGCTGACCATCGGCGGAGTGTCGGCATTCGCATGGTCCAAGACGGCTTTTGCGCAGCTTGCGCCGGCGCCGGTTCGCAGACGCGTCACCATCGACGAGCACTCCGTCACATCGGCGGTCAAGATCGAGGTCAACGCGCGACCGCTGCCCTCGTTCGACCTCCGCGATCGGACGCATCTGCGCTTCGGGATGCTGCAATATCGCAGCGGCGTGGCGCTGACCTCGTCCTTTCCCGGCTTCGGCGGCCTGTCCGGCATCCGGCTCGATGCCAAGGGTGAACGCTTCCTCGCGGTCAGCGACAAGGGCGGCTGGTTCACTGGCCGCATTGCCTATTCCGGCCGCGAGATCGCGGGGCTCGCCGATGTCGAAGCGGCGCCGCTGCTTGGTCTGGACGGACGTCCCATCACCGATCGCGGTTGGTATGATTCCGAGTCGCTCGCGCGCGATGGAGACATCGTCTATGTCGGCCTCGAACGCGTCAACCAGCTCTTGCGCTACGACTTCGCCAAGGGTGGAACCGGCGCGCGCGGCGAGATCGTGCCGCTGCCGCCAGCCGCCAAGCGGCTGCCCCACAACAAGGGACTGGAGGCGTTGGTGGTCGTGCCGAAGGGCCTGCCGCTCGCCGGCACCCTGATCGCGCTCTCCGAGCGCGGTCTGGACCCGAACGGCAATCTGCTGGCCTTCCTGATCGGCGGACCGGCCGCGGGACAGTTCAGCATCGTTCGCAGCAACGACTTCGACGTCAGCGATGCCGTGCTGCTGCCGTCGGGCGATCTTCTGGTACTCGAACGCAAGTTCTCGCTGTTCAACGGGGTCGGCATTCGAATCCGCCGGCTGACGCTGGCGCAGATTGCGCCGGGCGCGCTGGTCGATGGTCCGGCGATCTTCTCCGCCGATCTCGGCCAGGAGATCGACAATCTCGAGGGCATCGATGCGCATGTGACGCCGGAGGGCGAGACCGTGCTGACGCTGGTGTCCGACGACAACTTCTCGATGATCCAGCGCACGCTCCTGCTGCAGTTCACGCTGATGGAGTGAGCTGCGACGCCGCTGCGGCGGCTCGCGTTGACCGCGGCTCGTCCATGATCGACACTCGCGGCCATCAGATCATCGCGTCAACCGTCACAACCTGGAACTCAGCATGAGCGCCCTGTTCACTCCGATCAAGCTGCGCAGTCTCGAACTCGCCAACCGCATCATGGTGTCGCCGATGTGCCAGTACTCGGCCGAGAATGGCGCGGCCAATGACTGGCACTTCACCCACATCAACACGCTGGCGCTGTCGGGCGCGGCGATGTTCTGCATCGAGGCGACGCATGTCGAGCCGATCGGGCGCATCACTCCCGGCTGTCTCGGGTTGTGGGACGACGTGACGGAAGCTGCGCTGAAGCCGATCCTGGCCTCGGTTCGCAAACATGCGAAGGCTGCGGTTGCGATGCAGCTCGCCCATGCCGGCCGCAAGGGCTCCAGCCACAAGCCGTGGGATGGCGGACAGCAGATTCCGCTCGCGGACGGCGGATGGCAGACGGTCGCGCCGTCGGCCCTGCCGCACAAGGAGGGCGAGCTCGCGCCGGAGGCGCTCGATCTCGCGGGCCTGGCCCGCATCCGCGATGCGTTCGTTTCCGCATCGCAACGGGCGGCGCGCCTCGGCATCGACGCGATCGAGCTCCACGGCGCGCATGGCTATCTGTTGCATCAGTTTCTGTCGCCGATCGCCAACCAGCGCACCGACAGCTACGGCGGGTCTCTGGAGAATCGCATGCGCTTTCCGCTCGAAGTCTACGATGCGGTGCGCGCCGTCTTCCCTGCGGACAAGCCGGTCGGCATGCGTGTCTCGGCCACCGACTGGGTCGACGGCGGCTGGGATCTCGAGCAGACCATCATATTTGCGCAAGCGCTGAAGCACCGCGGCGCCGATTGGATCGACGTCTCCTCGGGCGGCGTGTCGCCGTTGCAGAAGATCACGCTCGGACCCGGCTATCAGGTGCCGTTCGCCGCGGCCGTGAAACAGGCGACGGGGCTTCCCACCATTGCGGTCGGTCTCATCACGCAGGCGCAGCAGGCCGAGGAGATCGTGGCCTCGGGCAAGGCCGACATGGTCGCGCTGGCCCGCGGCATGCTCTATGACCCGCGCTGGGGCTGGCACGCGGCAGCAGAGCTCGGCGGACAAGTCGCCGCACCTCCGCAATATTGGCGCTCGCAGCCGTCGACGCAGAAGGAGCTGTTCGGCAAGACGACGTTCGGCGCACGCTGACCGCTCGCTTCCGGGTGTGATCGCTTGCCCCGGCAATCAATTCCAGGTAGCGTGCGAAGGTGGTGCCGCGTGTGGCGGGTCATGGCAAGCGATGTTCGCCGAGCGGTTAGCGACAGACCAGGATCTCAGTAGCACCTCCAAGCGCGCCGGAGTCTGGCGCCGGCTTGGCGCGTTGCTGATCGACATGGTGGCCATCGCGGCCATTCTGCAGGTCTGCGCGTTGGTCCTTTTTCCGCTGAGCCACGGCCGCGTTCAGTTTGCCGACGGCATCTATGCCATCAGCTGCAGGAAGCTTGACGCGATCCCGTCCGGGGTCGCCGTGCCCGCCGATCTCAAGCCCAACCGGATCGTCGATTGCACAAACAGCGTGTTCGGCCTGCCCTCTGCCCGCATGGTGCGGGTCGCGCAGGTCACGCGGGACGGTCCGTTCACCAAGGAAGTCCACGTCGACAGCATGCTCGATGCGGAGGGCACTCCGGTCAAGGGACTCTCGCTCGGGATTTTCCTGCTGCCGCTGTTGCTGGTTCTGCGCGCCATATTCGACACGGCCGCCGGCACGCCCGGCCGAAGGATTTGTCGTATTCGTCTGGCGAGCGCCGATTGCAGTGCAGTGACGAATGCCGCGGCCGGGCGGCGTTACGGCCTGCTGCTCTTGGTCGTGAGTCCAGCGCTGATCTGGTCGGTCGTGGTATCATTCCTGGACATCGCCGCGTTGCCGGCATCCTTGCTCATTGGCGTGACGCTCGCATCGTATTGTCCGCTGCTGATCGTCGGCCTCGCTGCATGGCGGCAAGTCTACATGCGAAGGGACAGCTGGTACGACCAGTTCGCAACCACTGCCGTCTATTGCGTTGATCGCGGGTGGGCAAGTGCCGAGCCGTCAACTCCGCTCTCGCCCGCGCCGTTGAGCCCGCAGCGGAGCTACCTTGCCCGGCACTGGCGCGGTGAGCTGTCCTTGCCCGTGTCGTACTGGGTCAACGGAGCACTGCTCGGGGTGATTGCGACGCTCGCGATCGAAGTCGTGACCGCGCTGGTCGCGCAGCAGGGATTCGATGCGCAGCCGCTGCCGGCGCTCGTCCTGATGTGCGTGATATGGCTCTGCATCTTGTTGTTCACGCTTTGGCAGACCGTTGGCATCTGGCGCTCGTCGACGCGCTATAGCGGTGGCGACAACGGCGCGTGGGGCGGCCTGGCGAAGATCATGGTCGCGCTCGGCGTCGGAATCTCGGTTTGGCATTTCTTCACGCAAGGCCTGCCGCGGATCGCAGGCATTGCCGAAATCGTCGCCGGCGACAGCTCTCTGGGACCGCACCAATTCAAGGTCCTCGCCTCTGGCGAAATGCTGGAATTCACCGGTGGCATCAAGTACGGCACGGCCAAGGAGCTCGAAGGTTTCCTGAACGCGATGTCGGAGGTCAAGACGGTGCGGCTCGATTCGGCCGGCGGCCGCATCCGCGAGGCGCAACGGATGTCCGACCTGATCAAGGCGCGCGGATTGTCGACCCTGGTCGAGAAGCAATGCCTGTCGGCCTGCACCATTGTCTTCTTGGGCGGCAAGGACCGCATCGTCGTGTCAGATGCACGGCTCGGTTTCCATCAGCCCTCCTATCGCGGAATCACCGCTGCCGAGCGCAGCCGGACCATAGCGATCGAGGAGGAGCGGCTGCAGAACCTGGGGCTGTCCCGCGCCTTTGCCGAACGCGCCAATATGGCGGAGCCGAGCTCGATGTGGTTTCCTGACCATGCCGAACTGCTCAGGGAGCATGTCGCGACCCGCCTCGTGCCTGCGACCGCAACTGCCGCGGCTGCGTCGGCAACGAAGGTTCGAACCATCGCGGTGGATGGCGCCGCCCCGAACAGCGAGCAGTCGGCCGCACCTGCCCCGCCGCGGCCCACGGTTTACCTGCCGCCGGACCTCGTGCAGCGACTCCAGTCGGAGAAACCTCCCGGTCGCTTTCCATCACCCATGACGGGCCTCAAATAGCCGCGAGCTGCGCTGACGTGTGCTCGCCCCTCAAACAGTCGGTGATTGTCGGCGTCTCATGACGTGCTAGACTTCGCAGACCACGTGCGGCGATGCCGACTCGTCTGGTCGTGTTTCGTCTCGCGTGACGATGAGCGCATCACGAAGATGCGCCGCAATACAAACGCGAGAGGAAAGCGCCATGGAAATCGGATATTTCACGATGCCCTCGCATCCGCCGGAGTGCGGATTGAAGGAAGGGCAGGAATGGGATCTGCAGGTCCTGCGGTGGCTCGACGAGCTCGGCTATCAGGAAGCCTGGATCGGCGAGCATCACACCGCGCCCTGGGAGCCCCACCCGGCACCCGATCTCATTCTGGCGCAGGCCTTCCGTGAAACCAAGAACATCCGGCTCGGGCCCGGCGGTTTCCTGCTGCCCTATCATCACCCGGCCGAGCTCGCCAATCGCGTCGCGATGCTCGATCACCTCTCCGACGGCCGGCTCAATTTCGGCATTGCCGCATCCGGCCTGCCGAGCGACTGGGCGATGTTCAACGTCGACGGCATGAGCGGCCAGAACCGCGAGATGACGCGCGAGGCGCTGGAGATCATCCTGAAGATGTGGTCCGAGGACGCGCCATGGACGTACAAGGGCAAGTACTGGACGGTGACCAAGCCCGACGTGATGTTCGACTTCCTCAAGCCGCACATCAAGCCGGTGCAGGCGCCGCATCCGCCGATCGGCGTCGCCGGCCTGTCGAAGAACTCCGATACGCTGAAGCTCGCCGGTGAGCGTGGCTTCATCCCGATGAGCCTCAACCTCAACCCCGCCTATGTGTCGTCGCACTGGGACTCCGTCGAGGCCGGCGCCGCGAAGTCCGGTCGCAAGCCCAGCCGCAGCGATTGGCGGCTGGTGCGCGAGGTGTTCGTCGCCGATACGGACGAGGAAGCCTGGCGTTTGTCCTCCGGCGACATGATGGGACGGATGATGGGCGAGTACTTCCTGCCCCTGCTCGGTCATTTCGGCTTCAAGGACTATCTGAAGCACTCACCCGACGTGCCCGATTCCGACGTGACGGTGGACTATTGCGCCAGGCGCAACTGGATCGTCGGCTCGCCGGCGACGGTGACCGAGAAGATCGAGAAGATCTGGCATGAGGTCGGCGGCTTCGGCACGCTGTGCGTGTTCGGCTTCGACTACAAGCACAGGCCGGAAGCCTGGCACAACTCGCTGCGCCTGTTGAAGCAGGAGGTGATGCCGAGATTGAGCCACCTCAATGCCGGCCTCACCAAGGCCGCCTAGTCTCTCTTGGCGCCAGCATTCACTCTCCCTTTCGGGCAATGCTGGCGTCAAAAGAAATGTAGCTAAAATTTTCGCGCGAGTGCAGCTTCAGATTTGACGTTTGGGTGACGGTCTTGCCGTTAGGACGGATCCAGGCGTCGAATCCGCCGCATGCGTGGCGGGTCTGACATTTGGGGGCAGGTCATGCGGTTTCGCGTCAGGAAGTTTGCCCATATCCTCGAACGCTCGGGTCTGGCTCTGGCGGGCGCCGCCTGCGGCGTCTTCGTCGGAGCCCATGTCGGCTCCAGCGTTCCGTTGCTGACCACACAGGGCTTCCTGATCGTGATGATGCTGTCTGGGGCACTGGGCTTCTATCTCGGCATCGACACGCCGCAACTGCCTTTTCATCCTCATGAGGAGAACTCGCCGGAGGCGAAGATCGATACGGCCGAATTTCTGAGCGCCTTCGGGACCTTCCTCGCAACCCTCACGGCGTTCTTCGCCGTTGCCATCATCATCCTGCGCGAAGATCCGCACATCGTCTGGACGTCGCTGATCATGGTCGGCTGGATCATCGGCGTGATCATGCAGATCGTTTCCGGCGCGATCGCCCGTCTGCGGCGCTGATTTTCCCTGTTCAATTCTTGGGCTAACGCTGTCGCGAGTTT
Organism: Bradyrhizobium sp. HKCCYLRH1034; assembly: GCF_051168375.1. Taxonomy (NCBI): domain Bacteria; kingdom Pseudomonadati; phylum Pseudomonadota; class Alphaproteobacteria; order Hyphomicrobiales; family Nitrobacteraceae; genus Bradyrhizobium; species Bradyrhizobium sp. HKCCYLRH1034. The sequence goes on along the minus strand of NZ_JBNPUW010000003.1, from coordinate 140,355 downwards.
CATCTTGCGGCGGCGATTATGATCGTGTGAGCCTTTGCATCAGGGGCTCGACCTGTGATGCCGCGTCGTTCGTGGGCGCATTGCGCGACCGACACAGGTCCTGGCGACGTTTCCAAAGCGTTGCCCGCAGTCGTATTGGAGCCGTTCTACAGCGCTGCGCGCGGACGATCCAACAGTCCATGCGCCCAGAGCAGGCATCACATCAGAAGCTGCATGGCGATATCGCGCACCTTGGCGCGCTTGATGCATCGCGGCCGGCAATGACATTTGGGAAGTTCATCATGTTGAAACGGGTGCTGCTGGGTGTGGTCATTGGCTGCGGACTGTCCGCGGTGCAAGCGGAGGAGCCGAAGATCGGCGGCGTGGTCAACGCGGTGATCCAGCCCGAGCCGCCCGGCCTGATGCTGGCGATGGTCCAGAACGGCCCGACGCAGATGGTGTCCGGCAACATCTTCGAAGGCCTGCTGCGCTACAGTCCCAAGCTGGAGCCGCTGCCCGGCCTCGCCGAGAGCTGGACCATCAGCCCGGATGCCAAGGTCTACACCTTCAAGCTCAAGAAGGGCGTGACCTGGCACGACGGCAAGCCGTTCACGTCGGCCGACGTGCTGTTCTCGATCGACATGCTGAAGCAAACGCATGCGCGCGCTCGCAACAACCTCGCGATTGTCGAGAAGGTCGAGGCGCCGGATGATCTCACGGTGGTGTTCACGCTGAAGGAGCCGTTCGGTCCCTTCATCGGCATCTTCGAGGTCGGCTCGATGCCGATGGTGCCGAAGCACCTGTATGAAGGCACCGACTACAAGACCAATCCGAACAACAACGCGCCTGTTGGCACCGGCCCCTTCATGTTCAAGGAATGGCAGAAGGGATCCTTCATCCGGATGGTGAAAAATCCGAACTACCACGAGAAGGGCAAGCCCTATCTCGACGAGGTCTACTGGCAGATCATTCCCGACGCCGCCGCGCGCGCGGTTGCCTTCGAGACCGGCAAGGTCGACGTGCTGCCGGGCGGCTCGATCGAGAATTTCGACGTGCCGCGCGTCTCCAAGCTGTCGGGCGCCTGCGTCACCGGGGCCGGCTGGGAGTTCTTCTCGCCGCTGTCGTGGATGTGGCTCAACAACCGCCACCCGATCCTGGCCAACAAGAAGGTGCGCCAGGCCATCATGTATGCCATCGATCGCGACTTCGCCAAGGACGTGATCTGGAACGGCCTCGGCAAGGTCGCAACCGGACCTTCGGCATCGACCATCAAGTTCTATTCCGACGACGTGCCGAGATATCCGTACGACCCGGCCAAGGCCAAGGCGCTGCTCAAGGAGGCCGGCTACAAGGGCGAGAAGATTCGCATGCTGCCGCTCGCCTATGGCGAGACCTGGCAGCGCTGGGGCGAGGCGGTGAAGCAGAACCTTCAGGACGTCGGCATGAACATCGAGACGATCGCGACCGACGTGCCCGGCGGCAACCAGAAGATCATGGAGTGGGACTACGACATCGCCTTCACCTATCTGTATCAGTACGGCGATCCCGCGCTCGGCGTGTCCCGCAACTACATCACCTCGGCGATCGCCAAGGGCCAGCTCTTCAACAATGTCGAGGGCTATTCGAACCCGGAGGTCGACAAGCTGTTCGCGGAGGGCGCCACGGCGCCGACCGACGCCAAACGCAAGGAGGCCTATGACAAGGTGCAGAAGATCCTGGCTGAGGACGTGCCGGTGGCCTGGCTGCTCGAGCTCCAGTTCCCGACCATCACCAAGTGCAAGGTGAAGAACCTGATCACCACCGGCATCGGCGTCAACGACGGCTTCCGAGACGCTTGGCTCGACAAATAGTGGTGCACTCCGGGGCGCGGCCATGACCCCCGCTCCGGTGTTTCGCTGTCCCGCCGAGCTGACCTTCACGGACCTTTCATGCTCTCCTTCATCGCCCAGCGCGTCGTGAAAGGCGTCATCGTCCTTCTCGCCATCATCGTGCTGAATTTCTTCCTGATCCGGCTGGCGCCGGGCGATCCGGCCGTGGTCATGGCCGGCGAGGCCGGTGCCTCGGACCAGATCTTCGTGACGCAGTTGCGCGAAAAATTCGGCCTCGACCGTCCGCTGCCGGAGCAGCTCCTCATCTACGTCAAGGGTATCGCCAGCCTGGATCTCGGCTTCTCGTTCCGTCAGCAGGCGCCGGTCGCCAGGCTGATCGCCGAACGATTGCAGGCGACCCTGCTGCTGACGCTCACGGCGTTCGCGATCTCGCTCGGTCTCGGCATCCTGTTCGGCGCGCTCGCCGCGCGCTTCGCCGGCACGATCCTCGATACTGCAATTACCGTGCTCGCGTTGATCTTCTACGCGACGCCGCTGTTCTGGATCGCGCTGATCGCGATCCTGCTGTTCTCGGTCTGGGTCGATTGGTTGCCGAGCTTCGGCTATGAAACGGTCGGTGCCGGCTATACGGGAGTCCGCCACGCGCTCGACGTCGCCGCCCATCTCGCGATGCCGGCCGTGACGCTCGGCCTGTTCTTCATGGCGACCTACACCCGCATGACCCGCGCTTCGATGCTCGAGGTCAAGCGGCTCGACTTCGTCAAGACCGCGCGCGCCAAGGGCCTGCGTGACGGCGTCATCCTGCGCCGCCACGTGCTGCGCAACGCGCTGCTGCCGGTGGTGACCCTCGCCGGCGTCCACGCCGGAACGCTGGTCGGCGGCGCGGTATTGACCGAGACCGTGTTCGCCTGGCCCGGCATCGGCCGGCTGATGTACGACGCGCTGATCCAGCGCGACTACAATCTCCTGCTCGGTGTGTTCGTGGTCTCCTCGGCGATGGTGCTGATCTTCAACCTCGTCACCGACCTCGTCTATCGCCTGGTCGATCCGCGCATCGAGTACGCGTCATGAGGCAGTTCTGGCGAACCATGCTGCGCAGCCCGAGCGGCATCATCGGGCTGATCATTCTCGCTCTGGCGATCGTCGTCGCGGTGGCCGGCCCGTTCTACTTTCCCAACTCGCCGTGGCGCATGGCGCAGCGGCCGTTCGTTCCGCCGTTCACGCTGTCGAAGGTCCCGCTCGGCACCGATGCGCTCGGCCGCGACGTGCTCGCCGGCCTGATCTTCGGCGCGCGCGTCTCGCTGCTGGTCGGCCTCGTCTCGACATTGGTGGCGTTGATCGTCGGCGTGCCGCTCGGCGCCATCGCCGGCTATTTCGGCGGCCGGGTCGATGACGCGCTGATGCGCTTCACCGAGTTCTTCCAGACCATCCCGAGCTTTGCGCTCGCGATCGTGCTGGTCGCGATCCTGCAGCCGTCGATCTATTCGATCGTCGCCGCGATCGGCTTCGTCAGCTGGCCGCCGGTGGCGCGCCTCGTCCGGGGCGAGGTGCTGAGCCTGCGAACCCGCGAATATGTCCAGGCTGCGGTCGTCACCGGCCAGAGCAATGCCTGGATCATCTGGCGCGAGATCCTGCCCAACGCGCTGTCGCCTGTCATCGTGCTGGCCTCGCTGATGGTCGCGACCGCGATCCTGCTGGAATCCTCTCTGTCATTCCTCGGCCTCGGCGATCCCAACCTGATCTCCTGGGGCTACATGGTCGGCGCCGGCCGCACCGTCATTCGTCAGGCGTGGTGGATCACCGTGTTTCCCGGCGTCGCGATCCTGTTGTCGGTGCTTGGCCTCAATTTGATCGGCGAGGGCCTGAACGATGCGCTCAACCCGCGCCTGTCGCGCGAGGGCAGGTGAGCCGTGGCTGATCCCGTCGTTGCCATCCGCAACCTCCGTATCGCTTTGCCGCCGGGCGCCGAGCGCGCCCACGCCGTCGACGGCGTCTCCTTCGATCTTACCGCGGGCAGGATCGTCTGCGTGGTCGGCGAATCCGGCTCGGGCAAGTCGATGTGCGCGCATGCGCTGCTCGGGCTGCTGCCCGATACGGTGAAAGTGGAGAGCGGCGAGATGCGCTTCGAGGGGCGCGACCTGCTTGCCGTCGATGAGGACGGCTGGCGCGATCTGCGCGGCCGCCGCATCGCGATGGTGTTCCAGGAGCCGATGACCGCGCTCAATCCCTTGATGCGGATCGGCGAGCAACTGATGGAGGTGTTCGAGGCGCATGATCTGCTGAACCCCCGCGAGCGCCGCGCCAAGGCGCTGGCGCTGGTGCGCGAGGTCGGCCTGCCCGATCCCGAACGGATCATCCGCGCCTATCCTCATCAGCTCTCCGGCGGCCAGCGCCAGCGTGCGATGATCGCGATGGCGCTGGCGCTCGAGCCTGCGGTGCTCGTCGCGGACGAGCCAACCACCGCGCTCGACGTGACGACGCAGGCGCAGATCCTCAAGCTGATCCGCAACCTGCAGGCCAGCCACAACATGGCGGTGATGTTCATCACCCATGATTTCGGCGTCGTCGCCGACATCGCCGACCAGGTCGTCGTTCTGCGCCATGGCAAGGTGGTGGAGGAGGGTACGGCCGCCGCCGTGCTCGGCCAGCCGCAGCACGACTACACCAAGGCGCTGCTCGCCGCCGTGCCGTCGTTCGACCCGCCGCCGCGGCAGTCACGCGAGGCTGCGCCTCGGGCGGTGGAGGTGATCGGCCTCGACAAGACCTATGTGACGCCGACCGGCTGGTTCCGCCCGAAGCGCGAGACGCGCGCCGCGCATGCGGTCAATTTCGCGATCCACCAGGGCGAGACGCTCGGACTCGTCGGCGAGTCCGGCTCGGGGAAGTCATCCGTTGCGCGTCTGGTGATGCGGCTGATCGAGGCCGATCGCGGCACGGTGCGGATCGGCGATGTCGATCTCACGGCGCTGGAGGGTCGCGCCTTGCGCGCGCAGCGTCACCGCATCCAGATGATTTTCCAGGATCCGTTCGCCTCGCTCAACCCGCGCCGCAAGGTCGGCCGCATCATTGCCGACGGCATGGTCGCGCGCGGCACGCCGCTCGACGCGGCGCTGAAGCGCGCCCAGGATCTGCTCGGCATGGTCGGGCTCGACGCCGGCGCCATCGGCCGCTATCCGCACGAATTCTCCGGCGGCCAGCGTCAGCGCATCGGCATTGCGCGCGCGCTCGCGCTGGATCCGGAGATCATCGTCGCGGACGAAGCAGTGTCGGCGCTCGATGTGTCAGTCCAGGCGCAGGTGTTGCGGCTCCTGGAAGATTTGAAGGCGCGCCTTGGTCTGTCGATGCTGTTCATCACGCATGACCTGCGGGTGGCCGCGCAGATCTGCGATCGGATCGCCGTCATGCAAAAGGGCGAGATCGTCGAGCTGAAGCCGACCGCGGCGCTGTTCGCCAATCCCGAACACGCCTATACGCGCGAGCTGCTCGCTGCCGTTCCCGGCCGCAAGCACGGTACGGCGTGATTTGCGTAAGCCGGCCGCCGGTCGGAACCATGGAGCATCGTGCCGGGTCGGGTTCAAATGCTTGCAACATCTTCGGCGTATTTGGATTATAATAAGACTGGACCCCGATGGGGCCGCAGGGTGGTCGCCCGAGCTGGTACGCGCCAAGACAGCGGGCTCGTGCTCCCTCTACCCGCGGCCTTCATTGAACCGTGCCGTGCTGCGCCAGTCTCGACAGGATGTCGCAGCGGCGTTCACCATCCCAACGAGGACTCTCATCATGTCGGAGCGCAAGCCAACGGCCGCCGTGCGCGAGGCTCAAAAAGCCTTCAAGCCGGCCGAGCCGACGAGAAGCGATTATGAAAAGGCGCAGAGCGCCTTCGATCAGAACCGCGAGCGACTGAAGGCCGAGCGATTGGCGCGTGAAGCGGCTGACGGCGCCGGCAAACAGCCGAAGAAGCTGGCGTGAACCGCCAGCCTCTTCCCGTCGATTTCGGCGGGCATGCCGTCGCTTGCTCAGCTGCGCGGGGGCGTAGCGGTAAGCTGGTCCCGCGGCCGTTCACGATCGGTGTGCGTCGAGGTCGTTGAGGGGAGCGCGCCCGGCCGCGCTGCGGGTACCTTCTTGACCGGCGCCGGCAGCAACCCTTCGCGGATGGCCTGCTTGCGCGCGACTTTGCGATGGCGCCTGATCGCATCGGATTTCTCGCGCGTCTTGCGCTCCGATGGCTTCTCATAGGATCTGCGGCGCTTCATCTCGCGGAATACGCCTTCGCGCTGCATCTTCCGCTTCAGGATGCGCAACGCCTTCTCGACGTCGTTGTCACGAACAAGAACCTGCAAAAGTGTCCTCCTTGTCTTCATCTCTATCGATGAAATTCGGTTGGCAAAGCCGAGCGGCGCTGCGGCGGGGCGAACGGCGCGCTCAGCAGAGCGGCGTCAATGAAACGTGTTGCTCACAATGTTATGAGTCACGATACGTGCGAGACACGGTGATCCCCTTCGTCGGAAGGCGGGAGCACGAGTGTCTCTCAGCCATCGATGGCCATGCCGTTACCGATGGTGCTGTGAAGATAGGGGCAATCTGCTGATATTGCCAGCGCGAGCCGACTCAACGGTTCCGGCCCTCGGCAAACTATATTTGCCGCGCGGCCTTGTAATCCCCGAGAAAATCTCTACCTTGAGGTAGTTCGATTAGCCGCTGTGCCTTTCTGAATGTGCCTGTGGGCTATTTCCAAAAGTCATCGCTCAGTTGAATGAGATCGCGTGATGGTCGCGCGGTGAATGATTTGGAGATAGACATGCAGGGTACGGTCAAGTGGTTCAATGGCCAGAAGGGCTTTGGTTTCATTCAGCCGCAGGATGGCGGGAACGACGTGTTCGTTCACATCAGCGCTGTTGAACGCGCTGGTCTCGCCGGTCTGGCTGAAGGCCAGAAAGTCAGTTTTGAGGTCAAGACGGACAAGATGCGCGGTAAAACCAGCGCAGAAAATCTCGCGCTGGTCTGATCGCACTGATCTGACGTCTCTGACGTCTTGGGCCATTTCACGGATGTACTGAAATGGCCGGTTTGCCCGCTCGATCCTGTATTGAGCGGGCTTTCTGCGTCTCGACGGTAACCCGCGTTTCCGGAAGGATCAGTCGATGGCCACCAAGAAGATGTCAGAACGCTCCCCCGAAAGCATTGCGCGGTCGGAGCGCCAGCGCGTCGCCGCCGAGGACGGGGCGAAGGCGCGCGCCGAATGGGATCAGCGCGCGACGGCGGTCCGCAAGAACATGGAGCGGCTGCGCGTGTTGCGGCTCGCCAAGGAAGCGGAAGCTGCGCAAGCGGGTTCTGACGCGGCGCCTGCGCCGAAGCGGCGGAAGAAGGTCGCTCGCTAGGGCGGTTTCGTCTCGCCTTCCGACGTCGGCTGCCCGGTGGAACTATCGGAACTTCGGATCCGTTGCCGGTGCTCGAACAGACGGGCGATCCATGCCTGATCATTACGTCTCAACCGCGTCCCGCGTACAGACCCGACCTTCGTACCGAGGAGGCTGACGTGGCCAAGTCGACAGCTACAGACGTTCGCATCGCCAAGGACGAGACGCAGCGTGGAGGCCAGACGATCGCATTCGCGCTCGCAATCGGCGCCACGCGGCAGGTCTGTCATCTCGAGACCTGCTTTTGCACCCGCAACCAGGCGTTCGCCTATCTGCAGCGAAACCGCACGGCGTTCGAGCAGATGGCGCGCGAGCAGTTCGCCCGTGGCGAGGTGACCGACGGCGTCATCCATCTGCGCATGATCTGAGGCGATCCGCCACACGCGGGCCTCTGAAGACGCTGCCCGACGCGCAACGCGCCGTTGCTGCTACTCCGCCTTCTGTTTGACCGGAAGCGGGACGCGCTCATAGGACGCGGGCAGATTGACGGGCCGGTAGTCCTGCGATTCCGCGATCCGCATCAGCACGCTCTCGTGGATGAACGCGCCCTCGGGAATGAAGCGCGGCTCGCAATTCGGAACGTACAATCCGAAATGCGCCTTGCGCTCCGGCCACTCCTTGTACGTCGCGCTCTTCGGCAGCCATTCCAGCAGCCGCCAGGCCGGCGTCATCGAATCGTGCAGCGGGCCCTGGACGCTCGGCGCCACATAGGAGAACGGACTGTTCTTGCGCTGCACGCCCCAGGCGAGCTGATTCACCGTGCGCGGATTGACCGTCAGCCCGGCCTCGACCGCCTCGTCGATCATCCACAGCAGCGGATATTTCGAAGCCGCCGACCGCACCTCGGGATAGCCGCCGCCGACGTCGGAATGCACGCCGGCGAACCACACCTGTTTGGCGTCCTGCGGTCGCGCCTGCGCCTTGTTGAAGCGGTTCGGCGTGAAGGTCTGCGGCATCCCCCACGGCTTCAGCCGGAACATGCAGCGGCGCTCGTCGATCGCCGCAGCCTGACGGAAGATCTTCACGCTCGGGTTCTCGATCGTGAAGGCGAGCTCCTCGAGGCTCGGCAGCGCAAACAGCCGGTCGGTGCGCGGCACGATCACGCTCGCCACCGTGTCCCACACGCCGACGAAATGGATCGTCGGCCAGCGCGTCGAGGTGATCCGCGCGAACTGCGCCGCCTGGTCGGCGCGGCTCTCCGGGATCGGCCCGTCCTCCTCGGTGCTCTCGAGCTCCTTGGTGATGCCGCGCCCGGCCTTCGGATTGTCGGAGGAATACTTCTTGTAGGCGATCACGCCCGGGCCGACGAGATTGATCTGGCCCGGCGAGATCAGCCCGATCTTGTGGATCAGCCCGGCGAGCACGCGCACGGTGTAGGCGCCCCGCGAGAAGCCGAACAGGAAGATGCGATCGCCGTCCTGGTACTGCGTGGCCAGGAAAGAGTAGGCGTTGATGACGTTGTCGTCGAGGCCGTAGCCCGTCGCGAGCCCCAGCACCATGTTGAAATTGGCCTTGAAGCGATGCCAGCTGTCGGGCTGCGTCAACGTGCCGACGCCGGGATCGTAGAACACGACCTGATGCGGTGTCGTCTTGTCGGTCTTGCGCAGGCACCGATAAAGCTTGAGCACGTTCGAGATGTTCTCGCTGATCTCGTTGCCGGTGCCGTCGCAGCAGATGACAATATTCTTCATGGCAAAGGAATGTCCGCAATAATGCTACCGCAACGAGTGTAGAGCATCCGGCTGGTGTTGGGGAGGTCGGTTCCCTATGGCACTTCGTCTGGGTCGCTGTTGCGCGCGGCGCGGCGGACATCGCGAAGTGACTGCGGGGCGCCGTTGTACGAACGGATGGTCACCCGACCAGTCCTGCCGCCCCACGCCTGCTGCCCGTGTCCAGAGTTGTCAGTTGGTCACGGCATCCGCAAGCAAAACGGCCGGATCTCTCGACCCGGCCGTTTCGACATCTCGTTCAGCTTGAAGCCGCGCCCGTGACGCGTCCGGCTTCTGCATCAATCCTGAATTTCGGCTTGCTCTCTCAGCTCGCCTTGGCGACCGGGGCAGCGTCCGCCGCCTTCTTCTCGATGGCGCGCTTCAGCTCCAGCGCGCGCGGCGACAGGGTCGCGGCGTTGGCCTTGAGCAGATAGGCATCGAGGCCGCCATTGTGGTCGACGCTCTTGAGCGCGTTGGTGGAGACGCGCAGGCGCACGTTGCGGCCGAGTGCATCCGAGATGAAGGTCACGTTGCACAGGTTCGGCAGGAAGCGCCGCTTGGTCTTGATGTTGGAGTGGCTGACCTTGTGGCCAACCTGGGGACCCTTGGCCGTCAGTTCACAGCGCCGCGACATGGCAATAAATCCTCTCTCATCCCCGCACCCTTCGTCCGCCTATGTCGGCGGGCCGCGGGGGTCCAAAACTCGTCCAGCTCGTCTCTGGGAGATGCGGTCGTATAGGGGGGATGCGGCTTTTCGTCAAGGTTTTGAAGGCCGCAGCGAATAGAGGGAGCCGGGCCGGCGAACCCGAAGGGCGCGACCCGTGCATCCTCCTGGTCGGGCCGAAATCGCCAACCAGCAGAAAAGCAGGCGTATAATCAATAGTATAGCCGATAGTTTAGACCATATAAAGGGCGCATTCGGACGTGATGGATGGATATCCCGCGAACAGTCCGAAATGCCGGAATGGCGGCATGCTGGCGCGGTCGGAGGTTCGCGGCTCGGTTCCGGCAGAGCTGCGGATGACGGTCTGAGTGCTGTTCAGCTGCAAAGCGCTGGACAAACCGCCATTGTCGGACGGTTCGCGTTGTTTGAAGGCGTTTTTGGCTTAAGTAGCAAGGACGGCGCGTCGGATCGGTCCGGCGCTCAGGCAGGCGGATCGGTAGGATCATTCGTCACGTGACCATCATCTCGGTTCCCTCATTTCTCTCCTGTCGCCTGGCCGCGGCCGGGGCAGCGCTCTGCCTGTTGTTGCTGGCGCAAAACGCCCAGGCGCAGGCTCGGTTGGACGCTCAATACGAGGCTTCCCTGGCTGGCATCCCCGTCGGCAAGGGCACCTGGGCGGTCGAGATCGGGGATGATCAGTATGGTGCCGCGGCTCAGGGCGGCACCGCCGGCCTGCTCAAGAGCTTCTCGCAAGGATCAGGCACCGGCTCGGTGCAGGGGCGCGTCGTCAACGGCGCCCTGGTCGGCCAGAGCTACCAGGCCTCGACCACGACGGGAAAGAAATCCGAGCAGATCCGCATCAATCTGCAGAACGGTACTGTGAAGGACTTCGCCATCGAGCCGGCGCCTCCGGTCGATCCCGACCGCATTCCGGTGACGGATGCCCACAAGCGTGGCGTGCTCGATCCGATGACGGCCTCTCTGGTGCGCGTGCCGGGCAACGGCGAGCTGCTGTCGCCGGACTCGTGCCGCGGCGCTGCGCCCGTGTTCGACGGACGCATGCGCTACGAGCTCAAGCTCGACTACAAGCGCATGGAGAACGTCAAGGCAGACAAGGGTTATCGTGGCCCGGCCCTGGTCTGCGCGATCTACTTCACGCCAGTCGCGGGCTACATCCCGGACCGGCCGGTCATCAAATATCTGGCTCAGGCCCGCAACATGGAGATCTTCTTCGTGCCGATCGCCGGCACCCGTGTGCTGGTGCCGTTCAAGATGGTGATCCCGACCCCGCTGGGGACCGCGATGCTGGAAGCGACGTCGTTCATCACCCAGGCGGCGCCGCACGTCGCCAAGACCCAGTAGTGCGTCGTTTCGCTGCTCCTCCACATCGGAATCTCGTCGTTGCGGCACAGCCCCGTCAGCGGCCGTGGCGTGAAGGCCTGACGGCATGCCGTCCGCTATCGCTTGAATCCGATGGAGATTCGGGGTTCGCGCTGCATGATCTCCGGACTGACGGGCTCATGAGCTCCGATTTGTCGGGACCCCCTATCGATACTGTCTGCTGCGCGTGAATCCGTTTGACTCTTCCCTGATTCTGATTCGACTCGGGACGCGCTGAACGCGCGCCAGTTCCATCGCGAAAGCGTTGCTTGTGGAGCCCGCGAAAACTTGATCTAGTGCTGGCTTGATGGCAGAGCGCGAGATGTTGCGGTGAACGAAGCCGGAAAGCCGACGGAGTCAGCGATTCCTTCGCGATTCGTTCTCAAGGCGTTCCGAAGCTTAAGCTGCGTCACTATATGCGTCACAATGTGAGACAGGGGTCAGCATCGCAGCCTCTCCAGACACACGATCATTCCGCATCCGTCGCGCGTGAACGGCGCGCTTCCAACGCCGGCTTCGAGACCCACATTTAACGAATGGCTTTTTCGTCCTCTTCGGCTGCCTCGCCTTTCGAGCGCACGTCCGACCGCGCTCCCGGAAGCGGCGTCACCGCCGTGCTCGGCCCCACCAACACCGGCAAGACGCATCTGGCGATCGAGCGCATGCTCGCGCATTCCTCCGGCATCATCGGACTGCCGCTGCGGCTGCTCGCGCGTGAGGTCTACAACAAGATCGCCGATCGCGTCGGCAGCGAGGCCGTCGCGCTGATCACCGGCGAGGAGAAGATCAAGCCGAAAAATCCGCGCTACTGGGTGTCGACCGTCGAAGCGATGCCCAGGGATCTCGACGTGTCGTTCCTGGCCGTCGACGAGATCCAGATCGCGTCCGATCTGGAGCGCGGCCACGTCTTCACCGACCGCATCCTCAATCGCCGCGGTCGCGACGAAACGCTGCTGCTGGGTGCTGCGACGATGCGTCCCATCATCGAGCGTCTGCTGCCGGGCGCGTCGATGGTGACGCGGCCACGATTGTCGCAACTCGAATTCGCCGGTGATCGCAAGATCACGCGACAGCCGCGCCGGACCGCCATCGTGGCGTTCTCGGCCGACGAGGTCTACGCCATCGCCGAGCTGATCCGCCGCCAGCATGGCGGCGCCGCTGTCGTGCTGGGATCGCTGTCGCCGCGAACCCGCAACGCGCAGGTGGCGATGTTCCAGAACGGTGACGTCGACTATCTCGTCGCCACCGATGCGGTCGGCATGGGGCTCAACCTCGACGTCGATCACGTCGCCTTCGCGTCCGACCGCAAATATGACGGCTATCAGTTCCGCCGGCTCACGCCGTCGGAATTTGCCCAGATCGCCGGCCGTGCCGGACGCGCGACGCGCAATGGCACGTTCGGCACCACCGGACGTTGTGCGCCATTCGAGCCCGAGCTGGTCAATGCGCTCCAGAACCATGCCTTCGATACCGTGAAGGTGCTGCAATGGCGCAACTCCCGGCTTGATTTCGCGTCCTTGAGCGCGCTTCAGGTCTCGCTGGCGGTCGCGCCGGCGCATGAGGCGCTGACGCGCGCGCCGATTGCGGAGGACCTGCGCGTGCTCGATCACGCCGCGCGCGATGCCGAGGTGCGCGACATCGCTCACGGCGCGGCCGCGGTCGAGCGTCTGTGGGAAACCTGCCAGATTCCCGACTATCGCAGGCTGTCGCCGGCCGCCCATGCGGAGCTGGTGACCACCGTGTTCGGCTTCCTGATGCAGAAGGGGCGTATTCCGGACGCCTGGTACGCGGCCCAGGTCGATCAGGCCGACCGCGTCGATGGCGACATCGATACGCTGTCGGGGCGGATTGCACAGATCCGTACCTGGACCTTCGTGGCCAACCGGCCCGACTGGCTGCGCGACCCTGATTATTGGCAGGGGATTACCCGCGAACTCGAAAATAAATTGTCAGACGCCCTTCATGAACGGCTCACGGAGCGTTTCGTTGATCGTCGTACCAGTGTATTGATGCGGCGCCTGCGGGAGAACAGTGTTTTGAATACGGAAATCGGCAAGACTGGCGAAGTGATCGTTGAAGGGCACGCGATCGGCCGCCTGGATGGATTCACCTTCGCGCCCGACGCCGCCGAAGCCGGCTCGGAGGCCAAGGCCTTGCAGGCTGCTGCCCAGAAGGCGCTGGCCGGCGAGATCGAGGCGCGCGCCGAGAAGCTGTCCAGCGCGCCTGACGAGCACATCGTGCTCACCGCCGACGGCACGGTGCGCTGGACCGGCGACGCGGTCGCCAAGCTGGTCGCGGCCGACGACGCGCTGCATCCGCGCCTGCGCATCATCGCCGACGAGCGGCTGACCGGTGCTGCGCGCGACAAGGTCCAGGCGCGACTCGATCTGTGGCTGAAGACGCATATCGAGAAGCTGCTCGGCCCGCTGTTCGAGTTGTCCAAGGCCGAGGACATCACCGGCATCGGCCGCGGCATCGCGTTCCAGCTGGTGGAGGCGCTCGGCGTCATCGAGCGCGCCAAGATCGCCGCCGAGATGAAGGATCTGGACCAGCCGTCGCGCGCCACCTTGCGCAAGTACGGCGTGCGCTTCGGTGCCTACCACATCTACGTCCCGGCGCTGCTCAAGCCCGCCGCGCGCGCGCTCGCTGCGCTGCTGTGGGCCGAGAAGCAGGGCAATGTCGACATGTCCGCGCTGACCGGCGCGCAGCATCTGGCGAGCTCGGGCCGGACCTCGTTCCCGGTCGACAAGGCGCTGCCGCGCGATGCCTATCGCGTGCTCGGCTACAAGCAGGCGGGCGAGCGCGCCGTGCGCGTCGACATCCTGGAGCGGCTGGCCGACCTGATTCGTCCCGCCCTGGCCTGGCGCGACAATGCACCGGGCGAAAAGCCGGCCGGCGCCTTCGACGGCCGCGGCTTCGTGGTGACGCAGGCGATGACCTCGCTCACCGGCTCGGCCGGCGAGGACTTCGCCTCGATCCTGCGCGCGCTCGGCTATCGCATGGAGAAGCGCCCGCCGCTGCCGCCCAAGCCGATTGAGAAGCCCGTCGAGGCTGCTGCCGTCGCAGAGGCTGCCGCTGCGGAAGCCGCTCCGGCTGAGCCGGCAGATGCGCAGGCCGTGCCGGCCGAGGACCTCGCAGTTGTCGCCGGCGAGCCGGCCGACGAGCAGGTTCCCACCGTCGCGGAGGCCGCCGTCGCTCCGGTGACCGAGCAGGCCGTCGCCGTGCCCGCGGTGGTCGGTGAGGAGCAGGCGGAAGCCGCGTCGGTGTCGGCCTTGGCATCGCTGCCGACCGTCGATTTCGTCACGCCGGATGTGGCGGACGAGGCGTCCGTGGCCGAGACGGCTACCGAAAGCGTCGTCGCCGAGGCGGAAACCGCCGTCGCTGCGGATGCGCCGCAGCCCGAAGCCGCTGAGGCCGTCGCGAACGAGGCAACGAGCATCGGCGACGCTTCGGCTGAAGCCGCCGCGGCGGAAACTGCTGCTGGATCGAACGCTACCGAGGCTTCTCCCGCCGAGGCCGCGCCTGCTGCCGAGCCCGTCCTGGTCGAGGTCTGGCGGCCGGGCGGGCGTTCGGAGGAGCGCCGGCCGCGCCACGACCATCATCATCGCGGCCGGCCCAACCGTCCGCAGCATGAGCGCGGGCAGGCCGCCGGCGGCGGCCAGGCACCGGCCGGGACCGCTCCGGCCGAGGGCGGCGAGGCGCGCGAGCGCCATCACCGCGGCCATGGCCGGCGCGACCGGATGAAGGAGTTCGGCAAGGACTTCCGCAAGGGCCCGCCGGAGGCTGGTGCGGCTCCACCAGCCGAGGGCGCATCGGCTCCGGCGCGCGAGGATCGCGGGCCGCGCCGCGATCATGATGCCAAGGGGCGCGACCAGAACCGTGATCGCAACAAGGGTGGCAAGTTCGGCGGTGACCGCGAGGGGCGCGGCGGCCGCGACTTCGGCAAGGGGGGGCGCGACAAGCGCGACAGCGGCCCGGCGCTGCGGCCCTACGCATCGAGCAGCGGCGGCGGCCGGGATCGCGACCGTCCGGTCGATCCCAATTCGCCGTTCGCCAAGCTCGCCGCGCTCAAGGAGCAACTCGCGGGGAACAACCGCAAGGACTGAGCGGCAAGATCGGTTGGCAAGATTGGTTGGAAGGACAACGCCGACGTCCGACACCCCGTCAGAGCGCCAGCGCCTCGACAAATGGCTGTGGCATGCGCGGCTGGTGAAGGCGCGCACCAGCGCCGCGGCGCTGGTGTCGTCGGGGCACGTCCGGGTCAATGGTGTGCGCGAGACCTCGCCGGGCCATGGGGTGAAGACCGGTGATGTGCTGACCATCGCGCTCGATCGCAGCGTGCGCGTTCTCAAGGTGACCGGCTTTGCCGAGCGTCGCGGCGATGCTGCCTCGGTGCGCGGACTGTACGATGATCTGGATGGCGGACGATCCTGATCGATTGCGCCAGAGCAATGTCCGGTTCAGTTCTTCGCCCCGCTTCACTTGCGGCACACCACGTCCTGCGCTAGTCCAAGCCAGCCGAATTGTCGATCCGTTCCGGAGCCTTGGATGACTTACGTCGTCACCGAAAACTGTATCAAGTGCAAATACACCGATTGCGTCGAGGTCTGCCCGGTAGACTGCTTCTACGAGGGCGACAACATGCTGGTCATTCATCCGGACGAATGCATCGATTGCGGCGTGTGCGAGCCGGAATGCCCGGCCGACGCGATCAAGCCGGATACCGAGCCGGGGCTGGAGAAGTGGCTGGGCGTGAACGCCGAATATGCCAAGTCCTGGCCCAACATCACCCAGAAGAAGGACCCGCCGGCCGATGCCAAGGAGCACGACGGCGAGGATGGAAAGTTCCAGAAATATTTTTCGTCGAAGCCCGGCGCCGGAGACTGACGGTCGTCTCGCTACCTGCGCGGCACCAGCGCGCCCCGTCCTGCGGGGCGCCATCGCGCCGATCGAAATCGTTGCGCGGAAACAATGGCCTAGAACACCTCATGCGGTGAGCGGGAACCGCTGCATGAGTTGTTCTATTCCGGCACGTTGCACTTAACCCTAACTTCGTGGATCCGTCACAATACCGCCCCTGCGGCCTCTAAATCATTGATTTTTGCGGCAAATGTGCTATATATAGCACATTCTCAGAGCCGAACCCGGCCATGCGTAACCTTTTTTGGCCGCCCTTTTAGGTTCCCGCAACATCAAACAGGGGCGTGGCAGTTCCGCGCGCAGGCTGTGTCACAGAAAACGCGTAAAAAGAGTGCTTCCAAGAGTACAAAAAAAGCCGCCGCGGCCAGCCGCAGCGTTTCCAAGGGCCGTGCCCGGGCTCCTGTAAAGGAGATTCGGGCTGCCGCGAAGGCCTCGGCTGCCAAGTCCACCAAGAACAAAAGAAGCGCAATGCCTGAAAAGACTGCCAAGACTGCCGCGAAAGCATCCGCCGCGAAGACCACTCTTGCAAAGGACTCTGTTGCCAAGGCTGCGCCTGCCAAGGCCGCCGCTGCGCCCAAGGCTGCCACCAAGACCGCCGTTCCCGCGGCCGCTGCCCCTGTTGCCAAGCCCGCCGTCGCCGCCAAGCCGGCTGTTCCCGCCGCGGCCGCGCCGCGCGTCGAGGAAAAGAAGCTGCCGACCCAGCGCCAGGGCTTCAAGACCAACGAATTCGTCGTCTATCCGGCTCACGGCGTCGGCCAGATCCTGGCCATCGAGGAGCAGGAGATCGCGGGCGCCAAGCTCGAGCTGTTCGTCATCAACTTCATCAAGGACAAGATGACGCTGCGGGTGCCGACCGCCAAGGTCGCCAATGTCGGGATGCGCAAGCTGTCCGACCCGGCGCTGGTGAAGAAGGCGCTGGAGACCCTGAAGGGCCGTGCCCGCGTCAAGCGCACCATGTGGTCGCGTCGCGCCCAGGAATACGAAGCGAAGATCAATTCGGGCGACATCGTCGCGATCGCGGAGGTCGTGCGCGATCTCTACCGTTCGGAGTCGCAGCCCGAGCAGTCCTACAGCGAACGCCAGCTCTACGAAGCGGCGCTCGACCGTCTGTCGCGCGAGATCGCCGTCGTGCAGCACTCGACCGAGACCGAGGCCGTCAAGGAGATCGAGACGCAGCTCGCCAAGAGCCCGCGCCGCGGTGCCAAGACCGAAGCCGATGCGGTCGCCGAAGGTGATGCGGAAGGCGAGGGTGACGACATCGATGGCGACGACACCGCCGTGGCCGACGAGGCCGCCTGATCGACCGTTTGCGTTTTCGAATTAGTTGCTTACGAAAGCCCGGCCGCAAGGTCGGGCTTTTTTGTTTGGGCGTGTCGCCTTGACGACGTCCCGCTACTGTTCTTGGATCGTCAGCTGCGGGGGTGTCTGCGCAGCGGGCGTCCCATGCTTTGCCTCGACATAGGGGGACGCCATGTCAAATCCGGTGCTTGGACTGGCATCCAGCCCTCTTGCTGAGCTCGTATTCGTCGACGTGTATCGCGACGGCGGTTCATACGATGCCCGTTTCGAGACCGTGGACGGTCAGCCGATCGCGCTCTGGCTGCAGCGATCGAGGATGCCCGATGCTGAGGGGCTGCACCACCGGGAGCTGTTCGTCCACGACGGACAGCAGGACCCGGACGATCTCCAGCCGGTGGCCATAGGCAGTGCGGAAGAGCAGGATGTTCTACATCGCCTCGACGAATTCGTGGTCGGCCACGGCTCCGGCTGCGATGTCGGCGCGCTTGCTCGTCTCGTAAAGATGATAGGCTACATTCGGCGCCGTGAGCCGGTTTTTCCTACTTCCCAGCTGGAACGACGTCCTCCGGAAAGCTGGCCGAGCTGAGCCGCCGCAGCCCCGTCACTCCACCACGATCTTGACGCGGTCGCGGACCTTGACCTGGGCGCGGGCGTCGAGGCCGTTGAGAACGCGGAAGCGCTCGACCGGGCGGTCGACGCCGGTCATGCGGTGCGCAAGCGATTCGACGGTATCGCCCGGCTGCACGGTGATCACCTTGATGCGCAGCGGCCGGGCCGACTGGATCTCCTCCAGGCTGAGCCGGCGGAACGAGTTCACCGTCTCCCGCGCATTGCGCTCGCTCTCGGTGGATTTCTGCCGCGAGGCGAAGATGAAGCGGTAGACGTCGCTGCCGACGCGCAACGCGTAGACCTTGAACTGCCAGGGATCGCCGCTCGCCGTGGTCGAGGCCGCCGGGAAGCCGTTGATCGTCAGCTCCTCGGTCGCCGACTTGTCGACGTTCTCCATCCAGCCGGAATTCAGATAGTCGCCGAGCGTCTGCTGGGCCGGCACGCGCACCACGTCGAAGCGCATCGCCTGCGCGCCGCCTTCGCGCACGCCGATCACCGCCTGCGCGGTGTTGTCGAGCGTGAAGTTCTCCGGCGCCTGGAAGGTGAAGCCGAGCTTCGGATGCAGGAAGCGCCGGCCGCGCACGAAGCCCTCGCTCGGGTCCTCGCCGTAGACGATGTTGTCGACTGCAGCCAAGTAGGTCTCGCGGTCATGCTCCCTGGCCTCGGGGGAGACGTATTGCTTGGCGATGGCGGCGGCGTTCTGCACCCGCTCCGGCGTCGCCGGATGCGACGACAGGAAGTCCTGCGCGCGCGGGTCGATTGCGACTTTACCGGCCTTCAACTCGGCATTGCGCTCCATCGAGCTCAGGAAGCGCGCCGCGCCGTAGGGATCGAACTTCGCCTTGGCGGAGATGCCGACGCCGATGCCGTCGGCCTCGAACTCCTGAGTGCGCGAGAAGCTCGCCATCGTCAGCTTGGTCTTGGCGAGCGCCAGCGCCGTCAGGTCCGGATCGTTGCCCATATCTGAGACGACGCGGGTCACCACGGCGGCCTGCCGCGCCTGGTCCTCGCGGATCGCGGCATGGCGCGCCAGCACGTGCGCCATCTCGTGGCTCAGCACCGACGACAATTCGGAGGTGTCGTTGGCGAGCGCAATCAAGCCGCGTGTCACGTAGAGTTGGCCGGTCGGCAGCGCGAAGGCGTTGACCGCACCGGAATTCAGGATCGTGACCTTGTAGCCCTGGTCGGGGCGATCGGACACGGCCACGAGCCGGTCGACGATCTTGCCGATCAGGCCCTCGAGCTGGGGATCCTCATAGGCGCCGCCATAGGTTGCGAGAATGCGCTCGTGCTCGCGATCACTCGCCGGCGTCGTCTGCACCATCGCCGGCTTCGGCCGCGGCGTCGGCATCGGCGCCGTCGCCTGCTGCAACTTGCCCATGTCGCTGCAACCGGCCAACGCCAGTCCCAGGCACAGCAGCGCCGGTGCGATCCGCGAACCGCAGTTCATCACCGTCATGCGCTTTCGAACAGACAGGTTCACGTCGCTACTCACGTACCTCAGCGGTCAATTCCCGCTCAAAATCTCGATCTGGGCAGTCTGTGTCAGTTCCAGTCTCGGACCCGCATGCGCCTCAACCCAACCGCGCACGCGAACCTGCCGATTCGCAAGTGATTTGACGTCGATACCGGCACCTTCCAATACCGCCATCATACGCTTTGGAATAATCACCGCGAAGCCCCGTGTCCAGCTACGAGCGAAGTTCAGATAAGTTGTTGTCCCCGTCTGTCGTACGGACAACACCTTCCCTTCGACAACCGTAAATAGCCCTACGCGAGACAAAATATCGTCTGGACTTTCCGTGTTTTTTATGACGGCCCCAATCTTCCAAAGGCCGCGCCCGGCGCTGCGTGCCTCGGCTTCCGCCGCGCCCAGGCTGAGGGCGCAATCCCGGTCGGGCAGGTCGACCCCGCGCAGCACGGCGCCCTGCCGGAGCAGCTCGCTCTGCACTGGCTGGTCTGCGCCGGCCACGAACGCGAAGGCCCGCTGCCGGCCATAGCGGTCAGGGGTGTCGTCCTCTCCGCGCAGCACGACGTCGCGGCCGCGCAGCAGCACGCCCAACGCATCCATCGACGTCGCGCGCTGCTCCTCCGGCGGCACCTCGATGCCGGCGAGCCTGACCTCGCGACCGTCGTCGAGACGGAAGCTGCGTGCATCGATGATCTCGCTGACGTGGCCTTCGCCGAGCTCCGCGAACATGCACGGTGTGGCGTGACTCGCCGACATCATCGCGATGGTCGCGACGCTCGCGCCGAGCGCAATCAGCCTCCGTCTGCTCCGCATCCTGCGCTCTCTCGTCATGCTGCATCATCGCACGAAATTTCCATTCCACTGAGCGGAAAGCGGCGACCGGCGACGCTTTTGATGAGCGTGCTGAGCGCTTGCCGCATGCGAAAGCGTGCGCCATGATGCGAACTATCAAAGAGGCCGTCGCCATGTAGCGACGCGCCCGGCAGGGAGGATATCGATGAGCAGAACCATCCGCGGCGCGGCGGCGTCGTTGTTTATGCTGGCGTCGGCGCTGACGTTGTCCGCAGGCGTGGCGCATGCGCAGAGCAAGCCGCCGCTGAAGATCGGCGGCATTCTCGACATGTCGAGCCTCTACGCCGACATCACCGGTCCCGGCAGCGAGACCGCGGCGAAGATGGCGGTGGAGGATTTCGGCGGCGAGGTGCTGGGCCGCAAGATCGAGGTGATCGCGGCCGACCATCTCAACAAGGCTGATCTCGCCGCCAACATCGCGCGCGACATGCTCGACAACCAGGGCGTCGAGATGATCTGGGATGTCGCAGCCTCCGCCACCGCGCTGGCCGCCGGCGAGATCGCCAAGGCGCGCAACAAGATCATCATCTTCAATGGTCCCGGCTCTGTCAGGCTCTCCAACGAGGCCTGCGGCCCGTACACCGTGCACTACGTGTTCGACACTTTTGCGCAGGCCAACGTCACGGGCCTGGCGGCGGTGAAGTCTGGCCTCGACACCTGGTTCTTCCTGACCGCGGACTACGCGTTCGGCCAGGATCTGGAAAAGGACACCACCGCCGTGGTGGTGAAGTCGGGCGGCAAGGTGCTCGGCAGCGTGCGTCATCCGCTCAACACCTCGGACTTCTCCTCCTTTCTGCTGCAGGCGCAGGCCTCCAAGGCCAAGGTGATCGGGCTCGCCAATGCCGGCGGCGACACCATCAACGCGATCAAGCAGGCCGCCGAATTCGGCCTCACCAAGGGCGGCCAGAAGCTGTCGCCGCTGCTCGCCTTCGTCTCCGACATCGACAGCGTCGGGCTCGAGACGGCGCAGGGGCTGCTGGTCGCGGAAGCGTTCTACTGGGATCTCAACGACGACACCCGCGCCTTCACCAAGCGCTTCATGGAGCGCACCAAGCGCGTGCCGACCTCGGCCCAGGCCGGCGTGTATTCCTCCGTCACGCACTATCTGAAAGCCGTGAAGGCCGCGGGCACCACGGATGCGGACGCCGTCATGAAGCTGATGCGGGCGACCCCGATCAACGACATGTTCGCCAAGGGCGGCCGCATCCGCGAGGACGGCCGCATGGTGCACGACATGTATCTGTTCGAGGTCAAGAAGCCATCGGAATCGAAGACCAGGTCCGACGACTACAAGCTGCTCGCGACCGTGTCTGGCAACGAGGCGTTCCAGCCGCTGGAAGCGTCGCGCTGCCCGCTGGTGAAGAAGTGACGGCCGGGGCGACGGCATTCCGGGGCGCGCCTGAGCAAGGCGCAAACGCTGCCGCGACATCCGTCGTTCCGGGGCAACGCGCAGCGTTGAACCCGGAACCTCGATGTGAGTCCATCAGCTCGGGATTCCGGGTTCGACGCTGACGCGTCGCCCTGGAATGACGGAGACATAACACCGGGAAACAACAAGGAGCGCCGGCCATGACCACCAACACCACAGTTCTGCAGCACCTCGACTCCGGCCTGCTCACGATCACGATGAACCGGCCGGAGCGGCGCAACGCGCTCAACAGCGACCTGACCAAGGGCCTGGTCGAGGCGGCGCATCGTGCGGCCAATGATCCGGAGGTGCGCGCGGTGCTGCTCAAGGGCGCCGGCGGCACGTTCTGCGTCGGCGGCGACGTCAAGGCGATGGCCGAAGCCAAGACCGCGCCCTCGTTCGAGACCAAGGTGACGACCTTGCGCGAGCGCATGGAGGTGTCGCGGCTGCTGCACCAGATGCAGAAGCCGGTGGTGGCGCAGATCGACGGCGCGGCCGCCGGCGCCGGCCTGTCGATCGCGCTGGCCTGCGATCTGCGGGTGGCCGGCGAGTCGGCCAAGATCACGACGGCCTTCGCCAAGGTCGGGCTGTCGGGCGATTTCGGCGGCACCTATTTCCTCACCCAACTGCTCGGCAGCGCCAAGGCGCGGGAGCTGTATCTGACCTCGCCAGTCCTGACGGCGCAGGAGGCGCTCACCCTGGGCATGGTCACCAAGGTCGTGCCCGACGCCGAGGTCGAAGCGGCCACGCGCGCGCTGGCGATGTCGCTGGCGCAGGGGCCGAGCGTGACGCTCGGCTACATCAAGCGCAACATCAACAATGCCGAGACGATGACGCTGGAGGCCTGCTTCGACGCCGAGGCGATGCATCACTCGCGCTGCAGCGACACCGAGGATCACAAGGAGGCGGCGAAGGCCTTCGTCGAGAAGCGCGCGCCGGTGTTTCAGGGCCGATAGCTCCGCGTTCTCCGTCATTGCGGGCGAAGCAATCCAGGGTTATGGCCTGAGCTCTGGATTGCTTCGCGTCGCTCGCAATGACGCGGCGGGCTTGTGTGAGCAGGGGATTCCGCAAAGAGGGCTGCGATGGCTTACCTCCACCTCCGTCAGATCTGCCTGGTCGCGCCCCGGCTCGAGCCGGTGGTCTCGGACATCGCCGCGATCATGGGGCTGGAGGTCTGCTACCGCGATCCGCATGTCGGCAAATACGGGCTGGAGAATGCGCTGCTGCCGGTCGGGCCGATCCTGCTCGAGGTGATCGCGCCGACCCGCGAGGACACCGCGGCGGGACGCTTCCTGGACAAGACCGGCGGCCGCGGTGGCTACATGGCGATCTTCGCCTGCGATGATCCCGATGGCCGTGCCGCCCGTGCCAACGAGATGGGTGTGCGGATCGCCAACGTCATCGATCATCCGCCCTATCACGGGGTGCAACTGCATCCCCGCGACTGCCGCGCCGCCTTCATCGAGCTCAATCACACCGAGGGCAGCGACGATGTGCTCGGCCCGTATCCGCCCGCCGGGCCGGATTGGACGCGCGCGATCCGCAGCGACGTGACGTCGGCGCTGACCGAGGTGGTGCTGCAGAGCCCCGCGCCGGCTTTACTTGCCGCGCATTGGGGGCGCATTCTCGATGTGGTGCCGGCGGCCGGCAGCGATGGTGTTGAGCGGTTGTACTTGCCGAACGCCCGTATCCGTGTCGAACCCGGCGAGCGCGAACTCATGAGCGGCCTGACGTTCCGCGTCGCCGATGCTGCACGTGTGGCCGACGCTGCGCGCGCCCGTGGCTATGCGGTTTCAGGCGGTTGCTTCACAACTGGCGGCGTTGCCTTCGCGTTGCAGGGGGCGGTCGCCAATTAGTCGATCGGCATGCCCGAGCTTGACCGGGCATCCACGTTCGTCTTTCCTCGTATCAAGACGTCATGGCCGGGACGAGCCCGGCCATGACGTCGATCGAAGCTCGCGGTTCGTCACCGCCCCCTGAAGTTCGCGAAGCGCCGCTCCTCCGTTGCCTTGACGCCTTCCTTGAAATCCTCGGTCGCGCGCAGCCGGGTCTGTTCGGCGAGCTCGTGCTCGGTTGCTGCCATCACACGGTCGGCGAGATTGGCGCGCATCGTGGCGCGGGTCGACAGCAGGCCGAGCGGCGAGCATTCGGCGATTTCCGCGGCGAGCTTCATCGCAGCCGTCCGCACCTGGTCCTGCGGCACGCATTCATTGGCGAGGCCCATCCTCAGCGCTTCCTCGCCGGTGACGCGGCGGCTGGTGTAGAACATCAGCTCGGCGTTGTTCTTGCCGACCAGTTCCGGCAGCGTCACCGTCAGGCCGAAGCCGGGGTGGAAGCCGAGCTTGGTGAAATTGGCGGAGAAGCGCGCTTCCGGACAGGTGACGCGGAAGTCGGCCGAGACGGCGAGGCCGAGCCCGCCGCCGATGGCGGCGCCGTGCACGGCGGCGACCACCGGCTTCTTGCAGCGGAAGATCCGCACCGCCTGCATGTAGAGATGGTTGATCGCCCCGAGGCTGTCGGCCGGATCGCCTTTGGCGCCGGCCGCTTCCTGCGCCTGGCGTGCCGGATCGGTGAAATTGGCGCCGGCGCAGAACGCCTTGCCCTGCGCCGCCAGCACCGAGGCGCGGATCTCGATGTCGCGGTCGAAGCCTTCGAGCGCGTCGGCGATCTGGTTGATCAGCGCAATGTCGAAGAAATTGAGCGGCGGCCGGCGAATCTCGATCAGGCCGACATGGCCGTGGATCTCGACGCCGATGTCAGGGAAGTGGGTCATGGTGGGTCTCCGATTCTGCTTCTCCAGCGTCATTGCGAGCGTAGCGAAGCAATCCAGACTGTTGGTGCGGTCCTGGATCGCTTCGCTGCGCTCGCGATGACGGAGCTACTTGCCCGTGGGCGCGGCTGCGACGATCGCGGCGTGTCGTCGACCCTCACCTTAATCCCAGCCCGCGCGCGATGATGCCGCGCAGCACCTCGGTGGTGCCGCCCTGGATCGTCAGCTTCGGCGCGGTCTGCATCGCAAAGGTCAGCTGGTTCTCCAAGGTTTCGCGATTTCCTGCGTTCTCCTCGACGAACGCGGCGAGGTCGCGGACGCGGTGCGGCAGCTGCTGCTCCCAGATCGTGCCGACGTCCTTGACGATCGAGGCCTCGACCACCGGCTCCTTGCCGGCCTGCAGCATGCCGGCGACCGACACCGACATCCGCCGCATCGTGTGCAGCTGAGCCACCAGCCGGCCGATGCCCTCCGCGCTGCGCGTGTCGGGGTTGGGACCGACCGCGCGCACCAGCTCGGTCAGCACGTAATAGGTTTCGAGGAAGCGCTCCGGTCCCGAGCGCTCATAGGCGAGCTCGGAGGTCGCTTGCTTCCAGGCGCCGTCGATCTCGCCGAGCTGATGATCGTCCGGCACGAAGGCGTCGGTGAAGACGACCTCGTTGAACTCCTTCTGCCCGGTGATCTGCCCAATCGGGTTCACCTTGATGCCGGGCGTTTTCATGTTCACCAGGAACTGCGTCAAGCCATGACGCCGGTTCTCCTTGGTCGACGGCGAGGTGCGGAAGATCGCGATCATGTAGTCGGCCATGTGCGCCGACGTGGTCCAGATCTTCGAGCCGTTGATCAGCCAGCCGCCCTCGGTCTTCGTCGCGCGTGTCTTGGCGGCGAACAGGTCGGAGCCCGAGTTCGGCTCGCTCATGCCGATCGCGAAGCACAGCTCGCCGCGGCAGATGCGCGGCAGGATGTCCATCTTGATATGCTCGGGCGCGTAGCGCAGCAGGATCGGCCCGCTCTGCCGGTCGGCGACGAAGAAGCGCCTGACCGGCGCGTTGGCGACGCGCATTTCCTCGGTCACGACGTAGCGCTCCAGGAACGAGCGCTCGTGGCCGCCATATTGCTTCGGCCAGGTCATGCCGATCCAGCCGCGCGCGCCGACGCGGGCTGCAAACTCGCGCGCGTCGGCGTCCTCGCGCTTGGGCTGGTACGGGTTGAAGGTGCCGGCCGCGATCTCATCAGCGAGGAAGGCGCGCACCTCCTTGCGCAGCTCCTCGCATTCCCTCGGCAGCCGGATCGGATCGAAACGAAGTGCGCTCATGCAACAATCCTCTTCGGGGTCAGCGCGAGGCGACCAGCGGCCACAGCTCATCGGCGCCGCGCGCAGCGACGCGCTTGCCGAGCTCGACGGCCCAATGACTCTCGGAGCCGAAATCGTCGCGCCAGGCCAGCGCGCGCAGCGAGAAGCGGTGCAGGATGTGCTCGGTGGTGAAGCCGATGGCTCCGTGGACCTGATGCGCGATCGCCGCGCCCTTCTCGGCGGCCTCGGCGCAGCGGATCTTGGCCGCGGCGGCTTCGAGAAACACCGCCTCGTCGAATGCGGCGGCCCGCGCGATCGCATCCGCGGCGGATGTCGCGGCCGCGCTCGCGGCGGCGCTCTCACCGGCCAGCCGTGCCAGGTTGTGCTGCACGGCCTGGAATTTGCCGATCGGCTTCTCGAAGGCGACGCGCTCACCCGCATAGTTGACGCTGATCGCGAGCAGCCGATCCAGCGCGCCAGCGATCTGCAGTCCGCGGGCGACGCCGCCCATCAGCATCAAGGTGGTGCCGTCGAAGCCGGCCGGTGCCGGCCGGCATGCCAGCGGCATGATCTTGTCGAACGTCACCGTGTCGCTGGGATCGTTGGCGAGGTTGAGGCCCGCGTCGATGCGCAGCCGCGCGGTCTCGACCAGCGCGATCGACACGCCGTCTCCGCCCTCGGCGAGCACGGCAACGTGCTGCGCCGTCCTTGCGAACGGCACGCCGCGGGCACGGCCGGACAAGGTGCCGTCAGTGTCGAGCGTGATCCGGTCCCTCGGATGAGCCGGCGCGATCGTCATGGCGCCGTCGGGGGAGGCAATGCCGCCTTGTTGCAGCAGCCAGCCCGCGAGCAGCGTCTCGGCCAGCGGCACCGCAATCGCAAAACGGCCGGCGGCATTGATGATCTCAAAGCCATCGGCGAGGTCAGTGCCGGCGCCGCCGAACTCCTCGCCCACCCAGGCGAGCGTCAGGCCGGCCTCGCTCAGCGCCCGCCACAGCGGCGCCGTCCAGCGGCCGTCCTTGTCGTGGTTGATCGTCTGCGGGTCGGCGAGATCGGCGAAGATCCTTTCCGCGGTCGCAACGACGATGTTCTCAGCTTCCGCCACAGCGCTCCTCGCCCTCGTTGTCGTCGGTCTCGGCGCGCCATGTCCTGCGCGCGCCGGCGATGTTTTGCCGGCATGATGAGCGCAAGCGACGGCCCTGACAAGCGTAGCCCGCTGCAGGGCCCCGTCCGCTCGCCGCATGGAGGCGAGCGATTTCCGCGCTGCGGAGATTGTGCCGATTTTGCAGATGCAGCGATGTTGGCTAAGAAGAAGCAAGGCAAACAGGGAGGTGCGGAATGGCTGAAGGTCTGTGCGCGGTCGTGACGGGGTCGGCGTCCGGCCTCGGAGCCGCGACCGCGTTGCTGCTGGCGAAGGCCGGCATGCGCATCGTCGTGAACTATTCGAACAGCAAGAGTGAAGCCGAGCAGACCGCTGATCTCTGCCGCAAGGAAGGAGTCGAGGTCGTCGTCATTCAAGGCGACGTGTCGCGCGATGAGGATTGCCGCAAGATCGTCGCCGCCGCTGCGGCTTGGGGCCGGCTGGATGCCCTCGTCAACAATGCCGGCACCACCAAGCACGTGCCGCACGATCAGCTCGATGGCCTTTCGGCGGAGGATTTCCAGCGCATCTTCGCAGTCAACACCATCGGCCCCTTCCAGATGGTGCGCGCCGCGCGGCCGCTGCTGGAAGCGGCGGCCAAGGCGACGGCGCGTGCGTCCGCGGTCGTCAACGTCTCGTCGGTAGCCGGCATCAGCGGCATCGGCTCGTCGGTCGCCTACGCCGCCAGCAAGGGCGCGCTGAACACGATGACGCTATCGCTGGCGCGCGCCCTGGCGCCTGCGATCCGCGTCAACACCGTCTGCCCCGGCTACATCGATACGCCCTGGTTCACCAAGGGCCGCGGCGAGGCCGGTGCCAAGCAGGTGCGCGATGCGGTGGTCGCGCGGGTGCCGCTGCGCGCGGCTTCATCCGCTGAGGACATCGCGCAGCTCGTGGCGTTCCTGGCGAGCCCGGCGTCAGGCCACATGACCGGCGAGGTCGTGCGCATGGATGCGGGGATGCATCTGTTGGGGTGAAATCGTCATGGCGAGCGGCCGCTGTGGTCGCTCGCGATGACGTGGCGCGAGGCCGTTACCGATTGAAATCGCGGATCGTGCCGCTCGCGACCAGCCTGTTCCAGATGAACAGCACCACGATCGCGCCGAGGGTTGCGGTCACGTAGCCCGCGCCCTGGTCGGGGCTGTAATGGCCGATGGCCTGCCCGATGGCGGTGGCGATGAACGCGCCGACGATTCCGAGCACGATGGTCAGGATGAAGCCGGAGGGATTGTTGGGACCCGGCGATAGAAGCCGCGCCAGGAAGCCGGCGACCAGCCCGACGATCAGAATGTGCAGCATGAGTCTCGTCCTTCCCGTCAACGATCGCGGAGCGTCAGATCCGGCCCGCCAACTCATGCTCGGTCGGCAGCCGACCGTCCGGCGTGAGCTGATCGATCACTTTCGGCAGGTACTGGCTCAGCCCGTTCAATAGCTCGTCGCGCGACAGCCCGCTCTGCGCGGTGAGCTGATCGATCTGATCGGCGCCGAGCGCATTGGCGAGATCGCCGGGCGAGATCGGCTTGTTCTCGCCGGGGGAGACCCAGGAGTTCGCGGTGTCGCCATGGCCTTTGTCCTGGAACTGGCGCAGGAGATCGCCGAGCCCGCCCGACAACACGCTGCCGGCCGCGCCGCCCGCAAGCAGGCCGCCCAGGCCGCCGGCGATGATGTTGCCGAGGCCGCCACCAAGCGCACCGCCGAGCGGTCCGCCTTGATTCCCGGTCGGCTGGGGCGGCGGGACTGGCGCAGGCGCCGCGTTCGGCTGCTGTCCATTCTGCGAGAAATGCTTCACCGCTTTCCACGCCAGCAAAGCGAGGATCGCCATCGTCATCGGCGACATGCCGCCGTTCTTCTGCGTGGTCGGATGACTCGGCCCGCTCGGGCCGTTCTGCATGCCGTTGAGGATATCGAGTAGACCCATGACCTGCTCCTGCGCCCCGCGCCGACAAACCTATGGGCTTGCACGCGGCGTTACAAGCCGCGGTCAGATTCGTCGCACAGGGGAACGTGTCGCGCGCGGCTCAGTTCCGGGCTTCGGCCCGTTTCGGCGCCTTGGCTCCGGGCGGTGCGGCTGCGGCCTGGCTGGGGCCGGTGAACATCCGCTTCAGCTCGTCGAGCTTCTCCGACAGGACTGGAAAGTTGCACGAGAACGAATCGCGGCGCCAGCCGTCCTTGGCGCATTGCGCTGCCTTGATGCGGGCGCGTGCCTCCACGTTCGACGCCGGCGATGGCAATCCGCCCTGCGCGGTCGCGGCCGGGGGCTTGTTCGGCCGTTGCGGCGGCGGGGCCGGCATGGCCGGCTTCGGCGGCTCGATCGCGGCCCGCGCCGTCATGTCCCGGAGCGAGGGCTGGAGGTCCTGCGTTTGCGGCCGCGACATCATCGCCGAGCTCATGTTGGCGTGGCGCTGGCGCTCGAGGTATTGCGTATACTGCTGGTCGATGAACTTCTGCTCTTCGGCCGTGGGATTGGGGCCGGCGATGTCGAAGCTGCGATCCTGCATGAAGTCGTAATAGACGTAGCCGCCGCCCGGCTTCCGTCTCCCGGCAAATTTCGCGTTGCATTGCGCCAGCGCCGCCGTCTTCTCCTCCTTGGAGGCGGACTTCTCGGCAGCGTCGGCACACTCCTCGAAATCCGTCGGGGAGCGGCTCCACCATTCCGCATGCGCGCGTTGAGGTTGCACGGCAGGCAGGCAGGTGATCGCTGCAAAGACCAGTACTGGCAGGCGGGGTGGGTACACGAACGGTAATCCTCAGCGGCTCCCCGCCTCAGATGACGGGAGATTGTCGCCATTTTGCGGCGGGGTGTGACTCCAATGCTGCGTAAATTGAGACTTTCTTCTTTATCTGCCGTGGTTCCGTGATCTCGTTGCCACAGTCGGGCCGGCAATGACGGCAGCGCCGTTCGTGAATCGCGCCTTGCTGTGGCGCCGGAACGATGCGCAGCATTTTTCCACCATTTTCATCCCGCCGTAGTTGACGAAACTAATCTTGACGTTGGAAAGATTGGTGTTGACGAGACCGGGCAAGCGCTCCTATGAATATCTTGACAATGGAAAGATGAGCTGCGCCGCCCGGTGCGGAGGAGAGGCTGCGATGAAAGTGTTCCTCACGGTCAAGCTGGCGCTGTTGCCGTTCGTCGCGTTCTGGACCCTGCTGGCCTGGCATCAGCCGGCATGGGCGGTGTGGTCCGCGCTGGCCCTGGCGCTCGCCGCCAACGTCTGGCGAGCCTCCCGGAGCGAGCTCGCGCTGCTGGAGCTCGGAAGCCTCGCCCTTTTCGTCGTGCTGGCGATCGCCAACGACGTCGCGCCGAATTGGACGGCCGGCAACGCGCTGTGGCTGTCCTTCGCAGGGCTCGGCCTCATCAGCTTCGCTTCGCTCGTCGTCGGCCGTCCCTGGACCGCGGACTATTCCCGCTCGGCCTATGCCGACAGCGCCTCGACGCCCCAATTCCACCTGATCAACATGATGATGACCGGGCTCTGGGGCGTCCTGTTCCTGGTCCTCGGCCTGTGCCGCTGGGCCGGCGTCGCCTCCTGGATCGCGACGATGATCGTCGTCGGCGGCGCGCTGATCTCGATCTTCGGCCCGCGCTTCGCAATTCGCCAGGCCTTGCTGCGCATGCGGGCCGCGCGCGAGGAGTGCCATTGGCCGGCACCGGGCTTCACCCCCGCGGCCGGCGTCGACTGCGACGTCGCGGTGATCGGCGCCGGAATCGGCGGGCTGACGGCCGCCGCCCTGCTCGCGGAGTCCGGGTTGAAGGTGAAGGTGTTCGATCACCACGTGGTGCCGGGCGGCTTCTGCCACACTTATCTTCGCAAGGCTCACCACGACAACAAGCCGGTGCTGTATCGCTTCGATGCAGGGCCGCACGATTTCTCCGGCGTCTGGCCGGGCGGGCCTGTCGACAGCGTGCTGCGCCGGCTCGGCGTCGCCGACCGCATCCAGTGGCGGCGGGTCACCCACTCCTACCGTCTCGCCGGCCGCCGCGTCGACGTGCCAGCGGACTGGCGTGCTTATGTCCGACTGCTCTGCGAGATGTTTCCCGCCAGCGCGGACGGGCTCACCCGGCTGTTCGACACCATCCATGCCATTTTCGAAAGCATGTACGCGACGGGGCAGGGTCGCAGCGGCATTCCCGGCATGCCCGCCACATTGGAGGAGATGCTGGCCTTCCCGCGCAAGCATCCGCAGGCGTTCAGGTGGATGAACCGCCCGTTCGATGAGCTCGTCGCCGCCCATGTCTCCGATCCCGAACTCATCGCCTATCTCAATGCGCTGTCGGGCTATCTCGGCGACGGCAGCGAGACGCTGAGCTGCGCCCAGATGGTCCCGATCTTCGGCTACTATTTCAAGGGTGGCTTCTATCCGGTCGGCGGCTCCGGCCGCCTCGCGGACGTGCTCGCCGAGGCGGTCACCGCCAGGGATGGCGAGGTGCATCTGAAATCCAGGGTCACCCGCATCCTGGTCGAGGAGGGCCGCGCCGTCGGCGTCGTGCTCGGCAACGGCCGCACGGTCCGCGCGCAGGCGGTGGTCTCGAATGCCGATCTCGGCCGTACCTTCACCGAGCTTCTGAGTCCCGACGATCTGCCCGCCGGTTTTCGCGAGCGTGCCCGCACCCTCGCGCCGGCGACGTCGTGCTTCTCGGTGCATCTCGGCCTCGACATCGTGCCCGACATCGCGCCCGCCACGCATCTCGATACGCCGATGGGAATCGGCCTTGCCGTGATGTCCAAGCTCGACCCGTCGGCGGCGCCCGAAGGCCATGCCACGATGACGATCATCACCCTCGTGCCGCACGATCAGGCCACGCGCTGGTTTCCGGGCGAGGGCGGCGACGACTGGAAGGCGTGGCGGCGCTCGCCGGACTACGAGGCCCGCAAGCAGCAGCTCGGCGATGCCATGGTTGCCGCTGCCGCGACCGTCATTCCCGACTTGTCCAGGCATATCGTCTATCGGACCGACGCCAGCCCGGTGACCTATGCACGCTATGATCTCGCCAGCGCCGGCGCGATCTATGGCGTGGCGCAGTCGGGACGGCTGAAGGGCGCCAAGGCGCCGGTGCGCAATCTCGTCATCGCCGGCGGCGGCAATGCCGGAGCGGGCGTCGAGGCCGTGGTGATCTCGGGCGCGGAGGCGGCCGAGGCGCTGGTGCCGGGTCTGCTGGCGCGCGCATCGGCAGTCGCGTCGGACGCGGTGACGGCGCGGCCGCGGGCGGCCTGAGCGCGGCGCCTGCCGCAGCTCGGGCGTATCAAGGCGTATAGAGGTAGCGCAGCAGGGTGCGGCCGACGGTCTCCAGGCTCTGCGCCGAGCACTGCTCGATCGTATCCTGCGTGGTGTTGAAATAGGGCTCGTAGTCGAAGTCGATGACGAGGAAGCTCGGAATGCCGGCCTGCTGCAGCGCCGTGTGGTCGTCGCTGATCGGATACGCCGTGGGCTCCGGCGAGAACGCCGATGGCGCGATACGGCTGCCGATGCTCCAGAACCTCTTGACCTCGGGCAACGCCGAGGCCAGCGACGACGGCTCCGGCTGCAGCTTGAGATCCTTGTCGCAGACCATGTCGAAATCGACTGCCTTCTCCGGCTTGTGCGTCGGATAATAGGTCTTCAGGTTGGCCGCGAAATGCGGCGAGCCCAGCGGGCGCCAGGTCGGATCGCCGGCGCCGAGCGATTTCGGCCCCTCCTCGCCGTCGAAGAAGATCATGTCGATGCCGACGTCGGGCTTCGGCGACAGCGACAGCACGCGTGCGGTCTCGAGCAGCAGCGCCACCGCCGAGGCGGAGTTGTTGGCGCCCGGCATCGGTGCGTCCGGCGATTTGGGATCGCGATAGGCCTTGATGATGCTGTCGTAATGGGTGGCGACGATGACGCGCCGCGGGTTCTGCACCTGGAAGCGGGCGATGATGTTGGTCAGCGGGATCGCCTTGCCGTCATCGCCCTTGGCGGTGAAGCTCTGCGTGAGCACGGCGTCTGCCGCGCTCTTGGCCATCGCCGCCTTGATGTAGTCGATCGTTTTCTGATGTCCCGGCTCGCCCATCGACCGCGGCGTGAAGCGCAGCAGATCGGCGATGACAGCCATTGCGCGCTGACCGTCCCACAATTCGATCTGCGCGTCCGCGGCGTAGGCGGTCGGCGACATCAGCAGCAATACGGCCGCTGTCGCGGTGGCGGCGAGGCGAGGCCAGAACTCAGTCATCCGCAAAGCTCTTCAATGATGGAAATCAGGACGTCTTCTTGCCGAAGGGAATGAACAGGATGCCGGCGCAGCCAGCCAGCGCCACGGCGAAATAATAGGTGATCGCGCGCGAGCCGATCGTCGGAATCAGCGCAAACGTCGTGACCAGCGTGCCGACGACGTTGCCGATGGTCGAGACGCCGTAGACCAATCCGGCGACACGGCCGGCCTCGCCGGCCGAGCGCGTCAACAGGCTGACGGCGATCGGCGAGAAGGTGCCGAGCAGGGTCAGCGGCACCAGCAGCAGCGCGGTCGAGGCCATCAGCGTCGCCATCGGCCCGTCGCCGATGCTGTCGAGGATGTCGGCCATGACGGTGTCGGCGGTCGCCGGCACCAGTGCCATGTAGGCGGCGGCGATCAGGATCATGGTGCCGATGGTGCGCGTCGTCGGCTGCCGGTCGACGATGGCGCTGCCGGCGAAATAGCCGATCGCGAGCGCGCACAGCACGGTCGAGATCAGGCTGGCCCAGGCGCCGATGCCGCTGCCGAAATACGGGTTGAGGTAGCGGCTGCCGAGCATCTCGAAGCCCATCAGCACGCAGCCGACCAGGAACGAACAGAGATAGATCGCCAGCATGCCGGCGCGGGACACCGGCGCGCTCATGGCAGCTTCTTGTTGTGGCGCTCGATGCTCTTCAGCGCCTCGACCGGCGCGAAGTCGTCGGTCAGCACCTTGGCCTTGGCGTCGATCACCTGGCCGTTATCGATGTCGATGCGCTTGCGCTGCGCCAGCATGTCGGCGAGCTTGTAGCGGAAGCCGAATTCCTTGTCGCGCTCCTGCGCGATGGCCGCGAGATCCTCCGGCTTCCGCTCGTCGCCGGGATAGGCGACCATCACGATGTTGCCGCCGGCCTCGTAGAAGTCGACCTGCGGGAACACGCTGTGGATGGTCTTGACCGCGGCGTCGAACAGCATGGTCGACGGCTCGACGTTCTGCGCCACCACGCCGCCCTCGGCGAGATGCTCCTTGACGAGCTGGTAGAATTCCTTGGTCAGCAGGTGGAACGGCACGAACGGTCCGCGATAGGCGTCGATCAGGATGATGTCGTAGCGCTCCTTGGATTCCTGCACGAACAGCCGGCCGTCGCGGTTGGCGACGTGGAAGTTCGGCTCCTCCTTGATGCCGAAATACTTCTTGGCGAGCTCCAGCACGGTCGGATCGAGCTCGACCGACGTCACCTGCACCTTGGGCAGGAAGCGGTGCAGGTACCAGGCGGTGCGGCCGCCACCGAAGCCGATCTCCAGGACCGAGCCGACATTCTTTGCGTACATGACGCTCGCGGTCATGAAGCGGGTATAGTCGACCGGCAGATCGAGCTCGTCCTGGGTGTTGTAGACGCTCTCGGTATAGATGCGCCGGTTGTGACCGAACGTCATGCTGCGGTAGGGCGCCTGCTCATAGACATAGATGTTGTTGTAGAGCGACTCCTTCGACTCCAGCAGGTGGCGGGTGTCCTGCGCGCTTGCGGCGGCGATGGAGAGGAAGCTCGCGAACACGCCTGAAATGACCGACCGGATGAGCATCGACTTGTCTGTGTCCCTCGGCTGAAATGGGCAGGCGCGCTGGATCGAGCGGACCTCGTGGCGCCGGACGCCTGGCCGGCCACGAGATGCGCTCAGGCACGACCAATACGGCAATCCCGAGGCCGGGTTCCAGATTGGCGCCGTTCTCTTAGACCATCGGCTGCCGTCCGGATAGTCAAACCGCCCCTCCCAAACGGGGGTGTGATCGGGCATGAGCGGCCCCGCTCTAACCGGGATCGCGCGGCTGCGTTCCCGTCGTCGTCCCGTCAGGGGATCCGAGCGTCGTTGTGCCCCGGTCGGCCGCCCGGTCCAGGCTCCGACCGGAGAGGCTTCCGGTCGGTGGCCGGGTCTGCTATGGAGGCGGCGAAGCAGGTGCACTTCGGTGCAGGCTCCGGTCCCGTAGCTCAGCTGGATAGAGCGGCGGTTTCCTAAACCGTAGGTCGCATGTTCGAGTCATGCCGGGATCGCCATCTGCCGCAGCCTTGCACGCGCAGACATCTCCAGATCAAACCCAGGGCGCGCCTGATCCGGCCCGTTCGGGAATCGGGTGGAGCGCTTCGCTGCCATCGAGGAACTTCTCCGGGTGAGACGGCGGCTTGAGCCCCGTCCGCGCGGCGCGCGCAATCGCCGCCGAGATGCATCACCCTGGAGCGCTTTTCATGCATACGACCATCGAGCCGGGCATCCTCTATTTCGGGACGCCGGTCGTCCTCATCAGCACCGTCAACGAGGACGGCGGCTTCAATCTCGCGCCGATGTCGTCGGCATTCTGGCTCGGCTGGCGCTGCATGCTGGGCCTCGCCGCCGGATCGAAGACGCCGCAGAACATGCGCCGCACCGGCGAGTGCGTGCTGAACCTGCCGTCGGTCGATCTCGTCGCCGCCGTCGATCGCCTGGCGCTGACCACGGGATCGGACCCGGTGCCGGCGATGAAGCAGCGCAAGGGCTACCGCCACGTGTCCGACAAGTTTGCCGCCGCCGGGCTGACCGCAACGGCGTCGGAAACCGTTGCGGCTCCGCGCGTCGCCGAATGCGCGGTGCAGCTCGAAGCCCGCATCGAGTCGGTGCATGGCATCGCCGACGACGACGCGATCCTGAAGGGGCACATCCAGTGCTTCGAGGTGCGGGTGCAGCGGGTCCATGTCGACGAGGCCATCCTGATGGACGGTACGCGTGACCGCATCGACCCGGACAAATGGCGGCCGCTGATCATGAGCTTCCAGCAGTTCTATGGCCTGGGCGCGCGCCTTCACGAGTCGCGGCTGGGCACCATTCCGGAGGCGGCCTATCGCACGCCCGACGTCGAGCGCGCCCGCGAGGCGGCCATGCGGATGGAGGTGGCGGCAGGCTGAGCCGGCTCGGCCTGGAGTCTCGCCTGAAATCGCCCGGCCGCACGTTGAAGCTTGCATTCGAGTGCGAGAGGTGGGGACATCATGGGGGCTGTGGCTGTCGACCGGCTGCTGATCGAGGCGGCTGATCATTACAATGCGGGGCGCGCCGGTCCGGCCAAGGCGCTGTGCAGCGACATCCTCCAAGCGGTGCCGGATCATCTGCCGGCGTTGCATCTGTCCGCGATCCTCGCCTTCGCCGACGGCGGCATGGCGGAGGGTGCGGAGCTGCTCGGGCGCGTCTTCGCCCGCGATCCCCACCATGCGCCGGCCTATGTCACGCTCGGCGATGCGCTCGCCGTGAAAGGCGAGCGCAAGGGCGCCGCCGATGCGTTCGCGCGCGCAGCGGCTTTGCGGCCGCTCGATGCGGCGATTCACAGCAGGCTCGGCAGCGCGCTGCTCGAGCTGTCGCGCTTCGCCGAGGCCGAGGCCGCCTATCGCCACGCGCTGGCGCTCGATCCGGCGCTGTTGCACGCGCGCTGGAATCTCGCGCTCGCCTTCAACCGGCAGGGGCGGCTTGCCGAGGCGGAAGCAGCCTATCGCGCGTTGCTCGAGCGCGAGCCCTCCTATCCCGGTGCATGCCGGGCGCTGGCGCATGTGCTCGCCGACCAGGCCAGATATGACGAGGCCGTGCCGGCCTATCTGCATGCGCTGGCGGCGCAGCCGGCCGATGCCGGCCTGCATCTCAGCCTGGGCGATGTGCTCTACAAGCAGCGCGCCTTTGCCGAGGCCGCGGTCCAGTATCGTCAGGCCTGCGATCTCGTGCCCGGCGATGCCAATGCCGCGCGATTGCTCGGGCACGCGCTGCATGAGGCCGACCGCCCGGCCGAGGCCGTCGAGGCCTATCGGCGCGCCGCCGTGCTCGATCCCACCGATGTGGTCGTGCTCAGCAATCTCGCGGCCTGCCTGTGCGGGACGGGCCAGCTCGATGCGGCGATTGCCGCCTGCGAGCACGCGCTGGCGCTGCAGCCCGATCACGCCCCGGCGCATACCAATCTGGGCATCATCCATGAGATGCGCGGCGAGACCATCGAGGCCGTCGCGGCGCATCGCCGCGCCGTCGCCTCCGATCCCGGTTACGCCAAGGGTCACGCCAACCTCGCGGTGGCGCTGCGCAACGCCGGCGACATCGACGCGGCGCTGGCCGCCTCGCATCGTGCGATCGCGCGGGCGCCCGACAATGCGCTCGCCCGCTACAATCACGCGCATTTCCTGCTGATGTGCGGCGACCTCGCGAACGGCTTTGCGGAGCATCGCTGGGGCCGCGACTGTCCGGACCTCTCCGCGGGCATGCCGCGCTTCGACGCGCCCGAATGGCAGGGCGCGCCGCTCGACGGACGCACGCTGCTGCTGTTCGCCGAATATGGCATCGGCGATGCGCTGCAATTCGTGCGCTACATCGATCGCGTCAGGATGATGGGGGGACCGGTCGTGCTGCAGGTGCAGCCGGCGATCGCGCCGCTGCTGCGCTGTCTGGAGGGCGTGACCGTGGTGCCGCGCGGCGCGCCGCTGCCGCCATTCGACCTGCAGGCGCCGCTGATGGATCTGCCGCGCATCTTCGGCACCACGCTGGAGACGATCCCGGCCGAGGTGCCTTATCTCGCGGCCGATCCGATCAAGATGGCCGCGTGGCGCAACGTGCTCGGGCGCGCGCCGTCGTTGAAAGTCGGCGTCGTCTGGGCCGGCAATCCCAGGCACAAGGGCGACCGCCAGCGCTCGCTCACCGCGCAGGCGGTGCTGCCGCGGCTGATGATGCCGGGCGTGCAGCTCTATTCCTTGCAGAAGGAGCCGCGGCCGGACGATGCGCTAGGGCTCGCCGAGCTTGGCACCGACGTCATCGATCTCGCGCCGTTGCTGAGCGACTTCGCCGAGACCGCGGCCGCCGTCGCCGTGCTCGATCTCGTCATCTCCGTCGACACGTCGGTGGCGCATCTCGCCGGCGCGCTCGGCCGTCCGGTCTGGGTGCTCTTGCCCTATGCGCTCGACTGGCGCTGGCTGCGCGACCGCGCCGACACCCCGTGGTATCCGACCATGCGGCTGTTCAGGCAGGAGAAGCCCATGGCTTGGGACGGGGTGCTGGCGCGGACGGCAGGGGAGCTTGCGCGGCTGGCGGCAGGTGAGCGCGGGCCGTTGTTGCCCGGGCAGGTATGAGGCGGTGAGCGACCTCGAAGGCCGACAGGGCCTGACGCTTATCGCATGGCCATGCGTGCGAGACCGGTCTGATCCGAGCGCGTGGACGGAAACGACAATCGCCACAAGCTGAAGAGCATCGGGAGTTGGAAAACGAAGCTGATCGCCGCAGCGCCCGCCAGCACCTCGAAACGTTGTGCCTCGATCAGGGCCTTGGCGCTCGGAACCACGTGGACCAGGCCGTCGGCGACGTAGACAAGCGCAACGGTCCGCCAGATGTTGGCGGACAGCCAGCCCATCCTGAAGGCGTGATCGAACAGCGCGAGCAATCCGGCGAGCGCGAGCGTCGAGCTCGCCATGTGAGACGGCGTGTCGTAGAAGCCGGGCTCCAACGCGGCCTGGACGAACCAGAGTCCGTAGACCACCGCGACGATCTTCAGCAACATCAGTTCGTTCCCAGGCTCGCGAGCTTGTCGTCTGCCTCCGGGCAACCGATCGGATTGCGCCCCCTTGATCGGAGCAGGCACGCGCGACATCGAGCTTACGATGCGTGTCACGAAGGCTCTGTTAATCGGCTCGCTTGGATTGTCCTGAACGAGCCGTTTTGCTCGCGCCTTTGATCCAGGTCCCGTGATGCAAGGGCCAGGCGCGGTTGCGGACATGGTAAAGGACCGCGTGTCCGGCCTACTGCTCCCCCAGCAACTCCCTCACCCTCGGCACCACCACCTTGCCATACAGCTCGATGCTCCGCATCAGTTTCGCATGCGGCAGCGGACCGGCTGAGTATTTCAGCTGAAACCGCGACAGGCCGAGCGCCTTGATCGTCGCGGCGATCTTCTGCGCCACGGTCTCCGGCGAGCCGACATAGAGCGAGCCGTGATCGGCCTCCTGGACGAACTCGTCGCGGCCCATCGGCGGCCAGCCGCGCTCGCGGCCGATGCGGTCGCGCATGGTCTTGTAGTCCGGCCACAGCTCCTCGCGCGCCACTTCGTCGGTGTCGGCGACATAGCCCGGCGAATGCACGCCGATCGGCTTCGTCTCGCGGCCGAACTGCTTGAGCGCGCGATGATACAGCTCGACATAGGGCCCGAACCGTTTCGGGTCGCCGCCGATGATCGCGAGCATCAGCGGCAGCTCGTAATGCGCGGCGCGCACCACGGACTCGGGACTGCCGCCGACACCGATCCAGGCCTTCAGCCGCCCATGCTCGACCGGCGGATAGACCAGTTGATCCCTGAGCGGCGGGCGCAACTGGCCCTGCCAGGTCAGTGGCTGCTGCGGCAGCAGGCTGACGAACAGATCGAGCTTCTCCTCGAACAGCGCCTCGTAGTCCTTGAGATCGAAGCCGAACAGCGGGAAGGACTCGGTGAAGGAGCCGCGGCCGAGGATGACCTCGGCGCGGCCGTTCGACACCGCGTCCAGCGTCGAAAACCGCTGGAACACGCGGATCGGGTCATCCGAGCTCAGCACCGTCACCGCCGAGCCGAGCTTGATCTTCGTGGTGCGCGCGGCGATCGCCGCCAACGCCACCTCCGGCGCCGAGATCGCGAAATCGCCGCGATGGTGCTCGCCGAGCCCGATGAAATCGAGCCCGAGCTGGTCGGCGAGCACCGCCTCCGCGACGACGTCGCGGATCACCTGGGCATGGGCGGCCATCGCGCCCTCCGCGTTGCGGGTGACGTCGCCGAACGTGTCCAGGCCGAATTCGATCGCTGTGCTCATGTCTCATTCCGTTGCGTCGGGCCGTCATACGGCCTCTGCTCGTCAGCTGGAAGGGGCCGCACCGGATTGCAAGCGGAGGAAAGCGAAACACAAGGTTTCCGTGAGCTTGAGCGCATCATGAGAAGGTTGGGCCGTCGCCATTCTCCGTCATTCCGGGGCAATCGTCGATGCGCAGGCGCGGAGCGGCTGCGTGTTGACGATTGAACCCGGAATCTCGAAGTCGTTCAGAATGGACGCAAGACAATATCGAGATTCCGGGTTCAAGGCCTCTCGGCCTTGCCCCGGAATGACGGTGGTCGTGATACCGGGCGGATCAGACGGTCCGGACGACCGGCAAAAATTTTTCTTTCGTTTTTCCAGAAAGTATGCTCTACTGCGCCCATCCTGCCTCATCGATGAGGGGCGTACGCGCGGTCGTCACGAGACGCGAGGCAGGGATGCGGTGGCCGTAGCGGGTCGCAGCGCGGTGTCGCGCCGACGAACGATCCGATGCGGACAGTCAAATCGCGTGGTCCTGGCCTCCCGATGCTGAGGTCAAGCCGGATGATGGTGCGGAAGCGCATCACGCCGACGATGGGGGCAACACAGCCGGTCCCCAGGGAGAGCGCGAAGCAGCTGTTAAGACCATCGCGCAGGGAAGGCCGGGATGTCCCAGCCGAACCTGTGGTTCCTGCCGCCTGCATTTTTTTTCGCAGGCGGGCCATGGGGGCGGCGAGCTCCCGGTCTTCCCTGCGCCCTCACGTTTCAGAGGGCACGCGATCCGGACAAAGCTCGGGCTTGAGCGGCCGCGAGGGTACGACCCCATGGCCTCGGCCGATGCGATTGCCGCCCGCGCCTCTTGCGCGGTCATGCCATGCCAAAAAATGGGCGTGTGGCCCGGCCGCGCATCACCTAGGCTCCGTTCATCGATCACACGGGATGACGTGCATGGCGGCGGGCAGCGACTATCAGATCTTCGAGGCGGGCGACGTCGTGCTGCAATCGGGCGTGACGTTCCCGTCGCTGCGGCTCGCCTACAAGACCTATGGCACGCTGAACGCGGCCAAGGACAACGTCATCCTCTATCCGACCTCGTTCGGCGCCCAGCATGTCGACACCGAGTGGCTGATCGCGCCCGGCGGCGCGCTCGATCCGAGCAGCTACTTCATCATCATTCCCAACCTGTTCGGCAATGGGCTGTCGTCGTCGCCTTCGAACACGCGCGAGCTGTTCGGCGACGCGCCGTTCCCGGCCATCAGCTATCACGACGCGGTCGCGGTGCAGCGCCGGCTCGTTGAGGAACAGTTCGGGATCAGCCGGATCGCGCTGGTCTATGGCTGGTCGATGGGCGGCATGCAGGCCTATCACTGGGCCGCCTGTCATCCGGACATGGTGGAGCGTGCGGCGGTGGTGTGCGGCAGCGCGCGCTGCTCGCCCTACAATCACCTGTTTCTCGACGCGGTGAAGGCGGCGCTGATGGCCGATCCCGCGTTTCGCAACGGCCGCTTCGCCGAGAAGCCGGTGGCCGGCCTGCGCGCGATGGGGCGGATCTATGCGGGCTGGGCGATGTCCTACGAGTTCTACCGCGACGAGGTCTGGCGCGAGCAGGGCTTTGGCTCGCAGGAGGACTATCTCGCCGCCACCTGGGACTTAGCCTTCGCGCATCGCGATGCCGACAACCTGCTGGCGCAGATCGCGATCTGGCAGGGCGGCGATATCAGCGCCTGCGCGGCGTTCGGCGACGATCTGGATCGGGCGCTGTCGGCAATCGCCGCGCACATGCTGCTGATGCCGGGCCGGACCGACCGCTATTTCGATTGGCGCGACAACGAGCGCGAACTGCCCGGGCTGGTCAACGCGCGCTCCGCCGTGCTGCGGCCGATTCCGTCGATCCACGGCCACCGGGCCGGCAATCCTGTCCGCATCCCGGCCGATCGCGACTTCATCAACGCCAGCGTTTCCGCCCTTCTCCAGAGCTGACACTTGAGTTCGACATGACCGACGTGCCCACCGACGAATTCGCGCCCCGTCCGAAGCTGCTGACACCGCCAGTGCTGCAGCAGCTCTGCACGCGCTCCAACATGCAGGGCGTGCTGCGCACGCTCAGCCATTACGGCGCGATCATCGGCGTGGGTGCGCTGATCGGAGCGATCGCATCGACGCATGGTGTGCTGTGGGTGCTGCCCTTGCTGCCGGTGCAGGGCGTCGTCATCGCGTTCCTGTTCATGGCGGTGCACGAGACCGCGCACAAGACCGCCTTCGACAGCCGCAGGCTCAACCTGGCCGTCGGCTATCTCTCCGGCTTCCTGATCGGACTGCCTTATGAATATTACTGCCTGTTCCATTGGGAGCATCACCGCCACACCCAGGATCCCCTGCGCGATCCGGAGCTGATCGTCGGCCCCAAACCGCGCTCCGAGACGCAACTCGCGATTGCCTATTCCGGCCTGGTCCAGGTGGCCGGCCGTCTCAGGCTGCTGCTGAAGCATGCGGTGACCGGCGAGGTGACGGTGCCGTGGGTCCCCGCGGGCCGCCGGGCGATCGTCGTGCGGGAGGCGCGCGCCTATGTCGCGGGCTATGCACTGCTGCTCATCGCCTCGCTGGCGCTGCACAGCGCGCTGCTGCTGTGGGTCTGGGTACTGCCGCTGCTCGTCGGACAACTGATCCTGCGGCCCTATCTCTACGCCGAGCACACCGGCTGCGATCACACCCGGAGCGCCTTCCAGAACACCCGCACCACCTTCACCACGCGGGCGGTGCATTGGCTCGCGTGGAACATGCCGTATCATGTCGAGCACCATGCCTATCCCGCGGTGCCGTTCCATGCGCTGCCGAAGCTGCACGCGATCGTCGACGGCGAGATCAAATATCGCGGGCAGGGCTACGTCGCCGTGACGCGGCAGACCTGGGCGTGGTTTCGCGCGCAGTGGAAGGAAACGAAGTCTCATCCATGATGAGTTTGGATCCGAGTTATCGCCGCTCGGCCGGTGCGCTCCCTCTCCCGCTTGCGGGGGAGGGCTGGGGTGGGGGCGCCACAACGGCAGTCTTTCCAGAGCATCCCCCACCCGCATCGCATCTCTCGATGCGATGCGACCTCCCCCGCAAGCGGGGGAGGCGCAGACCGACCACGTCGCCAGGGATGTCAGCAAGCCATCGTGCCCGACCGGTGCGCGTCCTCCCGGCACGCCCCTTGTGGGAGAAGTGCAGTGATTGGCGTCGTGTTGATATGGTCGCAGCGACGCTGGCTCACCGCCATCGCTCGCGCATCCGCGCGCCGAGATCGATGCGCGGCCCGGAGCGCGCATATGCCGACCCCGGCTGCGCCCGCGGCCAGCTGGCGCGTTCGAACAGCGGCACCAGCGCTTCCGGAATGAACCGCGTGCGTGAGGCATAGACATGACGATCGCCGCGCACCGGCTGGCCGTGGACGAAGAACCGCTGCGGCACCAGGAGATGCAGATCGTCCTTGGCGCGGGTCATCGCGACATAGAGCAGCCGGCGCTCCTCCTCCAATTCGGCGCTGGAGCCGGCGCCGAGATCGGACGGCATGCAGCCGTCGACGACGTTGAGGAGGTGCACGGAATTCCACTCCATGCCCTTGGCGGAATGGATGGTGGAGAGGATCAGATAGTCCTCGTCGAGCAAAGGCACGCCGGACTGATCGGAGGTGGCGTCGGGCGGGTCGAGCGTCAGCTCGGTGAGGAAGCGCTCGCGCGACGGATAGCCGCTCGCGATCTGCTCGAGCTGCAGCAGGTCGGCGGCTCGCACCTCCGCATCCTCATGAACGCGCTCGAGATGCGGTTGATACCAGTGCCTGACGCGCTCGATATCTCCGGGCCATTCCGAGACGCGCAACTGCTCCAGCGTGCGCACGAACGCGGTCCAGTCATCGCCGGCGCGCGCCGGTGCGGACTGCTCGCACAGGCGCGCGATCGGATCGGCACTGTCGCTGACGGCATCGAGCAGACGCTGCGCCGACGCCGGGCCGATGCCCGGGATCAGATGCAGCACGCGGAAGCCGGCGATGCGGTCGCGAGGATTGGCCACGAAGCGCAAGCAAGCCAGCACGTCCTTCACGTGGGCGGCATCGAGGAACTTCAGCCCGCCGAACTTCACGAACGGGATGTTGCGGCGCGTGAGCTCGAATTCCAAGGGACCGCTGTGCGACGACGTGCGGAACAGCACGGCCTGTTGCTTCAGCACAATGCCTTCCTCGCGCTTCGCCAGCACCTGCTCGACGATGTAGCGCGCCTGATCGGTCTCGTCACTGACGGTCACGAGCTGCGGCTTGCGCGGGCTCGTGCGGTCGGTCCACAAATTCTTGGTGAAGCGCTCCCGCGCCAGCCCGATCACGCCGTTGGCCGCCGTGAGGATCGGCTGCGTCGAGCGGTAGTTGCGGTCCAGCGTGATGATGTCGGCGCGCGGGCTGAACTGATCGGGAAATTCCAGGATGTTGCGCACGGTGGCG
Source organism: Bradyrhizobium sp. HKCCYLRH1034 (assembly GCF_051168375.1). Classification (NCBI taxonomy): domain Bacteria; kingdom Pseudomonadati; phylum Pseudomonadota; class Alphaproteobacteria; order Hyphomicrobiales; family Nitrobacteraceae; genus Bradyrhizobium; species Bradyrhizobium sp. HKCCYLRH1034. The sequence goes on along the minus strand of NZ_JBNPUW010000003.1, from coordinate 96,173 downwards.
GCGCGGAAGGCGTAGATCGACTGCGCGTCGTCGCCGACCACCGTCAGTCCCGCGCCGTCGGGCTTCAAGCCGAGCAGGATCTGCGACTGCAGCCGGTTCGTGTCCTGATATTCGTCGACCAGCACGTGGTCGAAGCGATCGCCGATCTCGCGTGCGATGGTTTCGTCCGCCATCATCTGCGCCCAGTACAGCAGCAGGTCGTCGTAGTCGAGCACGGCATTGGCCTGCTTGGCTTCGACATAGGCCGCGAACAGGCCCTTCAGCTCGCCGGCCCATTCCGCGCACCACGGAAAATGCCGCACCAGTGCCTCGTCGAGCGGCATGTCGGCGTTGACGCAGCGCGAATAGATCGCGAGGCAGGTTCCCTTGGTCGGGAAGCGTCGCTGCGTGTTGGACAAGCCGCGTTCGTGCCGCACCAGATTCATCAGGTCGGCGGAATCCTCGCGATCATGGATCGTGAACACAGGGTCGAGGCCGACGCGCTCGGCGTAGTCGCGCAGCATCCGCGCGCCCAGGCCATGAAACGTGCCCGCCCAGGTGAGCGCGGCCGTGATCGGCTCGGCCTTGCCGCCCAGCACCTTGCGGGCGATGCGCTCGACCCGGCGGCTCATCTCGCTCGCCGCGCGGCGCGAGAACGTCATCAACAGGATACGGCGCGGATCGGCACCATTGACGAGCAGATGTGCGACGCGATGCGCGAGCGTGTTGGTCTTGCCCGAGCCCGCGCCGGCAATGATCAGCAGCGGCGGGCCAGGCGCGGCGCAGGCACCGCCATGCTCGACGGCGCGGCGCTGCTCCGGATTGAGATCGTCGAGATATGTCGCAGCCGTGGCCTGCACGAATCGTCCCTCAGCCTGCAAGAATCAGTGATTTGCGCCGCATGTGCAACGCGATGGCCCGGTCGCGGCAGCGTTTTACATGATTCGCAACCGGTCTTTTTTGTCACGGTTGCCCACAGAGCGTCTGCCAGCCGCTTGCGCTGGCGCGCGTGCACTCCTATCCAATCAGCCCCGTCACGAATCTCGGAAGAACACCGTGTCGAATTTCTCCTCCATCATCGCTGCTGAGCTCTCAGTCAAGGATGCCCAGGTCCAAGCCGCGATCGACCTGCTCGACGGCGGCGCGACCGTGCCGTTCATCGCGCGCTATCGCAAGGAGGCGACCGGCATGCTGGACGACACGCAGTTGCGTACGCTGGAGGAACGGCTGCGATATCTGCGCGAGATGGATGCACGGCGCACCGCGATCATCGAGAGTATCAAGGCGCAGGGCAAGATGACGCCCGAGATCGAGCTGGCGCTGGCGACCGCCGACACCAAGGCCCGGCTCGAGGACATCTATCTGCCGTTCAAGGAGAAGCGCCGCACCAAGGCGCAGATCGCGAAGGAGGCCGGGCTCGAGCCGCTCGCCGACATGCTGATCGGTGATCCGATGAAGGCGCCGGAGGTCGAGGCCAAGGCCTTCATCAAGAAGGATGGCGACAACCCGGTCAAGGACGTCAAGGCCGCGCTCGACGGCGCCCGCGCGATCCTGGTCGAACGTTTCGCCGAGCATGCCGATCTCGTCGGCTCGCTGCGCGAGGAGATGTGGACCCGCGGCGCGGTGAAATCGTCCGTGCGGCATGGCAAGAAGACCGAGGGCGCCAAGTTCGCCGACTACTTCGATTTCTCCGAGCCGTTCACCAAGCTGCCGTCGCACCGCATCCTGGCGATGCTGCGCGGCGAAAAGGAAGAGGTGCTGCAGCTCGATTTCGGCGATGGCGAGCCGGAGGATTCGAAGGACCCGACGCTGTATGAGAACCGCATCGCGGTGACCTTCGGCATCTCGCGCCAGGGCCGCCCGGCCGATCAGTTCCTGTCGGACTCCGTGCGCTGGGCCTGGCGCACCCGCATCAAGACCTCGCTGGCGCTCGATATCCGCATGCGGCTGTGGCAGGAGGCGGAGAAGGAGGCGGTGCGCGTGTTCGCGGCCAACCTGCGCGATCTGCTGCTTGCCGCGCCGGCCGGCGGCCGCGCCACGCTCGGGCTCGATCCCGGCTTCCGCACCGGCGTCAAGGTCGCGGTGATCGACCGCACCGGAAAGTTCGTCGATCACGCCACGATCTATCCGCACGAGCCGCAGCGGCAGTGGAACGAGAGCATGCTGACCCTGGCGCAGCTCTGCGTGAAGCACGGCATCGATCTCGTCGCGATCGGCAACGGCACAGCGTCGCGCGAGACCGAGAAGCTCGTCAACGATTTGATGAAGCTGAAGCCGGATCTCAAGCTGACCAAGGCGATCGTGTCGGAAGCCGGCGCGTCGGTCTATTCGGCCTCGGAGTTCGCTGCGAAGGAATTCCCCAATCTCGACGTCTCGATCCGCGGCGCCGTCTCGATCGCGCGCCGCCTGCAGGATCCGCTCGGCGAACTCGTCAAGGTGCCGCCGGCCTCGATCGGCGTCGGCCAGTATCAGCACGACCTCAACCAGTATGAGCTCGCCCGTGCGCTCGATGCCACCGTCGAGGACTGCGTGAATGCCGTCGGCGTCGATCTCAACACCGCCTCGGCGCCGTTGCTGGCGCGGGTGTCGGGCATCGGCGAGAGCCTGGCTCAGAACATCGTCGCGCATCGCGATGCCAACGGTCCGTTCCCGACCCGCGACAAGCTCAAGGAGGTGCCGCGGCTCGGACCGAAGGCGTTCGAGCAGTGCGCCGGCTTCCTGCGCATCCGCGATGGCGACAACCCGCTCGATGCCTCCGGTGTCCACCCGGAATCCTATCCGGTCGTGAAGAAGATTCTCGAGACGACCAAGAGCGACATCAAGGTGCTGATCGGCGACACCAAAACCTTGAAGACGCTCAATCCGGCGAAATTCGCCGACGAGCGCTTCGGCGTCCCGACCGTGACCGACATCATCAAGGAGCTGGAGAAGCCCGGCCGCGATCCGCGCCCGGAGTTCAAGACCGCGACCTTCCAGGAGGGCGTCGAGAAGATCACCCATCTCAAGCCCGGCATGATCCTGGAGGCGACCATCACCAACGTCGCGGCCTTCGGCGCCTTCGCCGATATCGGCGTGCACCAGGACGGCCTGATCCACATCTCGGCGATGTCGGAGAAGCGCATCAACGATCCGCGCGAGGTGGTGAAGCCGGGGCAGGTCGTGAAGGTCAAGGTGCTCGACGTCGATGTGCCGCGCAACCGCATCTCGCTGACGCTTCGGCTGTCCGATCCGCTGCCGGCCAAGGGCGAGAAGCGGACCAGCGCACGGCCGCCCGCGGGGCGCATGACCTCGCGTGAGGAGAAGCCGTCTGGCGGCGGCGCGTTCGCCGCGGCGATGGCCAAGGCCGCAGAGCGGCGCAAGGGCGCCTGAGGCGAATGGTGACGAGGCGCCGCGGAGGGAATGTCTCGTCTGCGGCGTCATATCTGCGGCGCCATGGCATTCGGCGTCGTGTCGTTGCGGTCTTCCCTATCTCCGCGGCCAGGCTTACCTTGGGCGGCGAGTTGTGAGTGGGGACCGCGCATGACGAACCGGACCGTGATCATTGCCGGCGCGACTGGGCTGGTGGGACGGGAGCTGCTTCGCGGTCTGCTTGCCGACCCGGCCGTGGATCATGTGCATGTCGTCGGCCGCCGCGCGCCGCCTGACCATTCGCCCAAGCTGACGGCGCATGTCGTGGATTTCACTGCGCTGCCGTCCCTGCCGCTGGCCGACGAGCTCTACCTGGCTCTCGGGACCACGATCAAGGTGGCCGGAAGCCAGGCCGCCTTCCGCGCCATCGATCACGACGCCAACCTCGCCGTCGCCAAGGCCGCGCTCGCGAGCGGCACCAGGCGCGTTGGTCTGGTCAGCGCGATGGGCGCCGACAGCAGGTCGCGCGTCTTCTACAGCCGGGTGAAAGGCGAGCTCGAGGACGATCTGACCGCGTTGCCCTTCGAGGGACTGGTGATCGCGCGGCCTTCGCTGCTGGTTGGCCCGCGGGCGGAGCTCGGACAGCCGAGTCATCCGGGCGAGGAATGGGGCAACAGGCTGAACAACATCATCGGCTTCCTGATCCCGGCGAACTACAAGCCCATCGCGGCGGCGGACGTCGCCAACGCGCTGCTGATGGCTGTTCCTACGGTTGCCGGCAAGCGAGTGATGCTGTCAGGGGCCATGCGCCGATGATCGAGCCTGCGGCTCTTGCGTAGCGGCCCGGTCTCGCTATTTACGATAAATCGAAATCTGATATCGCGCCGCGCCTCAAGCTCGGATCGACTGGTCGACACACCCGCCCCGTAGTTTTACGGCTCTCTCGCATGCGACTATCAGCGAGTGAATGGCTGGAGCGGGCAAGACGGGAATCGCATCTTAACATCTTAACCATATCTCGCTGTTAGTTGTGCATCGAGGAAAAACAGCCCGGTGTTTCATGCGCAGACAGCTGCTTGAATTTTGCTTCTTGGCATTGATGGGAACCCTGCTCGGATCCCAAGCGGCGACGGCGTCTCCGCGAATGGTGTCGCTGGTCTACAACTCGCAGATTCAGAACCCGCAGCAGGTCGGGTCGGACGAATTTCGCGTGAAGCTGCAGGCGTTGGCCGGCAAGCGGCTCATCATTGATGAGCGTGCGGGCAACGCATTCGGCAGCGAGGCGGCGGTGCTGGCTGCAACCCGGAGCGGCGCAGTGGACGTGGCCGTGGTGTCCGGCGGCATCGCCAGCGCGGTGGTCCCCGAGCTTGGCGTCTTCGACATCCCGTTCCTGTTCCGTGACACCGCGCATGCCAAGGCGGTTGCGCAAGGGCCGGTCGCCGCCGCGATCGGCGCCAAGTTCGCCGACAAGGGACTGGTGCTGCTGGCGCTGGGCAAGCAGGGCTTTCGCAATCTCACCAACTCGAAGCGCCCGGTCCGTACCGTCGATGACGTCAAGGGCCTCAGGATCCGCGTGATCCCCAATCCGGTCTACCAGATGACTTTCAAGGCGCTCGGCGCCGACGTGATGCCGATGGATTTCCCGCTGGTCTATGCCGCCCTCAAGGACGGTCGGCTCGACGGTCAGGAAAATCCGGTTGCCACCATCGCGGCCAATCGCTTCGACGAGGTGCAGAGATATCTGACGCTCACCGGGCATTTCTTCGCGCCGATCGCCTTCGTCGCCAACCGCGCGATGTTCGACCATCTCGATGCGGCGGATCGTGATGCGCTGGTTGCCGCCGCCAAGGCGGCTGCGGAGGTCACCTGGCAGGCCCAGCTCGATGCGCAGAAGCTCGATGAGTTGCGCAAGACCGGCATGGAGGTGATCGAGACGTTCGACCGCAAGACCTTCGTCGATGCGGTCAGGCCGCTCGATGCCGACTTCGAGAAGCGCTTCGGCAAGGAGCTGCTCGCCACCATCAGGTCCACTCCGTGAAACAGCCGGGCAAATCGATGAAATTGTCTTCTCTGATGTCTTGGATCGGCGTCCGCCCGCGCATCTTCGGCGGATTCGCCCTGATCCTGAGCTTCCTGGTGTTGCTCGGCGGCTTCGCCATGGTCCAGGTCGGCCGCATCGGCGGCACCGTGGATGAACTCGTTACCAGCGCGGCCGGGGACGCCGGCATGTCGCAGGTGCGTGCCGCGCTGCTCGGCGCCAACGGCGCGGTCGAGAGATTCGTCCGGACCTGGAACGTCGGTGACAAGGATGCGGCCAGCAAGGCCATCGACGCTGTCGGCGGTCTCGCCGATCAGGTCGAGAAGCAGTCCGGCAGCCTGAAGGTGCTGGCTGACGGCGTGGGGCCGGTACGGAGCGCGCTGGCGGCCTACCGCTCATCGTTCGTCGCCGCGGCCGAGGCCGTGGACCGCCTGCGGGCGGCGACGACCAAGACCGACGCATTGGGCGCCGTTGCCGGCATCAACATGGGCGGCATCCAGGTTGCCCTTGCCAATCGTGCGGGCAGCGAGCCGCTGATGAATCCGTTACGCCTGGCCAGCGTCGTCGACGCGGTTCGCATCGCGATGATGCGCTATACTAACACGTTATCGAATGGCGATGCCGACGATGCCAGGCTCACCTTCGTCTATGCGAAGCTCGCGATTGCCGATACGGAGGCCGAGATCGCGGGTGTCGATGATGCCAAGCTGAAGGCGCTGGTTGCTGCGCTGAAAGAGGCTCTCACGGCGGATGCCGCCGCGCTCGAGGACGTGATCAAGGTGGCCGCTGACCTGCGCGCCAAGCAGGCGGAGCTCGCCAAGGCGAGCGCCTCGATCGATACCCAGGTCAGCCAGATCAACCGGCAGCTTGGTACCGCGCGTGCAGAGCAGGCCGCGAGGACCAGCGTCGCGGTCGAAGATACCAAGCAGACCGTGATCGTGACCGCAGCCGCAGCGGTGATATTCGGAGCGGTGCTGGCTTGGCTGATCGGCGCCAGCGTGTCGACCCCGATCCGCGGCATGACCGACCGCATGCAGTCGCTGGCGGCCGGCGAATTGGATCAGCCGATTCCCGGCGGCGAGCAGCGCGACGAGATCGGCCGGATGGCGCGCGCCGTGGAGATTTTCCGTGACAACGCGCTTGCCGTGCGCCGCATGGAGCAGGAGGCTGCGGCACAGCGTGAAGCTGCGGAGGCCGAGCGCGCCCGCATGATGTCAGATCTTGCTGGTCGATTCGAGCAGGGCATGCAGGGTGTCATCACCGGCGTCGGCGGGCGTGCGACCGAGATGGGCGAGAGCGCCAGCGAGCTGGCGCGCGTCGCCGAACGCGGCCGTGGCCTTGCGGAAGCGGTCGCCAGCCGGGCCGAGCAGGCCTCCGTCAATGTGCAGACCGTGGCCTCGGCGACCCAGGAGCTCGCGGCCTCGATCAGGGAGATCTCCTCCCAGGTCCAGCGCTCGGTCACGGTGTCGACCCGGGCGACGCACGAGACGCAGCGGACATCCGAGCTGATCGACGGGCTGTCCAGCGCGGCGGAGAGGATCGGCACCATCGTGCAGCTGATCCAGGCGATCGCGAGCCAGACCAACCTGCTGGCGCTCAACGCCACCATCGAGGCGGCGCGCGCCGGCGAGGCCGGCCGCGGATTTGCGATCGTCGCGAGCGAAGTGAAGAACCTGGCGTCGCAGACCGCGCAGGCGACGGAGCAGATCTCGAGCCAGATCGCGACCATCCAGAGCGCGACGCAGGAGACGGTCGGCGCGATCGCCCAGTTCGGCACGACCGTGCGGGAGATTGCCGAGATCTCCAATGCGATCGCCGCCGCGGTTGAGCAGCAGGGGGCGGCGACCAGCGAGATTGCCCGCAACGTCGAGCAGGCGGCCAGCGGTACGGCGGCGGTCACGCAGGAGATCGGCGACGTGCGCAACGTGGCCGGGCAAACCGATGCCGGCGCTGAAGCTGCGCTGGCGGCGGCCGCGGCGCTGCAGCAGCAGGCCGCTTCGCTGAAGAGCAATGTCGCCGACTTCCTGCAGACGATCCGGACCGCGGCCTGAGCTGCAAAGTCGGTGGCGACTGGAGTTGACGCAAGGAGCGCAGGCTCACACTCTGGGGCATGGCCGGGCACCAGCCGCGTTCCCTTGCGTTTCCCGTCGACGGCGCGGACGTCGTGTCCGCGCTGTTCATGGCCCCGCCGCGGCCGCGCGCCTGTTTCGTGTTCGCCCATGGCGCGGGCGCCGGCATGACCCACGTCTTCATGAACCAAGCGGCGGCAAGCCTTGCCGCGCGCGGCATCGCGACGCTCCGCTTCCAGTTTCCCTATATGGAGAAGGGTAGCAAGCGCCCTGATCCGCCCGCGCTCGCCCACGCCGCGGTGCGGGCTGCCGTGGCGGAGGCCGCGCGGCTCTGTCCGGGGCTGCCGCTCGTCGCGGGCGGCAAGTCGTTCGGGGCGCGCATGACGTCGCAGGCGCAGAGTGCAGCGCCGCTGCCAGGCGTGGCCGGGCTCGTCTTTCTCGGCTTTCCGCTTCACCCCGCCGGCAAGCCCTCCATCGCGCGCGCCGATCATCTCGATGCGATCGAGGTCCCGATGCTGTTCCTGCAGGGGACGCGCGACAAGCTGGCGGAGATGGAGCTGCTCGCGCCCGTCGTGAAGCGGCTGGGACCGCGCGCGACCTTGCATTGGATCGATCAGGCCGACCACGCCTTCCACGTGCCTGCGCGCTCCGGCCGGAATGATCAGGCCGTCATGGAGGACCTGACGGAGGCGTTTGCGGCGTGGCTGGAGACTCTCGAAGCGTGTGCCGGCTGACGCGCCGAGCGCCTCTTTCGGAAAAAATGGCATGAGAACAAAAATAGAACTTTTCTGCCGCCGGAGGTTGAGGCATAGTCCTATTGAAAGGTAGGGGAGAGGGTTCGATGAAGTCAGCAGTGGTGGCGCTATCGGTGTGCGCGCTTGGCGTGCTGATGATCTCTGCAGCTCCATCGCTCGCCGATGCCAGGCTGACCGGCATGGTGGTCGTGAAGGGAACTTGCCAGAAGCTCATCGTCGCGGGAAAGGATCGCAGCTCGGAATGCAAGGGCGCGCTGCTCAATACCGACTATGACGATCAGCGCACCGGCTTCTACTTCACCTTGCTCGACGGCAGCGTGGTCACGTTCTCGAACCGCGGCGATCTGCAAGAGCAACCCGGGCCTGACAAGTTCGTCACGCCGGTCGACATGATGATCATTGGCCAAAGTCGCAAGACGATCAACAAGGTGACGGCCAAGGGGCAATGCCGTCACGGCAATCCATTCAAGGGACCCGACCTGCTCGAATGCACAGCCGACAGCGAGATCGGCCGTTTTGAAGGGCTATTTCTGTCCAATGGCGAGAAGCCGGTGATGCAGACCTTCTGAGGCCGTTACCCCTGCGCACAAGCAGGATGGGCCAGCAGGAGAGCTCGTCGCGGCGTCGCCGGTCGTCACTCGCGATCGTACGGTCCACGCGGCAAATCCGGCCCGCTCGGCAATATCCACTTTGTCAGAAGATCGCGATGAAAAAGACAGCTTCATCCGTTTGGCTGCTGGCCCTCGGTGCGGCGAGCCGCCGGCCATGTCGGTCCGTGCAGAGGACGGATTGAAAGGGATCGAGACGTTTCACGGCCCCTGCAGGAAGCTCACGGTCGCGGCAAAGGACCGGACCGCCGATTGCAAGGGCGTTTAGCTCAATACGCGTTACCGTGACGGACGAGGCGGCTTGGAGCAAGACGCCCGGCCTCTGAGGCTGCGATCTCCCGACTCCCGAAAATTTGGCGCGACATCAAGCGCGAAATATTGCAACAAGTCGGCGTCGTGGGTGAGGCCGGGCGTGCGGGTCGCCAGAACTTGGAGAGTGTGATGTTCCGATACGTTGGGGTCGTCCTGGGGCTGCTCTGGAGCCTCGTATCGATCAGCACCGCGCTGGCCGACGACGCCAAGCTCCGGATCGGCGTTCTCCGGCTGTCCTCGTCCGCGCCAGTGTTCATCGCGTTGGACAAAGGCTACTTCCGCGAAGCTGGACTGGACGTCGAGCTGAAGTTTTTCGATGCAGCGCAACCGATCGCCGTGGCGGCGGCCACCGGCGACGTCGACGTCGGGGTGACCGCTTTCACCGCAGGACTGTATAACCTCGCAGGCAAGGGCGCGTTGAAGATCATCGCCGGTATGAGCCGTGACCGCCCGGGCTTTCCGCTGATTGGCTACTTTGCCAGCAACAAGGCCTATGAGGCAGGTCTCAGGACGCCGAAGGACATTGCCGGCAAACGCGTGGCGATGACCCAGGTCGGGTCGAGCTTTCACTATTCGGTGGGGCTGCTGGCCGATAAATATGGCTTCAAGCTCGCCGACGTGAAGATCGTGCCGCTGCAGTCGATGTCCAACATGTCGGCGGCCATCAAAGGGGAAACCGTCGACGCGGCGCTGATGCCGGTTTCGGTGGCGCGCAAGCTGATGGAGGAGGGCGCCGTCAAGCATCTTGGCTGGGTCGGCGACGAGACGCCGTGGCAGGTCAGCGGCGTGTTCGCGGGGCCGAAAATCTTGGCCAACACGGCGCTGGTCGGTAAGCTGCTGGCGTCGCTTCAGCGCGCCGAGCGCGAGTATCATGATGTCGTGCTCGCCTCGGTCAAGGACGGCACCGCCGCCATCGACGACAAGACCAAGCCGTTGCTCGAGATCATCGGCAAGTACACGAACCTGCCGGTCGAGCAGGTCGTGGGCAATTGCGCCTATATCGATCCCGACGGCAAGCTCGATGTGAAGAACATCGACAGCCAGATCAAATGGCTGCAGGCTCAGGGGTTCGCGGACCAGGGCTATGATGCGGCCGCGATCATCGCCAAAGACTTTGTGAAGCCGGATTGATGAAGGCAGGCGCAGCGCGGGCCTGCAGCGGGATCGCCTGATATGGACCTGATCGCCGAGACCATCAGCCACCGTTTCGACGCGCTCGATGTGCTCGATGGCGTGTCGTTCACGGTCGGAGCCGGCGAGGTGGTCGCCCTCGTTGGGCCGTCCGGCTGCGGCAAGAGCACGCTGCTGGCAATCCTCGGAGGGTTGTTGCAGCCAAGCAAGGGACAGGCGGTGCTGCGCGGAGCTCCGCCGCCCGGCAGCCTCAATCCCCTGACGTTCGTGTTCCAGGACTTCGCGCTGCTGCCGTGGGCAAGCGTCGCCGACAATGTCGCCTTTCCGCTCCTCCATACATCCCTGTCGACGCAGCAGCGCGCCGCCGCCGTCGACGATGCGTTGCGGCGAACCGGCCTGGCAGACTTCCGGACCGTCTATCCCAAGCAGTTGTCGGGCGGCATGCGACAGCGGGTCGGGATTGCCCGGGCGCTGGCGGTCCGCCCGGCGATCCTGCTGATGGATGAGCCGTTGTCGGCGCTGGACTCGCAGACCCGCGAGCTGCTGATGGAGGACTTCGTCGATCTGCTCGCCGACGGCACCATGGGCGCGGTCTATGTCACGCATAATCTCGAGGAGGCCGTGCGGCTCGCCGACCGCATCGTCGTGCTGTCGCGTCGTCCCGGCCGCATCCGGAAGGTCGTCAGCGTCCCGGCGACGCGGCGCAGCCGCGGCGATGCCGGAGTACGCGCGCAACTGCTGGACCTGCAGAACGAGCTCTGGGGGCTGATCCGGACCGAGGCAATCGATGCCGAGCGCGAGGTTCAGAATGCTTGAACGCTCCCCGGCCGGAACGCCTGAGGTCGTCGGCAAGCAGAGCCGGAAAGTGCCGTTCCGGGGCGGCGGCTTCACGCCGGCCGCAAGCCGATGGGCCGGCTGGTTCGCGCTCGCGGCGGCTCTCGGCCTGTGGCAACTCATCGGCAGCCTCGCACTGGTCAACCCATTGTTCCTGCCGGCGCCGCTGACGATCTTGCGCGCCCTGTATCGATTGGCCGAAAGCGGCGCGCTCTGGCAGCATGTCTCGGCATCGTTCGTGCGCATCGTATCCGGCTGGGCGCTCGGCACGGCCACCGGCATCGTCGTCGGCTTCGCGATCGGCCTCTGGCGCATTGCGCGCAGCATCGGCATCACTTTCGTCTCTGCGCTGTTTCCGATTCCGAAGATCGCCGTGCTGCCGCTGCTGATTCTTTGGCTCGGCATCGGCGAGCAGCCGAAGATCGCGACGATCGCGCTGGGCGTGTTCTTCTCGACCACGATCTCGGTCTATAGCGGCGTCGATGCGGTGCCGCGCAACCTGATCCGGATGGCGCAGAGCTTCAACGTGCCGTTCCCGACCATCGTCCGCCGCGTGATCTGGCCCGGCGCGCTGCCGTCGATCCTCGCCGGTTTCCGCATCACCGCGTCGGTCGCGCTGATGCTCGTGGTTTCGGCGGAGATGATCGGCGCCGAGACCGGCATCGGCACCTTCGTGCTGCAGGCCGGCAATCTGATGCAGACCGATCAGCTGATGGCGGGGATCCTGATCCTGTCGCTGTTCGGTCTCGCCGTCGGCCGGCTGATCAGCATGCTCGAAGCGCGGCTCCTGCGCTGGCGCTGATCCGGCGGTGTCAGGCGTTGCCGCGGTCTTCCCGGAACAAGTCGAGCTTCTCCTGCACCGGGCGATCCGAGAACGAGAACAGTACCGCATCCTCGTCCGGCTCATGGCTGACCCATTGCCAGCTCGGAACGACGAACAGGTCGCGCGGGCCCCATTCGAAGGTCTGGTCGCCGATGCGGCTGCGGCCCCTGCCTTCGATCGCGGTGAACACGGTCGCGTCGGTCGAGCGATAGCGCGCAGTCTTGAAGCCCTTCGGCAGCAGCTGGATGAAGGTGCCGATCGTCGGCATCGCGAAATCACCCGTCTCCGGGTTGGAGAATTTCAGCTTCAGCCCGTGGCAGGCGTCCCATTCCTCGCTCCGCTTCGCGTTCTCCAGCGCCTCGCGCGTATAGGCGTAGGGATAGTTGAAGATCGGCGATGTCCTGGATTTGCGCTTCGCATCGACCGGCAGCAGATTGTGGCCGTAGCGGGCGAAGCTGTCGCCCGCGGGGCGCGCGACCTTCTGCTGGTCCTCCTGCGCGCCTTGCGCGAACGACGCGTCGAGAAACTGCACAAGGGGAATGTCGAGGCCGTCGAGCCAGAACATCGGCTCGGTGGTCTCATTGCCGTGATCGTGCCAAGTCATCGACGGGGTGATGATGAAGTCGCCCGGCTCCATCAGGGTGCGCTCGCCCTCGACGGTCGTGAAGGCTCCCTTTCCTTCCAGCACGAAGCGCAATGCGGACTGGCTGTGCCGATGGGCGGGCGCAACATCGCCTGGGATCACCATCTGAACGCCGGCATAGAGCGATGTGGTGATCTTGGACTGCCCGCGCAGTCCCGGATTCTCCAGGATCAGCACGCGCCGCTCGGCTTCCTTCGCCGTGATCAGCCGCCCGGCTTCGACCATGTAGTCGCGGATCGCCGCGAACTGCCACAGATGCGGGCGGCAGGCGCTCTTCGGCTCGGGCGTGATGAGATCGCTCATCACGGTCCACAGCGCCGTCATGTTTTCGCCGTCGATCTTCTTGTAGAACGCCTCGCGCTCCGGTGTCGAAACCGCGGCCATGCGCGCCTCCCATGATCAGATGTCGTTCTTGATTGACAGTATACTGCCAATTTGATTACCGTCAAATACAACCAGAGCTGTCGCATCGGGAGGACTGCCATGATGAAGCTGCACGGCTATTTCCGCAGCAGCGCATCCTATCGCGTCAGGATCGCGCTCAACCTCAAGGGTCTCACGGCCGAGCATCTGCCGCATCACCTCCGCAAGGGCGAGCAGCGCGCGCCCGCCTATCTCGCGCTCAATCCGCAGGGTTTGGTCCCGGCGCTCGAGGACGACAGCGGCGCCACGTTGATCCAGTCGCTTGCGATCATCGAATGGCTCGACGAGACTCATCCCGAGCCGCCGCTGCTGCCGAAGGATCCGTTGCGACGCGCCCAGGTCCGCGCCTTCGCGCAGGTGCTCGCCTGCGACACCCATCCGGTGCAGAACCTGAAGGTGCTGGCGCGGCTCCGGGAGCTCGGCCTGCCCGAGGACAAGGTCACGGCCTGGGCCGGCTGGGCCAACCGCGAGGGGCTTGCTGTCTGCGAAGCGCTGATCAAGCATGAGCCTGGCCCATTCTGCTTCGGTGCGGCGCCAACCTTGGCCGATCTCTGCCTGGTGCCGCAGCTCGGCAATGCACGCCGCTTCGGCGTCGATGTCGCAGCGTTTCCGCGCCTGCTGCAGGCCGAAGCCGCGGCGAAGGCGCTGCCGGCCTTCGCCGCTGCTGCTCCGGAGCGTCAGCCCGATGCCGAGTAGGCCGGCCGACATCACGATGGACGCAGTCTACACCAAGCCGGGCTATCTGTTCCGGCGGATGCAGCAGATTGCCGTGTCCATCTTCGTCGAGGAGTGCCGCGAGTTCGACCTGACGCCGGTGCAATATGCGGCGCTGGTCGCGATCCAGACGCACCCCGGCATCGATGCCACCAGGCTGTCGGCGGTGATCGCCTTCGACCGTTCGACGCTCGGCAGCGTGATCGAGCGGCTGGAGAGCAAGGGCCATATCGAGCGCAGGCCGTCGGCCGAGGACAAGCGCGTCAAGCTGCTTTATCTGACCAGGGCGGGCGGAGCCCTTCTCCGTGCGATCATGCCGGCGGTCGATCGCGCCCAGGCCCGCATGCTGGCGCCGCTGAAGGCCGCGGATCGCAAGATGCTGATGGCGTTGCTGGCGCAGCTCGTCGATCTCAACAACGAGGTGTCGCGGGTGCCGCTGCGCGCCGAGGATGCGCTGGAGCATCTCGGCAAAACCGGCTGATCGCGGAACTCCGCAGTTGTCGGGCGCAAGGCGTAGGCTCACAGCCGCATCACCGCCTGACGATCGATCTTGCCGGTGCCCGTCTTCGGCAATTCGTCGATGAAGACGATCTCGCGCGGATATTTGTAGGGCAGCAGTTTCGCCTTCACGTAGTCCTGAAGCGCCTTGACGGTCGGGATTTGGTCGGGGGATCCGCCGTTGGTGACCACCACGGCCTTCAGGCTCATGCGACGATCCGGCAGCTCGTGCGCAAACACGGCGCATTCTCTGATATCGGGATGCTCGGCGAGGCAGAGCTCGACCTCGAGCGGATAGACCCATTGGCCGGAGATCTTGACCAGGTCGTCGGCGCGGCCGCGGAAGAAATGGAAGCCGTCGGCATCGCGCACGAAACGGTCGCCGGTGTAGATCCAGCCGCCATCGCGGATCGTCTCCGCGGTCTTGTCCGGACGGTTCCAGTAGAGCGGCGTGTTGGAGTCGCCGCGTACCCAGAGAATGCCCTCTTCGCCGTTGGCGACCTCGCGTCCTTCGCCGTCGCGCAGCGCGATCTCGTAGCCGGGAACGCGCAGTCCGGCGGCGCCGAGCTTCTTGCGGTCCTCGCGGTTCGAGAGATAGACGTGGAGAACCTCGGTCGAGCCGAGACCTTCGACGATCTCCAAGCCGGTCAGGCTCTTCCAACCGTTGAAGACCTCGGCCGAGAGCACCTCGGCCGCAGAAACCGCGAGCCGCAGTGACGAGACGTCGGCCTGCTTCGCACCCTCGGCCTTGGTGAGCGCGGTGTAGAGCGTCGGCAGGCCGAAGAACACGGTTGGTCGGAAGCGGCCGATCGCATCGAAGATGGCGGCGGGTTTCGGCTGGCCGGGCAGCAGCAGCGTCGTCGCTCCGGCCGAGAATGGAAAGGTGATCGCATTGCCGAAGCCGTAGGCGAAGAAGATCTTGGGCACCGAGAAGCAGATGTCGTCCGGCTTGAGCCGCAGCACGTTGCGGGCGAACGCCTGCTCGCTATAGGCCATGTCGTGCTGCAGATGGACGATGCCCTTGGGGCGTCCGGTGGAGCCGGACGAATACATCCAGAATGCCATCTCGTCGCGGTGGGTGTCGGCCTCCGCCAACTGATCGGTGAAGTTGGGCAGCCACGCATCGACCGCGACCGTCGTTGCGACGGCGGTGGCCGGCGCCTCGCCATTGACGACGACCAGTGTACGCAGCGCGGTCTCGGCGCAGGCCTGTGCGTCGAACCGTGCGGCAAACTCGGCGTCGGCGACCGCGATCTTGGCGCCGGAATCAGCGAGATAGAATTGCAGCAGATCCGGCGGCGTCAATGTGTTGATCAGCAGCGGCACGAAGCCGGCGCGCACTGCGCCGAAGAACGCGGCCGGATAGGCCGGTGTATCGTCGAGGAACAGCAGGACCCGGTCGCCGCGGCTGAGCCCGAGCGCGGTGAAGCCGTTGCCCCAACGGCAGGCGTCGGCACACAGCTCGGCATAGCTGCGCTGGCCGGCCGGACCGATCAGCGCAGTCTTGTTGGCGTTGCCCTTGGCGAGGTTGTCGAACAGCACGCGGCTGGCATTGTAGCGGGCGGGAATTGCGAAGCCGATCTCGCGCGCGCCGGCGCTGTCGCGCGGAACCTGGTCGGCGATCTCTCTGGTCATGCGCGTGCTCCCGTGCTCCGAGATGCCTCGTAGCGGGCCATGAACTGCGGAGCCATCGCGCGCAGCCTGGTCTCATCGATGCGCCCGGACCGGGTGATGTAGCTGTAGGCAAAATCCAACAGGCTGAGCGTCATGTGAGCCGGGAAGGACTCATACCAGTCGCTGCTGGTCCGGGCCGCCGTCACCAGCTTCTTCACGATCGGCTGGCGCTCGGCCTGATAGCGGGCGAGGCCGTCAGAGAGGCTGGTCTCGGCATCGAGCGCCTTGGCGAGCGCGATCGCGTCCTCGATCGCCAGCCGCGTCCCGGAGCCGATCGAGAAGTGCGCCGTATGCAGCGCGTCGCCGATCAGCACCATGTTCCGGTGCCACCAGTGCTCATTCCAGACCCAGGGGAAATTGCGCCATACCGATCGGTTGGAGACCAGCGCGTGACCGTCGAGCGTGGCGGCGAACACCTGCTCGCAGACGCGCCGGGATTCATCGACCGACATCTCGGCGAAGCCATGGGCGTGCCACGTGGCGCGATCGCATTCCACCAGGAACGTGCTCATGTCCGGCGAATAGCGATAATGGTGCGCGTTGAAGCTGCCGCGGTCGGTCGCGACGAAGGTCTGCGACAGCGTGGCAAAGGTCTTCGACGTGCCGTACCATGCGAACTTGTTGCTGGAGTAGGAGACGGAGAAGCCGAAATCGCCTTCGAAGCTGCGGCGAACCAGCGAGTTCAGCCCGTCGGCAGCGACGATGAGGTCGTAGCCTGCGAGCTGGTCCAGCGACTGGATGGTCGTGCCGTAGCGGGCGACGACGCCCACGCTCTCGGCGCGGGCCTGCAGCAGCTTCAACAGCTCGAGCCGGCCGATCGCGGAAAAGCCGACGCCGTCGATCTCGACAGTCTCGCCGCGCAGATTGAGCGTGATGTTGCGCCAGCTCTCCATGTGCGGCGCGATCGCGTCCACGGTGTCGGGATCGTCGGCGCGCAGGAATTCGAGCGCCTGATCGGAGAACACGACGCCAAAGCCCCAGGTCGCCCCGGCCGGGTTCTGCTCGAACAGATCGACCACGGCGGCGGGGTGCCGCTTCTTCCAGAGATAGGCGAAATACAGCCCGCCAGGGCCGCCGCCGAGCACGGCGATGCGCAAGGGCGTCCTCCACATTGACAGTATACTGTTTATTTTGGATCGGAGATTAATCCCTCATCTCGATCGAGGCCAGGGAAATCTTATTGCTGGAGATCGGGCCGGCGGCCGCAAGTCATCCCGACCGGCCTCTGCCGAAGATCGCGTCGAGCGCGGCGAAATATGTGCTTTCGACCAGCTCCGGCGCATGCCGGCCGAGCGCCTCCATCTTCACGCCCGAATTGATCTCGAGCACCTGCCAGTGTCCATCGGCCAGCACGAGGTCGACCGATGCGTAGCGGATGCCGATGACGCGTGCCGCCGCGGTGGCGAGTGCGGCACAGAGGTCCCGCTGCGCGCCTGGTTCGAGCAGCACTGGCTGAGCTCCGAATTCGAGATTGTGCCGCCAGCTCAGCAGGCGCTGCTCGCCGCGCGGCACGACGGCGCGCAAGGCCGACGCGTCGAATTCCGCATCGAGGCGCCGCAGGAGCTGGGCGTGCCCCGTGGCCGGAGTGGCCGCCAGCGCGAGGGCGAGCAGCGGCTGCACGCCATCGCCGGCCACGATGGGGCGCTGCTTGCGGTAGACGATCAGGGACGCGTCATCGAGCTGCACGACACGGACTTCGTCGACGATGTCCATGAGCGGCGCGATCGCGACATTCGCGCCGGTCTCGAAGATGCTGTTCACTGCGCGCAGCAGGTCATCCTTCGCCGTGACGCGGACCACCGACCGTCCAGAGGTCCCCTCGTTGGGCTTGACCACCAGCCCGCGCGGATGCGTTTCGAGCAGCGCCAGCGCGGCCTCGGCCATCTGCCCCGACTGGCCGCCGAGGGCCGGCGCCAGAAAGAATGCGTGTGGAACCGCGGCAATCCCGTCGGCTCTCAGCAGCGCCGAGGTCGCCGCCTTGTCACAGGCCAGTCTGTGCGCCACCGCACTGTTCAGGCCGAGATCATAGCCGAAGATCAGGTGACGCCGGGTGGCATCCTCGAGCACCAGCAGCCAGCCGTCCTCCCGCACGTCGAGCGCGATGCCTCGTTCGGCGCAGTAGCGGGTGATGGCGGCGAGCTGGGCCTGCGGATGGTTAATCATTGCTCAAGGATTGGGCCAGAGATGCGGAATTAAAGTGCTGGAAAATCGGAATATCGGCAAGTAAATTACCCATATCGTTTGTGTACGAACGAATGCCCGATCGAGGCGAATCCGGACATCAGCCGGCATGCATTTGATCGTGATCAATGGTGCGTCCATGCGGGTTGATTATTCGCTGTTTTCACGTACATCAGGCGCCGAAATCGCTGGATCTATAGGGGTTTTGCGGTCCTGCCTCCGTCACGACTTGTTTCTTCCAACTTCAGCCCACGTGAAAAAACAAACGACATGAGCGCGTTCTATAAAGAGAAAGTTCTTTCCGTTCACCACTGGACGGACACCCTGTTCTCCTTCCGAGCCACCCGCGATGCGGGCTTCCGCTTCCAGAATGGTCAGTTCGCGATGATCGGCCTCGAGGTCGAGGGCCGCCCGCTGCTGCGCGCCTACAGCATGGCCAGCGCCAATCACGAGGAGGAACTCGAGTTCTTCAGCATCAAGGTGCAAGACGGACCGCTGACCTCCCGGCTGCAGAAGATCAAGGAAGGCGACACCATCCTGGTCGGCCGCAAGGCGACCGGCACGCTGATCCCCGACAACCTGCTGCCCGGCAGCCGGCTTCTGCTGCTGTCGACCGGCACCGGCCTTGCCCCGTTCGCCAGCCTGATCAAGGACCCCGACGTCTACGAGCGGTTCGAGAGCATCGTGCTGGTCCATGGCTGCCGCCAGGTCGCCGAGCTCGCCTATGGCGAGAGCGTCGTCGCCAAGCTGCGCGAGGACGAGTTGTTCGGAGAACTGCTCGACGGCAAGCTGCAGTATTATCCGACCGTCACACGCGAGCCGTTCCGCAACCGTGGCCGCATCACCGACCTGATCTCGTCGCAGCAGCTGTTCAACGATATCGGCCAGCATGAGCTCGATATCGCCAAGGACCGTATCATGATGTGCGGCAGCCCGGCGATGCTGGAGGAACTCAAGACCATGTTCGAGTCGCGCGGCTTCCTCGAAGGCAGCGGCAACGAGCCGGGCCATTTCGTGATCGAGAAGGCCTTCGTCGAGCGCTGAGCCGTCGCCCCTTCGTCTCCGACTTTTCTGAAAGAGCGCCTCGACGCAATCGGGGCGCTCTTTTCGTTGGCAATATCCTCCTTGCGCGTTTCGAAGCGGCTGTGCGATTTTCGGCAGCAAGACCGGACCTGCAGACGTCCGGCGCGACACAGGGAGGGGACTTGGACTGCCTGAGCGGCGGCCATCCCCGATACAATAAGGGGTACGGCCATGGATTCCATCGTTCGCAGACAGACGCTCGGTGACCTCCTGCGGCGGAGCGCGGCGCGCACGCCGGGAAAGACGGCCGTGATCTGCGGCGAGGTCAGCTGGACCTACGCCGAGTTCAACGCCATCGTCGACCGCCTCGCGGCCGGCCTCGCCACCCGCGGTGTCGGCAAGGGCGAGCGCGTGGCCATCCTCGCCCGCAATTCGCATGCCTTCGCGGCCTTGCGCTTCGCGCTGGCGCGGCTCGGCGCCGTGCTGGTGCCGATCAACTTCATGCTCAAGCCCGAGGAGGTTGCCTACATCCTCAAGCATGCCGGCGCGCGGCTGCTGGCGACCGACAGCGGCTTTGCCGGCGTGGCCCGCGCCGCCAAGACGCTGGTGCCGGCGGTCGAGCAGATGATCTGGCTGCCGTCGGAAGGTCCGAGCGAGCGGCAAAGCGACATGATCGACTTTGCGGAGCTCGCGGCGTCGACGGCGACGGTGCCTGCCGTCGAGATCGCCGGAAGCGACGTCGCGCAGATCGTCTACACCTCTGGTACGGAGTCGCTGCCGAAGGGCGCCATGCTCACCCATGACGCCGTCATTTGGCAGTATGTGAGCTGTATCGTCGATGCTGGCATCGCCGCCGATGACGTCACCCTGCACGCGCTGCCGCTGTATCATTGCGCGCAGCTCGACGTGTTCTTCGGCCCTTCGATCTATGTCGGCGCGACCAACATCATCACGGCGTTTCCGACGCCCGACAATCTGCTGCCGCTGATCGCGAAATATCGGATCACATCGTTCTTCGCGCCGCCCACCGTCTGGATCTCGATCCTGCGCTCGCCGCTGTTCGAGACCACCGACGTATCCACCTTGCGCAAGGGCTATTACGGCGCCTCGATCATGCCGGTCGAGGTGCTGCGCGAGCTGGCGCAGCGGCTGCCCAAGGTGCGGCTGTGGAATCTCTACGGCCAGACCGAGATCGCTCCGCTGGCGACGATGCTCGGACCCGAGGATCAACTGCGCAAGCCGGGCTCTTGCGGCCGCGCCGTGCTCAACGTCGAGACGCGGGTCGTCGATGACGACATGAATGATGTCGCACCAGGCGAGGTCGGCGAGGTCGTGCACCGCTCGCCGCATCTGATGCTCGGCTACTTCCACGACGACGAGCGCACCGCCGCCGCCTTCCAGGGCGACTGGTTTCACTCCGGCGATCTCGCGACCATCGACGGGGAAGGCTACATCACCATCGTCGATCGCAAGAAGGACATGATCAAGACCGGCGGTGAGAACGTCGCCAGCCGCGAGGTCGAGGAGGCGCTCTATCTGATCCCGGAAGTGTCGGAGGTCGCCGTCGTCGGCCTGCCGCATCCGCGCTGGGTCGAGGCCGTTGTGGCGATGGTCGTGGTCAAGTCCGGCTGTGAGCTGACCGAGGCGGCCGTGCTCGAGCAGGCTTCGGCCAGGCTGGCCTCGTTCAAGACGCCGAAGCGGATCGTGTTCGTCGATGCGCTGCCCAAGAACCCCAGCGGCAAGCTGCTGAAGCGGCAGTTGCGCGAGACGCATTCGGGGCTGTTTGCGCAGGGGTAAGCGGCTGCCGTCGTCGAGCAACGCGTAGCGGCGCCGGGAGTCCCGGAGGCCGGCCCGGCGCTGCGGCTCGATCCCGCAGCGCGGCAGTCGATAGAAGGCGGCTATCGACGTTGTGATATGATCGATGGCCGATTGCGCGCGCTTGTGTAACGATTGCTTCGCGATATCAGTAGTATCGTGATTATCGATCTTCCACGAGCCGCCCCGAGGCCTTCCATGGATACGCTGCTGCTCCCGTTTTCGCCGCGCTTCATCGTGCTGACGATCTGCGCCACGGCGACCGCTTTGCTGCTGATCCTCGGCATCTACGACCGCAAGATCTTTGATCTCGTCCTGATCCCGCTGTTGATCTTCGGCGCGCTCACCCTGCTCGGCGTGCGCGACCTCATGCAGAAGAGCCACGCGGTGCTGCGCAACTACCCGATCGCGGCACACCTGCGTTTCCTGCTCGAGGAGATGCGGCCTGAGATGCGGCAGTATTTCTTCGAGAGCGAGAAGGACGGCATGCCGTTCTCGCGCGACACCCGTGCGGTGGTCTATCAGCGCGCCAAGATGGTGCTCGACAAGCGCCCGTTCGGCACCCAGGAAGACGTCTACCGCGAGGGCTATGAATGGATGCACCATTCGATGTCGCCCAAGCCGCGTGCGGAGGAAAAATACCGCATCACCATCGGCGGCCCCGACTGCGCAAAACCCTATTCCGCCTCGGTGTTCAACATCTCGGCGATGAGCTTTGGCGCCCTGAGCCCGAATGCGGTGCGCGCACTCAATGGTGGCGCCAAGCGCGGCGGCTTCGCGCACGACACCGGCGAGGGCGGCTTCAGCCCGTACCATGCCGAGATGGGCGGCGACATCATCTGGGAGATCGGATCCGGCTATTTCGGCTGCCGCCGCCATGACGGCACGTTCGACCCCGACGCGTTCGCGCGGGTCGCAGCCGCCGAGCAGATCAAGATGGTCGAGCTCAAGATCAGCCAGGGCGCCAAGCCCGGCCACGGCGGCGTGCTGCCGGCGGCGAAGGTGTCCGAGGAGATCTCCAAGATCCGCGGCGTCGCGATGGGCGAGGACTGCATCTCGCCGGCGGCGCACCGCGCGTTCTCGACGCCAATCGGGATGATGCAGTTCATCGGCGAGATGCGGCGGCTGTCGGGCGGCAAGCCGGCCGGCTTCAAGCTGTGCATTGGCCATCCCTGGGAGTTCCTTGCGATCTGCAAGGCGATGCTGGAGACCGGCATCTATCCCGACTTCATCGTGGTCGACGGCAATGAGGGCGGCACCGGCGCGGCGCCGCTGGAGTTCATGGACCACCTCGGCATGCCGATGCGCGAGGGCGTCAATTTCGTGCACAATGCGCTGGTCGGGCTGAACGTCCGCGATCGTATCAAGATCGGCGCCTCCGGCAAGATCGCCACCGCCTTCGACATGGCGCGCGCGATGTCGATCGGCGCCGACTGGTGCAACTCGGCGCGCGGCTTCATGTTCGCGCTCGGCTGCATCCAGTCCTTGAGCTGCCACACCGACCGCTGCCCAACGGGCGTCGCGACGCAGGATCCGACGCGCGCCCGCGCGCTGGTCGTGCCGCACAAGCTCGACCGCGTCTACAACTATCATCACGCGACCCTGCATGCGCTGGCCGAGCTGCTCGCCGCCGCCGGCCTCGAGCATCCGCAGGATCTGCGGCCCATCCACTTCTCACAGCGGACGTCGACCACCGATGTCTCCTCCTTTGCCAAGCTGTATCCATCGCTGCGGCCGGGCGAACTGCTCGAGGGCACCCAGGACGTCCGCTTCCGCGACGCCTGGGCGATGGCGCGAGCCGATACGTTTGCGGCGGTGCAGTGAAACGCCTTGCGTGATCGTTCTTGGGAACTTTCCGGCTCCAATTCCATCTAAGCCACGTGTACTCAGCTTGGATGATCGACAATGCCTTGGACCACAGCGACCACGGTCTCCGCGGCGACGAGCGGCGAGGATGACCTGATCCGACGGGCGAAAGCCCGCGACGAGGCGGCCATTCGGGCCATCCTGCAGGCCAACAACCGCCGCCTGTTCCGGATCGCCCGCGGCATCCTGCGCAACGACAGCGAGGCGGAGGACGTCGTGCAGGAAACCTATGTCCGGGCACTCACCCACCTGGACGCGTTTCGCGGCCAGTCCAGCCTGTCGACGTGGCTGGTTCGCATCGCGATGAACGAGGCGATGGGGCGGCTGCGCGGGCGGCGACCGGCACTGCAACTGGATGCGGAGCGAGAGAACAAGCCTCGGGCCGAGGTCATCCAATTTCCCGCCACGTCGAGCGATCCGGAGAAGTCGGTGGCGCAGCGCCAGATCCAGGCCGTTGTCGAACGGGCGATCGATGACCTGTCCGAGCCGTTTCGCCTGGTGTTCATCGCCCGCGTGATCGAGGAGATGAGCATCGACGAGACGGCGGACTTGCTCGGATTGAAGCCCGAGACCGTGAAGACGCGCCTGCATCGCGCCCGCGGCATGTTGCGCGAGAACGTCGAAAAAGAGATCGGTCCCGTCCTTCTGGACGCGTTTCCCTTCGCCGGCCCGCGTTGCGAGCGGCTGACCGAGGCCGTGCTCGATCGTCTTCGACGTCCGACCTGAAGATTCTCGGGAACGTCGGCTCCCGCTTTTCATCCAATCCCTGTGCAGTCATTCACCCGCCGGCCACGAGGTCCGGCGGCACAGGAGATGAGAACCATGTTCAAGCATATCGGTACGATCGCCCTCGCGCTCTGCCTCACGAGCAGCGTCGCCCTGTCGCAGGGCGCCAAGCTCAGCGATCCGCAGATCGCGCATATCGCCTACACCGCCGGCGAAATCGACATCAAGGCGGCGAAGCAGGCCTTGGACAAGTCCGGCAGCAAGGAGGTCAAGGAGTTCGCGCAAGGCATGGTGCGGGACCACGAGGCGGTCAACAAGCAGGCCCTCGCCCTGGTCAAGAAGCTGAAAGTGACGCCGGAAGACAACGATACCAGCCGCGCGCTGTCGAAGCAGGCGAGCGAGAAGCTCGACGAGCTCAGCAAGCTCAAGGGCGCGGCATTCGACAAGGCCTATATCGCCAACGAGGTCGCCTACCACAAGACGGTGAACGGCGCGCTGGAGACGCAGCTCATTCCGTCCGCAACCAACGCCGAGCTGAAGGAGTTGCTGCAGACCGGCTTGAAGCTCTTCCAGGGCCACGAGCAGCACGCCGAGCATGTCGCGGCGGATCTGAAGTAGGACGATCCGATGCTGTCAGGACGCATCACTCTCGTGAGTGTGGTTGTGCTCGCCGCCATGAGCGTTCCGGCGCGCGCTGCCACGATCCGGATCTTGGTGGACAAGCTCGAATTCTCGCCGGCCGCGGCTTCGGCCAAGGTCGGCGATACCGTCGAATGGGTCAACAAGGATGCGCTGGCTCATACGGCCACGGCGCGGGATGGCGCCTTCGATGTCACTTTGCCGCCGAGCAAGACGGTGAGCTCGGTCCTCAAGAAGGCGGGCACGGTCGACTACTACTGCCGCTTTCATCCCAACATGAAGGCGACACTGACCATCGCGCCGTGACGCCGTTGGCCTCAATGCGGGTTCTCCAGGCTGAAGGTCTCGGACTGCTCGTCATAGGCGAACAGCTCGGCATAGCGGCCCCATGACACGATGGTGTGCAAGGTCTCGTCGGCGTAGTGCTCGGACATGTAGTCCTCGAGCTCGATGCGGAAGCGCGCAGCCGGAGCGGCGTGCGAGGGGCGGTCGTCGAGCACGCGGCGGATCAGCCCCATCAGCGGCACGTTCTCCATCAAATGCTTCGCGAACAGCTTCTTGCGCTCGTCGGTCTCCTGATGGGCGAACCGCCGCCCGTCCTCGGTCAAGGTCAGGTCGCCTTCACTGAGCTGGGCGAAGCGCAAGAGCTGCAGCGCCTCGGCCAGCGGAAAGATCTCGTCGACCTCGAGCTGCAGATGGCCCGCCAGCACCGGCAGGTCGGCATGCCCATTATAGGGTTCGCCGGCTAGCGTCTCGATCAGGCCGGAGATCGAGTTCGACGACACGTGGTTGAGCACCATGCCCACGCCGGCGCTGGCGGTGCTCGGCAGCTTCGGCTCGGGCCGCTGCGTCATGCGGGCATAGAGACTGTCGACGAGCTGGCGGAACGCGGGATCGAGCCGGTTGCGCGGATGCGGCAGGTCGATCCTGAACTCGGCGGCGACGCGGCCGGGATTGGACGAGAACACCAGGACGCGGTCGCACATCAGCACCGCTTCCTCGATGTTATGCGTCACCATCAGCACCGACTTGATCGGCAGCCGGCCGTCGGTCCAGAGATCGACGAGGTCGGTGCGCAGCGTCTCGGCGGTGAGCACGTCGAGCGCGGAGAACGGCTCGTCCATCAGCAGGAGGTCAGGATGCACGACGAGCGCGCGGGCGAAGCCGACGCGCTGGCGCATGCCGCCGGACAGCTCTTTTGGAAAAGCCGATTCGAAACCGTCGAGACCTATCAGGTCGATCGCGGCCAGCGCGCGTTTGCGCCGCTCGGCACTGTCGACACCGAGCGCCTCCAGGCCGAGTTCGACGTTTTGCAGCACGGTGAGCCAGGGAAACAGCGCGAACGACTGGAACACCATGGCGACGCCAACAGGGGGGCCGGCGATGATCTCGCCGCGGCATCGTGCTTCGCCTGAGGATGGCGACACCAGGCCGGCGATGATCCGCAGCAGGGTCGACTTGCCCGAGCCGGAGCGTCCGAGCAGGCCGACGATTTCGCCGGCTCGGATCGTGAGGTCGACCTTCTCCAGCACGACGAGATCCTCGCCGCTGCCCTTTGGGAAGAGCCGGCTGACGCTCTTGATCTCGATCAGCGATGTGTCCTTGACCTGGTCGCGCATGATGATCTCTCCCGGTCAGCCGAGCCGCAGCCGGCGCTCGCCGAAGGCATACAGCGGCCGCCACAGCAGCCGGTTGAACAGAGTGACGAGGATGCACATCACGGCAATGCCGAGTACCACGCGCGGAAAGTCGCCGCGCTCCGTCGCCGCGGCGATGTAGGCGCCGAGCCCCGACGCCGTCAGATGCGTGTCGCCCCAGCTCGCGACCTCTGCGACGATCGCCGCGTTCCATGAGCCGCCCGAGGCGGTGATGGCGCCGGTGATGTAATAGGGGAAGATTCCGGGCAGCACGACCTTGAACCACCAGCGCCAGCCGGTCAGGTGCAGGCTCGCGGCCGCCTCGCGCAGGTCGGTCGGGAAGGCGCTGGCACCGGCGATGACGTTGAATAGGATGTACCATTGCGTGCCCAGGATCATCAGCGGGCTCAGCCAGACATTGGCGTCGAGGCGAAAGCGCACGATCAGCACGACGAACACCGGGAAGGCGAGGTTGGCCGGGAAGGCGGCGAGGAACTGCGCCAGCGGCTGGATGCGCTCAGCGAGCTTGGGCCGCAGCCCGATCCAGACGCCGACGGGGACCCAGATCAGCGACGCCAGCCCGATCAGCACCACCACGCGGATCAGCGTGATCAGGCCATAGCCGATGGCGGAGAGGACATCGGCGGGCGCCAGCGTGGCCGAGAGGTAGAGGTACGTCTTCCAGCCGGCATAGGCGCAACCGAGAACGACGACGGCGAGCCAGAGGCCGTCGACGAGCTGCGACGGTGGCGCGTGCCGCACCGGGCCGCTCCAGGTTTTAGGCCAGTTGATCCGCAGGTTCGAGACGGCGCGATTGACCGCGGCGAACGGGACGGACAGCGAGCGCAGCGCGCGGGTGCGCCGGAACAGGTCGAGCATCCACGAGCTCGGCGGATTGCCCGAGGCGGTCTGCTCGAAGCGGAATTTGTCGGCCCAGGCCACGATCGGACGGAACAGCAGCTGATCGTAGGCGGTGATGACCAGCAGCATGGTCAGCAGCGCGGCGCCGATCGCGGCGAGATCCTTCTGCTGAATTGCCAGCGCGACGTAGGAGCCGATGCCGGGCAGGGTGACGGTGGTGTTGCCGACCGTGATCGCCTCGGAGGCCACGACGAAGAACCAGCCGCCGGACATCGACATCATCGCATTCCAGATCAGGCCGGGCATCGCATAGGGGACGTCGAGCCGCCAGAAGCGCTGCCAGCCGGAGAGGTGGAAGCTGCGCGTCGCCTCCTCCAGATCCTTCGGCACGTTGCGCATCGACTGGTACATGCTGAAGGTCATGTTCCAGGCCTGGCTGGTGAAGATCGCGAACACGCAGGCGAGCTCGGCGCCCAGCACCTTGCCGGGGAGCAGGTTCATGAAGAACACGACGGTGAAGGTGAGGAAGCCGAGGATCGGCACCGACTGCAGGATGTCGAGCAGCGGGATCAGCACGATCTCGGCGCGCCGGCTCTTGGCCGCCAGCGCGGCGTAGACGAAGGTGAACACGAGCGAGCACGCGATCGCGAGCAGCATGCGCAAGGTCGTGCGCAGCGCGTAGAGCGGAAGGTTGGCCGGATCGAGCGACACCGGGGCGGTATCCAGCGCCGACAGCGGCTGGGTGGTCTGCTCGCCGCCATAGACGATCAGCACCATCGCGCCCACCACGATCACCAGCGCGACCACGTCCCAGATGTTGGGACGGACGGCGTCGCGCAGCACTGTGGTCCGGAGCTCCTGAAGCATCATCGGCGTGTCTCGTCTCGTCGTCCGCAGCCATCGGCGGTGGCTGCGGACGGTGCTTGTCATGGCGTATGGGCTGGTTCGCGCCGGCTGGGGCTGCCGACCGAATCCGTACCCTAAGTGCCCTGTGTGATGGTTTGATATCAAGCGGCGGCGGCCGGGATCCGGTACCACATGTCGGCCTATCAAAGGATACGCAGGCCGCGTCTTCACGTTCCCGCGACATCGGCTGTCCGGGGTATGCCTGATCGCGCGCCACTCGCTCGATCTGCGCCTCCGCCGCGTGCGAGGGAGGTCGCATCGCATGGCAGATGCGATGCGGGTGCGAGAATGCTCCGGCGGGGCGCACTGTCGTTGCGGCGACAGCACGGGTTCAGCTACCCCACATTCGGCTCGCCGCCCTCCGGCGCGAGCCTGGTCGCCAGGATCTTGTCGATGCGGCGGCCGTCGAGGTCGATGATCTCGAAGCGCCACCCTTGCAGCTCGAAGCTCTGGCCGACCTCGGGCACGCTGCCGAAGTGCTGCAGCACCAGGCCGGCGACGGTGTGATAGCCGCGATGTGGCGGCACCTCGATGGCGAGGACGTCGGCAAACTCGTCGAGCGGCATCCAGCCGGAGACCAGCAGCGAGCCGTCGTCGCGGCGGACGCAGGCGGGCTCGGGGGGACCCTGCTCGGACGAGAATGCGCCGACGATCGACTCCAGAATATCCGCCGCGGTCACGACGCCTTCGAACGCGCCGTATTCGTCGTGGACCAGCCCCATATGCACGGGCGCTACCTTGAGGATCGCGATCACGTCGCGCGCATCGACGGTGGAGGGAATGATCGGCACCTCGCGCACCAGGTTGCGCAGGTCCGGCGTCTCGTCGCGCAGATAGGCCGCCAGCAGGTCCTTGGCCTGGAGCACGCCGATCGGACGGTCGCGCTCGCCGTCCGACACCGGCAGGCGCGAATGCGGGCTCCTGGCGAGCAGCTCGCGAATGGTCTTGGGATCGTCGTTGAGGTCGACGACGTCGACCTCGGGGCGCGGCGTCATGATGGCGCCGACCGGGCGGTCGCCGAGCCGCATCACGCCCGCGATCATCTCCTTCTCGCCCGGCTCGAGCACGCCGGCAGTCTCGGCCTCGCGCACCAGATGATGGATCTCCGCCTCCGAGACCTTCTCCTCGGCCTCGCCGGAACGGCCGAGCAGCGTCAGGATCAGCTTGCCGGAAAGGTCGAGCAGGACCACCAGCGGCAGCGACACCTTGGCGAGCACCTGCATGGCCGGCGCGACGCGGACGGCAATCGCCTCGGGATCACGCAGCGCGAGCTGCTTCGGCACCAGCTCGCCGACGATCAGCGTGGCATAGGTGATGATGGTGACGACCAGGCCGACGCCGACGATGTCGGCGACGGAAGCCGACAGGCCGAGCTCCAGCAGCGATTGCGTCAGGCGCTGGCCGAGCGTGGCGCCCGAGAACGCGCCGGAGAGCACGCCTACCAGGGTGATGCCGATCTGCACCGTCGACAGGAACCGCCCCGGGTCGGACGCCAGCGTCAGCGCCCGCCGCGCGCCGGACACGCCTTTCTCGGCCAGCATGGCCAGCCGGGCCGGCCGCGACGAGACGATCGCGAGTTCGGACATCGACAACAGCCCGTTGACGACGATGAGGACGACGATGATGGCGAGTTCGACTGAGAGCATTTCGACCTGTGAGCGCCCGAAGGGGCGGGGAATGGAGACAGGTCCTAGCATATGGGGATGGCAAGCGCCCAATGCCGCATTGCGGTAAGCGCATGGGGGACTGCACCCTGGCGGCAGGTCAGCTTGGCGCACCGACGGGCGCATCATCCTCCGCTGTCGTCCCGGCCTTGAGCCCGGACGACACCCATTTGTGGCGCGAATTGTGGCTCTCATCGGCGCTCGACTGCCGGCCTCGACGGCGGCGCAGCCTGTCGCCCTCAGAAATCCCCGTGCAACCGCCCGGAGAAGATCGACACCGGGCCGCGGTCGGCGTTGTAGGCGGGGTTGTTGACGAACTGGTAGTCCGTCGTGAAGGTCAGGTATTTGTTGATCGAGTAGGCGTAGTAGGCCTCGATGATGTTCTCGCGCCGATAGTTCAGCGCACCATCGCCGATCAGCGGGCCGAGGCCGCCGGCGGCTAGGAAGGCGCGGTGGTCGCGCGACAGCCCGTTGGTCACGCCGGCGAGGCCGATCGTATCATCGGGACGGCCCCAGCGCGTGCCCTTGATCGAGGTGCCGAACGACAGGCTGTTGTCGATGTCGGTGAAGGCCATGATCTCGGTCTTGCCGTCGTTCCAGCTCCAGCGGCCGAACAGGCCGAGCTCGTCTGACAGCGCCTGGTCGAAAGAGACGACGTAGCCGTATTTGGGGCGGCCGCGGCGGGTCTGGGTGATGTCGGCATTAAGCGCGGGATTGTCCAGCGTCTCGCGGTAGCTGCCGGAGAAGGTGTTGTTGAAGAAGCCGATGGTGCGCAGGTGGCCCGGCTGCGAGAACAGCTGATAGCGCGTCTCCAGCTCGACGACATAGCTGCCGCGCCTGAACACGTTCGTGTCGAAATTGTTGGAGTTCGAGGTGGCGTCGACCAGGAAATAGCCGGCGCGCAGCGCCCAGTTCCTCTGGTTCAGCTCGGCGGTGGCGCCATAGGTCAGGCCGAGCTTGTCGGCGGCGTAGTCGAAGGCACCGGGCGCCCAGATCGACCAGTTCATGAAGTCCTTGCGCGCATCCTTGGCGTAGGCGTTGCCGTCGAACACGTCGAGCACCGGAAATTTGCCGATCTGCACCGTGAGACGCGAGATGTCCTGCTTGCCGGACAGCTGCAGCTGGCCGCTGCCGAGCTGCTCCTGCTCGCCGCCGAAGCCGAAGGTCTGGCGCAGGAACAGCCGCGAGGTGTTGTAGTGCGGATAGGGGAAGTCGGACTTCTGCGCTTCGCCATTGGGGAAGCCGCCGAGTCCGACGGTGTTGCTGAGGCCGAAGCCCTGCAGCAGCTCGGGATTGTAGTAGACCTCGCCGCCGTCCCACAGCCGCGCGTTGATGTACAGGCTGTTGCTCCAGGTCTCCTGGAATTGGCGCGCGGGTGTCAGGCTGTTGGCGCCGGTGTAGGCGGCGCGGAACGCCGGATAGCCCTGGCCGATCACGGTCGCCTGGCCGTGGATCTCCCAGCGGTCGGATTCGGGATCGGACGGATCGCTCTTGAGCTTCAGGTCGGGACCGCTGGCGAAGTCGAGCTTCCGGTTGAGCCCGACCCGCAGGGTCTGGAAGTCAAGTTGCGAATTGTAGCTGGCGCCGTTGGAGAAGCGGACGCCACCGTTCTCGAAATGGCTGTAGAGATATTCGAGGCGCCAGCTCCAATGCGGCGCAAAGCTGCGTTCGATGCCGGCGCCGGCGGCCCAGCCGAGCCGCGTCGTCAGCAGTTTCTCGGTGTCGCCGGCTGCATTGGTGTTGATGAAGCGGCCGCCGGTCCAGGCAAGTCCGCCGGTGGCATAGACCAGCCAGTCGCCCCTGATGTAGCCGACGCGGCCGCGGGCGGTGGCGACATAGTCCCACAGCTCCGAGACGTTCGAGCCGGGCGTGCCGAGCATCGCGACGGTGTGGTTGGAGGTGAGATAGTTCGGAAAGCT
Organism: Bradyrhizobium sp. HKCCYLRH1034; assembly: GCF_051168375.1. Lineage (NCBI taxonomy): Bacteria > Pseudomonadati > Pseudomonadota > Alphaproteobacteria > Hyphomicrobiales > Nitrobacteraceae > Bradyrhizobium > Bradyrhizobium sp. HKCCYLRH1034. The sequence continues at coordinate 65,087 of NZ_JBNPUW010000003.1, read as the reverse complement.
GAAATCGCCCTCGAGCCCGAGCAAGAGCCCGGAGCGGGTGACCCAGTTGTAGCCCGCCTGAACGCCGCCAGTGAGACCGCTGAAAGGGCTGCCGGTGCTGACCGTGCCGCTCGGGTCCGTCAGGGTCGCCCGGCCGTGGTCACGTGTATAGCCGGCATGGACGCCGACATAGAGGCCGGTCCAGTCGAACACCGTCTGCGCCATCCGGGCCTTGACCGGCAGGTCGGCGGCAGCGGCGGGGGCAGCGAGCGCGGCGATCATGGCGCCGGCCGCGATCACTTCCCGGGTGCAGTTCGAACGGATCATGGCGGCGGATTCCCAAGGCAAGGCAAACGACACAGGCAACGTCACAACTGATTGCCCGCGCACAGTCACGAGAAGATTACGGAGTCGTCGATGTTTGATCGGAAGTGTGGATGACACGCGGCAATTCAGGGATGATTTATATTGCGATTAATTCGCAAGAGCAAGCGTGGGGCGATCTGACCCGGTTTCTGATCGAGGGTGTTGCGCCCACGCAACAATCGGCCCGCCCGGGCGGCCGGGCGGGCTGTCGAGATCGCAGATCGGGGCAGGTAGACGCCCGGCCTTGGCGAATTTGGCGAGGCGAGCCTTGGCCGCGGCTGGGCGGGGCGCGACGAAAGCCCAGCATCAATAGCCGCAGGCCCTGACCCGGCCGACATACTGGCCGTAGACGTTGTACTGCGGCACCCAGCGGCAGTACCGATAGCCACCGCCATAGTAGTAGCCGTCGTTGCTGGCGGCGATGGCGCTGCCGACGACGGCGGCTCCGACGAGGCCGGCACCGACGCCCCAGCCCCAATGGTGATGATGGAAGCCGTTGGCCGCGGCAGGCGTCGACGTTGCGGCGATGCTGCCGGTCACGGCGAGAGCGGTCAGCGCGAGGGCGGCAATCTTGGTCTTGATCGACATGGTGAAGGCTCCTGTTTGTTGTTGCGGCGGCCGGCGTCGGCCGCTTGCCAAATTGGACGGAGCCTTTTCGAAACCGGTTCGAATCGCCTGATCGCGATCGACGCCGTTCGAAGATTCATCAGAAGATCCAGAGTGTTATCTCTGGCTCAGCCGCCCGACAGGGGGCCGCGGCGAAGCGTGTTCACGTCGAAGTTATCGATGTCCGCCAGCAGCGCACAGAACGCCCGCGCGCCGTGGTCGAGCACGCGCTCGCCCTTCTCCGCCGACGCCTGCGTGGCATCGCCGACCGCGCCGCCCGCATTCAGGTCCTGCGTCTGCCAGGCCATCGGCGCCGGCCGCTGCGTCGAGAGCACCTTGTAGGTCGTTTCCATCTCAGCGCCGCGCGAGGGAAAAGCGGCGATCGCATCGCTGCGCACCAGCGTGGGATGGCGGGCCAGCATGATCGAGGTCTCGACGGCGCCGCCGTGAATGCCGTGCCGCAACTCATCGGGCGAGAACAGGCCGTCGGGCGCACCGAAGCGCGACCACGACGTCGTCACCACCAGCATGCGGTGATCAGCGCGCAGATCCTGTGCGACCAGGGTCATCGCGGCACTGTTGCCGCCATGGCTGGTGACGATCACGAGCTTCCTGATCCCGGCGCGCGCGACGCTGTCGCCGAGCGCACGCCAGCTCCGCAGCGCGACCTCGGTCGGCATGGTCAGCGTGCCCGGATAGTCGATATGCTCGGTCGAGATCCCCACTGGCTGCACCGGCAGGACCGTCACCGGCAGCGACGGCGGCAGCAGCGCGCGCACCTGGGCGAGATAGGCCTCGGCGATGTAGACGTCGGTGCCGAGAGGCAGGTGCGGGCCGTGCTGCTCGGTGGCGGCGAGCGGCAGCACTGCGATCCAGCGCGCGCTCTCGGGCGTTCCCGCCTCGGGCGTTGCCAAAGCGGGCCAGTGCAGCTCGGTCCAGTCGCGGGGCGGCAGGGTCATCGCGCGGGCAGTTTCCTTCGTCCGTGGGGCAGGGTAGGTATCACCCGAACGATCTTAACATGTTCAGCCAGAAAGAACCGGGGAGACCAGACATGGCGCAGGCGCTTCTGCCGCGAACGTTAATGGCGGCATTGCTGGTCCTCGGCGGGACTTTGGGCGGGATGATCTCGGCGGCCCATGCCCAGACTCTGGACAAGGTCTCGTTCGGCACCAACTGGGTCGCCGAGGCCGAGCATGGCGGCTTCTTCCAGGCGGTCGCCGACGGCACCTACAAGCGCTACGGTCTGGACGTGACGATCGTGCCGGGCGGTCCGAACGAGAACAACCGCATGCTGCTGATCTCGGGCAAGATCGAGTTCTTCATGGCCGCGAACACGCTGATGTCGTTCGACGCGGTCGCCAACAACGTGCCGGTGGTGTCGATCGCGGCGATGTTCCAGAAGGACCCGCAGGTGTTCCTGACCCACCCGGAGTCCAGGATCACCAAGCTCGACGAGCTGAAGCCGCTGACCCTGTTCGTCTCCAAGGAAGGCATCTCCAGCTACTATCAATGGCTGAAATCGGAATACGGTTTCTCCGAGAAGAACGTCCGCCCCTACACGTTCAATCCGCAGCCCTTCATCGCCACGCCGCAGAGCGCAATGCAGGGCTATGTCACGTCGGAGCCGTTCGCGGTCGAGCGCGCCGCCGGCTTCAAGCCCGGCGTGATCCTGCTCGCAGACAACGGCTTCAACACCTATTCGACCCTGATCGAGACGCGCCGCGACCTGATCGAGAGCAAGCCGGACCTGGTGCAGCGTTTCGTCGATGCCTCGATCATCGGCTGGTACAACTACATCTACGGCGACAATTCCGCGGGCAATGCGCTGATCAAGAAGATGAACCCGGAGATGACCGACGACCTGCTGGCCTATTCGGTCGCCAAGATGAAGGAGTACGGCATCGTCGATTCCGGCGACAGCGTGGAGAAGGGCATCGGCGCCATGACGGAGGAGCGCATCGCCAGCTTCTTCGACAAGATGGTGCGGGCCGGCGTGGTCAAGTCGACGATCGACTATCGCAAGTCCTACACGTTGCGTTTCGTCAACAAGAGCGTCGGCATCGATCTCCGGCCGAAGAAGTAGGACGCTTGAGCGGCACTTTCAGCAAATGAGCTCACCCCTTTCGTCCGAGCGCGCCGTCGCGACCGCGGTACGCCTGCGCGGCGTCACCAAGGTGTACGAGTCCGGCGTCGCCGCGCTGGGGCCGATCGATCTGACCATCGCCAAAGGCGAGTTCGTCTCGCTGCTCGGCCCCTCCGGCTGCGGCAAGTCGACGGCGCTGCGGCTGATCGCAGGCCTCGCGCGCCCGAGCGGCGGCGCGGTCGATGTCGCGGCGTCCGCGTCCGAGACGCATCCGGGCCATCGCATCGGCTTCGTGTTCCAGGAGCCGACCTTGATGCCCTGGACCAGCGTGCGCGACAATGTCGGATTGCCGTTGAAGCTTGCGCATGTCCCGGCCATGGAGGCGCGGCCGCGGATCGATGCGGCCTTGGCGCAGGTCGGCCTGTCGGATTTTGCCGATGCTTTCCCGCGCGAATTGTCCGGCGGCATGAAGATGCGCGCCTCGCTGGCGCGGGCGCTGGTGACGCGGCCCGACATCCTGCTGATGGACGAGCCGTTCGCGGCCCTCGACGAGATCACGCGCTTTCGCCTCAACAACGACCTGCTGGCGCTGTGGCGCAGCCTGAACATGACCGTCCTGTTCGTCACCCATTCGGTGTTCGAGTCGGTCTACCTGTCGCAGCGCGTGCTGGTGATGACGGCGCGGCCCGGCCGGCTCAGTGCCGAAATCCGGATCGACGTCGACTCGCGCGATGATGCGTTCCGGGCCTCGCCGGACTACGCCGCATACTGCCGTCGCGTCTCCGACGCGTTGGCGCCGGCCTACACCGGAGTGCATGCGCTGTGAGCGGTGCCTCCGAGCGAGCGACATCCGTTGCGGGCGAGCGGCTGGCGAGCCTCGCCTTTCCGGCCTTGGTTTTCGTCGCAGCGATGACGGCGTGGGAGTTGGTGGTGCGCGTCAACGGCATCCAGCCCTATGTGCTGCCGGGGCCGCTGCTCATCCTGAAGACCTTGGTTGCCGACTGGGACATTCTGGCGCAGTCGCTGCTGACGACACTGGTCACCACGCTCGAAGGCTTCATCGCCGCCGCGCTCGGCGGCATCGCGTTGGCGCTGTTGTTCAACCAGTCGAGATGGCTGGAATGGGCGCTGTTTCCCTATGCCGTAGTGCTGCAGGTCACCCCTGTGATCGCGGTCGCACCGCTGCTCCTGATCTATCTGCCGCAGCAGACCGCGGTGGTCGTATGCGCCTGGATCGTCGGCTTCTTCCCGGTGCTGTCCAACACCGCGCTCGGGCTCAACTCGGTCGATCGCAATCTCGCCGGCCTGTTCCAGCTCTACGGCGCCTCGCGCTGGCAGACCTTGCGCTATCTGAAATTGCCCGCCGCTCTGCCCTACATTCTCGGCGGTCTGCGCATCGCCGGCGGCCTGTCGCTGATCGGCGCCGTCGTCGCCGAGATCGCCGCGGGCAGCGCCGGCGCGGGCTCAGGGCTCGCCTATCGCATCGCCGAATCCGGCTATCGTCTCAACATACCCCGCATGTTCGCAGCGCTGGTGCTGCTGTCGGTCGCCGGGATTGTCATCTATGGCTTGCTGGCGCTAGTTTCGCACCTCGTTTTGCGGCGCTGGCACGAGAGCGCGCTTGGAAAGGACAACTGATGGCGGCTACTTCGTCTGACAAGATCGATGTTCTGATCTATGGGCCGCTGCGGCCGATCCTGGAGAAAGGGTTCCCGGACGGCTTCACCGTGCACCATGCGACGACGCAGGCCGATCTCGAAGCGCTGCCGGCGGACGTGAAAGGGCGGATCCGCGGCGTCGCCGTGACCTTCCACACCGTGAAGACCGATGCCGCCGTGATGGCGATGCTGCCGAAGCTGGAGATGATCGCAAGCTTCGGCGTCGGCTATGACCATATCGCGGCCGCCCATGCCGGCCAGCACGGCATCATTGTCACCAACACGCCGGACGTGCTGACCGAGGAGGTCGCCGACGTCGCGCTCGGTCTGCTGATCGCCACCTGCCGCGAGTTCATCAAGGCCGACCGCTTCGTGCGCTCCGGCGAGTGGACGTCGAAGCCCTATCCGCTGAGCGTCGGCTCGCTGCGCGACCGCACCGTCGGCATGGTCGGCATGGGCCGCATCGGCCAGGCGATCGCGCGCCGGCTCGAAGCCTCGCTGGTGCCGGTGGTCTATCACTCGCGCAACCCGGCGGCGGGCGTCACCAACAAGCACTATCCCGACCTGCTCGCGATGGCCAGGGACGTCGACACGCTCATCGTGATCGTGCCCGGCGGCGCCGGCACCAACAAAATCGTCAACGCCGAGGTGCTGAAGGCGCTGGGGCCGCGGGGCGTCGTCGTCAACGTCGCCCGCGGCTCGGTGATCGACGAGCAGGCTTTGGTCGCGGCGCTGAAGTCCGGCACGATTCTCGGGGCCGGCCTCGACGTGTTCGAGAAGGAGCCGGCGGTACCCGACGAGCTCAAGGCGATGGACAATGTCGTGCTGCTGCCACACATCGGCTCGGCTGCCATCGTAACCCGCAACGCGATGGATCAGCTGGTGGTCGACAATCTCAAGGTCTGGTTTGCCGGCAAGCCGCCGCTGACGCCCGTTCCGGAAACGCCGGTGAAAGGCCGCTGATGAAACGCTCGCTCCCAATGCTGATCGCGCTGCTGTCGTCAGTGGCGAGCGTCCCTGCCGTCGCGCAGGACGCCGCCGGCCTGAAGAAAGCGATGATCGGGCAGTGGGAGCTTGCGACCACCGAGCGCAGCAAGACCTGCGTCGTGACCCTGAAGCCGGACGCGGCGCCGCGCGGGCAGAAGCTCGAGCTGGAGCCGAGCTGCGCCGCCGCGCTGCCCTTCACCAAGGACATCGCCGGCTGGAACGTGAAGGGCCTCGACATCGTCAGTCTCCAGGCCGCCAATGGCGAAGCGGTGATCGACTTCACCGAGGTCGAGGCCGGCATCTTCGAGGGACTGCGCCAGGGCGAAGGCGTCTACATCCTGCAGAACCTGGCGGCGGCGCGGTCGCTGGCGAAATCGATGGACCAGATGATCGGCGACTGGGCGATGGTCCGCGGCAATGGCGCCACGATCTGCAGCCTGGTGCTGACCAACAACGACGCCGGCCACGACAATTTCCAAGTGTTCGTGAAGCCGAAATGCGACCCCATGATCGCAGCGTTCGCGCCGAGCCAGTGGCGGCTCGAGCACGGCCAGATGATGCTGATGTCGGACCGCGGCGAGACCTGGCGGTTCGAGGCGGACGACAATGCGCAGTGGCGGCTGGTGCCCGACAGCGCCAATCCGCTGATCATGCTCAGGCAGTAGGACGAGACGCGCGCCGTTGAGCGCCCTTGCCGCGCGGCGGGCAAGCTTCTTCCGGCATCGGATTTGGTTAACGGCCGGTTACACGCCTGTTCCACTGATTGGAACTTGTTGTTTACGCATCTTGCGTCTGATGGTTGTACTCCATCGAGGGGGACCGCCATGCGTGAGTTGTTGCGCCGGTTCAACAGGTCGCTGCCGTCGTTCAGCCTCAACGACAAGATCTCTGCGGCTGCGGCCGCGTTCGCCGTCCTGGTGATGCTGTCGACACTGGGCGCGCTGTCGGCGCTGCGCGAGCAGCGCCTGTTCTACGATCGGCTCGAAGCGCTTTCCATTGCAGCCCGCAACATCGAGCGCACCAACGCGCTGATCTACGCGGTCGTGATGGAATCGCGCGGCATCTACATGTCGTTGGACCGCACCGTCGCGCGGCGCTACGCCGATTCGCAGCTTGCGAAGATCGCGCAGCTGAGCAAGGTGGTCGACGAATGGGAAAGCCGGGTCACAGATGACGACGCCGCGCTGTTCGCCCCGTTCAGGAAGCGGATCGATCAGTTCGTCGCATTCCGCACCGAGATGGCGCGGCAGACGATCTCGGTCGGATCGTCGGCGGCGCGCGAGCTCGGCGACAATGACGAGAATCGCGCGGTGCGCACCGCGCTCAACGAGGACCTCGAGAAATTGTCGCGGCTCTATGCCGACCGCACCCGCGAGCTCGGCGAGGCGGCCGACGCGCGCGGCATGGCCGCGTTCTATCTGGGCGCGCTCGGGGCGGTGATCATCGTGCTGATCGCGGCCGCGGCGCTGGCGCTGCGCTGGGGCGTGCTGATGCCGCTGCTGGACATCGCCCGCGTCACCGACCGCATCGCCGCCGGCCGCATCAAGCTCAAGATTCCCCATGCGCGGCGCCATGACGAGATCGGACGGGTCGCCCATGCGGTGGAGACTTTCCAGAACGGCGCCTTCCGGATTCAGGAGCTCGAGCAGCACGAGGTCGAGATCGAGCGCCAGCACGCCGACATCCTGCGCGAGCACGAGCGGCTGGAGCAGGGCGCGCTCAGCAACCAGCAGCGTCTGGATGCCGCGGTCGCCAACATGGCCCAGGGCCTGATCATGCTCGACAGCTTCGGCTACGTGCTGATCGTCAACGAGCAGTACCGCATGCTCTACGGCCTTCCTGCCTCGGTTGCGAAGCCCGGTGCGCATGTACGCGAGATTCTCGCACATCGCGCCAAGCTGGGCCTGCTGCGCGAGAAGCCGTCGGAGTTCCTCGCCGCGCTACGGGAGCGCATGAAGGCGCGACGGGCCGAGATCGTCGAGGTCGAGCTCGCCGACGGCCGCATCATCCGCATCTCGGAGCGTCCGATGGACGGCGGCGGCTGGATCGCCACTCATGAGGATTTCACCGCGCAGCGCCGTGCCGAGCGCAAGCTCGCGCGCGCCGAATATTTCCTCGCCGCATTGCTGGAGAACATCCCGCAGGCGGTGCTGGCCAAGGATGCGCAGTCGCTGCGCTACATGTTCGTCAATCGCGCCGCCGAGCGCCTGTTCGGCGTGCCACGCACCGACATCATCGGCCGCACGCCGGGCGAACTGTTCTCCGCGCCGACCGGCGCAATCCTCGAGGAAGCCGCCCGCGACCAGCTCGCAGGGCGCGGCGACGATGAGCCGCGAGCCCATAGCATCCTCACACCCGGGAACGGTCCGCGCGACATCGTCGTGCGCCGGCTGCCGGTCTCGATCGGCGAGGGCGAGCCGAAATATCTCCTCAGCATCATCGAGGACCGCACCCAGGATCAGCGCGTGGCGGCATGATGCGTCACGTGGCAAGGCCGTGGATTGCCCTGCCTTGACGTCGCCTTGATCTGCATCAAGAACGGCCGCGCCGGGCGGACTAGCGTGCCCGGAACGGAGGCCTGTCCATGATCCGACGTCTGGGGATTCCCTTTGCTACCCGCCTCGGCGCTGCGGCGCTGCTCACGCTCGCCGTCGTCGCGCCGGTGCATCAGGCTGCCGCGCAGGACGTACTCGGCGGAGCGATCCTCGGCGGCGCCGGCGGAGCGATCCTGGGCGGCGCGATCGGCGGCGGCCGGGGCGCTGCGATCGGCGCCGTGATCGGGGCCGGTACCGGAGCTGCAATCGCGGCCGATGGCGAGCGCCGTCGTGGCGGCTATTATTCCTATCGCAATGGCTGCTATTTGCAGCGCGGCGACGGCTCATGGGTCCGCGCACACCCGCGCTACTGCTACTAAGCCTTATCCGCCGGTCGAATCGGCCGCTTGGCGGCGCAACGAACGCGCGGCCGGTGGCTTTGTCGCGCGCTCCAGCGCGTTGATGACGCGCGGATCCTCGCAATGCGCGACGTTGAAGCGCATCATCGTCGCGGCGGATTGCGCCGCGCTGAAGACGTCGCCGGGCGCGAGCACCACGTGTTCATCGAGCGCGGCCTGGGCCACCTCGATTGCCGTACAGCCGTCCGGCAACCTGCACCACAGATGAAAGCCGCCGCGCGGCATCAGCCATGGGGCGATACCGATGCGCTGCAGCCGTGCCGCCACGCGCGGCCGTGCTCGCCCAAGCCGTGCGCGCAGCTCCTCGACGTGCTTGCGGTAGCTGCCGCTGGTCAGCACCTGGGTCAGGGTCTCCGCGGCGAATTGTCCGGGACCGCCGAAGCCGGTCGCGATCTGCAGGTCGATCAGCGGTTCGATCCAGTCCGCGCGCGCCGCGATGTATCCGCAGCGCACCGAGGCCGACAGTGTCTTGGAGAAGCTGCCGACCAGGATCACCCGCGTCAGCCCGTCGAGTGCGGCGAGCCGCGGCGACGGCTCGGGTTCGAAATCGCCGTAGATGTCGTCCTCGACGATGATCGTGTCATGCGCCGACGCGGCGTTGAGCAGCCGGTGCGCCGTCTGCAGCGACAGCGTCGCCCCGGTCGGATTGTGCAGACCGGAGTTGGTGATGTAGAGCCGCGGGCGCTCGGCCGCGAGTATCGCCTCGAACTGCCCGATGTCGGGTCCGCCCGGCGTCATCGGCACGCTGATGATCCGCGCCTGATGCGCGCGCAGCAGCGCGAGGAAGTTGAAGTAGCAGGGATCGTCGACCAGCACGGCGTCGCCGGCACCCAGCAGCATGCGGCAGATCAGGTCGATCGCCTGCGTGCCAGACGAGGTCAGCACCAACTGCTCGCTGAACGCGTCGATGCCGATGCCGGCAAGGCGGCCCTGCAGCAGCCGTCGTAGCGCCGGCGATCCTCGCGCTGCGCCGTAGTCGCTCAGCACAGGGCCGGCGCTGCGCGCCAGCGCGCGGACCGCGCGCCGCAGCGCGTCCTGCGGCATCCACTCGGCCGGCAGCCAGCCGCAGCCGGGCGTCAGCGTTCCCGGTCCGGCGTCGAGCGACTGCCGCGACACCCAGAACGGGTCGACCGCGCGCGGACGGCGCGGCTCGCGATCGGCGAGGGCCAGCGGCGGCAGCGCCGTGTCGGCGACATAGAAGCCGGAGCCGCGCCGGGCACGGATCACGCCCTCGGCGGCGAGCCGGTCATAGGCCTCGACCACCGTGGCCGGCGACACGCCCATCGCCGCGGCGAAGGCGCGGATCGAGGGCAGGCGCTGGCCGGCGCTGAGCGCGCGCGTCGCCAGACGCTGCCGGATCGCATCGACCACGGCGATGGTCCGCGAGCCGCCTCGGCGGGAATCGGGCGTCCCTGGTCCCAAGTGTGTTGCCCTTTGCATCAGTACAGATTGTCAAAATTGTATCGGTCTGTCGCTGCCGCAACAAGCCCGATCGGGCTATGGGATCTGCAAGGAGGAGCCGTGCATGAAGGGATCGATCGAGGGCTGGGGGAGCGGCATCATCGGCATGACGATCTTCAGCGGCTCGCTGCCGGCGACGCGGGCGGCACTGGAGGGTTTTTCGCCGCTGTTCCTGACGGGCGCACGCGCGACGCTCGCGGCCGTGCTGGGCGCGCTTTGTCTCACGCTGTTGCGGCAGCCGCTTCCCGGCCGGCGCGACCTGATGTCGCTGGCGGTCGTGTCGCTCGGTGTCGTCATCGGCTTTCCGCTGCTCACCGCCCTGGCGCTCCAGCACATCACCTCGGCCCATGCGATCGTGTTCGTCGGTCTGCTGCCGTTGTCGACCGCCTTGTTCGGCGTGCTGCGCGGCGGCGAGCGGCCGCGGCCGTTGTTCTGGCTGTTCGCAGCACTTGGCGCTGCGGCGGTCTCGGGCTTCGCCCTGTCGCGGGACGGCGTCGCGGCGCCGATCGGCGATCTCGCGATGATCGCTGCGATCGTCGTCTGCGGCCTGGGCTATGCCGAGGGCGCCATGCTCACGCGCCGGCTCGGCGGCTGGCAGGTGATCTCGTGGGCGCTGCTGTTGTCTGCACCGCTGATGCTGTCGATGGCGGTGCTGACGCTGCCCGGCGCGTCACACGACATCACGGCCGCGGCGTGGCTGGGCCTCGCCTACGTCTCCGTCTTCAGCATGTTCGTCGGCTTCGCCTTCTGGTACCGCGGGCTCGCGCGCGGCGGCACTGCGACGGTGGGCCAACTGCAACTGCTGCAGCCCTTCCTCGGCCTCGGTTTCGCGAGCCTGCTGCTGCATGAGCCGGTGTCGGCAACGATGGTTGCCGCAGCCGGAATCGTCGTCCTCTGTGTGGCAATGGCGCGCCGCTGGGCATGAGCCGTCGGCGGCTATTTGCGATGATAGAGTCCAGTGAAGCTGACGCCGGCACCGCCGCAATCATTGTTGTCCTCGACCAGCAGAAGCGCGCCGATTCGCTGCAGGCGCACGCGGCACTCGTCGCCGGCATTCGGCCGCTCGAACGGTGTGCTGCCGTCGTCGACGAAGGCGATCAGGCCGCCCTTGGGCTCTGCCGTCGCGCCGAGCGATCCGTTGCGCAACTCGCGCCCGGCCGGCAACACCTGATCGCCTTCGATCCTGAGCCGGTTGCCGGCCTCCTTCCTGATCGTCAGTCCCCCTCCAGGGTGCTCCCAGCTTCCGGACCAGTCGGCCGTCGCCGGCGCGGCCATCGGCTCGACGGCGGTGAGGGCTGCGCGTGGCAACCAGCCGGTGGTCCAGATCTGGGCCTTCGCATGCGGCTGCTGGTAGCTGACGCAGACGAAATCGCCGCGGGTCCTTCCGATCAGCACGAGGTCGTCGCGGACGAGGTACGCCTTCTTCCGGCAGGCGTCGGTCGCAGCGGGACAGCCTGCGGCCTTGAAGTCATCGTCATAGGGGCTCTTGACGAAGTTCACGCGTGGCTGGCCGCTCACTTTGGCGACGACGAGCGGCCGCGCATCGTCCCAGCCGATGCCATTGCAATTGGCGGGATCGTTGGCGTCGTAGGCAGCCGCCGCCGTGACGGTCAGGACGCCGAGGATCAGTCCGATGAAGGGCGCGCGCATCCGTCATTCCTCTCCACGCTTCGCCCGCATTAGCCGGCGCGGGAAGACGTCCGGTTCAAACCGGCCCGACGTTTCGTCCATCCCGCGGCGATCTTTTGGCAGCTCCGACCGCAGCACGCTGCATGCGTCGTCTCGTCGGCGTCGCGCCTTCACATCACCCCGATGCTCTTCAGGCTGGTGTGGCCATTCCTTCCGACGATGATGTGGTCGTGAACCGTGATGCCCAGCGGCTTGGCGATCTCCACGATCGTCTTGGTCATCCGGATGTCGGCCTGCGACGGCGTCGGATCGCCCGAAGGGTGATTGTGCATGAGCGTAGCGCCGCAGCTATGTAATTGAAGAATAACGGATTTAGCAGGCCGACCATCAAGCGGGGGACGGAGAGTGGGGACGGTAGTGCACGCCAAATCGTGATCATCACGCCTGATCAGGCCCAGTCATCGGTGATCGTCCTGGCGCACGGCAGGACACCATGTTTCTCTTGTCCCAAGCATCGAGTTCGCCAACCGGATATAGGACCGCTTTCCCGATTTTGACGAAGGCGGGTCCGACGCGCATCGCTCGCCAGTTGCGAAGGGTCCCGACGCTGACCGCGCCACGGTAGCGCTCCGAGACTTCCTCTGGCGTCAGATATTTTCGATCGTCCATTGCCGCACTCCCGATCACGCGACCATGAATTCAGTAATTCACGGTCCTGACCGCTCTCGGAAGCTGGATGCATTGTCGATAGTGAAAGAGAAGGCTAACGGCCACGCAAAGGCGTATCGTCCACGTCAACCCGAGATCGAGCCGAATATTTCGACGAGATCGAGCACGTGAAAATCACGAAGGACATGCTCGAGCCGAAGGACCTCCGGAAGATCCTTCTCGTCAGCCCGGATCGAGCTCGGAACTCGGACCCGCGGCGTTTTCACAGAGTTAGGGTCAAAAGCGACCGTCACAGCGCAATCGCGTTTTGGTCCGCTTTCCCTCCAACACCGGACGCAGCCGGCGTCGGTGGCAAGGTCAGAGATGGACCAGAAGCGGAAGTATCCGCGAGAGTAGCGGATGCCCGAGGCATTTGCCGCGCTCCAGAAGTCGAGTAAAAATCCAATCAGAACTCGTAGCCCTTCTGACCGATGGCTTGCCAGTTGCACCAACTTGTGCTCGGGGGCATGTTTTTAGAGTCCTACGCCACTTGTACGGTTCTCTATCTGAGCCAACAATCGGGAGGCACGAACAAGGTCTTGCGTACCAAACCCTTCGGTGAATTCGCCAAAAATCGGAGCGAGCAATTGAACCGCGTCTATCTCGCGGTTTGTCGCCGCCCAATGAGCGGCGAGGTCGGTGGCGATCCGAAGCGCGAAAGTTAACGCGCCGATAGCGCGAGCTTCAGCCAGCGCCTCCTTTAATAGCTTTTCAGCGCGGACTGTTTCGCCATCCTCAAGAAGGATAGATGCATTGACTCGCTGAAGTTCCGAGCGGCACCAGCGCTCGCCCTGCCTTTCCTGATAGTCGATGGCGCGCGTGACGGCGTCACGCGCTTGCGCGATCCGCCCTTGCCGCAGATAAGCACGAGCGAGGAAAGCCAGATAGCTGCCGATCCGCATCAGAAAGCGGCATTCGATCAGTTCGTCAATCGCGGCCCGAATATCCTCCACCGCGCGCGGATCGCTGCGCAATTCGCGCAGGCAGGCGGAGAAATAGCGCTCGACCGAAACCCAGCGCCAGATGCGCTCGCGTTCCAGATTGCGACGCAGGCGTTCCGTGAACATATCGAGCGCGTCAAGATCGCCGATTTCAAGCGAGATAGGAAGTGCGGCGAGCCCAAGTGCGTTCGACTGCGACACCCAATGGCCACCGCGGTCCGCAGCATCAACGGCCTCACGCGCCAGTCGAGCGGCGTAGTCGGCCTGCCCCTGCATCCACACTACAAAAGGCATGTTGGTGCGGACGGTGATGAAGCGGTAGACCTCATTCGCATCCTTGCGCGAACGCCCCCGGACTAGCGAATGGGTTGACGCGAGACGATCGAGAACCGGGCGGCTTTTGCTTAATTCGCCGGCGAAGGCGTGGGCCCAGGCCAGGGCCTTGTCGGCTTCGGATGTCGCCGTCGAATCGGGGTCTCGGTCGGCCAGCGAGGTGGCCTCCTCGAGATAAGTGATGGCACGTGCGATCTCGCCGATCTGGAGCAGATAGAACGCAAAACCCGTCAGCGCGCGCTGCTGAAGGTCGACACTGTCAGCACGCCTTGCGAATGCGATTGCGTCAAGCCAGGTGACTTCGTTCTCGTTCGAACTCTTGCGGGCGTAGAAGAGGCTCCATCCGAGGGCACAGGCGAGCTTTGCCTTGGACAGATCGTCGCATGGAACGCGCTTGGCCAACGCGAGTGCGACCTCCAACCGCGCTTGCGCCTCCGACAGGATGGAGGTCTCCGACCACAGGGTGATCGCAGCAACCGCAAGCCTGATTCCGAGGATGTCATCGCCCTGCTCGCCGAACGACCATGAAAGCGCACTTCTCAAATCGGCAATGCGGCCAAGGTAGCGCTCGGTCCAATCGGTCGGCTCGCGCCATTTCCAATCCTCCTCGGATTGCTCGAACAGCGCAGCCATGCGCTCCGCATGGCGGCGCATCGCCCCGCTGCACGCCGGATCGCCCCGACGCCGCTCGGCGGCATAGCGACGCGTGCTATCGAGCAGCCGGTAGCGCAGGCTCGCGCCCCGCGCCTGCGCGCTCAACAGTGATTTGGCGACGAGACTGCCGAGTGCGGTCGCGACGTCGATCGGCGTGAGACCTGCCGCTTCCGCGACGAAGACCGCATCCTCGTGCTCGAACCCGTCACTGAACACTGACAGCAGGGCGAAGAGCCTGGCTTCCGTCTGCGACAGCAGCCGGTAGCTCCAATCGATCGTTGCCATCAGGGTTTCATGGCGCGGCGGCCCGGCGGCGGCCCCGGTCGCGCTAAAGTCAAGCCTCTGATCGAGGACGACCAACAGCTCCCGCGGGGTGAACCTGCCGATCTGGGCGGCAGCCAATTCGATGGCTAGGGGAAGCCCGTCCAGCGAATGACAGACCGCTGCGATGGCGTCGCAATCCTCGTCGACGAACTCGTAATCCGACCATTCGACGGCGCGTCGAACGAACAACTCCACCGCCGGGAATCTGACGGCCTGATCCACCGACAGCCCAAGGCCTGAACTCGGAGCAGATAGAGAGCCAAGCCGCACGACGTGCTCAGTGGTGGTGCCGAGCGGCTCGCGACTCGTGGCAAGCAGCCGGGATGGCGATGTGTCCGTCATGAACTTGCTGGCAAAGATCGTGGCGGCTGGCAGCACATGCTCGCAATTGTCGAGGATGAGCAGCATCTGCCGCGGCCTCAGATAGTCGAGGACAGCAGCCAGCCCCATGTCCGTATTGCCTCGGATACCGAGTGCCGTCACGAGCGCCGCGCCGAACAGAGTAGGATCGGAGATTGTCGCGAGATCGATGAAGCAGACGCCGTCGCGATACCTTGACACGAACGCCTGGGCGACGGCCAGGGCTACGGTCGTCTTACCGATCCCTCCTGCGCCGGTCAGGGTCACGTGCCTGTCCTCGGCGAGCAGATCGGCGATTTCAACGATATCGGCTTCGCGGCCGACGATGCCGCGCGGCGATGGCGCATGCGAAAGCGGGAGCGGATCGGCCAGCGCAGGCTCCCCCTCGATCTCGCCGATGCCGACCCGGACATCGGCGATGAACTTGTACCCACGCCGCGCCACGGTCGCGATGTAGATGGGCTCGATCTGGGTATCTCCCAGCGAGCGCCGCAAGCTCCACATATTGACCTTAAGATTGCTGTCGTGGACGAACGTGCCCGGCCAGGCTGCCGCCATCAGCTCGTTCTTGCTGACCAGCTCGCCGCGGCGCTGCACCAGCAGCCGCAAGAGCTCGAAGGCGCGTCCGCCAATCTTGACGGGGCGCTCGTCTAGAAGAAGCAACTGACGGCCGGGGACCAGTCGAAACGGGCCGAAGCTGAATGTCAGCTTCTGTCGAGGTGCGCCCCGTTGCCGTCTGGCCGTCCGCATTTCGCATTGCCAATCGATCGAAGAGATCGCTTGGTATTATCATGCACTGCAAACTTGTTGAAGTGAGCCGTTCTGACTTTCACGACCGCTGCGCAAAACCACGCGGGTGTGGCTATTTTTTTGGCTTGCGAAGAACCGCTGTGCTCACAATCTCGACGCTTCATTGGTCGGAACCTCGGCGAACCACCCTCTCACACCCACTTCAACCGGGGAGCGGAGCTGCGGAGTTGACGAGCGCCTGCGAGCGCAGCTCGCGCCAGAAATCGACGGGGACGACTTCCTCGAGCGCGGCGCGATCCTCGGCAATGCGGCCTGGACGGCTCGCGCCGGGAATGACGGCAGTCACCACCGGGTTAGCCAGCACGAACTGGAGGCCCGCCGCCTTCATGCTGATGCCGTAGCGGTCGGCGATTGCCTTGATCCTCCCCACCTTGTCGATGATTTCCGGGGGCGCCGGCGCATATTCAAAATTCGGGCCGCCGACGAGCGCGCCCGAACTGTAGGGGCCGCCGACGACAATCGCGAGCTCATGCTCCGCAACCATCGGGATCACACGCTGAAGCGCCCTCGCATGGTCGAGCAGCGTGTAGCGGCCCGCGAGAAGGAAGCCGTCGGGGCGCGGCTCTTCCAGCGCCAGCAGCAGTTCGATCGGCTCGACCCGGTTGACGCCGAGGCCCCACGCCTTGATCACGCCTTCGTCGCGTAGCCGGTCGAGCGCCTTGAACGCCCCCTTGCGTGCGCTTTCGAACACCGAAAGCCATTCGTCGCCGTAGAAGTCCTGCGCCACGTCATGCACGAAGGCGATGTCGATGTGGGAGGTCGCGAGCCGCTTCAGACTGTCTTCGATCGAGCGCAGCGTCGCGTCTTCGGAATAGTCGTTCACAATCTTGTTCGGACGCCCGTATTTGAACACATCCCCCTTCTCGCCGAGGTCGCGGGCGCCGACATCCTCGATCTCGTCCAGGATCAATCTTCCGACCTTGGTGCTGACGACATAATCGCTTCGCGGCCGGTCGGCGAGCGCGGCGCCCATGCGGATCTCGGCAAGACCCGCGCCATAGAAGGGCGCGGTGTCGAAATAGCGGATGCCGTCGTCCCAGGCCGCACTCACCGTCGCGAGCGCTTCCTGCTCCGGGATGTCGCGAAACATGTTGCCGAGCGGCGCCGCGCCGAAGCCCAATCTTCCCGGCAGAATATTCTTGAGGGCCATATTGCGTGTCCTCGTCTGCGACAGGCAAGTCCGCCCGTGCGCGGCGCCGCCCGTCTCATTCGGTCGCGGAGGTATCCGCGCTTCTGATGAAGGCCGCGACCTCGCGCGGATGCGACAGCATCACCGCGTGGCCGCTTTTGATCTCCGTCACCTTCGCGCCCGAGCGCTTGGCCATGGTGCGCAGCCAGGTCGGCGGGATAATGTGATCCTCCATCGTGACCATGTAATAGGTCGGCTTGGTCTTCCAGGCCACGCGGTCGACCTTGGACTGCACCGCCTGCAATCCAAACGGCAATTGCGCCGCAGCCATGAAGCGCGCGGTCGCAGCGTCGACGCCGCCGGCGAAAGAGGTCGGGAATTTGTCGCGGTCGACGAAGATAAAGTTGCCTTCGACGACGAGCGGACCCTTTTGCTCGCCGGCGGGCACTGAGCCTTCCGACAGCGTGCTGACAGACTCTCCGGCGTCGGGAGCATATGCCGCGAGATAGACAAGGCTCTGAACCTTCGGATTGTCGCCGGCCTCCGTGATGACCATGCCACCATAGGAATGTCCGACGAGGATGACCGGATGCCGCGCCTTGGCGATCACGCGTTCGGTCTCCGCGACATCGTCACGAAGCGAGATCGTCGGCTGCTGGACGACGAGCACTTCATAGCCCGCATTCGAGAGAATGTCGTAGGTGTCCTTCCAGCCCGAGCCGTCGACGAAAGCGCCGTGGACAAGGACGATGGAAACGGTCTTCTCGGCGGCCACCGCGGGGACGGCCGTTGCGATCGACATTGCAACAAGCGCGGAAATAAGCGGCTTCATAGCAGGCTCCGATCCTTGATACGGCGACATTGCCGTTTGATGAGCTTCATTAGCGCAGCTGAGAAGTTGCGGTATTCCCGATTCCTGCGCGACGATGGACGCATCTTGCTCATCTTCGATGAGAGCAGCTCTCGAAGCGGCGGTGCGCGTGCTCCAACCTTTTGCTTTGCTTGCCTTTTACTTCTTTTAACCGTGCCGCCTCTGGACTTCGCTATCGGTCCTTGTGAGAAATTCAGGATCGGCGTGGCAGCGGGCCGGGGCTGCACTCATTTACCGGATGGAATGATCGCTCTCTTGCGATACGGGGCCGGGATTCGCCGCAACTTGCGGAGGTCGTGATGGCACTCGTGACTCATGGAGATCAGAAGTACCAGAACAGCGAGAAGCTCGCGGCGGCCAACGATTGGCCAGGGCTGAGCATCGAACATCGCAAGTTCGAAGCGGGGCGCCAGGCGACGCCGGTGCCTATCTGCACCGAACTGGTAATGCTACTGTCCGGCGGCGGGATGGTGTGTCGCACCGGCAACGGTGAAGTCCAGAAAAGCCTCGCGCGCCCCGGCATGAGCTACCTCGTTCCGGTCGGGACGCAGGAGAGCCATCTCGAGCTTTCGGACCGGATGGAGTGTCTTCACCTCTACCTCCCGCCGGCGCTGCTGGACCAGAGCGCGCTTGCGGACTTCAATATCGATCCGGCAAGGATCGAGATCGCCTACGCCCACGGTCTGACGGACCAGGTGCTCTTCCACATCTGCTCGCCGCTTCGGGATCTGCTTCATCGTCCGCGCCAGTCGACTGACGCGCTGTTCGTGGAGGGAATTCAAGTCGCGCTTGCAGCGCATCTCCTGGGCAACTATACGATCGACCGCTGGCGTGCGCCCGACAGGTCTCCGTCGCTCGATCCACGGCGCCTGCAGCGCGTGCTCGATTATATCGAGTCGTCTCTGGGAGACGAAATCAGACTCGAGGATCTGGCGGCTCAGGCCTGTCTCAGCCCCTATCATTTCTCCCGGCTGTTTCGCGAGGCGACGGGATTGTCACCGCACCGATACGTGACCGATCGGCGCGTCCAGGCTGCGCGGCACGAGCTCGCGCGCAACCGACTGTCGCTGGTCGAAATCGCCCTGGAGTTCGGTTTTGGCTCGCAAGCAAACTTCACGCGCGTCTTCCGCAAGGCCGTAAGCCTTACGCCGGGGCAGTATCGCGAGTTGTGCTGCGGCCAGATCGAGGTGAATGCCGATCGTTCCGATGCGGAGTACCGCAGGGATTGCTCATGATCCCGCAGGATTCGGAAATACGGTTCTGGGCCGCGCGGGTAGTGTCGTTGCGGCGCTCTTCGACTTTATGGATACCTCCAGGAAACGAATCATGACTCAACACGTCCTGTTTATCGTCAGCAACGCAGCGGTGATCGGCCCGCAAAATCGTAAGACGGGCTTCTTTTTCGCCGAGGTCGCGCATCCGTTCGATGTTCTTGACAAGGCAGGCATCGCCGTTGAGTTCGCTTCCTTGAGAGGCGGATGGACGCCCTACGATGCCTACGACGAGAAAGATCCTGCGGAAAAGGCCTTTCTTGAAAGCAAGGCTTTTCGCCGCCTCAATCGCAGCCGCAAACTTGCCGAGGTGGATGCTGCGGATTTTGATGCCATTCTCGTGCCCGGCGGGCTCGGGCCGATGGTCGACATCCAGCGTAACCCCATCGTTCAAAATGCAGTCGTGCGCGCCTGGAGCACGGGAAAATTCGTGACGGCCGTTTGTCACGGTCCGTGCGCGCTTCTCGGGGTGGACCTTGGCGATGGCAAGCCATTCGTGCAGGGCAAGAAGCTGACTTCGTTCTCGAAGAAGGAAGAGTACGACTACGCGCGCGAAGATGTTCCCTACGAACTTGAGGACGCCCTGCGGGCAGAGGGCGCCGAATATACGTCCGTGGCAAACTGGGAACCTCACGTTGTCGTCGATGGACGTCTCATTACCGGCCAGAATCCCGCCTCAGCCGGGCGCCTGGCAAAAGAGCTGCTGGCAGCACTGAGAAAATTATAAGACAGGCAGCCGAACATCGCCTGGCTGAACTGAAGCCAGCAGTCACTCTGAAAAGTTTTGGTCGATCGCGATGCCGTCGAAGATTACTGCTCTTCTGGTTGCTCACCCCGGCAAAAGCGATGAGCTGAGAGAACTTCTGGTCGGCCTTGCGCCGCATTGCAGGGCAGAGCCCGGTAATCTGCGTTGGGACGTTTGGCGCGACACTTCGAACGATCATCGTTACGTCCTTGATGAGCTCTACCGAGATATCACTGCGGTCGAAGCACATCGCGCCTCGCAACATTACCAGGCCTACTTGGCCAGGGTTCCCGAACTGGCCGAACGTACGGCAGTAATCGCGGAATCCGTAGACGTGAGATAATCGGGTTTGAGGAACGACGTACCGTATAAAGGAGTTGCCATGCGCCTTTCTTGCGCGACTCTCATCGCCTTAACCATTGTAAGCGCACATCCATCGCTCGGGAGGTCCACGGCTTCTGCATGTGGACCGGGGGCAACGCCCGCTCATCGTTGCGGGCCAATGCCCGGCGGCAGCGTAGGCGATTTAACCGTTCATTACCGCACGGCCGCCATCAGCGGCGTGAACGTGTTCTACCGCGAAGCTGGGCCAGCAGATGGGCCCGTCGTTCTCCTTCTGCACGGCTTTCCGACGTCCTCACACATGTTCCGCAATCTGATTCCGAATCTAGCCCACCGATACCGTATCATCGCGCCGGATTACCCCGGCTTCGGGCAAAGCGATGCGCCGGATCGCAACCGCTTTTCCTATAGTTTTGCGAACTATGCCGAGATGATCGACGCCTTGCTGAATCAACTCGGAGCGAAACGCTACACCATGTACGTCATGGATTACGGCGCACCGGTCGGCTATCGCCTCGCCCTCAAGCATCCGGAGCGCGTGACTGCCCTCATCATCCAGAACGGCAACGCTTACGAAGAAGGATTGCGGGAAGCTTGGGACCCGATCAAGGCGTATTGGAGGGAAGGAACGGAGGAGCGGAGGAATGCGCTTTCATCCCTCGTCTCTCTCCGCGCGACTAAATTCCTATACACCGATGGCGTCCGCGATCTGACGCGCATAAGTCCTGACAATTGGGTGCAAGACCAAGCGCTGCTGGATCGTCCCGGCAATAAGGACATTCAGCTCGACCTGCTCTACGACCACGCGACCAATATCCCGCTTTATCCGGCGTTCCAAGCGTTTTTCCGCGAAAGGAAGCCGCCCGCTCTAATCCTCTGGGGCAAGAACGACAAGGTCTTCGCTGAAGCCGGCGCACATTCCTATTTGCGCGACTTGCCAGACGCCGAGTTACACATCCTCGACACCGGTCACTTCGCACTTGAGGACCAACTCGACGTGATGGCGCCGCTGATCAGCGACTTCCTCGACCGAACGAATGAACGGCCCTGACGCAAGACTTTCGCACGAACTTAAAGGTAGCCGATCTATCACGACGCCCCACAACACGAAAGGAATTCCTGTGAACTATTTGGCATCTCTGCTGGCAATGTGCGCGCTCGCTATCACGTCGAACTCCGCGGGAGCTCAGCAACAGAAAACGACATCGGTCGTCCTTGTGCACGGCGCGTTTGTCGATGGCTCAGGCTGGCAAGCGGTATACGATCTCCTTAAAAAGGGCGGATACGAAGTGCTGGTGGTCCAGAATCCGACCATCACGCTCGAGGGTGACGTCGCCGCCACGGAAGCCGTGATCGCAGCAGCCAAATACCCTGTTGTGCTGGTTGGCCACTCGTATGGCGGCATGGTGATCACACAGGCTGGCGACAATCCGAAGGTCAAGAGCCTGGCTTACATCGCGGCCTTTGCGCCGGACGCCGGCGAATCTGCCGCATCCCTGAATGACTGGCCGGCAGAGCCTGGCGAGGCGAAGGCGCCCCTGCTGCCGCCGCAAGACGGTTACCTGCTGGTCGATCCCGTGAAGTTCCCGACTTCCTTTGCGGCGGATTCCCCTGCGGCGCTGACTGAGTTCATGGCGGCCGCGCAAGTGCCATGGGGACTGAAAGCCGTCGAAGCCAAGACCACAAAAGTGGGCTGGAAGGCAAAGCCGAGTTCCTTCCTGATCCCGTCTCAGGACCGCATGATAACCCCCAGTTCACAGAGAAAGATGGCTAAGCGAAGCGGTGCGCGAGTGGAAGAAATAAATAGCAGCCACGCAGTGATGCTGTCTCATCCGCGGGAGGTGGCCGCGTTCATCGAGTCTGCCGACCGGTAATCGACGCAAAACGGATCAACTTATTCGAGGCCTAGCGACGCTAATGAAGACGGCGGGTTGTGTGCCGATGGGTCAGCGCAGGATGCATCAACCTCGGGGCGCGCGAAGGATTATGGCCTTCGTACGCCAAGCCCGTCGTACAGCTCGTCTATCCGCAACCAACGAAGCGCGGGCGCAGGTTGTTTGTCCTCTCAGCGATGCCCAGACAGATCGCAATTCTGATCGCGCATATGCTCGGCCCAGCGCTGCAAATACATTCAGCAACTGGATTGATTAGAACAGGCTGGGGTGCGTCATTCGCTGGCAGAGTGCCTTCGCGAGTTGCGGCTATAGCGTGTGGAAGCAGCTGCTCAGTATCGTCTGGTGATAGTAACCGATTGCTGGTCTAATTCGCCAAAAAATTCTCTATACCGTCCGCGTGGGCTAAGGAGCCGTTGAACAAAGTGCGGATGTCTCTGGACCAAAACCAGTCTTTCGCCGGGGATGCTGCCGCTGATCGGCTTTGGGTCAAAAGCGGATAATCCGCTGATGCGGCCGCAAACGTCGGCTTTGGGTTAATCGTGTCGCCTCGGATCGACCTGGATCGTTTCTGTTCTTCATGGGAAAGCTGACCCGCGGGACTGCTTCGCGTTGTGATCAGTGCAGCCCCGCTCACAAGAAGCCATTGGCGCCTCGAAGGAAAAGGTCCGGGCCAGCCGCAATCCGGTCAAGGCCCGTCAGCGGCTTCGCCGCGCGCTTAGGGCGAGCCTTGACGGGCTCCGTTAGCCCTGTAGCAGCCTTCCATGCGCGCTTGGCTAGGTATGTCCCAATTCTGCGACCTAGTTCGCTAAGCTGCGATTAGTGCCATTCGGGACATTGATCTCTCAGGTCTTTCTTCCTCTAGCAACACTATGAGTGTTGGAGCAGTGCCGTGCTGCGATAAGTAACCTCAAAAACTTACGACCGCCGAGTCTACGCCGCGGAGAGGCGCTTTTATCTTGCCGTTGAACCCGCTCTACGCTCGCTCCTCTCGAATTCCAGGCTGAACTGCGCTCAGACACCGCCCGGTGGCTACACGGGTCGTGAGTCTCAGGCTGCATCTTTGGCTGCGGCTCCGGTTGGGCCGTTGGCATCCGAGCGCAGGGTCTTAGCGATCTATCGAGACAAACCAGAGTGACCGAACTGCATCGGCGATGCTGTTCGTCCGCAGATCCGAGATGGGCAGTCGGACTGCCCTCCAGCATCAATTCAACACGCATCGGTGCAGCATCGAGGAAAGCTGGTGTTAAAATCGCCGATATGGCCGGTTCAGATCGAATGTCGATCGGCGGCAGGTCGGCAGCAACAGCGCATCGTGGCCGTTAAGGGGAGGGCTGTAGCGCGCGACGTCGCGCAATTTGGCCGTTCCGCTTTGGCTTCGGACATGCCACCTTTGCAGGACACCTACGCGCAGGCCATGGCTCGCGAGGCTTGGTCCGCTTTCGCCAAGCAGTCGTCAGAATCGCCCACCATCTGGCACCACTACGCCCAGGACCTCTCTGTATTTCTCTCCACGGGGGCGAGCAGGAGGGATGACCGATCCCGGGCTGGGCAGGCAGCTCCTCGTTCCGGCCACTTTGGTCAGCGTCATCGCTTTTCAGCAGCCGGCCTTTCGCGGGCCTCCGATGGCGCGGGGCCGAGACGCAAGGAGTAGCATCTGATCATGACCGAGTCCTTTCCGCCCCATCCATTCGATGACATGGAGGCGCTGGCCTGGCTGCGCTCCCAGCCCAAGGGATACGTGACGTTCAGCGCCGCTGAGCTCGGGCGCCAATGGGGCTGGAATAGGATGCGGACCAGTCGTCGCCTGAAAGCCTGGGAGCGCGGCGGCCTGATCAGTCGTAACGCTGAAGCGATCATTGTAACGGGGACCGTAACACCGACCGTTACAGATGGTACCCCTGGCGTTACGGACGCCGCCGGCGTCACAGGGACATCCGGAGCGGAGGAAGCCCAGCGTTCCCCGAGACGCGTCGAGCTCGCTGCTTTGATAGTCGCTCTGGCGCTGGCTTGTGTATCGGCTGCCTTTTCCATCGACGGCCTGACCGCGATCTTTGCCGGAGCCTTCTGGCCTGTCATCATCATGGGCGCAGTGCTGGAGGCCGGAAAGCTCGTGGCGGCGGCTTGGCTGACGGAGCATTGGACGTCTGCGCCGTCCCTCCTGAGGTTCGTCCTCGTCCTGATGATTGGCGTGTTGATGGGCCTGAACGCCGTTGGCGTATTCGGCTTCCTCACCCGCGCTCACCTCGACCATATGGCATCCATAGATCTCACCCTTGCCGACAGGACCGCAGACGTTGAGGCCCGCCTCGGAATGCAGAGCCGAGTGGTCACCGACATTGACCGGCGCATTGCCCAGATCGACGCGGCCATCGATGAGGCGACGCGCCTTGGCCGGCCGGTCGGAGCGATGACGATTGCTGACCAGAGGCGCCGCGAACGTGCCGACATCGCGGCAGAACGCCTTCGTGAGTCCCAGGCTCTCGCTAATCTACAGATCGAAAAAGCCAAGGTTGACGCGCAACGCAGGCGTGCCGAGGCCGAGGTCGGACCAATACGATATCTCGCCGAGCTGATTGGCATACCCGCCGCGGACTTTGAGCGGGCGGTCCGGCTGCTCACGCTGGCGCTTGTTGCCGTCCTTGATCCGATGGCAGTGGCGTTGCTGCTCGCTGCCGGAGTTCACGCCAGGCGCGCGGGTTCATTCTGACCGTTGCCGCTTCCTCTCCAAGCAAGCTCATCGCGCGATAGGGGCCTTGACCAAATCGGTGACCAGCAAATCGTCAAGGAAAGCTTGATGTTCACGGCCGAGCCCTTCGCCCATGTCCCAGCTGTTGCTCAACGTCATGGTCTCCTGTGCCGAATGTGAGCGGGCGCCTATCCGCGAGCGCCAGCGTGAAGGCATCGCTGTGGCTAAGCGCAAGGGCGTTTACAGGGGGCGCAGGCGGGTTCCTGACGGGGTGGCCAAGCAAGCGATCCTTTCCTTACGATTCGTCTAAGTAAAGGATAAGGCCTTTTCCTTTCCTTAGGTATCCGAGAGCCTGCCGTTTAGGCAGCTTTCTCGTACTTCTTCCCCAGCAGCTCACCTAAATCGGGAAAACCGGGGGAAAATGCGCGGATCCTTTACGCGTTGCTTGACGGTTTCAGACGGCATGTTCTAATTTTGTTCTCATGAATTTGGGAGCCCAATGAATGCCAACCGGCCGACTCGGGCCGGGTTCATCCCCAGCATTCTGGACAGCCGTCGCTCCCCCAGCTCTTCGGACAGGAAAATGCACGAGATCATCTGTCCCCACTGTAGCAAGGCCTTCAAGGTCGACGAATCTGGCTATGCCGAGATCCTGAAGCAGGTTCGAGACGCGGACTTCGACCGGCAGCTACACGACCGCCTCGAATTGGCTGAGCGCGAGAAACAGAGCGCTGTGGAACTGGCCAAGACCAAGCTGAACAGCGATCTGCAGAAGACCGCGGCTGCCAAAGATGCCGAGATCCAGGAGTTGAAGGTCAGGCTTGAGGCGACCGAGGTGTCTCGGCGACTTGCCATCACCGAAGCGCTCAGTGCCGTGGAAAAGGAGCGCGACGGGCTCTCACACGCGCTTGCGCAAGCCGAACGCGAGAAGAAGGCCGCCTCCGAGCTTGCCGAGGCGCTTCTGGCTACCGAGGTTCACAAGGCATCTGCTGCCAAGGAGGAGGAGATCCGCCAGCTGAAGGCCAAGCTTCAGGCCGTCGAGCTTGAGAAAAAGCTCGCCGTGACCGAAGCGGTAGGCGCTCTCGAAAAAGAGCGCGATGAGCTGAAGAACGGCATCAAGCAGGTACAACTGGAGAAGGAGCTCGCTGAAAAGTCGCTCAAGGATAAGTACGAAACGCAGATCAAGGATCGCGATGACGCGATCGAGCGCCTCAAGGACATGAAGGCCCGCCTCTCGACCAAGATGGTCGGTGAGACCCTCGAGCAGCACTGCGAGACCGAGTTTAACCGGATACGCTCGATGGCCTTTCCGCGTGCATATTTCGAGAAAGACAACGATGCGCGGACCGGCAGCAAGGGCGATTACATCTTCCGGGACGCAGACGATGCCGGGACCGAAATCATCTCCATCATGTTCGAGATGAAGAACGAAAGTGATCGGACTGCGACGAAGAGCAAAAATGAGGATTTCCTGAAGGAGCTCGACCGGGATCGCAATGAGAAAGGCTGCGAATACGCGATCCTGGTTTCGTTGCTGGAGCCCGATAACGAACTCTATAACTCGGGCATCGTCGACGTCTTCCACCGCTATCCGAAGATGTACGTCATTCGGCCGCAGTTTTTCCTGCCGATGATTACACTTCTGCGGAACGCTGCTCTGAATTCATTGAAGTACAGGAACGAGCTGGCGCTTGTGAAGGCGCAGAATATCGACATCACGCAGTTTGAAATCCAGCTGGAAACGTTTAAGAACGGATTTGCTAAAAACTTCGATCTTGCTTCCAGGCACTTCCAGACGGCGATCGCGGAGATCGATAAGTCCATCGATCATCTCCAGAAAACCAAGGATGCATTGATCGGTTCAGACCGCAACCTGCGCCTTGCGAATGACAAGGCACAGGATGTAACGATCAAGAAGCTGACCAAGGGTAATCCCACAATGGCAGCGAAGTTTGCGGAGTTGAAGGGCGAGGCGGCTGAGTGAGTATCGCTTTATTGCCAATCGAGGTCAGCAGCCAGTCTTGCGAGGCCGACAAGATCGAAAATGGCGCGTTCTCCTGCGAAAAATCCTGCCTTTAGGAGCTCCTCGCTGTGGGCCGGGAGCTTCCATTTCTAGGTGATTTTTAGGAAGTCGCTATTCCGCCAAGATATCTCCGACCTACGACCATCGTGCCACATCTCGGCTCCACAAAAGGCCGAAGAACTCACGACGAACATAACTAGCGGCCAAAATCTTACGCTTAGCACCCGACCGCGAGTTAGCTGGAATAGAGGCCGACCATTTCCGGCAACTTCGTCGCCGGATGGCTGATCGGCAAATCCAGCTTTCCAGCGGCTGCTTCACCATGATCGCCGGCGGCCTCGGCTTTAGCTTCGTCCTTTGGCGGCCAGCGCTCGAACAGCACGTCGGCTGCCAGTGACCAGCCAATTAACAACCTAGACGATCGTTTGTGGACGATATCCTTTGGGTGGTGTAGTCAAATGATTGCACGTCGGGGGTACGCCTTGAGCATCAGCATACACAATCCAGACCAGTACATGGCCGCGTTGCGGACCATTATCGCCCAGGGAAGAAAGCGCATTGGCCTGTTGGTGGGGGCCGGAGCGGGAGCCGGCACGGCAAAGGACGATGGCACGTATCCGCTCATCCCCGCTGTGGAAGGGCTCACAAAACAGGTTCTCGGGGCATTGGCACCAAAATATGGTAGCCAAATTGACGCCCTCAAAGCTGAGTTGGATAAGCACGACATTGAAACGATTCTTTCGCGAATCCGGTCTCTCAGCAAGGTAATTGGGAAATCAAAGATTCATGGCCTTGATGGCGATGGCTTTAAAACCTTTGGTGAAGACATTTGCGCGGAAATCGGAAAGATCGTGAACGTTCGTCTTCCGGCGAAGGGAAGCGCCTACAACGACCTCGTTAACTGGATCACAGGCATATCTCGGGACCATCCCGTCGAAATATTTACGACGAACTACGATCTCCTCTTCGAGGAGGCTTTTGAGGGTGTCCGGGCGCCGTACTTCGACGGGTTCACCGGTGGACGAGAACCATTCTTCGATCCAGTATCTGTCGCCGGAAATGACCTCCCACCGCGCTGGACGAGACTGTGGAAGCTGCATGGCTCGCTCGGATGGAAGGCGAGCGGCAAGGACGAAGTGATTCGAACCGGAAGTGAGACGGCCACACATTTAGTTTTTCCGGAACATCTGAAGTACGACCAGACGCAGAAGGCACCGTATGCTGCGCTATTTGACCGATTGCGGGCTTTCTTGGCGACGCCGGATACCCTCCTCATTTCGATCGGGTTCTCCTATGCGGACGCGCATGTCTCAGCTCGTATCGACGAGGGGCTAGCTGCGAACCCTTCGGCTAGCGTGTTTGCCTTTCAGTACAAATCCCTCATCGACGAAGTTGCCGCCTGCGACCTCGCAAGACGCCGCCCGAATCTAAGCGTTTATGCTCCGGACAAGGCGGTAGTAAATGGTATCGAGGGACCTTGGCAGGTCTCGACCGAGCTCCCCAGCAAAGACTGGGCGCCGATTAGAGCGACCTATTGGTCGCCTCTGAAGTCGGGTGGGCCTGCGCAGTTCACATTGGGCGCCATCGAGACTTTCGGCCGCTTCTTTGCGGCATCACGTTCGATGCAAGCTCTCACTCCTGCTCCCGCCGCAACTTCACCCACTGCCGTCTCTGCTCCAGCGATGGCTTCCGGGGCAATTCCATGATTGCGCCGACGCTCCTCGGGCATGTCGGAGCCGTCTCAGGGGCGGCGATCAGCGTTCGTCAGTCTGAAGGCGTGGCTTCGGGCATAGCCATCATTGGGGGGCGCAGCTACCGCGTTGGCCAAGTGGGCAGCTTCGTCCGCATACCGCAAGGGTACCACGACCTTTACGGCATTATCGCGGACGTTGGCGCTACAGCCACACCGGAAGCTGCGGAGAACTTGAGTTCGCGCGGGGAACGCTGGATGACGATCCAGCTCGTGGGAGAAATTGTTGAGACAGCGTTTGAGCGCGGGATTAGCCAGTATCCAGCGATAAACGATGAAGTGCATCTCGTCACTGAGGAAGATCTCGCGAAGATCTACGGCACTGCAGAAAAAGGCCAGGTCGTTATTGGCAGGCTAGCAGGGGCAGAGAGTATCCCGGTTCGGATTGATTTGGATCGGCTTGTTACTCGACACAGCGCCGTACTTGGATCGACTGGCGCAGGAAAGTCGACAACGATCGCGAGCCTGTTGCGTGCCATAGTTCACTCCCCGAGCGGCAAAAGCGCTTTTCCCAGCACGCGTATCCTGCTTCTCGACATTCATGGAGAGTATGCAACTGCCCTGAAAAAGATTGCGCACGTCTTTCGTGTCTCGCCGTCGGACGATGAAAAGCCTTTGTTCATTCCGTACTGGGCCACGGACACAACGGAATTGCTCGCTTTCACGATGGGCAAACTTAGTGACCCTGCGTTCGCGAGCATCACAGATCGAATTCTTGCAAAGAAAGCGGAATTGGCGAAGGGCGGAAAGTTCGATGGCGTCGACATCAATTCGCTTACGTTCGATAGCCCCCTTCCATTTAGCTTGAAACAGCTTTGGTTTGATCTGCTAGATCCAGAGATAAAGACGTGGAAGGAAAACACCCAAATTAATTCGGCAATCCAAAAGGCGGGTGATCCAAACAAACTCATCGCGCCTATCTATCCCTTGCCTGGCCAAGGAAATACGCCGCCCTTTGCGAATAAAACGGGTGTGCTGTCAATTCGGCGGCAACTCGACCAAGTGCGGTCGCGGTTGCTCGACCGGCAATACGACTTCATGCTCCATCCTGGCGACTGGGAGCCGGGCCTTAACGACGAAACAAAGAAGGATCTGCCGGAGCTACTTGAGAGCTGGCTCGGTGCGGAAAAGCCCATAAGCATTCTCGATCTTTCGGGAGTGCCTAGCGGAGTCCTTCACCATCTGATCGGCGGCATCCTCAATATTCTATACGAAGCGCTGTTCTGGGGGCGCGAAGCCACTGAAGGCGGCCGTCAGCGGCCTTTGCTCGTCGTGATGGAGGAGGCCCACCGTTATCTTGGCAAGGATGCCGATGGTCCCGCCAAGGCGATGGTTCAGCGTATCGTCAAGGAGGGACGCAAGTTTGGCGTGGGCGCAATGATCGTCAGTCAACGGCCGTCAGAGATTGACGATACTATTCTTTCCCAATGCGGGACCTTCATTGCCCTCCGGCTCTCGAACTCAGGTGATCGCACCAAAGTTCAATCCGCGCTACCTGATAGTCTTAGCGGCTTGATGGACAGCTTGCCTGTCTTGCGAACTGGCGAGGCCATCATCACCGGGGAAGCGGCAAAGCTGCCAATTCGTTGTCGTATTACGTTGCCACCTGAAGATGCGCGGCCGAGTAGCGAAGACCCAAGAGTCGCACAAGCGTGGGCCAAAGAAAGAGAAAAAGAAAACTACGTCAACCTTAGTGGCCCGTGGCGTGCGCAGAATTCAAAGTGGAAGAACGGCCAGAAGGGAAAATAGAGAATGGAGCGCCAATCTGTAGTATCATCCAATTTGGTTTCAGTCGGCTACGATGAAGATAGTTCGACCCTGGAGGTTGAGTTCAAGAGTGGCGCGGTATACCGCTACTTCAATGTCCCTTTGTTTGAGTACGAGCGACTGATGGAAGCAAGCTCTCATGGGATCTATTTCAATGCCAACATCAAGGATAAGTATCCTGACGAGCGCGCATGACTATCGATGCCACCATAACCAGCTCCAACTGTCATACTGAAATTGAACTCGTCACCGTACTCGGGGCGTCAGCGGCGACTGCTCTTTTCCTGTCTCGACCAAGCGGCCTCGAATTCTGACAGCACTGCCCGATCTTCGTTGGACAGCGTTTTATCGGACAGCAGAGTCTTTGCGCGCTCGCGGAAGAACTGCGCGTCGACGATCGAATCCAGCCCTTCGGTGTGCACCACTGTCATGCGCTGTGCGACCCGATCGGAGACGCTGTGGCTCCAGCCATGCGTGGTGAAGCGCTCAGCGAAAGCCACGACATTGCGATCGTTCTCCAGCTTCGATTTGGTCCAGTGCCTGACTTCCTCGCCGTCGTCGCCGGCGAGCTCCCGCCATCGAAACAGCATGTGCGCGAGCCTGCGATTGGCGACGAGGGCACCAGACGCTGCAGCCACGCGTATTCCTTCGAGTGCTCTGCTCCTCAGAATGTTGGCGTCCTCTTCGGTGGTGATCAGCTCATGTGCGGGCCTCGGCTCCTTCCCTTCACGCGATTGATGCGCGGCATCCGTGGAGGCGGAAAGGTCGACTAGCCAGCCGATTGATGCATTCTCGGAGGCGGCGAGCAGGATCGCCGATCTCGCCCGCAGATCGAAGCGGGTGAGCGTGAGCCTGCGCAGGAGCCAATGTATCCGGAGGTAGTTGTCGCCGATCGAGAACGCCTTGGCCTGATCCGCCGGCACCATCAACCGATCGGCGATCCCAAAGATGGCGGTCAGCAGCGGCTGGACGTCGACATCAGCGACGGAATCCGCATGCAGGTTAAGCTCGTCCAGGATCAGGGCGGCTTTCGTGCCGCCTCCGGGTCTTAACACGTCGATCGCACCGAGCAGGCTGTCCTTGACGAACGCACCGTCGCCGGCTCGGCGGACGAGGGTGTCGATCTCGTCCTTCCGCAGCACGTCGTTTCCAAGTGACAACCGGAAATAGACATCGAACCACGGAGCGGCGCAAAGTCGCCGGCGACGCTCCCAGCCGGCAATCGAGTCGTCACCGTAGGAAAGGTTTCCCCAGACGGACTGGAGCCGCGGAAAGAGCCTTTTGAGAGCTTCGCGGAGCTGATCTTTATCCTTCGCGTCGACGTTACCAAGCAGGAAGGCGTCGTAATCCTTCTTCTGGTCTTCCGAGTAGCGAAGGTTCCCGCGGTCGCCGCCACCGGTCAGCCGGTCTTTGTTCCCCTTGATGCCGCGGTAAACCTCGGGCCGGAGCAGACGGAGCGTCTCAAGGCCGATCATATCTGCACGATCTACCTCTGCGCCGATGGCAGGCCACGTGACTGATAGGGCGTTCGTCACTCTGACAACATCGCGCGGGCTGCGGATCTGAGGCGCCACGACGTCGTAGAAGATATTCATGAAGTCCAATAGGTCGTCGGCCGACGGAGCCCCGCAGATCCTCTCGATGTGGCGGAGAAGCTGGTCGCGGAGATCTTCGGGGCGAGGCGCGGGAATATCAAAGCTCGCCTGGATGATCTTCTCGAGATACTGCGGTCCTTCGGAGGGATACTCGGCCTCGACAATCGCGTCCGCAAGGGCGCGGTCGAACACGAGCAGATAGATCACGTTAGGCGCCGCCCGACCGACTTGATGAGGCGGAAGATCAGTAGGGCCTCGTCCGGAGCGAGACGATCGATATCGTCGACTATGATTAGAAAGCGCTTATCCTGATCTTCGAGCGCCTTCGAAATTTGCCGGTATAGCTTCTCTACCGTGTCGTCTTGCTTAATGAGCTCGGCGACCCAATTCATCGCGCCAGACGCGACCTTTCCTGCTCCGGCAGCGCCCACCAAATCGAACGCCGGAGCGACCAGGCCGCCGGCCTTGAGCAACCGGGATCCGAGTTTCGGCAACGCACTCCTGAATCGTTCGCCGAGCGCCGGCCCGAGAGTCGCGTAGAGCTCGCGAAAGAATGCGAGGGCGAGGGCCTCCTCGCCCCTGAACCACCAACAGGTGAAATCCACGACTACAATGTCGCCGGCCTCGACCGCGTCACTAAGGTGGCGACGCATCAAATTTACCACGCTCGTCTTGCCGGACCCCCAGGGGCCGTTGAGGCCGATCACGCTTCCGTTCGGTGCCGAGAATCCAAGTATGCCGGTTGCGAGAGCAGCGGCGAACGGGTCCATGCCAAACTGGTCTTCCGCCGGATCCGCGATGGGGGCGTCGTTGTGGGAAGAGCTGCCGCCCGCAGGGGCGTCGTCAGCCACTCCTTCAGACGGCGAATCGTCCGATGGTACGCCCTGGCCTTTTCCGGAGTGACTCCTGAAACAGGCGAGGAGGGTCCTCAAGCGGTCTCGGATGGACTTGATCCCCAGGATCTAAACGCCCTCGTCGGATCAACTAGAGTGAGGGGAGTGTAATCCACACAACTTTCACAAGAAACGATGGAGATCAGTGTGGATGATACACTTAGCTTGATGGTAGTCGAGGACGAGCGCATGCTCGAAGGTTAGACCAGGAGAACCCCGGCCTTTAGATGTGGGCGATGCGGATAGTCAGGGGGCGGTATGCTTGCAGCATTTGGGCGAGATTTCGGTCTCGGCTACGCAGCCCGGCACAGGTACCTTAGCAAGCCAACAAACAGCTTCAATTAGTAAGCGCATGGCTCGCGCGTCCCAATCGATCTGCTCGATAGGTTCTTCCCAGTAGTGGGACATCACATAAGCCGCATGACGGGCCTTGACGCCCAATCCCTTGATTGTGCGCGCTGGGGTAGTCATGATTGCTCGCTCAATCGGGTATAGACGAGCTAAGATGGCCTCCGTCTTGTCCGTTCGTCCTTCGCGATCGGTGTAAGACTCGATTCCAGCTTGAACATCCTCCCTGTCGCGCAACCGGCCATCAGGATCAATTGCTGTTTTGCCGCTTGCGTTCTGTGCAGCCCGCAATTCTGCGACGAGGCTGTCGAATTGAGCCTCAAGAGCGAGGAGATCTGCATCGCTGTCCGTCGTCGGGGGGAACGAAGGCTCGTGGTGCGGCGAACTGAAAATAACGCCATCTTGGGAAAATTGCTTGTCCTGCATCTTGACCGTCCGAATTCGATAAGGCCTGCCAAGGCCGATGCACCGGAATCGTGGTTTAGTCCGTTCACGTTTCGGACCATCCGGCGCGCCCATTTTTGTCTGTTTAAAGCGGTGGGTCAATAACAGACATCGATGTTGTCTAAGACATGGATTATCGCCATGTTTTTGCGACGAACCTTCGCCGCTTCCGAACTGAGAAGGGATACTCTCAGGAAGCGTTGGCCCATGAGGCCGGCGTAAACCGGACCTACATGAGCAAGTTGGAAAAGGGCGGTAGCTTCGTGGGTCTTGAACTTATGGTGAAGCTCGCCAAGGTGCTTGAAGTCGAGCCTGCGGACTTCCTACAAGTTCCTTCGCGGAGATCCCGGAGGAGCTAGTCTAGCGGACAACATCAACAGGAGTTTTTGCCGGGCCCCCACGAGCCTACGTGGGGGCTGATGGCGTAGGTGCCTCAAGCAGTCGCGGCACGCCCATGTCTGCCTTTCAACTTCTAGGCCGCCGGGCGCTGCGCTTTTCTCGCGAGCAGCGAACGGATGAAGCGGTCCCATTTGGCCATGCCGGCACGCTTCTCGGGCATATAGTTCCAGCGATCATAGCTCTTTGAGCTAACATCGTGAAACGCATGATTCTGAATGCGATCGCGGATCTCTTTGGGGACTCCTGCCTTTCCGGCCAGCGTCTTCCAGGTGCGCCTCAAGTCGCGATTGGTGACAATCGGGATTACCTCCCGCTCCCGTTGCCTCCACATGAACGAGTACAGTGTACCTGCACTCACGGGTCTTGTCGGGTCCATCGCGGACGGGAAAAACCAACCGTGTTCATTCGGTGCAATGCTCTGGACAAGATCAGCAGCCACCGAGGGAACGGGGATAGCGTGTGACTTTCCGTTTTTCGTTCTGGACCAATCGATGATGAGTTCTTGCGCGTCCCACTGATGGACATGCAAGCGCGCTATCTCTTCCACGCGCTGTCCGGTAAGCATGATTATGCGGACTGCCTGCGTGTACGGCGGGTGTACTGGCGCGTCAGGACATTCGAGCCAGCGGTAGAGCCGCAGAAATTCATCTTCGTCGAGCCAGCGCGTCCCGGCGACCTTTCGCTCAGTCGGTATAGCAACGGCAGGATTTGATACGAGGCTGAACCGGCGCGGCGACGAACTCCGATAATCGTGCTCCGACTTGAGCGCCCAGGAGAACGAGGCCCGAATATAGCCGCGGACATGATCAGCCATCGATCGCTTGCCGCGCTCGTAAATCGGGCGGAGTACGGTGAGCACGTCATCAGGCGTCACCTCGCGGGCCAGCACATGGCGCCCAATAATGTTGGCCGCCTTATTGAGCTGCTGCTCCACATCGGACCACGACGATTTGTTCTCGCTCTTCAAATAAGAAACGTAGCCAGCGAAGAGATCGGCAACAGTACCAGGGCGCTTATCTCTCGCGACCTTGAGGCTACGCCCGTCAAGAATGATTTGAGCATAGTCACGATCGAAGATGACTCTTGCATCGGCGAGAGACATCGCCGGGTACTGTCCAAGCGTCGTTTTGATCCTGCGGCCATTGCGCCACTGTTGTGCCATCCAGGTTGCCGTGACGCGGGTAGGCATTGGCTTGAGGATGAGAGCCAGGCGGCCAGTGCCGTGGCCCTCGCCATCGACTAGCAGCCGCTGCTTGCCCGTGCGCCCTACTTCCTTCAACGCACGCCGAATGATGCTCTCGGTGATGTTCGCCATCTCGCGTCGCACGCTCCAGACTGGGGACGGTAAGTGGGGACGGTTATGTTCTCGTTCCGCTCACCAAAGGTACTGCGGCCCAGAACTCGCAATCAAGAAATATACAATGATTTTAAGTGATTAAGCGTGACCGAACATGCACGTGGAAACGTGAGTGGGATGGTTGTGCACCAGGATGATCGCAGTGGCCGACAATTCGAGCGCGCGCTTGATCACCTCGCGCGGATAGACCGGCGTGTGATCGACGGTGCCGGTCTGCTGCACCTCGTCGGCGATCAGCTGGTTGCGCTTGTCGAGAAACAACAGCCTGAACTGCTCCTTGTCGGCGAACGCCATGCTGGTGCGGCAATAGGTGATGACGTCCTGCCATGACGCCAGCGCGTGCTTCTGCCGCACCTCGCCCTTGGCGATGCGGTGCGCGGCGGCGGCGATCAGCTTGAGCTGGGTGATCGAGGCGTCGCCGACGCCGTCGATCTCGCGCAGCCGCGGCTCCGGCGCGTGGATCACCTCGGCGAACGATCCGAACGTCTTGAGCAGCGCCTTCGCCAGCGGCTTGACGTCGCGCCGCGGCAGCGCGGCGAACAGCACCATCTCCAGCAGCTCGTAGTCGTTGAGCGCGTCGGGACCGGCGCTGTGAAAGCGCTCGCGCAGCCGCTGACGGTGGCCGTGATAGTGCGGCGTGTCCGGCGGCGTATCGTTGGGAGGAGGGGCTTTCTCGGGCATCGGCGTCAGCATGCCGTGACGCCGCATTTTTGCAACCTCGAAGTGCTCGCGCCCCGCAGGGCGCGCCTTGCTAGGCCGCGCGTCCGGTCAACACGATGGCGAAGCCGACGATGAGCGAAAATGCTGTGGGGTAGAAGGTGAGCGCAAAGCCGAAGGCGCGGCCCGCGCCGCCGCTGGCATAGCCGAGCCAGAACAGCACCCGCCCGAGGCCGAAC
Source organism: Bradyrhizobium sp. HKCCYLRH1034 (assembly GCF_051168375.1). NCBI lineage: Bacteria > Pseudomonadati > Pseudomonadota > Alphaproteobacteria > Hyphomicrobiales > Nitrobacteraceae > Bradyrhizobium > Bradyrhizobium sp. HKCCYLRH1034. The sequence continues at coordinate 28,824 of NZ_JBNPUW010000003.1, read as the reverse complement.
AGGATCACGAGCGTGAGCAGCACCGGACGACGTCCTTCTCGTCCGTCGGGCGATCCTGCTTATGGCTGCAGACTGCCGATGAAGGCGTCGATGCTGGCGAGGGCCGGCCTCTGGTCGCCGGCGAACATCCAATGGTCGGCGCCGTCGAGCTCGACGAAGCGCGCGTGACGGATATGGCTGGCGAGATGCCGCCCGGCCCCGACGAGCACGGCGCGATCGTGGCGACGGTGCAGCACCAGGGTCGGTGCAGCGACCCGGGCGAGCAGGTGGCGGACGTCCGTATCCCTGAAGGCTTCGAGCAGGCCCTTGATGGCGCCGGGGCTGGATGCCGCGCGAAGCAGTCCGGCCCACCAGGCGCGCGCCTGGGGATCGCCAGCCAGACTCGGTGCGAATGTTTCGATGCCGGCGGGGCCGCCCCATTCGGCCACCAGCTGCCGCAGCCAGATGCCGTACTGGCTGGCCTGCAGCGCATGCGGATAGCCGGGCGCGGCGCTGCCCTTGGCGAGCGAGGCGAACAGGATCAGCCCGGCGACACGTTCGGGATGGTCGGCCGCGAAGGTGATGCAGGCCGGTCCGCCCTCGGAGGCGCCGAGCAGCACCGTGCGCCGGCTGCCGGCGGCGTCGAGCACGGTCGCGATGTCGCGCGCCGTCGCCTCCACGCTGGGGCTGAAACCGACCCGGTCGGAGAGCCCGATGCCGCGGCGATCGAGCAGGATCAGGCGGCCGATTCTGGCGAGCGCGGACAGCAAGGCCCGACAGTGCGGCTCCTCCCAGATCCGCTCGACATGCGAGACGAAGCCGGGCAGCAGCAGAATGTCCTGCGAACCTGTGCCGTAGGTCTGATAGGCGAGATGAACGCCGCCGCCCAGGACATAGCGCGTCGGCGGTGCGCTGTCGCCTGGCGCCGCAACGCCCTGCGCCAGCAGCGCCAGCGTCTCCGCTTCGGGAGCGACACCGAGCTCGTCGCGCAGGCGCTGCGTCAGGGCGTCGAGATGGCGCTGGGCGGCGGCGCGGTCGCCGGCCAGCATCAGGCTGCGGATCAGGGCGCGGCCATAGACCTCGCTGAGCGGGTCGAACGCGACGAGGCGTCCGGCGTGGACCGCAGCCGCGGCATGGTCGCCGGCCGCGCTGCGATCCCGCACCACGCGCTCCAGCGCCTGGACCGCCCGGCCGCGCAAGGCTTCACGCCGGAAGAACGCCCATTCCTCGAACTGCGGACAGTCGCCGGGCGCGAAGCCGTCCAGGAAGTCACTGGAATAGAGGCGGCAGGCCAGCTCGAATTCGCCGCGGTCGCAAGCCGTTTCGAACAGCGCCGATTGGACCTCCAGCTCGACCGCTTCCGCCCACCGAATCGTCGCGCGATCGATGGTGAGGCAGCCGTCGCCGAGTGTGAGCTGGAGCCGGTGCAGCAGGCGGCGCAGCCGCGCCCGCGCGACCTCCTCGGAACACTCTGGCCAGAGCATCGTCGCCAGAATGTCCCGCGCGACAGGGCCTTTGGCCTCCGCCAGATAGACCAGCAGAGCGAGGCCCTTGCGCAGCGCCAGCGGGCACGGCTGGCCGTCGCGATGCAGCTCGGGAAAGCCTAATGTCCGGACGCGGAACTGAACCATCGGGGGTGCGACCTGGGTGGCTGCGTCCGGGGGACGCTCGGGGGACGGTCGATTGATAGGGCTCAGGCTCGCGCGAGTCGCGACCGGTCCCAGGATCGGACGTCTCGATCACGGCCACGCCGTCCTCGCAGCAACAAGGAAACCTTCATGTCCGGGCGTCTCCTCATCATGCTCTACGCCGTCGCGAGCTATGCCGTCTTTCTTGGGTCGTTCGTGTGGGCGGTCGGTTTCGTCGGCAATTACAACTATCTCACGGCCAAGTCGATCGACGTGGGCGTGTCCAGCGCCGTGACCGAGGCCGTCGTCATCGACGCGCTGCTGCTGGCGCTGTTCGCGATCCAGCACAGCGTGATGGCGCGGCCGGCGTTCAAGCGCGCGTTGACGCGCATCATTCCGGCGGCGGCCGAGCGCAGCACCTATGTGCTGCTGTCCAGCCTGATCCTGCTGCTGCTGTTCTGGCAATGGCGTCCGATCCCGAGTCCGGTCTGGCACGTCGAGGGTGTCGCCGCGGGCGTGCTGACCGGCGTGCATTGGCTCGGCTGGCTGATCGCGCTCTCCTCGACCTACATGATCGATCATTTCGACCTGTTCGGCCTCCGCCAGGCCGTGCTCGCCCTCCGCGGCAGCGCCGGGACGGCGCAACCTTTCAGAACGCCGCTGCTGTATCGGCTGGTGCGCCACCCGCTGATGCTGGGCTTCCTGCTGGCCTTCTGGGCCACGCCGGAGATGTCGGTCGGCCACCTGCTGTTCGCCGCCCTCAGCACGGCCTACATCCTGGTCGGGCTGCAGCTCGAGGAGCGCGATCTGATCGCCCAGTTCGGCGACACCTACCAGCGCTACCGCCGGCGGGTGCCGATGCTGCTGCCGCGACTGATCGGCGGCCGGCGGACCGCCGAGACGGAGACGGAGGCGCGCGGCGCGCAGTAGCCGGCGCCGGCTCGACGTCCGCAGGGCTCGTCGGGCACGCTCGCTTTTGATCACGGCTTGCCCGGTGCCGCGCCCACGCAGACGTGAATTGGTGCGGGGACCTCAGCACCTATGTCGGGCTTGAATGCTGCGATGCAAAATCACAGCTCGACAGCCTCCGTTCTCATAAGGCCCTATGGCCTGCCTGTTCAGTCCGAGAGAGATCCGCGTTGACCACCATCACGTCCGATTCCGGCGACTCGCTGTCGGCCTGGATCACGCTGTTATTGGCCTTTTCCTGCGGGCTGATCGTCGCCAACATCTATTACGCGCAGCCGCTGATCGGGCCGATCAGCGCCGACCTCGGGCTGCGGCCGCAGCTCGCGGGACTGCTGGTGACGATGAGCCAGATCGGATACGGCGCAGGTCTCTTGTTCGTGGTGCCGCTCGGCGATCTCATCGAGAACCGCAAGCTCGTCATCATGACCATCATCGTCGGCGCGGCCGCGCTCGGTTGTGCGGCCCTGGCGACGAGCCCGTCGACATTCCTGCTCTCGGCGCTGCTGATCGGCTTCGGCTCGGTCGCGGTGCAGATCCTGATCCCCTATGCCGGGCATATGGCGCCGGAGGCGATCCGCGGCCGCGCCGTCGGCAACGTCACCACCGGCCTGATGCTCGGCATCATGCTGGCACGGCCGCTTGCGAGTTTCGTCGCGGCGCATGCCTCCTGGCACGTGATCTATGCGGCCTCGGCGCTTGCCATGGTGATCCTGGCCGGGGTGTTGCGCCTCGCCCTGCCGCCGCGTGAGCCGCGGGCGCGGCTGAGCTACGGCCAGCTGCTCGGCTCGATGGTCGAGCTCTATCGCGACACGCCGGCGCTGCGCCGCCGCGCGCTCTACCAGGCCGCGCTGTTCGGCGGCTTCAGCGTGTTCTGGACCACGTCCCCGCTGCTGCTGGCCGGGTCCGATTTCCGGATGTCGCAGACCGGCATCGCCCTGTTCGCGCTGGCCGGCGTCGCCGGCGCGATCATGGCGCCGGTCGCCGGCCGCATCGCCGATCGCGGCTGGACGCGACCGGCGACCGTCGCATCGATGCTGATGTGCGCGATCGGCTTCGCGTTGACGCTTTCGGTTCCACTCGGAACGAACGGGTCGCTGGCCACGCTGGTGATCGCCGCCATCGCCATCGATTGCGGCGCGCAGCTCAGCCTCATCCTCGGCTATCGCGTGCTGTTCGTGCTCGGCGCCGGCCAGCGCAGCCGGCTGAACGGGCTCTATATGACCACCTTCTTCGTCGCCGGGGCGGCGGGCTCCGGCCTCGGTGCCTGGGCATATGCGCATGGCGGCTGGACGGCCGCCGCCGCGCTCGGCACGGCGCTGCCGCTCGCGGCGCTGGCCTATCAGTTCACCGAGCCAAAATGATCAGAACGGGCTGCGCTTGAGCCCGGGCACCAGCGCCGCCAGCCGGTCCTTGATCCAGGGTGCGGGCGGCAACTTGCCAGTGGGCATCTCGACCGCGGCGGCCGGGTTGCGGCTTACGGCCAACGTGAGGGTCGCCAGATAGTGATCGCGCTCCTCCTTCACCGCGCAATGCGCGCGGTGTTCGGGATCGGCCTCGGTCGCGACGCGGTCGTTGGCATTGATGACGAGCCGTTGCTTCGGCCGTCCCGTGTAGTCGGGCACGTTGGTGTAGATGAACTCGTTCAGCGCCTCGGGAAAGAAGGTTTGTCCGGTCAGCACCGTGGCCTCGTCGACAAACACCCTGAAGTGGATGTGCGTCGCGCGGCCGGCATACCAGCCGGGATAGATGGTCCTGAAGCCGGCCCAGCCGGCGGCGTCGGCCATCTGCGTGCCGCGCAGGAACGTCTTTCCGCTCTGGTCGAGCTTGTGAGTGTCGCTCTGGCCAGGATAGCCCGAATAGATGCCGCGGGCATCGCAGTGCCAGATGTCGACGCGCGCGCCGGGGAGTGGCGCGCAGGAGCCGGCCTCGATGACGCGAAGGCGCAGCCTGAGCGGCACGCCCGGCCGGTCCTCAGCGATCTCGGCGCGCACCAGCTTGGGATCGAGATAATAGGGACCGGATTCCGACTGCGGCGTCAGGATGCAGGCGTCGTCGGCATTCGCCGATGCGGGAGCTGTCTCTGACGCTGCGCGCGCCGGCGGCGTCAGCAGCGCTGCGCCCGCCGAGAGCAGGCCGAGAACGCCACGGCGTGTTGCGTTGGTCAGAGCAGCCTCCCGCAGTCGCATGCGATGGAAGCGGTAGTCGATCAGCCGGGCATGGCAACAATCGGACGCCCGGCGGCCATTCGGCCAGGAGCCCGCTCACACCTGCGTCAGCGGCTTCTCTCCATGGCGCTCCGAGAGCGTGAAGATCTCGACGCCGTCGGCGGTGACGCCGACCGAATGCTCGAACTGCGCCGACAGCGAGCGGTCCCGCGTCACCGCGGTCCAGCCGTCGGACAGGATCTTCACATGCGGCTTGCCGAGATTGATCATCGGCTCGATGGTGAAGAACATGCCGGGCTTGAGCAGCACGCCCTCGCCGGGACGGCCGACATGGATGATGTTCGGCTCGTCATGGAACAGCCGGCCGAGACCATGGCCGCAGAAGTCGCGCACCACGCTCATGCCCTGCGGCTCGACGAAGCTCTGGATCGCATGGCCGATGTCGCCGGTGGTGGCGCCGGGCTTCACCGCGGCGATGCCGCGCATCATCGATTCGTAGGTGACCTCGATCAGCCGCTCGGCCTTGCGCGCGATCGGGCCGATCGCATACATGCGGCTGGAATCGCCGTACCAGCCGTCGACGATGAAGGTGACGTCGACATTGATGATGTCGCCTTCCTTCAGCGGCCGGTCGTTCGGCATGCCGTGGCAGACCACGTGGTTGATCGACGTGCAGGTCGAGTAGCGATAGCCGCGATACATCAGCGTCGCCGGATAGGCGCCGTGGCTGAAGGCGAAGTCCCGGACGAAATCGTCGATCCGCGAGGTCGGCACGCCCGGCTTGACGATGTCGGTGAGCGCATCGAGGCACTTCGACACCAGCGCGCCGGCCTTGCGCATGCCGGCAAAGCCGCTCGGGCCGTGCAGCTTGATCTGGCCGTTCTTGCGCGCAGCGGTGTCGGTCGCTTCGATATAGTTCATGGGCCTGTTTCGTTCTCAGGGGTGTCGCAGGGTGATCGCCTAATTTAATGATCGTGCCGGCCGGTGCAAGCCGGGTGTGCACGGCCGGATCTGCCGCCTAGCCGGTCGGCACCTCCAGCGTGGTCTCCACCGGCAGCGCACCTCCGCGAACGCGAAGCTCTCGCACCGGATACGGCACCCTGATGCCCTCGCGCTTGAAGGCCTCCCACAGCGCCAGCATCACCTCGCTCTTGACGCTGTCCATGTAGCTGGGGTCGGCGATCCATGTGGTCAGCGAGAACTTCATGCCGGCCTCGGTGAACTCGGTCAGCAGGCAGTTCGGCGCCTTCGATTTCAAGGTGCGCGGCGTCTCGGCCGCGATCTCGGTGGCGAGCTTGCAGACGACCCGGGGATCGGCGTCGTAGTTGGTGCCGAAATTGACCTTCACCAGCGTGTTCTTGTCGGTGTAGGTCCAGTTGGTCACCTTCTGGGTGACGAGGTCCTCGTTCGGGATCAGGAACTCGCGGCCGTCGCCGGCGGCGACCGAGATATAGCGCGTGTTCATCGCGCTGATGCGTCCCGAGCTGTCGCCGATGGTGACGAGATCGCCCGGCTTCACCGATTTGTCGGCCAGCAGGATGATGCCCGCGACGAAATTGGCGACGATGCGCTGCAGGCCGAGGCCGATACCGACACCGGCGGCGCCGGAGAAGATCGCGAGCGCCGACAGGTTGATGCCGACCGCGCTGATCGCAATCGCGACGCCGAGGATCATCAGGCCCATGCGGACCATCTTGATCAGGAGCACCTGGATCGACGGCGTCAGGTCCGTCGAGCGCGTGATGCGGCTCTCGACGAAATTGCTGGCGATGTTGGTCAGCCACAGCACCGCGAGCAGCAGCACGCCGAGCTTGATCACCAGCAGCGGCGTCAGCCTGAGGCCGCCGAGCACGACCGAGATGGAATCGAGCGCGTCGACGACGTTGTCGAGCTGGCCGATGATGCTGAGCGCGGCCACCAGCCAGGCCGAGATCGACACGATCTGCACGATGAAGGTGCTGCGGATCACCGAGGTGATCAGCCGGATCACGAGCCAGGCGAGCGCCAGCTTGAGCGCGACGGCGAGCAGGTAGCTGCGGCTCGGCCAGGTCCACAGCAACATGCCGGTGCGGGCGATCCGCATCAGGATCACGAACACGACCGTGGTGACGCTCTCCAGCAGCACCCGTAGCAGCTGCCGCAGCGGGCCAGGCCAGCCCATCGCCAGCGAAGTCAGGTCGATGCGCGCACGCACGGCGGCGCTCGCCGCAAAGGCGATGCCGGCGCCGCTCAGCACCAGTCCGAGTTGAAGATAGAACCACGGCGAGGTGACCTCGGCGCCGATCGAGCGGCCAACGGTCTGCAGGAAGTCGAGAACGTCTTTCAGGTCGAGGTCCATCAGCGGGGTCTCGGAGGGGAACAGTGGCGCGGGTTGGCCGGATCAGCGGAATTTAGTTCGTTTTCGTCACAGGCGATTGCCGCGAAATATACCCCGAACGCGGGCAAGGATGGAAAAATGGGCATATCGCCGCGATAAGAGCAAATCCGGTTGGCGTGCAAGTGTGGCGACGATAAGGATGTAAAACTCGGATCCATCAACGTTTTTTCATGTCATCCCTCGACGCCGTCAGCATTGCGATCCTCCTCGGTGCGGTCCTCGTGATGGCCGGCATCCTGTCGAGCCTGCTGGCGTTGCGCTTCGGCGCGCCGCTGCTGCTGGTGTTCCTGGTGATCGGCATGCTGGCGGGCGATTCCGGCCCTGGTCATATCGAATTTCAGGACGTCCGTACCACCTATCTGGTGGGCTCCGTCGCGCTGGCGCTGATCCTGTTCGACGGCGGTCTGCGTACGCGCTTCCAGAGCATCCGTACTGTGCTGGCGCCCTCGATGGTGCTTGCGACCGTCGGCGTGCTCATGACCGCCTTCATCACCGCGCCGGTGGCGAAATATGCCCTCGACCTCGGCTGGACCGAGGCGATGCTGGTCGGCGCCGTCATCGCCTCGACGGATGCGGCGGCCGTGTTCCTGCTGGTCCACGCCCAGGGCCTGCGGCTGCGCCCGCGTGTCGGTGCCACGCTGGAGGCGGAGTCCGGCAGCAACGATCCGTTCGCGGTGTTCCTCACCCTGATGCTGGTCGAGCTGATCTCGGTCGGTCACGGGTCGTTCGGACATTTCGTGTTTGAGCTGATCCGCGAGGCGGTGCTCGGCACGCTGTTCGGCATCGTCGGCGGCCGCCTCGTCGTCATCGGCCTCAACAAGGTCGCGCTGCCGCAGGGCCTCCACGCGCCATTCGTGACCACCGCCGCGCTGGTGATCTTCGGCATGGCGCAGATCGCCCACGGCTCCGGCTTCCTCGCGGTCTATCTCGCCGGCCTCATCGTCGGCAACCGGCCGACCCGCGCGCACAACTCTGTCGTCACCTTCCTCGATGCCGCGACGTGGCTCGCCCAGATCGTGATGTTCGTGCTGCTCGGGCTGCTGGTGTCGCCGCAGCGGCTGCTCGACAGCCTGCTGCCGGCGATTGCTGTTGCGCTGATGCTGATGCTGGTGGCGCGACCCGTTGCGGTGTTCGTCTGCCTCTATCCGTTCCGCTTCAACTGGCGGGAGAAGGCGTTCATCGCCTGGACCGGCCTGCGCGGCGCGGTCGCGATCTTCCTCGCCTCGATCCCGCTGCTGGTCGGCCTGTCCAGCGCCTATCTCTATTTCGACGTCGCGTTCGTGGTCGTGATCATCTCGCTGCTGGCGCAGGGCTGGACGCTCGGCGTGGCCGCGCGCAAGCTGCACGTGGCGCTGCCGCGCACCGATCGGGGCCCGCGCCGCATCGAGCTCGATCTGCCCGGCCAGCTCGAGCAGCAGCTGGTCGGCTATTCGATCCGCTCCAAGAGCCTGTACTTCCGCCGCGGCCTGATCCCGTCCTGGTCGAAGCCGACCCTGGTGATCCGTAACGAGCAGATTCTGTCGCCGCCCGAGGCCGAGCCGATCGCGCCGGGGGACTATCTCTATCTGCTGGCGCCGCCGGAAAAGGCCGAGTCGCTCGACCGCTTCTTCGTCGACATGCCGCCGTCGGCCGCGCCCGACCCGCATCTGCTCGGCGACTTCATGGTCTCGGCCGAGCATACGCTCGACGAGGTCGCCGGCATCTACGGCGTCAAGCTCGGCGAGGGCGAGGACAAGCTGACGCTCGCCGACTATTTCGACATCCATCTCGACAACGCGCCGAAGGAAGGCGCGACCGTGGCGCTCGACACCATCGTGCTGGTCGCCCGCTCGATCTCCGGCGGCCGGGTCAACGTGGTCGGACTGCGTCTGCCGGAGGACGAGGAGGATGTGCCGGTGCTGACGCGCAAGGAGCGGATGAAGCGCAAGCTGGCCAGTGTCTGGTCGTCGGTCGCGGGGGTTTGAGCGTCATTCTGCCGCCGGCAGGACGGCGATCGAGATCGCATTCTCCGGCGCGCCGCTGACCTGCAGCACGAAAGGCTTTGATCCCAGCTCGTACTTCATGGTCTTGCGAATGCCGTCGCAATCGGTGGCGCCGCTGAAGCCGGCCGGCTTGAGGATCTTGCCGTCCTGCACCACGTCGATCCAGGCCGCGGCCGACAGGCTGATGGTGTAGACGCCGGCCTTGGGCGCTCCGGCGATCCGCGTGAGGCCGGCGAAGCTGCCGTCCCTGGGCGCGCGCTCCGGCGGCATCGCCAGCTTGGCGTCAGCCGTCGGACGCAGCTCCAGCACAATCCCGGTCGCGGGAATAGCGGCCATCTCGGCGCCAGATACGAGCTTCTCGCGGTCGGCTGCGGTCAGCGCGGCGCGCTCGCGCGCGATGTCCCATTTGAACTTGTCGCAGCCGCTCGGTTCGGCGGCAACCGCAGCCGAGCTCGCGGCCACCGTAACGAGGAAGGCGGTCGTGGCGGGACGGATCAGGATCATGACGGACTCGCGACTGTTACGCCGCGCAGCGGCGCGCGGCATCTTGATACCGCGATAACAGGAGGTGGAGGGACCGTCATCCCCTTCGATCGCCGCGCTGACGGCGCGAGCAATATCATCCTATGGCAATCGTCCCGCCGCTGCGACTCCCAATCACGGCAGCGTCGGCCGAATCAATTCTTGGCGTCCGGCGCATGCAGCACCGCTCGGCAGCCAGGCGGCAGTTGCGCCATCGTCAGCGGTTGCGGCGGCTTAGGGGGCTCTTTCGGCGGCAGCGGATGCAGCACCGCATCCGAGAACCAATAGTCGAGGTCGCCGCAGCCATCGCCGCCCTCCTGGTTGGTCTGGCCGTGGCAGTCCGGATTGCCCGGCGGGCACACCATGCGGATGTGGAAGTGATAGTCGTGGCCCCACCACGGCCGCACCTTGGTGAGCCAGCTACGGTCCCCCCTCGCGTCCCGGCACAGCGCCTTCTTGATCGCGGCGTTGACGAAGATGCGCTGCACCGACGGCTCCTGGGCCGCGGCGCGGATCACGGCGACGTGGCCCTTCGTGAACACCCGCGGATCGACATCGAGGCGATCAGGCCGAACCATCATGACCGCCGACATCTCCTCGCGCTCGTTGCGCGACAGCCTGTGGTCAGGCATCGGCGTCAGCCAGATGTCGGCGTCGAGCCCGATTTGATGGCTGGCATGGCCGGACAGCGCTGGTCCGCCGCGCGGCTGGCCGATGTCGCCGACCAGGATGCCGGGCCAGCCGGCATCCTTGTGCGCGCGGGTCGCCAGCCGCTTCAGCAGCGCGATCAGGTTGGGATGGCCGAAATTGCGGTTGCGCGACAGCCGCATCACCTGCCAGCCCTCGCCGTTGACCGGCATTCGCTCGGCTCCGGCGATGCAGCCGCGATTATAGGTGCCGATCACCCTGGTCGGTTGCGCCGACGGCAGGATCCTCCGGGCGAACAGCTCCTTGGCCGGCGTATTCGGATCGTCCGGATGCGCCAATGGCGGCAGGGCCTTTGGCTCGACGCTGCCCTTGTCCTGGGCATGGGCCGGGGCCGCCACGGCAATGACGGCCGAACTGATGATGGCGACCAGAATCAGGCGGACATGCATGGCGCCAGTGTAGCGTCTGCCGACCGGCCGAGTTGCCCAATTCTACGTCAACAGCGGGTCATTCGGGCCGTTTTAACCTGGCTCTAACCCTGCTGCCGGATTGGCGGAACCGGCTGAACACGGCTCAATTGCGTGACTTCGTTCGGTAAATGAACAATAAGCGCAGGGCCATTGCACGGTATGCGGGTCTTTTCTGGCCCGTGGCAACCGACGTCACTTATCGCTGGTTGTACAGCAGCCCTTGGTTGATCCTCCGCGCAAGTCTCAACTCTCCAAATGCGCGAGTGCATCCACCTGTTCCCGTAACCAGTGGCTGTCGCGCCCTGCATCAAGATACCATTTTTTCAGAAACGTGGCCGAAAACTGCCGTTCGAGAAGGAGAGTGAGGCACGCGATGCGGCCCGTTCGGCCACCCACGGCAAAAAAGCGCAATCGCGTGCCAAGCGCCCGCGATGCAGTTCACCCGGTCAAGCCAAGCCCGAGATTGCGTTGGCACAATTTGCGCAAGCTCGCCCCCGTCGATGAGATCGGCGGCAAGTGCGCCGAAGTGGCGATGGCTGAGGCGAAGAAGGCGCATGATCGGCTCATCGAAGCGATCGACATTCTTCCCGAGGGGATCGTGTTCCTCGACGCCGACGGCCGCTACATTCTCTGGAACAAGAAATACGCCGAAATCTACAACCGCAGCTCGGACCTGTTCGAATCCGGCGCCCGGCTGCAGGATACGATCCGGATCGGCGTTGCCCGCGGCGACTATCCGGAAGCCGCGGGCCGCGAGGAGGAGTGGATCGCCGAGCGGCTCGAAAAGCTGTTTCATCCGAGCGGTCGCCATGAGCAGAAGCTGTCGGACGGCCGTACCATCCTGATCGAGGAGCGTCTGACCGGCGATGGCGGCATCGTTGGCCTGCGCGTCGACATCACCGAATTGAAGCAGCGCGAGGAGTCGTTCCGCCTGCTGTTCGACGGCAATCCGGTGCCGATGATCGTCTGCGCGACGGATGACGGGCGCGTGCTCGGCGTCAACGAAGCGGCGGCCCAGCATTACGGCTACAGCCGGGACGCCTTCGAGCGGCTCAGCATCCGCAGCCTGCAGGCCTATGATAGCGAGCCGCCCTGGGCAGGCGAGCAGTCCAGCGAGGAGCAGGCGGCGCGCACCTGGAAGCATGTCCGCGCCGATGGCGCCCTGATCGATCTCGCGATCTATTCGCGCCATCTCGTCCACAACGCCCAGCCCGCGGTGCTGCTGGCGCTGATGGACATCACCGAACGCAAGCGCGCCGAGGCGCGGCTCGCCTTCCTGGCCCAGCACGACGCACTGACCGGCCTGCCGAGCCGCAACCTGCTGCGCCAGAAGATCGATGACAAGCTCACCCAGATGCGGCGCGGCTCCGAGAAGATCGCCGTGCTGGTGCTCGGCCTCGATAATTTCAAGTCGATCAACGATACCCTCGGCCACGCGGTCGGCGACCGGCTGTTGCGCGGGGTCGGCAAGCGGCTGCGCTCGGTCCTGCGTCAGGAGGACATCGTCGCGCGACTGAACTCCGACGAGTTCGCGGTGGTGCAGGGCGGGCAGGCGCGGCCGGAGGATGCGGCCCAGCTCTGCCGCCGGCTGCTGGAGGCGATCGCCGATCCCTATCTCATCGACGGCAGTTCGGTGACGATCGGTGCCACGATTGGAATCGCCATGGCGCCGAACGATGGCGACGACGCCGAGAAGCTGCTCAAGAATGCCGACATGGCGCTGTCGCGCGCGAAGAACGAGACGCGCGGCTCCTTCAGCTATTTCGAATCCGGCATGGATGCGCGGGCGCAGAGCCGGCGCAAGATCGAATCCGAGCTGCGCGAGGCCATCCAGCGCGACGTGCTGCAGCCGCATTATCAGCCGCTGATCGACCTCTCGACCGGACGCATCACCGGTTTCGAGGCGCTGGCGCGCTGGCCGCATCCAGAGCGCGGCATGATCCCGCCGTCGGAGTTCATCCCGGTCGCCGAGGAGACCGGCCTGATCTCGGCGCTCGGCCGCGCGATGTTGCGGCACGCCTGCAACGACGCCGCGAAATGGCCGGACGACGTCCGTGTCGCCGTGAACATGTCGCCGCTGCAGTTCCGCGTCGGCAACGTGCTGTCGCTGGTGATGGACGTGCTGAAGCAGTCGGGCCTGCCGCCGAGCCGGCTCGAGCTCGAGATCACCGAGACGCTGGTGCTGGAGAAGAGCGGCCAGGTGCTGGCCACCCTGCATGCGCTGCGCGCGCTGGGCGTGCGCATCTCGATGGACGATTTCGGCACTGGCTATTCCAGCCTGAGCTATCTGCGCAGCTTTCCGTTCGACAAGATCAAGGTCGATCAGTCCTTCATCCGCGGTCTCGCGGCCAATCGCGAGGCGCAGGCGATCGTCCGCTCGATCGTCAGCCTGGGCAAGGGGCTCGGCGTCATCATCACGGCCGAAGGCGTCGAGACGGAGGCGGAGCTGCGCTGTCTGCGCGCCGAGGGCTGCCATGAAGGGCAAGGCTATCTGTTCAGCCGGCCCCGGCCCAATGTCGACATCGTCCGGCTCTTGCAGGCGCAGCGGGATGCCATGGACGGTACCTCACCCGGCAACGCGCTGGTGGCTTGAGCGAGCGACGTTGGCCGATGTTGGACGCGCCTCGAAGCGCCGCCGATAGGCCGCGGGCGACGTTCCGACGATGCGCCGGAAAGCGACGCGAAACGTTTCGAGCGACCGGTAGCCGCACTGCGCCGAGATGTCCGCCAGGGAGAGCGTCGCATTCTCCAGCAGCTCCCGCGCCCGCGTCATGCGCTCCTGCTGCAGCCAGGCCGCAGGGCTCGCGCCCGTGCTGTCCTGGAACGCCCGCAGCAAGGTCCGCTCGCTCATCCCGGCGCGTTTTGCCATCGCGCTGACCGCAATCGGCTGCGCCAGTCGCCCCCGTGCCCAATCCATGACGTCGCCGATCGTCCGTCCCGGGCGGGCCTGGACCGGTGCGACGACGTATTGCGCCTGCCCGCCGTCCCGGTGCGGCGGCATCACCAGCCGCCGGGCAACGCTGTTCGCAACCTTGCTGCCGAAATCGCGCCGGACCAGATGCAGGCAGGCGTCGATGCCCGCCGCGCTGCCGGCCGAGGTGATGACATTGCCCTCGTCGACATAGAGCGTGTCCTCTTCGACGCGAATATTCGGATAGAGCCGCTTCAGGTCGGGAATGTGCCGCCAATGCGTGGTGGCGCGCCTGCCGTCGAGCAGGCCAGCGGCGGCCAGAATGAACACGCCGGAGCAGATCGACAAGCACCGCGCGCCGCGCGCGGCCGCCTGCGCGATGGCGCGCAGCAGGCGCTCGGGCGGCCGCTCGGTGCGATCGCGCCATCCTGGAACGATGATCGTGCTGGCTTGCTTCAGGCGTGACAGGGGCGCGCCGGCCTCGACCACGATGCCGCCGGTCGCGCGGGCACGCCGCGCTTCGGCAGAGACCACCGTGAACCGGTACCAAGGGAAGTCGAACTCCGGCCGCGGCAGCCCGAAGACTTCGACCGCGATGCCGAACTCGAACGTGCACAGCCCGTCATAGGTGATGACGGCGACCAATCCCGGATTCGGGTGTGGAGCATGGGTTGCGGCGCGGGGCATTGGCGGAAACTTACCGAACTTTGTCCGATCCGTCACTTGGGTCGCCCCGCGTAGCGCGCGAGATTGGAGGAGCTCACGCAACGTCGCAGGAGAGAGACGATGACGACCCATGTCACCGAGGTGCCCGCAGCCCCGTCAGCCCAGGCGCTCGCCCATTTCGAGGCGATGCTCTCATTCGAGACCGATTGCTGGGACGTGCACGAGAGTCTGCATGCAGCAGCTCCGGACTTCATCCTGGTGGATGTCAGGGGCCCGGCCTCGTTTGCCAAGGGGCACATCACCGGCGCCATCAACATCCCGCACCGGACCATGACCGCGGAGCGGATGGCCGAGTACGCGAAGGACAGGCTGTTCGTGGTCTACTGCGCCGGCCCGCACTGCAACGGCGCCAACCGCGCCGCGATCCGGCTTGCGCGGCTGGGACGGCCCGTGAAGATGATGATCGGCGGCATCACCGGCTGGCTCGAGGAGGGCTTTGCACTCGCGACCGGCGATTGAAGCGGAGGCCCGGCTGTTACCTCATCACCAGCGTCGTCCCCGCGAACGCGGGGACGACACCGATTTTGGAGCTCGCCGCCTTGGAAGGCTGCGAGCCAAGAGGGCGGGATGGCGAAAGTCGCCCGCTACGCCGCCTTGCGCAGGCCGGCGAGGAAGGTGTCGACGCTCTTGAACAGGTCGTTCGCACGCTTGCCGAGGTCGCGCGTGGCGACCATGACGTGGTCGGCGAGCTCGCGTGACTGCTCGGCGGCGTCACTGGCGCCGACGACGTTCTGCGACACCTCGTTGGTCCCGGACGCCGCCTGCTGGACGCTGCGCGCGATCTCGCGCGTCGCCGAGTCTTGCTGCTCGACGGCGGCGGCGATGGTCGCGGCAATGCCGCTGATCTCCTGGATCGTTGTGCTGATGCCGCCGATGGCGGTCACGCAGTCGGACGTCGCGGCCTGGATCGAGGTGACCTGGCCGGCGATCTCCTCCGTCGCCTTGGCGGTCTGTCCGGCCAGCTCCTTGACCTCGGCTGCCACGACCGCGAAGCCGCGGCCCGCCTCGCCGGCACGCGCCGCCTCGATGGTCGCGTTGAGCGCCAGCAGGTTGGTCTGGCTCGCGATCGCGTCGATCAGGCGCAACACGTCGCCGATCCTCTCGGCGGCTGCGGCGAGGCTGCCGACCATCTCGGTGGTCTGGCGCGCCTTGACGACCGCGGCATCGGCCACCTTGCTGGAATGCGCGACCTGGCGACCGATCTCGGTCACCGAGGAGGCGAGCTCCTCGGAGGCCGCAGCGACGGTCGACACGCCGCTCGAGGCTTCCTCGGACGCGGCCGCGGCGGCCGCTGCGCGCTGCGAGGTGCCGTTGACGCTGACCGTGATCTCGTGGACGACGCGCTCCATGTCCGCCGTGGCCTTGGCAACCGAGGACACCACGCCCTTGACGTCGGCCTCGAACCGGTCGGCCATCTGCCGCTGCAGCGCCTGCTTCTCCTGCTCGGCGCGGTGTTGCGTCGCCTCCTGCGCCTCGCGCAGGCTGGCCGTCTCGATCATGTTGCGGCGGAACACGTCGACCGCCTGCGCCATCGTGCCGAGCTCGTCCTTGCGCTGGCCGCCGGGGATCGCGACCTCGGTGTCGCCGCTCGACAGCCGGTGCATGACGGCGGTGATGGCGACCAGCGGGCGCGAGATGCCGCGAGCGACGAACAGCGCGACGATGACGGCGAGCAGCAGGATTACGACCGTGCCGATGATCAGCTGCTGCTGCGCGCTGGCGGCGGCGGCCTCATAGGCGGTGGTGTCCTTGATCAGCTCCAGCACGGCGATCGGGTCGCCGGCGTAGTTCCTGATCTGGCCAGCATAGACCGCGGCGGGCTTGCCGGCCAGGGTGGCATCGCGCAGCAGCGCCGTGCCCTTGAACACCGCGAGCACCTCGTCCGGGGTGGCGACGGTCTCGTCGCCGAACGTCGAGGACAGCCGCTTCGGCTGGCCGTCGTTGATCCAGTAGACGGCGAGATCGATGCCGAAGCGCTGCTTGGCGCGCTCGACGAATTCCTTGCCGAAGGCGGCGCCGACGTCGACGGTCGCGATCACCTTGCCGTCGCGCACGATCGGGGTCATGCCGAAGATGCCGAGCGACAGCCGGCTCTGCTCGACGCCGGCGATCAGGCGGCCGGTCTGGTTGGCCTGCACCACGGTGATGCGGCGCTTCGAGGTGTCGTCGCCGAACACCTTGGGCTCATGCACGCGATAGAAATTGGTGGCCGGCGGCGCCCATACGTTCACCAGCGGAATGCCCTGCGCCTTCAGCGACGTCATGGCGCCGCCGAGCAGGGCGCCAAGCGCGTCGCGGTCGCCCTTGAGGTAGGCGTCGGCGATCGGGGGCAGCGCCGCCAGGGTGGAGCTGACCGCCAGCGCGGCGCGGCCTTCATAGTCGATGCCGGCCGACACGCTGTCGAACTGCAGCTTGAGCTGCTGCTCCAGCGCCAGTCGGGTCAGAGCGCGCTGCTGGATGACGGAGAAGGTGCCGAGCACGGCACAGGCGATGGCGACGGTCAGCGAGAGCGCGATGATCAGGCGGGCGGAGATCGACCGGAGGCGGGACATTCGGGGCATTCCTTGCTTTGCAGCAAGGGTCCCAGGATACCATTAAGGAACAGATACCGTAGTTGCACGGGAGCGCTGGTTCCGCTTTGGAATCCGGATTTTCTTCAGCCTATCGTGCTGATGAAACCAGGAGAGGGGGCGGGCCCGCGCCTCAGCTATCCACCTTGAGGGCGGCGATGAAGGCTTCCTGCGGGATGTCGACCTTGCCGAACTGCCGCATCTTCTTCTTGCCTTCCTTCTGCTTCTCCAGAAGCTTGCGCTTGCGGGTGATGTCGCCGCCGTAGCACTTCGCGGTGACGTCCTTGCGCAGCGCGCGCACGGTCTCGCGCGCGATCACCTTGCCGCCGATCGCCGCCTGGATCGGGATCTGGAACATGTGCGGCGGGATCAGGTCCTTCATCTTCTCGACCATGGCGCGTCCCCGGCCTTCGGCGCGGGTCCGGTGCACCAGCATCGACAGCGCATCGACCGGCTCGTTGTTGACGAGGATCTGCATCTTCACGAGATCGGCCGGCTTGTAGTCGGTCAAATGATAGTCGAACGAGGCGTAGCCCTTGGAGACCGATTTCAGCCGGTCGTAGAAGTCGAACACCACCTCGTTGAGCGGCAGGTCGTATTTGACCATCGCGCGGCTGCCGACGTAGGTCAGCTCCTTCTGATTGCCGCGGCGGTCCTGGCAGAGCTTGAGCACGCTGCCGAGATATTCGTCCGGCGTCAGGATCGTCGCCTCGATCCAGGGCTCCTGGATCTCGGCGATCTTGACCACGTCGGGCATGTCGACCGGGTTGTGGATCTCGATCTCCTCGCCGTCGGTCAGCTTCATCTTGTAGATGACGCTCGGCGCGGTCGCGATCAGGTTGAGATCGAACTCGCGGGAGAGACGCTCCTGGATGATCTCCAGATGCAAGAGGCCGAGGAAGCCGCAGCGGAAGCCGAAGCCGAGCGCGGCGGACGTCTCCATCTCGAACGAGAAGCTGGCGTCGTTGAGCCGGAGCTTGCCCATTGCGGCGCGCAATGTTTCGAAATCATCGGCATCGACCGGGAACAGGCCGCAGAACACGACCGGGATGGCCGGCTTGAAGCCCGGCAGCATCTCCGAGACCGGCTTGCGGTCGTCGGTGATGGTGTCGCCGACGCGGGTGTCGGCCACCTCCTTGATCGCGGCGGTGATGAAGCCGATCTCGCCGGGCCCGAGCTCGTCGACCTGCGTCATCTTCGGCGTGAAGAAGCCGACGCGCTCGACGTCATAGGCGGCCCCGGTGCCCATCATCCGGACGCGCTGGCCCTTCCTCATCACGCCGTCGACGATGCGCACCAGCACGACGACGCCGAGATAGACGTCGTACCAGCTGTCGACCAGCAGCGCCTTCAGGGTCGCCTCGCGGTCGCCCTTGGGCGGCGGCAGGCGGGTGACGATCGCCTCCAGCACGTCGGGAATGCCGAGGCCGGTCTTGGCCGAGATCATCACCGCGTCGGAGGCGTCGATGCCGATCACGTCCTCGATCTGCTGCTTGATCTTCTCGGGCTCGGCCGCCGGCAGGTCGATCTTGTTGAGGACCGGGACGATCTCGTGATTGTTGTCGAGCGCCTGGTAGACGTTGGCGAGCGTCTGCGCCTCGACGCCCTGGCTGGCGTCGACCACCAGCAGCGAGCCTTCGCAGGCAGCCAGCGACCGGGAGACTTCGTAGGCGAAGTCGACGTGGCCGGGCGTGTCCATCAGGTTGAAGATGTAATCCTTGCCGTCCTTGGCATGGTAACGCAGGCGCACGGTCTGCGCCTTGATGGTGATGCCGCGCTCGCGCTCGATGTCCATCGAATCGAGCACCTGCTCCTTGCCCGCCATCTCGCGGTCCGACAGCCCGCCCGTCATCTGGATCAGGCGGTCGGCCAAAGTGGACTTTCCATGGTCGATATGGGCGACGATGGAGAAGTTGCGGATGTTGGGAATGGGGGCGGTCGTCATGGGTCGCGCAGATAGCACCCCAAGCCCCTCACCAGCAACCATATTGCTGAATTTCCAGGGGCTTTCTTCACGGCAAGCTGATTCCCCGCGCCGCCAAAACAGGCTACCGAGGGCGGATGTCGAGTACCTCTCTTCCGCCTCTCGCGGCGCGCATGCGCGGCCGTCTCGGACCGCGGCGAATCTCCGCCTGGCTGGTGGCGCGCGCCACGGCGCCGGCAACGTCGATCTGGGTCGTCGTCACCTTCGCGATCGTCCATGCCGTGCTGTGGACGGCGATCCTGACCAATCTGAAGGCGGCGCAGGACGTCCATATGGACGTCGCCGAGGCCTATGCCTGGGGCAGCCGCTTCCTGCTCGGCTACGGCAAGCATCCGCCGCTGTCGGGCTGGATCGCCGGGCTGTGGTTCGCGGTGTTTCCGGTCAAGGACTGGGCGACCTATGCGCTGGCGATGGCCGTGAACGGCAGCGGCCTCGTCATCGTCTGGCTCGCGAGCCTCAAGGTGGTCGACCGCCGCCGCGCCTTCTTCGTCGTGGTGATGGTCGCGCTGTACCCGATCTTCAATTTCAAGGGCTTCAAGTACAACGCCGACCTGGTCCAGCTGCTGACCCTGCCGCTGCTGGTGCTGGCCTATCTCAACGCGTTCGAAAAGCGCAGCGCCGCCTCCGGCCTGTGGCTCGGCCTCGCCGGCGCGGCGGCGCTGATGACCAAATACTGGGTGCTGACCATGATCGGCGCCATCGGTCTTGCGGCGCTGCTGCACCCGGAACGGTTGCGCTTCCTGGCGTCGCCCGCGCCGTGGGTCGCGATCGTCACCATGCTGGTGGCGATGATCCCGCATCTGGTGTGGCTGTGGCGGGTCGATTTCGTCGCCATCACCTATGCCGGGGATGTCTATACGCTGTCGGATCGCGGCCGCGCCGCCGAGCTCGTGCTCGGCTATGTCGGCCACAATCTGGCGCTGCTGGCTTTGCCGGTGGCGCTGGCGGCGCTGGTGATGGCCTGGCCGCCGCGATTCGCCTTCCGCAACTGGCGCGGCGGTCCCAATCCTGGCGTGAATGTAAGCCAGGCGATCAATGTTTGGCTGGTGCAGGCGATCGTTGCCGTCGGGCCGCCGCTCGGCGGCCTCGCCTTCACGATCTACATGAAGACCGATTGGGGCATCTCGCTGTTCTTCCTGGTGCCGCTGGCGCTGGTCGCAATTCCCGCGCTGCGGCTGCGATCGGTCATGCTGCCGCGGCTCGCCGCCGTCTGGCTCGTGCTGTCGCTGCTCACGCTGATCGCCTCGCCCTGGATTGCCCGGCGCGAGATGGCCGCCAATCCGAACGGCGCCACCGGCTATGGCGCCCGTTCGGAGCTGGCGCGGGAGCTGACCAAGGCCTGGCATGCCCGATTCGGCTCGCCCTGGCCGCTGGTGGCCGGCTTTGCCGAGATGAACACGCCGATGACCTTCTACAGCCCGGACCACCCAAGGCCGTTCACGGTGCCCACCACGCCCGAGGAGACCTGGAGTTCCGGCCTGAGCGCGCTGGAGGACCTCAAGCGCGAGGGGTTCATCGGCATCTGCGACACCACCGACAACCGGATCGCGGCCTGCGAGGCCTGGATGGCCAAGGAGGCCCCGACAGCCGAGCCGCTGGTTATGACCACGCAGCGCTTCTTCCACGGCCAGGCGGGCCCTGCAATCGTTTGGAAGGTGTATATTCAGGCATCGGGGGGATAGCTCCGCGGTCGTCCCGGCCAAGCGCTCCTGCGCGCGAGGCCTCCCGATCACCGGAGCAGGGAATCGAGCTGGCGGATCAGCTCTCCGACCCGGCCTCCTCCGGGCGGCGGACCAGGATAACGCCTGAGGACGTCCACGACCTCTCGAGAAGCAAGGAGCCGTGATCGCGCGAGGTAGTCAGCGCCGACGGCGGGAACATCTCCGGCCGAGATTTCGAAAGCTCGCGCCGCGTGGCCGGCAGCTCCGAGGATGTGCTTGACCTGGAAAGGGTTCGGGAGGGGATGAAGGAAGCCCGCGCCGGCCGCGGCGAGGGCAGCGCGAGCGGCCTCATAGGCCGCGCGCAACCCCTCATCGCGGGCCTCGATTGCCGCCCGCTGCGCCGCCCACGCGCTATCCCGTAGGGATTTGCTCCGATTCCCACCGCTCGCAAAGCTTCGGGCGGCCTGTATTGCGGCTCGTGCACGAAGATCATCCGGTCGGTCGCATTCGAAGATCGCCAGCGCGGGAAGTGCAGCGACGGCGGCGTATTCAGCCACGGCTCGCAGTTCTGCCTCGCTCAGCCGAATAGCGCTATTGGACATGCCATCCTCACCGTGTCGCTATGCGAGGATAGGCGCAAATCGGGTAGAATGCCCCATTGCGGCATGGCGAAACGCGTTTCGGGAGGCCCTTACACGCCTTCTTCGTGGAACTTGTCGTTCACCAGGTCGGTGATCGCCTGCAGCGCGGCCTCCGCCTCGGGCCCGGTGGCGGAGACCAGGATCTTGGTTCCCGGCGCCGCCGCCAGCATCATCAGGCCCATGATCGAGCGGCCGCCGACGGTCTCGCCGCCGCGCGTCACCCAGACCTCGGCCTGGAACTTCTCGACCATCTGCACGAATTTCGCCGAGGCCCGCGCATGCAGGCCGCGCTTGTTGGTGATCAGCAGCTCTCGCGAGATGGCTCCGGCAGGGACAGCCGGGCCGGCGACGTTGTCCTGCTGAGCATCCTCGTCGCTCATTTGCCGGCGAGCACCCGGCTGGCGATGGTGACGTATTTGCGTCCCGCCTCCTGCGCCATGGCGATGGCGTCGGGCAGCGAGCGCTCCTCGCGCACCTTGGCGAGCTTCACCAGCATGGGCAGGTTGATGCCCGCGAGCACCTCGACCTTGGGCCGGCTCATGCAGGAGATGGCGAGGTTCGACGGCGTGCCGCCGAACATGTCGGTGAGAATGGCGACACCGTCGCCGGTGTCGACGCGGTTCACGGCTTCGATGATGTCGCTGCGACAGAGATCGGAATCATCGTCGGCGCCAATCGTGACCGCTTCGATTTGTTTTTGAGGACCCATGACGTGTTCCAGCGCCGCCCTGAACTCGTCGGCGAGGCGCCCATGGGTCACCAGTACCAGGCCAATCATCGGATACTCCTCGCGGGCGCCTTGGGTGCACCGCACGAACGCGCCACTTTGACCATCCGGAGCCCTCGCGCAAGAGGGCATATTCGCGAGTCTCCCGGATTCTGGCATACAGAATGGGAGGGGGCGGCGGTCTACTCGGTCGCGATAGTGGGGCTGATATGGTTACCAATTTGCCCCACACAATCGGCCGAAAGATTACCGGAACATGAAAGCTTGAGTGGTAATTAGTTCCGCTACAACCAGCGGGAGGGGTGAGAAACCCGGGCCGACAGGTATCCGTGGCAATTCGATACCGTTGAGATGAATCCGAAGCGATTCGGCGTTCGGCAGGCGGGCAGCGTCCTCGGCCATCAGGTCAACCACAAGCCCAAGTTTCGCCTCCGACACATGGTCGCAGGCGCGGATTCCAAGACCGCGGATCTCGATCAGCCCGGCCAGAGCGGGCGCGGGGCTCACCCACATTTCCCCGCCGCGTGTGGCGAGATGAACACGGTCGTCGCCCACCAGAACCGTTGGCGGCAGCTGTCCCGCGCGTCCGGCGAGGATCAGATCGAAGGCGAGTCGGGATTTGCCGGAACCGGAGGGGCCCCGGATCAGGACGGCCTGCTCCCCCACCTGGACGGCAGACGCATGGATGCTCGCCGTTTCGTTCGTCACGACGCCGGCAACCGGACGACGAAGCGAGCCCCGGCCGAGGTCGGATGTCCGTCGGCGTCAACAGGGCCGGGCCGGTTCTCGGCCCAGATCCGCCCGCCATGGGCGTCGATGATCTGCTTGGAGATCGACAGGCCCAGCCCGGAATTCTGGCCAAAGCCCTGGTGCGGCCGGTCGGTATAGAATCGCTCGAAGATGCGCTGCAGGGCGTCCTCGCGAATGCCGGGGCCGTCATCATCGACGGTGATCTCGATCTCCGAGCGCACGCGCCGGCAGGTGATGCGCACCTTGCCGCCGGCCGCGGAGAACGATTGCGCGTTCGACAGAAGGTTGGAGATCACCTGGCCGAGCCGCGAATCATGCCCGGGCACCGAGAAGGTGTCGTTGGCGCCGCGGCCCTCGAAGCGGACCTCGACGGTGACGTCGGTGCCGAGCTTGGTCTCGTTGGCGACCGAGGTCAGCGTGTTCAGCAGCCGGCGCAGATCGACCAGGGTCATGTCCTGGCGCTGCAGCTCGGCATCGAGCCGGCTGGCGTCGGAAATGTCGGAGATCAGCCGATCGAGCCGCTTCACGTCGTGCTCGATCACGGCGAGCAGGCGGGCGCGGCTGTTGTCGTTGCGCGCCAGCGGCAGCGTCTCGACCGCCGAGCGCAGCGAGGTCAGCGGGTTCTTGAGCTCGTGGGCAACGTCGGCGGCGAACATCTCGATCGCCTCGATGCGGTTGTAGAGCGCGTCCGTCATGTCGCGCAGCGCCCCGGAGAGATGGCCGATCTCGTCGCGGCGGCGGGTGAAGTCGGGAATCTCGACGCGGGTCTTGATGCGGCGGCGGACCCGCTCGGCACTGTCGGCGAGCCGGCGCACGGGTCCGGCGATGGTGCTGGCGAGCAGCAGCGACAGCACGATCATGACGGCGGAGGCGACGCCGCCGACCTTCAGAATGGCAAGACGCTCGGCGGTGACCATCTGGTCGATGTCGTCGCCCTGCGTCGACAGCATCAGGGCGCCGTGGATGGTGCGCGAGCGCTGCACCGACACCGCGACCGAGACGATCACTTCGCCGCGCGAATTGACCCTCACCATGCTGCGCTTCTGGCCCTTCAGCGCGTCGGCGACTTCCTCGTAGCCGTTGCCGTTCTCGGGGCCATATTCGCGGTACAGCGGCAGGTCGCCGCGATTGAGCCAGGTGCGTACCGAGATCAGCGCACGCTCGACGAAGCCGGGCTTCTCGCTCGACGGCGGCGGCAGGTCGAAGCGCAGCACGTTCTCCAGGTTGCGGCTGTCGAGCAGGAGCCCGCCATTCGGATCATAGATGCGCGCGCGCGTCTTGGTCGGCGAGATCAGCGTGCGCAGCACCGGCGCGACGCGTTCCGGATTGATCGGGAAGTCGAGCGGCGAATATTCGTCCGGCGCGCCGTAGCTCTCGCCGGGCTTGAGATCGAGCAGGCGCTCGGGATCGATGGTGATGGTGTTGGTCTGTACCGTGGCCGAGGCGGCGATGGCGCCGGCGATGATCTCGGCCTGCACCAGGAGGCTCTGCGCGCGCGCATCGATCAGGCCGGCGCGGAACTGCGACAGGTACAGGATGCTTGCAACCAGCGCGAGCAGGCCGGCGATGTTCAGCGAGACGATGCGGCGGGTGAGGCTCGAGAACGACAGCGCGAACAGGAACTGTCCGGCGCGGCGCAGCCAGCTCAGCGGACGCTGCCAGCCGGAGACGTGCGGGGTCTCGTCCGCCGCCTCGGACGCGATCGCGGCGTCGTGGGCATTCACGGCTGGGTCAAGCTGCGTGCGATCGAGCAATGTGAGTGCTCCGATTCCGAATTTCGTAGGGGTTGTGCGGCGAATTCCCGCGAGAACTCGACTTGCCGCACCCGAATTCGCCGCAACAATGGCCCCGTTCCGGCATCTGCGCTCGGACAAACGCGCAGGAGGCGTAGCCTATCCAATCGAGACCGCGACGTCAGCGCGCAATTTCGCATGACGTCGCGCAAGGCAATGCTTCAGGTCCCTTGCTGCAGGGCTTCAGGTTTCCTTGAAGCGATAGCCGACGCCGTAGAGGGTCTCGATCATCTCGAACTCCTCGTCGACCATCTTGAACTTCTTGCGCAGCCGCTTGATGTGGCTGTCGATGGTGCGGTCGTCGACATAGACCTGGTCGTCATAGGCCGCGTCCATCAGCGCGTTGCGGCTCTTGACCACGCCCGGACGTTGCGCCAGCGCCTGCAGGATCAGGAACTCGGTGACGGTCAGCGTGACCGGCTCGTTCTTCCAGGTGCAGGTGTGACGCTCCGGATCCATGCGCAGCAGGCCGCGATCGAGCGCCTTGGCGTCGTTCTCCTTCGGCAGAGCCGTCGGATCCTTCGGCTGCGAGCGGCGCAGCACGGCCTTGACGCGCTCCACCAGCAGGCGCTGCGAGAACGGTTTGCGGATGAAGTCGTCCGCGCCCATCTTCAGGCCGAACAGCTCGTCGATCTCCTCGTCCTTGGAGGTGAGGAAGATCACCGGCAGGTCGGACTTCTGGCGAAGCCGCCGCAACGTCTCCATGCCGTCCATGCGCGGCATCTTGATGTCGAGGATGGCGAGGTCAGGCTGGCTGGTCCGAAAACCGTCGAGCGCCGACGCACCATCGGTATAGGTCATGATCCGATAACCCTCGGCCTCGAGCGCGATGGAGACGGATGTCAGAATGTTGCGGTCGTCATCGACCAAGGCGATTGTGGGCATGAGCCTGCTTTCAGAGTCTGGTTACGCCGAGACTTCGAGAATCAAGATAAGGGCCGCATATTTGGGCTTCGAACATGGTCAACGAGCAATGCAAGCTGGGCTGAAGTGTGACCGAGTTCCACAAATACCATGGCAAAGTCTTGTGCCGCGCCCAGGTTTGTGGCCCGTTTAGCCGAAAAAAGGCCTTCATTGCAACTGGATGGACGAGGGAAAAGACGATGTCTGCGAGCTTTAACCCTAACCGCGTGACGCAATCCCTGCTGCGCCGAAGCCGGCAGGGCGCACTTGCGACCTTGATGGTTGGTACGGGCGATCCCTACTGCTCCCTCGTCAACGTCGCCACCGCGTCCGATGGTGCTCCGATCATCCTGATCTCGCGATTAGCTGTACACACCAGGAATGTACTTGCCGATTCGCGCGTATCGCTGATGCTCGATGAACGGGCGCCGGGCGATCCGCTCGAGGGAACTCGCATCATGCTGTCGGGCAAGGCCGAGCAGGCCACCGACGACAATCGCGAGATGATGCGCCGTCGGTATCTCAATGCGCATCCGTCCGCTGCGGACTATGCGGATTTCGCCGACTTCTCGTTCTTCGTGATTCGTCCGTCAGGCGCGCATCTCGTCGCCGGATTCGGCCGCATCGTCGATCTCAAGCCCGAGCAGTTTCTCACGGATATCTCCGATGCTGATGAACTGATTCTGGCAGAGCAGGGCGCTGTCGATCACATGAACGAAGATCACCGTGAGGCGCTCGCCCTCTACGCGACGAAGCTGCTCGGCGCCGAAGCCGCGGAGTGGCGGTGTAGCGGCTGTGACCCGGAGGGATTGGATCTGATGGCCGACGGCAAGACGCTACGGCTCGGGTTTCCCGAGCACGTAACCACGCCCGGGGCGTTGCGCAAGATGCTTGCGCGGCTTGCTGACGAGGCACGCGCGAAGTGAGGTGTAGTTCGAGCCCGCTTTGATGGCTGTGCTCATCCTCGCGTGACGAAAGACGACGACGTTCACGCATGAACGCAGTTGCGGTGAAGCTCGATGTGCACGCTCCCCGTCCAGCAGAAGGTGAGCGCCGCGCAAACCCATGGCGTGGGCGCGAGTGAGCTCATTGACGTCGCGGCCGGGAGAATCGGATTAAGTGATCCCGCAAGCGCGAGGCAATCGTGAACGGAAGCTGGCTGATCGGGTGTAGCGGCGACACGGCTGATCACCGACGCATTCCGTCGGCTCGGGCGGCGTCCCTTGATCGGTTGCAGCGATGCGCTGCGACGGGCGTTGGCCGGATGCTCGGTCTTCGCCTTGGTCTTCGCTTGCCCGCGCGAATTCGTCGATTTGAGCGTCGTTCGTCGTTCTCGTGAAACCCAACCGCGCTGATATATCTGTTGCGTTGCAGCAACTCCGCGGGGCGCAGGCGGCTGCTGCTGGAATGTGCATGGCGCGGCAAAACATGAGCTACGTACATCACGGTTTGCCAATAACCAATTGGGCCGGATCGTCTTGGCAAGACCAGCGTTGATCAGTATTAGGTCGGCGACCGCGCTTCGATAAGGCGATGTAACGGCAACGGTCACCGCGCAACGCGCGCGACTGCGCGCAACAGATGCGGGCTCTCAGGAGGGATCTTCGTGCAAGAGACGGGTATTCGCAACGGCGCCTTTGGTGCCGACAAGTTCGGCTTAAAGAACCTCAAGCAGGTGCACTGGAATCTCGGCGCTCCCCAGCTCTATCAGTATTCGCTGGCGGCGGGCGAGGCGGTGCTGTCGGCCGACGGGGCGCTGTGCGCGGATACTGGCGAGTTCACCGGCCGCAGCCCGAAGGACAAGTTCACGGTGCGCGACGCCTCCACCGAAAAGATGTGGTGGGCGGGCAACCAGGCGATCACGCCCGAGCAGTTCGAGGCGCTGCATCAGGACTTCATCAAGCACGCCGAAGGCAAGACCCTGTTCGCGCAGGATCTCTATGGCGGCGCCGATCCGAGCTTCCGCATCAAGACGCGCGTCTTCACCGAACTCGCGTGGCATTCGCTGTTCATCCGCACGCTTCTGATCCGCCCCGAGAAGATCGAGCTCGACACCTTCGTGCCGGAGCTCACGATCATCGACATGCCGAGCTTCCGTGCCGACCCGAAACGCCACGGCGTGCGCTCGCAGAACGTCGTCGCGATCGATTTCGCCCGCAAGATCGTCCTGATCGGCGGGTCCTATTATGCCGGCGAGATGAAGAAGAGCGTGTTCACGACGCTCAACTACTACCTGCCCGAGCGCGGCGTGATGCCGATGCACTGCTCGGCCAATGTCGGGCCGAACGGCGACACCGCTGTCTTCTTCGGCCTGTCCGGCACCGGCAAGACGACGCTGTCGGCCGATCCGAACCGCACCTTGATCGGCGATGACGAGCATGGCTGGGGACCGTCCGGCGTGTTCAACTTCGAGGGCGGCTGCTACGCCAAGTGCATCAAGCTGTCGCAGGAAGCCGAGCCGCAGATCTATGCGGCGTCGACCCGGTTTGGTGCGGTGCTCGAGAACGTCGTGCTCGATGAGGATACGCGCGTTCCCGATTTCGACGACGGCTCCAAGACGGAGAACACCCGCTCGGCCTATCCGCTCGACTACATCCCGAACGCCTCGCGCACCGGCCGCGCGCCGCATCCGAAGAACGTCGTGATGCTCGCCGCCGACGCCTTCGGCGTGCTGCCGCCGATCGCAAAGCTCTCGCCGGCGCAGGCGATGTACCACTTCCTGTCCGGCTACACCGCCAAGGTCGCGGGCACCGAGCGCGGCTTGGGCTCCGAGCCGCAGCCGGAATTCTCGACCTGCTTCGGCTCGCCGTTCCTGCCGCTCGATCCGTCCGTCTACGGCAACATGCTGCGGCAGCTGATCGCCGAGCACAATGTCGACTGCTGGCTGGTCAACACCGGCTGGACCGGCGGCAAGTATGGCACGGGCTCGCGCATGCCGATCAAGGTGACGCGCGCGCTGCTGACGGCGGCGCTCGACGGCAGCTTGCGCAACGTCGAGTTCCGCACCGACAAATATTTCGGTTTCGCGGTGCCGACCGCGCTGCCGGGCGTGCCGACCGAGATCCTCGACCCGGTCAACACCTGGAAGGACAAGGCCGAGTTCGACAAGACTGCGCGCGCGCTGGTCGGCATGTTCCAGAAGAATTTTGCCAAGTTCGAAGCCCAGGTCGATGCTGAGGTCCGTAACGCCGCGCCGGATCTGAAGCTGGCGGCGGAGTAGGGCTGCAAACGTCAAGGGGGCGGTCGCGTTGCGGCTGACCCCACATTTTCCCGCTCCGCCCCGTTCAATGCACGAGAGGCGCGAGCTCAAGCCATACCCACAGCTGTCGTCCCGGCGAACGCCGGCAACTGTTATGTTGATGGAGTGATCGCATAAGGTTTTCGGTCGCGCATCATGGCATTCAGGATGGTTAGAAGC